>JAHDHS010000026.1:18887-34562 GCA_020631215.1 Hellea sp. | reverse complement strand
TTGATCAGCTTAATGACGAATAGCAGGATGACTGCGCCGATGAAGGCATTGATGATGGAGCCGATAAGGCCGCCGCCAATATAGAGGCCGATTTTAGGCAGTAGGAAACTGGCCAAAAACGCGCCAATAATACCGACTATAATATTGCCGACTATCCCAAAGCCGAAGCCTTTGACCGCCAGCGACGCGAGCCAGCCCGCAATCCCGCCGATAATGAGTGTGATGATTAATCCTTCGAGTGTCATAATATGTCCTCCCTTTTTATTGATATGATTACAACACCCCATGCATAGCATGGTTCCCGGTCTTGCTCAAATCGCAAATCTAAGGCAGATAGGCGGCATGAATTGGCTCACAAAATTAACCCCTCCGGGGATCAAGGATATTTTCACCAAAAAGGACACGCCGGATAATCTCTGGATCAAATGTCCGAAGTCGGGAGAGATGGTATTTAGCGCGGATTTACCGGGTCTTTTACATGTGACGCCAGCCGGGCATCATATGCGGATCGGGCCCGAAATGCGTATGGAATATACCTTTGATGAGGGTCAGTACGAAGAGGTGGCCATCCCGGAAGTGGCCAAAGATCCCTTAAAATTCAAGGATGATCAAAAATATACAGACCGTTTGAAAAAAGCCCGCGCCAAGACCGGGGATGATGATGTGATGAGCATCGGCGTCGGTCACATCCGGGGAATTAAAACCGTGGTTCTGGTGCAGAATTTCGCTTTTATGGGCGGCAGTCTGGGCATGGCCGCTGGGGAGGGATTCATTCAGGCGGCGGAATATGCAGCCGCTCATAAATTGCCGTTGATTGTCTTTACGGCAGCAGGCGGCGCGCGGATGCAGGAAGGGGCTTTGTCCCTGATGCAAATGCCGCGCACGACCATCGCCGTGCAGGAATTGCGTGAGGCTGGCGTGCCTTATATTGTGGTTTTATGCGACCCGACGACGGGTGGGGTGACGGCCAGCTATGCCATGTTGGGCGATGTGCATTTGGCCGAACCGGGGGCCTTGATTTGCTTTGCCGGACCGCGCGTGATTGAGGAAACCATCCGCGAAAAACTGCCCGAAGGGTTTCAGCGCGCCGAGTTCCTCGAAGAGAAAGGCATGATTGACCGGGTGGTTCACCGCAAGGATATGCGGCGGACCCTTGCGCAGATATTATCGGTGCTGACGAAAGCGGAAGCCGACCATAAATACGTAGCTGAAGACGCCTAATGAAATCAGATAATTTAGAGCAGGCTTTGGCCGCGCTTGCAGCCTTGCATCCGAAAAAAATTGATCTGGGACTGGGGCGAATAGAGCGCGTTTTGGAACGGCTTGGTAATCCGCAACATAATTTGCCGCCCGCTGTTCATGTGGCGGGCACGAACGGCAAAGGCTCCACCATCGCTTTTCTTCGCGCCATGGCCGAAGCGGCAAAATTAAAGGTGCATGTCTATACATCGCCGCATTTGGTCAAATTTAACGAGCGGATTGTTTTAGGCTCGCAGCAAATCGATGATGCGACCTTGCTGGATGTGATCACCCGTGTGCGGCAGGCCAATGACAATGAGCCGCTGTCATTTTTTGAGGCGACGACCGCAGCTGCCTTCTTGGCATTCTCCGAAAACCCGGCGGATATTGCTTTGATCGAAGTCGGGCTCGGCGGTCGCTTCGATGCGACCAATGTCTTTGACCCGGCGGTCTGCGCGATTACGCCGATTGATTATGATCACGCGGAATTTCTGGGCCGCGATCTAGCCGGGATTGCGCGGGAAAAGGCCGGGATTATCAAACGCCATGTTCCCGTCTTCGTTGGCAATCAGGGCGAAATTGTTCAGGCTGTTTTGGAGGCTGAAGCCGGAAAACACCGCGCGCCGATCAAATTTCTGGGCGAGGATTTTCAGTCTTACCGCCAGCATGGACGCCTGGTGTTTGAAAATGATGAGGCCTTGATGGATCTGCCGCCGCCCGCTTTGCCGGGGGCGCATCAATATCAAAATGCAGGCTTGGCGATTGCGGTGGCCCGTCATATGCAATTACCGGATGCGGCCATTTCCAAAGGGCTGGAAACTGTGACATGGCCGGCCCGGTTGCAGGTCTTGACTGAAGGGCCTTATGCCGAAATGGCCCGTGATGCGGGCGGGGAATTATGGCTGGATGGCGGGCATAATCCACATGCCGCGCGGGCCGTGGCAACGACGATGGCAGAGCTGGAAGCGGGCTCGGCTCGGCCGCTTATCCTGATCACCGGCATATTGGCCAATAAGGATATTGGCGGATTTATGGATGCCTATGAGGGATTGGCCAGCGCCGTTATTGGCGTGACGATTCCGGGTCATGCGGCGCTCGCGCCGGAAACCCTATCAGAAATCGCCGCCGCTCGCGGGCTACTTTCGCAAGTCGCGGATAACCTGACCGACGCGGTTCAGCGGGCGATCAATACGGGCGAGGCTCTGTCCCGCCAAACCCCGGATGCGACGGTCATTCCGCCGCGGATATTAATTTGCGGGTCGCTCTATCTGGCCGGTGAAGTCTTGAAAGATAGCGCATAAAAAAACCGCCCGTTGGGGCGGCTTATAGGGTGTATATATCCGCTCTTAAGCGTGTTCTGCGACCCATTCAGAGAGCTTTGATTTGGTCATGGCACCGACTTTGGTGGCGACGACTTGTCCGTCCTTGAAAATCATCAAGGTTGGAATGCCGCGCACATGAAATTTGGCGGGGGTTTCTGGGTCGTCATCAATATTGACCTTCGCGATTTTGATCTTGTCGCCCATTTCTTCGGAAATTTCCTCAAGCGCCGGGCCGATTTGCTTACAAGGGCCGCACCATTCCGCCCAAAAATCCACCAGGACAGGTGTGGATGATCCGATGACATCGTCTTTAAAGCTGGAATCTGTGACTTTAACAGTGGCCATGAGGGGCTCCTTTTCGTGAATCAGAAAGTTAGCTCTGATTTAGGAAGCGTGTGCAGGCTTTGCAAGGCCTCATCCAGTAACGCCTTTGAGAGCGGCATAAGGCGGGGGGCGGCTGTCCACAGCAAAGCGCAAGACACGGTCTTATCCGGATAGATTTCCTCCGCCAGGGCGCGATAGGCCGCCATTTGCAGGCGATAGGTCAGGGCGATCTGCGTTTCATCCTCGGGGGGGTGACGATCAGATTTATAATCGACGATCAACACGTCTCTCTCCGTCACACACAGCCGGTCGATTTGCGCGTTCAGCCATAAGCCTTCGGGCAGGGTTTCGGCGGTGCCCGTCAAGGCGACCTCGCTTCGCGACAGGACGGCAAACATATCGGCCAGATCAGGATGCTCCAGCACGGTCTTCACTTCGCTGTAAATATCCGGGGCCGCGCCTTTGATCTGCGCGCCATAACCCGCCATGATTTTCTTAGCTATCTCCTCACGCCGCTCAGGCGGGAAGTCAGGCAGGACTTCGAGGAGTTTATGGATCACCGTGCCGCGCAGCCTTCCGCCCCGCATGTCTGCGGCCATCAAAGGAGAAAAAGATTCTTCGGCCAATAATCGGGACGGGCTGTGGAATGTCCGGCCCGTTTCCGGTGCGGGGGACAAATCAGTCCAGCCAGGCACCTCTATATTTGTGTCTTGGCGGAGGTCAGGCTCTGTTTGCACGGCTTCTGGCAATGTGCCGTGGCGGCGGGCTTCTGCCTGCCCCGGCGCGGCACCGGGCAGGTCAAATGTCTCAACGCTTAAACCCTCAAAGGCGTCACTCAGCCAGCCATACCAGGACCGATAGGGATTAGAGCCCGTGCCGTCGGCATAGCCGGTCTCGCCGCTGCCATTATGATAGCCGCAAATAATCAGGCGCGATTCCGCCCGCGTCATCGCCACATAAAGCAGGCGAAGCTGCTCTTGCATCATCCGCTGTTTATTGGCGTCATAGACCGGCTCAAGCGCGTCTGGTTTTTCCTTTGAGCTGGCTTTCCACACAAAGCCGTCCTCAAAGGGGATCAGAATATCCTTATCACTGGGCAGGCTGGTTGTATCCGGCAGGAAGACGATGGGCGCTTCCAGCCCTTTCGCGCCATGGACGGTCATGACGCGGGTCAAGCCGGTCGCTGCGTCCATGTCGCGTTTGATCTCTACGTCATTCTCGGCGAAATCTTTGACGAAATGGTGCAGGCCCGCATTGCGGCGATATTGATGATCCAGCGCCCGGGCTAGAAATGCTTCCAAGGCCTCGCGTGCTTCCATTGTCAGGCGGCGATAGAATTTGGCCCGCAAGCTGACCCCATCCGCGTCGGTTCGGTCCAATGTGGCCGCGTAAAAGTCATAGGGCGGTAAAGTCTGCCCGTCCTGCATGATGTCCGCCAGCAGGCCCGCCACATCGGGCTTTCGATCTTTCAGGGCGTCCCATAAATGCCCCTCCCGGTCGACCGCAACCTTGAACAAAGCCTCATCATCCATGCCGACCAACGGACTTTTTAAAACTTCCGCCAAAGATAAATCATCGCTGGGCAGGAGTATAAACCGCGCAAGTGAGATTAAATCTTTGACGATTAGAGCGTCTTTTAACTTCAGGCGGTCCGCCCCTGCGACAGGCACGCCCGCTTTTTTAAGCTCGCGAATGATTGCATCAAAAAAGCTGTTTCGCCGCTGCACTAAAATCAGGATATCCCCTGCATGGACGGGGCGGGTCTTCTTAAGCTTTCGGTCAAAGACAGGCTCTTTCTGGTTAATCCAATCGCGGATGGTTTCCGCAATTTGCTTTGCCAATTTCATACGCTGATGATGATTGCCTTCGGCATCCACAGGGGAGGTGTCCCAAGCCGGGTTTTCAGCCAATTCATCAGGTTTGGGCATAATGGGCCATAGCTCGACACAGCCGCGATCATCCCGAAAGGCTTTGTGACGGGCAATGTCAGAGGCGGGCGGGTAATCCTCCGCCGGAAACATTGCCTGTAAGGCCCCTTTCTCTATTAAGACGCGATCCACCATATTGAGCACGTCCTGCACAGACCGAAAAGATGTCCGCATGCGCACTTCGCCCATATCCGTCAGGCGTTCATAATATTGTATTTTGTCCAGGAATTGCTGCGGATCGGCCCCTTGGAAGCTATAGATAGACTGTTTTTCATCTCCGACCGCGAATAAAGTCCGGGGCGGTTTTCCATCCCGGTCTTGCGCCTTTCCGGCAAAGAAGGGCTCGGCGAGTTTATCGATGATTTGCCATTGCTCAGGGGAGGTGTCCTGCGCCTCGTCCACCAGAATATGCTCGATCCCGCCGTCAAGCTTATAGGTCACCCAGTCCGCGACCTCTGATTTTCTCAGCAAGTCACGGACAAGCAGGATTTGATCATTAAAATCCAAAGCGCGTTTTTCGTGCTTTCGCCGCTTGTAACGCCCGGCATAATCCTGAGCGATGATATAAACCGCATGGGTTAGCTCTAATACGACCGCACTTCTATATGTGTTTTCTATATCCGAAACCGACGCGGCAAATTGGGTAATCTCAGATTTGAAATCTTCTCCCGGCACTTTTGTACAAATTTGTGATGAAACCTTGCCTTTATCATTCAGGAGAGTTTTCGAAAGTTTCTTAAAAGCCTGTTCGGGATTGGTATGGCTAAGAGCGGCCTCAATACCCTTTGCAGTTCGATCATTCCAAGTGGACGGGCAAGTCTGCAAGACAGACAAAAAATTCTTTAAAATACCTTGATCAATGGATTGCCAAAAATCTGTCGCTATGTCTTTTGACTCGGGATAATTTTCAAGCCCCAGCCGTTTTGCCAGCGGCTCTGTGCCTTTCGCCTTCTGCCAGAGATGGATTTTCTCCGGGGAGGCGGCCATCCAGTCAAAGAGCGAGGAAATCGTCATATCGGCCCGGGCCGATGTCAGACAGCGCATCGCCCGTGTTAAGTCAGCATGGCCGGGCTCTGCGGCCGTCTTGATGATGTCTTGCGCGATTTCAATTTTCAGCTCTCGCTGCGCCTCATCTTCCATGGGCTCAAAGCCCGGCATAATGCCGGCTTCAATCGGAAAGCGCGACAAAATACGTTCACAAAAAGCATGAATGGTTTGGACTTTCAAACCTTCTGGCGTTTCCAGTGCCTTGGCAAATAATTGCCGCGCTAAATCATAATCGATCGGCGGTGACAGCTGATCGATATCCTTTTCGAATATATATTGGATTTCACGCCTAAGCTGATCATTATCCATGACGGACCATTTGCCCAGAGAGTCAAACAGCCGGGACTGCATTTCCGAGGCGGCGGCTTTGGTGTAGGTCAGGCAAAGTATGTCTTCCGGCTCCACACCGCTGAGCAGCAAGCGCGACACGCGCCCGATCAGAACATGAGTTTTCCCGGAGCCCGCATTGGCCGTCACCAGACGTGTGATCCTGGGCGCAACGGCTTTTAACTGTTCATCCGTCAGGCGCATCAGCTCTCACCTGTGCCGCTGTCATCCTGAAGGCCTCGCCATTCTTGCCTGCGGGCCAGATGATCATAATCCCCATAGCTGTTTACAAATTTCACGCGCGGCTGAGATGGGTAGCTTTTGTCCTCGCGATCATAATCAGCAATGATTGTGGTCAGGGTTTGAACGGCTTCAGCGGCCAGCGCCATGGCTTCTTTACCGCTGCGGGCTTCAGGTTTCGTTATGATGGCTTCCTCAAAGCCGTCATTTGATCCTTTCACCCGGACATAGCCCAGCTGCGCCGTGTGACCGGAGGGAATGGTTTTAAAGGCGCCTTGCTGCGCCAGAAACGCCGCCAGAGGTAGCTGCGGATCAAATCCTGCCGCCACAGTCTTGGCGCTGGAGGGCGACCCTGTTTTAAAGTCGAAAAAGGCGAGGCCCAACGGGCCGATTTGCGGCAGATCGGCTTGCCCGGTCAGGCGGAAATTATGCTCCTTGAATGTGAAATCCGCATAGTCTTCAGGCGTAAGATTGTCATAGCCCAAAGTTTGCCGCGCATTAAGCCAGGCTAAAATATCCCGCGATATATTTTCAAACCGGGCCTGTTCGTGATCAATCTGTTCAAGGGCATAACCATGATCCGCAAAAGATCGTTTTAAAGCCTCAAGCAGTTTTGGTGCGCCGTCTGCGGATAAGACCCGGTCAGGGGATTTTAAATAATTTTCAATGGCCTTATGCACCGCATTGCCGAAATGACGGGCGTCTTGGGGCATATCTAATTCGTCCAATTTCATCAGGCCCAGAACCCGTTGAGCGTAAATGGCATAGGGATCGCGTATCCATGTCTGCACTTGGGTGATTGAAATACGGCGGCCCGCCTGACCCTTTTGTTTTTCCCCTTTATAGTAGGCCCAGCGTTTATCGACGGGCGGTGCAAAATCCGGTGGCGCGATTGTGATCAAGTCATCCGGTTTGACATGATCAATTTCCTGCGCCCATTGCAAATATGGGTTTGGTGCCGTCAATAAATCAGGGCCACTCTCATCTTCCGTGGCTCCCTTCAACAGGGTTCGAAGGCGCCAAACCCATCGTGAGGCCACAGTCGGGCCGGAATCAGATCGTTCTGACCGGGTCAGATAAACCGTCGGATTGGCCGCTAATTCCGCAAAATCATGAGCCGACAAACCGTAGCGCCGTTCCGGCAAGGACAGCTCGAGGGCTTTGCGCATCTGCCGGGATAGAAACGGGTCCACGGCAGGCGCGGATGGCCAGACACCTTCATTCAGACCGCCAAGTATAATAACATCAGCCTCGATCAATCGGGCTTCCAGGGGGCCGAGTATTGACAGGCGCGGCTGGTTTGTGGATTGCCGCCGGATGATGGTATTTTGCATCATCCGGTGCAGCAGACGCTCCATGCCTTCCGCATGTGTGGCCGGAAGGTCAGCGCCAAACGCAGCTAAGCCTTCCAGCAGGCTCAGGGCTTTTTGGCCCTCGGGATTATTCCAAAGATCATCTGCCCCGATTTGGGCCGCTATGTTTATCAGTGCCTCTGCCCAGAGATTTACTTGCGCGCTTTCCGGCAAATTCAAAAGCGGGCTGAGGGTTTGGTGTAAAGCTTTGACCAATTCAGGCGTTGGTTTATTGGCTGGCGGTCTGACGCCGCGATAGATATCGCGTTCCAGTCTCTGCCATTCGGATTGTGTATCACCCGGCGCTCGGCCCAAATGGCAGAGTGGCTGATTGAATAAAACGCTGAGTTCAAAAGGCCCGTCCGGGTCTTTGGCCAGCTGCATTAAGGCCATTAAAAACCTGCCAATGCCGGTTTGAGATAACGGCTCCCCTTGGGACATATCGACCGTAATGTCCCAGCGTTTCAGCCGGGCCTGGACGCGGCGCGCCAATCCTTGATCCGGCGTCACCAATGCGGCGGTTTTGTCTTTGTCTCTCAGGGCGTCGCGTAAGATTAAAGCAATCGACAGGGCTTCGTCTTCATCACTGGGCGCATTAATCAAAGACAGCCCTGTCATGGACGTTTTGAACACATCATCGCCATGCTCGTTTTTCAGCTTATTGATACGCCGCAACCAGTCACTGGTTTTATCAACGGCGACCAAGGCTTCGTTAATCACCATGCGGCGTAAATCAGTCCGGGATTTATCTTTGGGCAAGCTTGCCAGAGATCTAAAATCCTGAACCTCATCCCGGTCCATATTAACCCGCTCCAACAGGTTTTTCATCGACCATTGCGGGTGTTGGATGTCGATGGAGTCCCAATTTTGATCGCTGATCATTTGCAGCCCGGGCAGGACAACCATGCCCGACGGCATATTGGCCACGCAGGCCATAAGCTTTGCTGTGGCTTTCAATGTGCCGGTCGAGCCGGCGATGATGACGGGATAATCCGGCGGATGGGTCGCCCAATGTTGAGACAGTAAATTTAAGAGTTTTACCTTCCTTGCCTGCGGTTCCATCATGCCGATTTCTGACAATCTTTCTGGCCAATGGGTTTCGATGATTTTGTAAAGTGTGGCGGCGTGCTGGAAATGCAGGGCGGAATCAGTTGTGATTTTCTGCCACTCTTCAGTGTCCGTAATCGTGACTTCTTCCATGGCGACGTCATCCATAATCGCCAAAAGCGGGTCGGCCAGCGCCAGCGCCGATGCCGGGTCCAGCGGTAAATCTGCTGCGCGCCTGTGATAGGCTGTGATTAATCTGGCCATTTCAAACCGTCTTTGGACAGGCGGCATGGCGGGGGGGACTTGCCCGGCCAATTCACCGGGCTCAAAGGGCGGTTCTTCGGGGTTGATATCAGCCAAGGGTCGCATGCGCGGCAACAAAACGGCGCTTTGGCCCTTGGTCTGGGCCAGCTTTGCCAAGGCGCTTTGCATCCCCCGCACGGCGCGGCGGGTGGGCAGTAAAATCAGGGCATCCTGAAGACGGTCTCCGTAATGACGCGACAACCCTTCGGCCAGGATCGATAGGAAAGGCACGCCGGAGGGCATGTTATAGACATTTGGGCGGCTCACATTCCGGCTTCTTTTAGCACAGCTTCAGCGGCAAGGCGGGCTTGCGGGTCACCGACATGCATCCAATAACCCGGCAGTTCAAAACCATAGATGCGGTTTCGTTTCAGGGTCTCGTTCCAGATCACATTCCGTGAAAACTTTTCGGGCTTAAACCGTTTTGCCAGAGCGGGTTTAAAAATTTCGACGCCCGCATAGATATGATCGGCCGTGTCGCCTTTGCGGCGGGTCAGGCGGCCGCCATCTGCCATATCGAAATCTCCCGAGCCTGCATATCCGAGCGAGGCATCCCGCCGGGCGAGTAGAAATAATTCGTCCATGATGGCGGGGTTCCAAGCTTTCAAAAGGCCCTCCAGAACAGGCGTAAAATCAACCCAGATGGCATCGATGTTACAGATTAAAACGGGGTCTTCGCCAAGCAGAGGCAAAGCGTTGACGAGTCCGCCGCCGGTTTCCAGCAGGGCCTGCCGTTCATCAGAAATAATTATCTCCGGCCCGATTTTGCGGCGGTTAAGATGGTTTTCAAGATGATCTGCATGGGCATGAACATTCACGACCGCACGCTCCACGCCAATTTTGGAAAGCCTGTCCAGCATATGATCTATCAGGGGCTTACCGCCCACTTCGACCATGGCTTTAGAACGGTCATTTGTCAGAGGCCGCATCCGCGTGCCATGCCCCGCCGCCATTATCATCGCTGTTTTGATCATGCCAGCGCCTCTGGAACATGCGCTGCAATCCAATCCTTAAGCGGGGCCAAATGTGAGTGATTGAGATTGTTTTGGAAATGCGCCTTCACTCTGGGGATAAGCTGCCTGTAATGAGGCTTGCCGTCACGTTCGGCGAGCCGGACAAAGATACCCAATATCTTCGCATTTCTTTGCGCGCCCATGACGGAATAAGCGGCTTTGAAACTGTTGTCGTAGTTAATCCCCGCCTTATCACAAAATTTCATTTGCAGAGGTTCGGATAGTTCAGCAGACACATCACGGCGGGCGTCTTCGATGAATGACACCAGATCATAAGCGGGGTGCACAAACAATGCATCCTGGAAATCGATCAGTCCCACATTCGCGCAGCCCTCTCTCTCAGGCAGCCAGAATAAATTTTCGGCATGAAAATCCCGCAAAGCCAGACCGCTGGCATGAACCTCAAGGGCCGTAAAAGCCTCTTGCCAAATCCCGTACCAAGCCTGCCGGGCTTTATCGGTGACGGCGCGGTTCAAGTCCTTGGCATACCAGTCTAGGAACAAATCCGCTTCGGCGGTTAAGGCTGTCTGGTCGTAGTGCCGGATACGCCATTTTGCGGCACGATATGTCATGACTTCCGGAAAGCTGGCCCGGTAGATCGCAGCCAATGTATCGATTGCAGCTTCATAAATCTGCTGTTCCGATGACGGGGTATCAGTGATGACTTTGGCATAGACGCTCCGGCCAAAATCTTCGAGCAGTAAAATCCCTGCATCTAAATCGGCGGCATATATATCCGGCGCCGAGAACCCCCGGATATGTAGCTCATTCGCCAAGCAGGCAAAGGCCTCAATATTGGGTCCCGCCAGCCGCGCGATCGCATTATAACCCAGCTTCTTTCGATCTTCTATGCTAGCCCCTTCAGGCTCAGCCGGGCTTTCCTCGCCTTTTGGGGCGTCCATCAGTACGGCGTGTTTTCCGTTGAGCACAAGCCGTTCATAGCGCCGCGTCGAGGCGTCGCCAGGTACGGGGCTGCGCTCCGCTTTGGCCCAGCCGGCTTGTTTTAAAAAACGGGTTATCTCGGTTTCACGCCGGGTCATGAATATCTCCGAAGCCGGATAATTTTGCGATGCGGCAGTCTCCGTCAAACTCAAGCATTATCTCTTTAGCATCTGGCGGCATCAAATCGCCCAAACGATCCGGCCACTCAATCAGGCAGACAGCCTCATCCATGATGTCGATTAAGCCAAGCTCATAGGCATCATTCGGGTTCTCAAGTCGGTAAAGGTCACAATGCCATAAATCATAATCCGGTAAGTCATATGTCTGGACCAGAGTATAGGTCGGGGAGGGCACATCAACATCCCCCAACAGGCTTTGGATCAGTCCGCGCACCAAGGTGGTTTTCCCTGCCCCTAAATCCCCCTTCAAAGCCACGCAATCACCGGGCCTTAACAGCCGCGCAAGCTGCGCGCCAAAGGCCATGGTGGCGGCTTCATCTTTGAGAGGATAGTTTGTCACAGCCCTTGTGATAGCGACTTGCAAAATTGTGACAAGCCCTTAGATACAAGGCAAACACGCAGGAATGGAATAAACATGCCAAAAATTCTTTTTACGGATCATGCCGGTACAACCCGTGAAGTTGACGCCAAAGCGGGCGTTTCCATCATGGAGGCGGCGGTACAAAATATGATCCCAGGGATTGACGCGGATTGCGGCGGGGCCTGCGCTTGCGCAACCTGTCATGTTTATGTCGATGAGGCCTGGATGGGCAAGTTGAAAGACAAAGATGATATGGAAGACTCTATGCTCGATTTTGCCGAAGAGGTCCAGGACAACTCCCGCCTATCCTGTCAAATCCTGATGAGCGATGAACTTGACGGGATCAAAGTCACCACGCCGGAAGAGCAGTAACCTAACCGGCTTGATCAAACAGTTCCGGGTGACCTGCGCCTGATGCAGCCTGTTGTGGCAGGTAGCATATGACATGTGTCCCTTCGCCCTCGGCGCTTTCCAGCTCCACCCAGCCGCCATGGCGCTCGACAAATCTTTGCACCAAAGCCAGCCCCAAACCAGCGCCGCCGCGGCTGCTTTCAAAGCTCTGAAATACCTGGCCTTGCTTGTCGGACGGAATTCCTACGCCATCATCCTTAACCCAGATTTTCACGCCGCCACTTGCCACAGATTCGCCGCCCAATTCGATCACGCCGCCGGGTTTCGTGAAGCGCAATGCATTAGACAGCAAATTATAGACGACTTGCTTTAACCGTGTTTCATCTGCGCGAATAACGCCGATATCTTTATCGCATGACAGCGACAGAGCGATCTTCGTATCCTCGGCTTTGGTCGCGACATAATCCAAAGCGTGGTTGAGCATATCATAAACATCGACGTCGCCAAGATCGAGATCGAGAACATTGGCTTCGATGGCTGCAATATCCAAAATATCGTCAATGACTTTGGCCAGATCTTCTGAGGCGCTTTGAATAGCAAAGACATATTCGCTTTGCTTGTCATTCATCTCACCCGCCCCGCCATTTTGTAGAAAATCAGCATAGCCTGAAATGGTCGTTAGCGGCGTTCGCAGTTGATAGCTGACATGACCGACGAATTCCGATTTCAATCGGTCCGCTTCCTCCAAAGCCTCGGCGCGTTCGATCAAGGCGGCTTCTGCCCGACGGGCAGATGTGACATCATCCCATGCGATGAGCGTTGCGCCGTCAGGCAAGGGCTTGGACAGCCATGTTAGCATACGATCATCAGATCGGCGGATTTCGCCTTCGACCTGCCGCCTGACTTCCGGGTTCGGGTCTGTCACGCGTCCTTTTAGCTCCGTCCAAAAATCGGCATCATGGAATAAGGGCAGACATGCCTCGATCAATTCGGAAAAGCGTGGATTGTCTTTCAGAATATCGTCACGTAATTCCCACATACGCGCAAAGGCGTCATTGTGAATCTTCAAACGTCCATCCGTTCCAAAAACAGCAATGCCTTCGGACAGGCGGTCAAGCGTTGCGCCTTGCACATTGATAAGCGTGCCTAATTGACCTTTTAGGGTGATGGCATCCGTCATATCTGAGAACATCAAAGATATACCGCCTTGCGGGTCTCTCATTCTGACCAAGCGTAATGTGCGGCCATCGGGCAAAGCCCACAATTCATCCGGCATTTCATCCGGCCATTCAGTGTACAGGTTTAACTCTGCCGATTTCCAGTTCTGATAATCCGCTTTGGGGGGCAGTAAATCCCTCTCGCGTAAACTGTCCAGCCACAATCCATGGCCGGGGGAGTCTTTAAACCAGGCTTCATCAAGGGCAAAGAATTTCTCAAAAGCATCATTGTGAAAGCGCATTTTTTGATCGGGGCCAAATATGACCACGGCTTCGTCCATGGAATTTAAAAGTTCGTCATGAGCCCTTATTTGCTGATCCAGCGCTTGTTTTAATTCGACACGCTCACTTGCGTCCATGGCAATCCCGGCCACACCGCCGCTGACTGGGAATAAGGAAATAGCGGTCGCCTTGTTTTCACCCCCGATAACAATATTGCGCGCATCTTCAATTTTTTCTCCGGACTGCAAAACCAGCTTGGCCTGACTGGCCGATTTGTCATCCAGAAAAATCTGTTTGGTCAGAACTTCACGCATATTGGACGCTTTCACAGCATCCACATAGGCGGAATTGACCCAATTTAGAGCCCCGCTACTGCTCATACGCCAAAAGGGATAGGGCGCGCGGCTCATCATTTCAATAAAGGCAACGGGATCGACTTCGGCTGTAATCCGGCTGGTTTCAAATCTTGAAATGGCCGTTCTTTCATCTTCGCCGCGGATGGAGGCATCTTCGAACCACAGGACGACTTGCCGCCCGGCAACACGGCCGTCGACCTCAATCACATTGCCTTCGGGCAAGATAACGGAAATTGAAAAAGGCTCGCCGTCCTGCCGTAATTGCGCAATGTAATTCCGCAATGTTTTGTTCTCGGGCGTCTCTGATATTGTATTTAAATCAGCCAGACCGTTTAAGACGCGTTTTGCCGTGTCTTTGCTGCCCCCTGGTTCGGCAAACCGCAGCATGGAGGCGAGGGCGGCCGGACTACCAAGCACGCGGGGCTGGCCCCAATCAGAATCGGGATCCGGTGCTGTACCTTCCCAAACCAATATCAGGCCCGGATAGGTTCCAAAGATGGCATCATAATATCCAATCTGTTGATCCAGATTGGCAGATTTATCTTTCCAGCGGTGACCGGCTTGTCCTTGCCGTGCCAGGGCGCGTAAAGCGATAAGACTTGCAACAACCGCCATGACAATGGCGCCGAGGGTTATCCAAAATTGTGTATCCAGATTTTCTGGCATCACGATGGCTTTCCCTTCAATTCGCCCGGACAGGCCGAAGAATTTTTAAAAACAGATTGTTCTGCTTACACGCGATTCGGCATAACGCTTTGCACCGCTTGTGAAAAGGGATGATTCTGGAACGCGGCGGTTCTAAGCCGCTATTTTCGCAATCAGAGACACTAGATCATCCGTGATTTTTTCAACTTTCGCAGGGTCGTCACCTTCCGCCATGACGCGGATGAGCGGTTCAGTGCCAGAGGCTCTGACCAGAACGCGGCCTGAATTTCCAAAGGCGGCATCGGCATCTTTAATGGCATCTTGGACTTCGCGCATTTCCAGTGGCGACTCGCCCGCATAACGCACATTTTTCAGCAATTGCGGGACGGGTTCGAATAAGTTCAGCATTTCACTGGCCGGACGCTGGGCTCTGATCAATTCGGCTAAAACCTGAACGGCGGCCACAGTTCCGTCACCGGTCGGGGTGAAATCGGTCATTAAGATATGTCCGGATTGTTCTCCGCCGACATTATATCCATCCGCCCTCATGCGGGCCGCCACATGCCGATCACCAACAGCGGTTCGTATAAGCTCTAATTTTTGATCATGCATGTAACGTTCAAGCCCTAGATTGGACATGACGGTTGCGACAATGCCGGGTTTCGCCAATAGGCGTTTTTCATGCCATCCCGTGGCGATCAAAGCCAGTAATTGGTCCCCGTCAATGACGCGGCCTTTCTCATCACACATGATAAGCCGGTCCGCATCGCCGTCCAAAGCAATGCCCAAATCGGCCCCGCTTTCGACAACAGTTTTGGACATCAAATCCGTATGCGTGGAGCCGCAATTTTCGTTGATATTAAACCCATCCGGATTGACGCCGATTGGGATAACTTCATCGGCTCCCAATTCCCATAATACATCCGGTGCGGTGCGGTATCCTGCGCCATTGGCACAATCGATCACGATTTTAAGCCCTTCAAGACGCATACGGCGCGGGAAAGAGGCTTTGACTTTTTCAATATAACGGGCTTGCATGTCTTCATATCGCTTGACGCGCCCAAGGTCTTCGGCTGCCGCAAGGCCGCGCGTGTCTTCTTCAAGATAGGCTTCAATAGCCATTTCGGCTTCATCGGATAGTTTCCGGCCATCCGGGCCAAAGAATTTGATCCCATTATCTTGGGACTTATTGTGAGATGCCGTGATCATCACGCCCATATCCGCGCGCAAGGTTCGGGTCAGCAATGAGACGCCGGAAGT
>JAHDHS010000026.1:0-18787 GCA_020631215.1 Hellea sp. | reverse complement strand
TCATCACGCCCATATCCGCGCGCAAGGTTCGGGTCAGCAATGAGACGCCGGAAGTCGGCAGTGGGCCGGTTAATTTCACGTCCATGCCCACGGATGTGAACCCCGCCACCAAGGCCGGTTCAATCATGTAACCTGACAAACGTGTGTCCTTGCCAATGATAACGCTGGGGCGCCGGGCGTGGGTCGCCCTGAAATAGCGCCCTGCCGCTTGACCCAAACGCATGACTTTGGCGGGCGTCATTTTCTTTTCATTGGCGCGGCCCCGTACGCCGTCAGTCCCAAAATATTTTCTCTTGGCCATGGTTTCACCCCACTCCTTGCGGAAATTCGCAATATTATACGGTAAGAGTTATTTCAGGTAAATTAAGGAATTCAAGATGAACAGAGTTTGACTAGGGTGTCGAACTAGCTGCCCGACCCCAGCGTAACCGTTCCGGCCCTAAACCGTAACAAGACCCGGCAATTTTGCAGAGGCCCGTCTTGGGGCGGGCGGAAACGCCATTCTTTTACGGCTTTGACCGCCGCGCCTTCAAACATGCCTTCGGGGACGGATCTGTCCACATCGATATTTTCTGTTAATCCGGCGGCTGTGACGTCCAGACGAACAATCACCCAGCCTTGCCGGCCGGACCTATAAGCGCCGCGTGGATAGTTCGGCATGTCAAATTTCACTGCCGCGAGTTTTTCTCCGCCTAGGCAATCATCCTCCTGGGCATAGCCTTTAACCCATGGGTCAGGCGGATATTCGCTTTTTGGATAAAAGGGTTTGTTAGTGGAACAAGAGCACATCAAAAATGCGCTGATCAAAAACAGGGCTCTCATTCGTCTTCTCCGAATTTGTTTTCGACCAAGGCGACAAGCGCTTCAATGACGATGTTGGCCTGATTGCCGGTGGCAGATATTGTGATGCTTTCACCGCAGGCCGAACCCAGCAAAAGTAATTCCATCACGGAGTCGGCAACGACTGTTTCAGCGCAGACATCATTATGGCTACGAACCAAGACCTGGGCGTCATATTGGCTGACGCATTCCATAAACTTATTGGAGGCACGAGCATGCAGCCCGCGTTTATTTTGAAGGGTCACGGTCGCTGTGACGGTTTCGCTCAAGTTTCGCCCGCCAAAATTTTGGATGCAATCGCAATATAGCGCTGTCCCGCGTCTTTGGCTTTCTCGGCAGCCTCTTCCAGGCTGGCGGTTTCACGGGCCTCAATCAACTTAATCAACATCGGCAGGTTCACCCCTGCGACCACTTCGATTTTGCCCTCCCTGAGCATGGAAATCGACAGATTAGACGGCGTTCCGCCGAACATATCCGTAAAGATGATCACGCCTTTGCCTTGCTCGACGGATTCAACAGCCGCCCGTATGTCATCACGGCGGCGTTCCATATCATCATCCGGACCAATGCAAATCGTGGCCATTGCATCCTGAGGGCCGACAACATGTTCGGTGGCGCGGCGCAATTCTGTTGCCAGCTCACCATGGGTTACAATCACGAGACCTATCAAGGCATTCTCCAAAGCAGAACACGCACCTAAACAAAAAATATTAGAATTGAAAAGCGAAAACTTTAGGCTCTAACGGCGTTTTCTCTTACCTTTTTTCGTAGCCTTGGAATTGTCCCCCGCAGTTTGCCGGGGCACATTGACAACGAAACGGGCCCCTTCGACCTCACCGTTCTCAGAGAGGCGGTTTTCCGCATGTATTTGTCCCTTATGAGCCGTGATAATTTGCCGGCAAATCGCTAGTCCCAAGCCCGAGTGAGAACCGAATTCAGCCCCTTTTGGCCGCTGTGTGTAAAACCGTTCAAAAACGGTTTCCAAACTTCCTTCGGGTATACCAGGGCCCTGATCTTCGACGGTTATAATGACCCGGCCATTTCTCACATGGCTATCCAGCCTGACGTCGCCCCCCGGCGGCGAGAATGTCAGCGCATTATCTATGAGATTTCGTAAGACCTGAGCAAAAGGGGTTTCAAAGGCCCGGATAAAGACAGGTTCGTCATTTTCAAAGCGGCATTGATTGACCACTTGCGGTGCATCTTCATTCTGGGTTTGGGCATAAAACTCGGTAATATTATGGAGGATTTCCGCCACATCCAAAGTCTGCGCTGTCTCGCGGGCCAAATTGGCATCGACCTTAGAGGCTTTGGAAATATCCGTGATCAAACGATCCATACGGGATACGTCCTGCTGGATGATATCGATGAGTTTCCCGCGCTGTTCTTCTGTCTTGGCGACTCGCAAAGTGTCAGAGGCTGAGCGGAGGCTGGTCAAGGGGTTTTTGATTTCATGAGCCACATCGGCGGCAAAATTCGCTATATCATCAATACGCGAGTATAAACCCTGAGTCATATCTCGCA
This sequence comes from Hellea sp., assembly GCA_020631215.1. Lineage (GTDB taxonomy): Bacteria > Pseudomonadota > Alphaproteobacteria > Caulobacterales > Maricaulaceae > Litorimonas. Next base: position 16,423 of record JAHDHS010000026.1, on the reverse strand, counting down.
TGACCGCCGACAAGTCTCCGATTTCATCCCGGCGCTTGGATAAATCCGGGATAGCGTCTCGTTTGTCAGATGAGCGGGTCACAATTTCCGCCGCCCGGGCCAGTCGCCGCATGGGCATTGTGATAAATAATGTCAGCGCCAGTGACGACAATAAGGTCGCCAGAAAGGCCAGTCCGATAATTGGAGCTAGTGCCCGGCGCTCGGCGTTGACAATATTGCCGACATCATTGCTTTCGACGGTTACGACGCCCAAAATTTGTTGCACCCGCCTGACGGGCTGCGAAACTGTGACGATCAAATTATCCTCATCATCAAAACGCGGGCCTTGAGATGGCTCCCCCTCCAAGGCCTGTCGCACATCCGCTTTGAGGTCACGCCGCCAGGCGTTTCGCTTTCGCTTTCGCCAGGGCAGATTATGGGTCGTCTCAGTGATCCATGTGCTGCTGCGTTCCTTCCAGACTTCCTGCCAACTGGGCTCCGGCAATTCGGGAATGATAGGGTCGAGCGTGGACATCGAAATTGCATCGGACAGGGTTTCTGTATCCAAAACAGTTTGTCCGGCATCATCATGCAGCCTGACGCGCCATCCTTCGGGGACATTGACCCCGCGCAAGACCTGACGTGCACCTTCTAAGTCAAGTTCAGCCAAGCCGCCATAGCCTGTGGCCTGTTCACCGATCACGGTTGTTATCGTGTTCGCCAAAGAGCTTAGATTATCAACCTTGGCGTCAATCAGCCCGCTTTCAAAACGGTTCATCGCTAATGATCCGCCGATCAGGATTAACAGGCCAATCAGATTGGACAGGAAAATATTCCGCGTCAGGCGCGACCTTAACAAGGCCCTCCGCGCGCCGCGTCTGCGGTCGCGGATCCTGGTCCGGCCTTGTCCAGTTTGAGACGCTTTACGCTTCTTTATATTTGTATCCGACGCCATAGAGGGTCTCGATACCATCGAAACTCTTATCTGTCTTACGGAATTTTTTCCGCAAGCGTTTTATGTGCGAGTCAATTGTACGGTCATCGACATATACTTGGTCGTCATAGGCAGCGTCCATCAGCTGATCGCGGGATTTGACATAACCTGGACGGCGGGCCAGTGATTCCAGAATAAGAAACTCTGTCACGGTCAAACGCACCGGGCTGCCATCCCATGAACAGGCGTGACGGTTCGGATCCAAAAGCAATTTGCCCCGGCGGATAACTTTATCATCCCCTTCCTGCGGGACAGGCATCTCAATTGATGTTAGATTCGCCCGGCGCAATACCGCTTTGATGCGTTCGCCCAAAAGACGCTGGGAAAACGGCTTGGTGATGTAATCATCCGCACCCATGTTAAAGCCAATGGCCTCGTCAAATTCATCATCTTTAGAAGTCAGAAATATAACCGGCAGGTTGGATGTCTGGCGTAGACGGCGTAGCAACTCCAAACCATCCATGCGCGGCATCTTAACGTCAAAGACAGCCAAATCAGGAGGCGAAGCTTTCAGAGCTTCCAGCGCGCTGACCCCGTCATGGAATTTACGCACCTCATAGCCTTCACCCTCCAGAAACATCGAAACCGATGTCAGGATATTCTCGTCATCATCGACAAGGTAAATTTTTGCCATGGATTTTTCTCCAGCCCGGCGTGGTGAATATGTACGTTCTTTTACTAAACTCATTCGTTGCATCGTCTCAACCCTTTCTTCTCCTGCGATACAGTTCTCTTAGGATCGCAATATGGCAGGGTTTTGACCGATAACTGCCTTAGTTTAGCCGAATTACGCTTGCGGGTCGCCACAGTCCTGCCTAAATGTGACGGAGAGAATGACGCATCAAAGGGCAATTTCATGAGTATTTTACAGTCTCTCCTTTTCTATTTTGTGGGCCCGATCATTGGTCTGTTGATATTTGTCATGATCGTTTACATGATCTTCAGCTGGCTCTTGGCGTTTAACGTGATCAATCTTCGCAATGCCGCCGCAGCGCAAATATATGATATTGTGCGCCGCATCGTTGAGCCGATCCTAAGCCCCCTCCGCAATATTATCCCGCCTTTAGGTGGGCTCGACATGGCGTTTCTGGTCGGTATTTTGGGCTTGTATTGGCTGAAATGGACCGTCAGTACCGGCGGCCCAATTTGGAACCTTCTCGGGTAAGGAAGCAACCTTGCCAAGTCTGACAGTTTCTACTCAGACATTCTCTCGGCTAGAATATGGGCGGTTTTCTTCGAGAAAGCTGAGATAGAGCGCTCAGCATCCCGCCAGCCCCGGGCCATATCATCGGCTTCAGTGCTGTAATATTTATGCGGTATGGTAAGAGGTTTGTCCGCCGAATTTTTATCATAATATTGCCCGACAATCGCTGCGCCTCCGATGCCGGTTGCGCGTCCGGCGACGCCTAGCCGTTTAATTTGATTGATTGTCCACTCATTTGGGACGGCATCGACTATCGTCACCCATAAGACATTCTCAGACTTTGGATCGATCCCGATATTCTTCTCACTCAGCGCTTCGGTTAAATCAGACCGAAGATTTTTCGCTAAATCCAATAAGGGCGCTTCACCATAGAAATCGGTGATGTAGGCAAAACGGGCGCCTGCTTTCAAATTCGAATGCCCGCCCTTGGATTTCCCATTGGCCCGCCTGGCCATGTCTTCACTGAACAGGATTTCCAAACGCACATGATTTTGGGCGCGATCTGCATCGACCATCTGCGCAAAAGCGCTGCCGGAAATCATCCATGACGCAGCAATCATGAGCAGAGTTGCAAAAGCCGAAATAAATCTATTGTGAATTTTCATAATGGACTCCTTATCAGAACTGTCATTTTTTGCAATGCGACCTTGCTGCAATTGCGCTTACGCTGATCTGTGTTATGGCACGGCGATGATTGCCGAGCTTGGACATATTGCCCTTATCATGGCTCTTTTTGTTGCAGGCGCGCAGACCGTCGTGCCGCTTATTGGTGTTTACCGCGATAAGCTGTCTTTGACAAAGTTTTCTGTCCCGGCCGCCAAACTCCAAGGCGTATTGTTGGGACTTTCTTTTTTTGCTTTGACCCTTGTTTTTGTCGGCAGTGATTTCTCGGTCAAGCTGGCCGCCAGCCACAGCCATAGCGCCAAGCCGCTGCTTTATAAAATTTCCGGAGTATGGGGAAATCATGAGGGCTCCATTTTGCTCTGGATGGTGATGCTCTCCGGATTTGGCGCGCTCTTTGCCATGCGGTCAGGGGCCTTGCCGGATAAGTTCCGGGCGATAACGCTCGCCGTGCAGGGCGCGTTGGGCGTAGGTTTTTTAAGCTTCATCCTTTTCACTTCCAATCCGTTTGAGCGTTTAAACCCGGTGCCTGTGGACGGGCAGGGGTTAAACCCGCTGCTGCAAGACCCCGGTCTCGCCATTCACCCCCCGCTTTTATATGTCGGCTATGTCGGCTTCTCATTGGCTTTCTCCATGTCGATCGCTGCTTTGATCCTTGGCAAGGTGGATAAAGATTTCGCCGGCTGGCTGCGGCCGTGGACATTGGCGGCCTGGAGCTTTTTGACGCTGGGCATTACCATGGGCTCGATTTGGGCCTATTACGAGCTTGGCTGGGGTGGCTGGTGGATGTGGGATCCGGTTGAAAATGTATCTTTCATGCCGTGGCTGATCGGCACGGCCCTGATCCATTCAATCATGGTGCTGGAGCGCCGACCCTCTCTGGCCCATTGGACAGTCCTGCTGGCGATCACTGCCTTTTCGCTGTCCCTGATTGGCACCTTCGTCGTGCGTTCGGGCATATTGGTCAGTGTCCATGCCTTCGCGGTTGACCCGCAGCGCGGAGTTTATTTGCTGGCGCTGCTGGGTCTGGCCACGGGCGGGGCGCTGACGCTTTATGCCATACGCGCCAAGACCCTGTTCTCGCAAAGCGGATTTAACCGCCTGTCAAAGGATGGGGGGCTGGTGCTGAATAACATATTGCTGGCCGTTGCCACGCTGACGGTCTTTCTGGGCACGTTTTATCCGGTTTTCATCGAAGCCATCAGCCGGAATAAAATTTCCGTCGGCGCCCCTTATTTCGATCTGACCTTCGCGCCCATTATGGCGGTTTTGATTATCTTTATGGGGGCCGCCCCCTTGCTTAGCTGGAGCCGGGGCCATTGGGGGCAATTGAAATCCTTGGGTTACAAAGCCCTGATGATCTTTCTTGTCATTCTGGCCGCAGCCTTTGTCGCTGATATAAATCTGCTCGGAGCTTTTGGACTGGCGCTCGGAATATATCTGGCGAAGAGCGTGGTTCACATCATTTCCAAACGTCTGCGCTGGAATGAAAAAACCCAGGCCCATTCGGCAAGGCTGGCGCGCAAACAGCCGGCACAGTTTTGGGGATTTGTCCTGGCGCATATGGGGCTTGCGATTTTCACCTTGGGCGCGGTGACCATGTCTGTCTGGAGCCAGGACACGATTGGTCGTGTCAAACCCGGCGAGGCGCTGACGGTTGCGGGCTATGAGTTTACCTTGGGACAGCCTGAAGGCGGGCGGCAGGATAATTACGAATTTCTCCGCGCGCCTGTTGTCATTACCAAGGCTGAAAAACCCGTCAAAACCCTGACCACATCGCAGCGTTTCTACCCTGTCCGCAACATGGTAACGACCGAGGCCGGATTTCATTTTTCCCCGGCTGTGACTCTGTTCGCCGCCATTGGCGAGGGCACCCCGCAGGAAGGCTATATCCTTCGCGCCCATTATCAGCCCCTTGTGACCTGGATATGGTTTGGCGCAATATTGATGGCGTTGGGCGGGTTTGTCTCTCTGCTCAGGCGGCGGGAGGAGGCCGCATGAAACGCTTCCTGCCCATCCTGATATTTCTGGCGATCGGCATAGCCTTTGCCATCGCCCTGACCCGCGACCCGCGAAAACTGGAAAGCGTCATCATCGATCAGCCCTTTCCGGATTTCAGCCTCACCGAACTGAACGATCCAAACGCCATGCTCACCCCCGAACTTTTGAAAGGGCAGGTCAGCCTGATCAATGTGTTCGGGTCCTGGTGTGTGTCCTGCAATGTCGAACATCCCGTGCTGATGGACATAGCCGGAAATGAGACCATCCGCATGGTCGGAATCAACTGGCGCGATGATCGCGCCAAGGGTCAGGATTGGCTTGCCAAACGCGGCGACCCCTATGACGTGATTATCTTCGACCCTGAAAGTGTGCTCGCCATTCCGCTGGGCGTAGTCGGCGCGCCGGAGAGCTTCATCACAGATAAGACGGGGCGGATACGCTATAAACATAGCGGGGTTATCTCCTCATCGGAATGGACCGGCACTTTGAAACCTCTGATAAAGCGGCTAGAGACGGAGCCATGAGATATCTTCTCTTGTTTCTGATGTTGATGATCAGCCCGCCTGCCATGGCGCAGGAGGCAGATATTGAGACCCGCGCCCGCAAAGTCAGTCAATCCCTGCGCTGTGTGGTCTGCCAGAACCAAAGCATTGACGACAGTGACGCGCCGCTCGCCGCCGATATGCGCAAGCTGGTGCGCGACCGCCTGAAGGCCGGGGACAGTGACGCCGAGGTCATCGCCTATATGCAGGAACGTTACGGGGATTATGTCCTGCTGAAACCGCCTGTTCAGGGTAATACCTATGCCCTCTGGTTTCTGCCATTTGTGCTCCTGATCGGCGGGGGCGTCTGGTTTATTCGCACGGGCCGCCGGGGTGAGGCCTCATGATCTGGTGGCTCGCCTTATTCGCAGCCATCATCTGCGCGCTGATCCTGACGCGGCCTTTGCTGCCCGCCAAAACACGCGACGCGAAAATGATGGTCACCGCCTTTATGCTCCTTTTTGTCGGGGCGGTTCTGGGCACTTACAAACTCATCGGCGCGCCCGAAATGTCGGACCCGGCCCATCACCAATTGCAACACCCGACCGCTACGCCGCCTGACGTCATCGCTATGGTCGAAGGGCTGGCCGAACGCCTGAAATCCGATCCGGACAATCCCGATGGCTGGGCGCGCCTCATCCGCTCCCGCATTGTGCTGGGCGACATACAGGGCGCGATCCGCGACCATAAAACCATGCGGGAGGTCTTTGCAGACAATCCGGAGATGATCTCCCAAATCTCAGATCAAAGCGGCTTCACCGCCCTAGCCCAATCCGCCCTGGAGCAAAGTCAGACAACAGACGAATAGTGGCCTTTGACGGCTGGTGTTCAAGCCTTCGCATATTCACACTGTCAAATAGCTGATTATTTTGCCGATACGCAGAAGGGCGTTTCTTCTCCTTCTCCTATAGGGAGAAGGTGTCGCGTCCCTGCCTGCGCAGGGATGAGCGGGCGACGGATGAGGGGATCTAATCCCGAGAGTCATAATATCCTATCGAGGCTTGGAGCCCCTCACCCACCCTTCGGGCACCCTCTCCCCATGGGAGAGGGGGTTAGTGAATCGGCGGTCTGTCTATCGGGGGGTGATGGCCACTGGATAATGCGCTTTCATTCGGCGGCGGGGAATAGCCGCTGCTGAATCTATGGGTGGGTCGGAGTTCATCAGGTGTGACTTCGAGTGGCAACAAGCGCATTTCGTATCGTCGTGTGACGTCTGTTTTTTTCGGCTTTGTCCGTTTTGGCTTATTCTCCAGTTTCCCCGTCTTGATAACCGCCAATCTGTAATGCCCAAAGCGGTCTGTCTTGGGTTTCCATTTACAGGGCGTCTTACGGGGATATTGTTTCGCGGGTCGATCAAAACTCGGCCTAGGGGCTTCGGGGTAAGGGTCTGTGGCTCTCGCGGCAGACAGCGTGACCTTGGCCTCGCGCCTGCGCCGCTCCCATTGCACCATAGCCATTTTCCCGCCCAGATCATCATGCACGCGGCGGCGGATATTGGGATCATGACGCAAGAGCTCTCGCCGTTCATACTGACGTAGATTATAAATATGCCGCGCCATGCGCCGCGTCATACGCTGCATGCGCTGGGCGTAGCGCAGCACCAATTTCATTTCCGGCATCGCCCGGTTCATCAGGCGCAGATAGACCATGATCAACGTACCCATCAAAGCCGAGGCGTAATCCGCCGTGCTGAGGGACGCAGAGTCAGATGTGATATGTCCGTCTTCTTTCACCCTCTAAGGGTGACACAGGATTTCAAAGCGGGGATTAGAAAATGCACAAAGGCATGGTTTCAAAGACCTAGAGTCGCCGAAAGCGGGGATTATCCCGCATCCAATCCTTCGAGTCCCTTGTTGCCTCACAGAGGCAACAAGCCTCAGGATGAGGGAGTGATAATAGTAAAGTAATTTACTCACCCTGAGGAGCCGCCATAGGGCGGCGTCTCGAAGGGTCAATCAGCGTGGATACCAGCCGGAGTTTATCCTCACGAAGGTGGGGGCTGGGATGAGCGGGGTGGTGGGGCCTGATTGCTCGGATAAGCGAGGATTATGTTAGTTCTCCCCTTCTCCCTTGAGGGAGAGGGTGTCACGAAGTGACGGATGAGGGGGCGATATTGCTTTTCGCCCTCTTGCATTTGCGGGCGGCATTTTCTATGGCTTGGCTTGGATGGTGACTGCTGGCGCAAGAAGCGGCGGCTTACCTTCGATCTCCCGCCCGGTTTCATGGGCGGCCCAGATTAGGATTGCTAAACGTGGATATTTTCCGTGTCGCAACATCCGATGATTGCTCTGCCATTGCCGCGATTACGGCCAGCGCTGATGCCGGTTTGACAACTGTGCCGAGCACCAAAAAGGGTGTGGCGGATTATCTTGAACAAAGCGAAGGTTTCCTGACCGGAGACCCTAGCGCCAACCGTGTCTTATTTGTTGTCGAACGGGACGGTAAAATTATGGGCATGTCCGGCATTATTCCGAAATTAGGGCTCGAGCGCCCTTTTTATTCTTTCAAACGCTCCCGCCATGCGCGGCGCTCCAGCGTGCGGGATTTGTCGGTCAAATATGATACTTTGCAGCTGACGACGGATTTTGATGACTACACAGAACTGGCCTCGATTTTCATCGCGCCCGACGCGCGGGGCAAAGGCGTCGCGCGGTTATTGTCCTTGGGACGACTGGGCTTTATCGAGGCGCATCGCGGGCTTTTCGAAGACCGCCTTATGGCCGATATTCGCGGCTGGGTTGACGCAGAGGGCCGCTCGCCTTTCTGGGAGCATCTGACCTCAAAATTTATTCAAACCGATTTCGATATCGCCGACCGTCTATCCGCGATTGATGGCCGCTTTATTATAGAGCTGTTACCGAGCCTGCCGATCATGCTCAATCTCTTGCCGGAGACGGTTAATCACTGTGCGGGGCGGCCGCATGATCTCTCCGCCGGAGCGATGGGATTGCTGCAAAGTGCGGGCTTTGAGACAACGGATTTATGCGATATTTTTGATGGCGGCCCGGCGATTGATTGCAAAGCCGATAAGACATTAATCGCTCGGACAAAATTTCGGGCCGAGACATTTAATTGCGATAGCAGCGATCAAAAATATTTGCATTTCACCGGAAAGCGCGGGGCATATCGCGCCGCCCTTGGCCCGGCCTATCCGCCCAGTAAAACCGCCGGGGCGGAGATTGCAAATCTATTGGGCGATGAGCTGTTTGTATCCTTGGCAGAGGATCGCCGCAGGCAGGCGCAGAAAGACAAATCATGAGCGTGGAGATCAATTTTGACGGCCTGGTGGGGCCGAGCCATAATTATGCCGGGCTGTCTCATGGCAATCTCGCTTCTGACAAGAATCGCGGCCGTGTGTCCAATCCCCGCGCTGCGGCTTTACAGGGTTTGGGCAAGATGCGGCGCCTCATGGATTTGGGGCTGACTCAGGGGTTATTGCCGCCGCATGAGCGGCCGTATATCCCGGCTTTGCGGGCGATCGGTTATGGCGGTTCGGACGGCAAAGTTTTAGAGGCCGCCTATCAGGACAGTCCTGAAATGGTGGCCAATATATCGGCGGCCTCTGCCATGTGGACGGCCAATGCGGCCACGGTGTCCAGCGGGGCGGATACGGGTGACGGCCGCGTGCATATCACGCCAGCTAACCTGGTCGCTATGCCGCATAGATCGCTTGAGGCCCGTCAGAGCTATGTCGCGCTGTCGACCATCTTTGCCGATGACGCCCATTTTAAAGTCCATCAGCCTTTGCCTGCCAATGGCCTGTTTGGCGATGAAGGCGCGGCCAATCATAACCGCGTCTCCGGCGGGCATGGGCAGAAAAGCCTGTCACTTTTTGTCTACGGCAAAGATGGTTTGGGGCCGAAACCGGACTTGAAATTCCCGGCGCGGCAAAGCCTTCAGGCCAGTCAGGCCGTTGCGCGCAGCCACGGGCTGTCGCAAGACGCAACGCTTTATGTGCCGCAATCAGCAGAGGCGATTGACGCAGGTGCGTTTCATAATGATGTCGTTTGCGTGACCAATGAAAATGTTGTGTTCTTCCACGAGGCGGCCTTTGCTGATGTGGCGGCCTTCGAGGATCAGGTAAAGGCCAAGGGCGCGGCGCTGGGTTTTGATCCGGTCTTTTTGATGGCGAAGCGCAAAGACATGGCCTTGCCGGATGTGATTAGGTCTTATTTGTTCAACTCTCAATTAATTACGCGGCCGGATGGTGCGATGAATTTGATCCTGCCGGTGGAAGCCCAGGAAACGGTGAGCGCCAAGGCCTTTGTCGATGAATGTCTGGCAGGCGACAACCCGGTTGACGAGGCGCATTATATGGATTTGCGCCAGAGCATGAGCAATGGCGGCGGGCCCGCCTGTCTGCGCTTGCGAGTGCAGGTCAGCGAGGCGCAAAAACAGGCCATTCATTCCGGCGTGATGATGACCCTGGAGAAGATTGGGCGGCTGGAAGAGTGGGTGAAAACCCATTACCGCGACCGCCTGTCCCGTGAAGATTTGGGTGACCCGAAATTTCTGACCGAGACACGGACGGCCCTTGACGCGCTGACCCAATTGCTGGAGCTTGGCAGCTTTTATGATTTCCAGAGGACAGGCGCATGAAGGCCGATGAGATCAAATTAGGGGAGCTGTCAGAGGCGGATCAGGACGCGCTGAAACATGTCCGCGCGCAGCAGGATTTCATGCTGGAACGCGTGACGGGCTGGTCGGCGGTGAATACCGGCAGTTGGAATGCAGAGGGACTGAATAAATTCGCGCCTTTATTGGTAAAGGCCTTTGAGGAAACCGAGGCGGTCGTTGAATTAATTAAAACCGATCCCATTGAAAAAGTCACGGATAAGGGTGATCTGTCGGGCTTTCAATCCGGCCCCGTCATGCGGGCCAGTGCACGGCCCGGCGCGCCGCTGCAAGTCGTGATGACGGGCCATTATGACACGGTCTTTCCGGCGGGCACCTTTGAGACCATTCAAGATATCGGCGACGGCAAGCTGAACGGGCCGGGTCTGGCGGATATGAAGGGCGGCATCACGGTGATGCTGGAAGCGCTGAAAGCGTTTGAGGCCGGGCCGATGAAACACCGATTAGGCTATACGGTTGTCTTGTCGCCGGATGAGGAGACAGGAAATTTTGCGTCCAATAGTCTGATCATGGACGCGGCCAAAAAGGCGCATATCGGGCTGACCTTTGAGCCCGCCATGGAGGATGGCAGCCTCGCCGGGGCGCGTAAAGGCAGCGCGGTTTATGATATTGTGTTTCATGGCCGCTCGGCGCATGCAGGCCGTAACCCCGAAGATGGCCGCTCTGCGATTATGGCGGCGGCGGATTTTGCCATGCGCGTAGAGGCGCTGAACGGGCAGCGCGAGGGCGTAACATTTAATGTCGGCTCCATCGATGCGGGCGGGGCGGTCAATATCGTGCCGGAGCTGGGTATCTGCCGTATGGGCTGCCGCGCGCCCGACGGGCCGTCGGCGGAATGGGCAGACAAGCAAGTGCGGGCGGCCTTTGATGCGGCCTGCCAGCGGCCTGACATTCACGGTCATGTGCATGGCGGTTTTTACCGCCCGCCCAAGCCGCGTAATGCCGCGCAGGACGAATTAATTGCCAAGGTCAAAGCCACAGGCAAGGCGCTCGGCCTGACGCTGAATTTCAATGACACGGGCGGGGTGTGCGAGGGCAATAATGTCTTTGCGGCGGGCACGCCGAATATTGACACATTAGGCGTGCGCGGCGGGCGCATTCATTCCTCCGAGGAATTTATGGTGGTCAGCAGCCTGTCTGAACGGGCGGGACTGGCGGCGCTTATTCTCAACCGGATCGCCGATGGTCGGATCGATGCGAAAAAAATAAAGAGTATGATGTGAGCGAGACATTTCAATCCATAAACCCGGCCACGGGTGACATCGTCTGGGAGGGTCAGGCCGCAGACGAAGAGGCGGTCAATGCCACTGTGGCGACAGGCCGGTCAGTGTTTGAAAGCTGGCGGCGAACAGATATCTCTGACCGTGAGGCAATCCTGAAAAGATATGCTGAGGTGGTGACAGAGCAAAAAGAGCAGATCGCCAAAGCGATTAGCGATGATATGGGCAAACCCATGTGGGAGGCCCGGACAGAAGCCGGGGCGATGGCGGCTAAAATCGGGCATTCTATTAATGCCTATCATGAACGCACCGGTGATAAATCCGGGGACGGCTTTAGCCTCTCCCACCGGCCACATGGCGTCATGGCTGTGCTTGGCCCGTTTAACTTTCCGGGGCATCTGCCCAATGGCCATATCGTGCCGAGCTTGCTGGCGGGCAACACGGTCGTGTTCAAGCCGTCGGAGCTGACGCCATCTGTCGCCGAAATCATGATGGATTGTTTCGCCAAGGCGGGCTTGCCGGAGGGTGCGCTTAATCTTGTCCAAGGCGGTCGCGAAACGGGCGGCGCGCTGCTGGAGGCCGAGATTGACGGGCTGTTATTTACGGGATCGGCCAAGACGGGAACGTTCTTCCATAAATATTTTGGCGGGCGTCCGGAGGTGATGCTGGCGCTGGAAATGGGCGGGAATAATCCGCTGATCATCCATGAGCCCTGCGACGTGCAGGCCGCCGCCGACATTGCCTTTATGAGCGCCTTTATCACGACGGGGCAGCGTTGTTCCTGTTCGCGGCGTTTGATTGTTCCGGCGGGTGAGTTTGGCGATCAGGTTATCGCGGAGCTGATGGCGCGCATTGAAGACGTCACAATCGGGCAGGGCGAAGACAATGTCTTTATGGGACCGCTGGTCTCAGCCGAAGCCGCCGAAGCCGCCGTCGATTTCCAAACCGCGCTTGTGGCCTCCGGCGGCAAGCTCATCACAGAGCTGGAACGTTTCGGGCAGACAGGGGCCTTTGTGAAACCCGGCCTGATTGACATGACCAAAGCGGTTTCCATCGATGAAGAATTATTCGGGCCGCTCTTGCAGATCTACCGCAGCGGAAATTTGGACGCGGCGTTTGCCCGCGCCAATGATACGCGCTTTGGCCTGGCGGGCGGGCTGGTCTGTGATGATGAACATATCTGGGCGCAGGCCCAAAGCGAGATGAAAGCCGGCATTTTAAACTGGAACCGCCCCACGACGGGCGCGGCCAGCAGCCTGCCTTTTGGCGGGCCGGGCCTGTCCGGAAATCACCGTCCCTCGGCCTATTACGCAGCGGACTATTGTGCCTGGCCTGTGGCATCCCAGCTCTCGCCAAAAGCGGCACCCCCCGCTATGGTCGGCATGAAATAGGAGACCCTTATGTCAAAGAAAAATCTACGTTCAACTCTGGTCACGCTGCATTTGCTGTTTGCGGGCTTTTTGGCCCCGGCCTTCTTCCTTCTCGCTGTCTCTGGCGGGCTTTATCTGATCGGCAATAAGGGCAGTTTCCCGGTCGAAGTTATAAATGTCCCGGGCGCAGCCTCGCTGGATTTCAAATCCAAAACCATCGACGCCGATGTGCGCAAAGTTTTGGCGGATGCCGGGATTGATCATAAATTCGAATATGTGAAATCGCGCGGCGCGGATAAAATTCACCTGCGCCCGACATCGCGTACCTATCTGGAGCTGACATCTGACGGCACGGTCAAACGCGTGACGCCAGACCTGCAGGGCAAAATGATGGAACTGCATAAAGGTCACGGCCCGAAACTGTTTAAGCTCTATCAAAAGCTGGTTGCGCTTGGCCTGCTGGGCGTGATTTTCGGCGGCGTGTTTGTGGGCCTGCTCGCCCCCGCCTATCGCCGCAAGACGATTGGGTCGCTGGTAGTGGGCACGCTCGCCTTTTTGTGTCTCGCGCTATTGGCGTGATCTGGCGTTAAGCTTCTCTGAATAATTAGGAATATATGCCTTGACATTGGCATATGTTCTGCTTATGTTCTAATTCAATTAAGGAATCCTTTCTAAGGTAGCCTTGTGACCCTGCCCAATATCATGGGGCCGGGCATAGTGTGAGGTAGAGAACATGGCGAAGAAATATATCAATGTGGTCTATAAGGATCGTGATCTGGCCAAGAAGCTGGGCGCGCGTTGGGACGCTTCTGTAAAGCAGTGGTATGTCCCATCCGGCTCCCCGCTGGCCAAGATATTCTCCTGGCGCAAAGCCGCCAATGAACAATCGGTCAGACGGGCCAATGTTCACCGCTCTCTGGCGCATGCCCGCGCCAATGATCAGCTGAATTTTGAACTGCCATTGGCCTCTTAACCCATCCCTGACGGAGGCTTGGCGGTAGTGGGCCGTCAAACTTCCTATCCCGCTCTTTCATCCTGACCCTGAGGGTGAAAGAGCTCATGCCTGCGGACTTCCCCTTTCTCCCCTTAAGGTATAAGTCTGCAGGCATGTCTAAATCCAAAATCCCCGAGACCGAGATTATTCCGCCTAACAAAGCCGAGGCGTTAGATCAGCTTGAGGCCAGACAGGCACAGGAATGGGCCGCATTTCAGCCAATCAAATCTCTCGCCACGACGATGGACGCCAAATTTAAAATCCCTGGCGTGCCATTCCCGATAGGTCTGGACGCGATTGTCGGCTTGATCCCGGGCATTGGGGATACGATCTCTTTGGGTGTGGCGGGCTATATTGTGGCGCGGGGCTGGCAATTCGGCCTCGGCAGTCACCGTCTTTTTCAAATGGTTTTTAATATTTTTATCGACTGGTTGATTGGCCTTGTGCCCGTCATTGGTGATTTGTTCGATGTGGGCTGGCAAGGCAATCTGCGCAATACACGCATCATCGAAGAGGCGCTTGAAAAACGTTGGGCCAAAGAACGCGCGGAGCTGATCGGCGAATAGTCCATAGCTGGCATATTTCTTGAGCTGGCATATTTCTTGCACCAACCGGCCATAAACTATTTGTGGTTGGAGAGAATAATGAGACGAGCTCTATTAGGTGTCAGCGCCTTTGCCTTATCCGGATGTGCATGGTTTGGCGGTGCGCCGGAATATCATCACGGTAACACATATCAAAGCGGTTATCATGGACATCACAGCCATCATGGACACCATGTTGGTCATCAAGTGACAACTCCAAGCCGCTGGAGCGTGGAGGGCTCGATCGCAGCGCAGCAATTTACCGGCGGGAATGTCCTTCAGAATTTTCCGACAGCGGGTGATTCCACTTTCAAACAGGAATATGATGATGTCTATGAAACAGGTTTGGGCGCGACGGCGGGCCTGTCCTATGATGTTGCGCCAAAGACGACGATCTTTGGGCAGGGTTTTTACAATGAAGCCGAGTCTAAAAATGAGCGGCTGAATATCGGCAGCACGGCAGGGGGCACGCCTCTATTTGGCACAATCAGTGACTATAAAAGCTATGGCATGGAAGTCGGCTTCCGCGAATATGCCAGTGCAAATCCTTACAAAACGCGGCCCTATATCGGCGGTACGATTGGCATGAGCTATGTAGACAGTATCGACGCGCGTATTGATGGTGTCGGCCCCGCGCCCGTTGAGCCGCCTGCGGTCAGACGGTTATATGACGGAGAATGGGTACCAACAGCCTCCGGTATCATTGGCGTTGAAATGCCAATCGCCCGGCAAGCGGCATTGGCGTTGGAAACGGGGCTGAAATTTGAAGGCAAGCGTGATCCGGTTCTGCTGGACGGCCGTACCTCGGTTGAACCAACATATACTGTGCCTGTCCGTTTGCGCGGACGCTACCGTTTCTAAAAGCGTTTCGGGCGGGATTTATTCCCGTCCCTCCCAGGTCACATCCTTCTCGTAAAGCGGGACGGATGCGATGCTCATCTTCGCAGATCCTTCGACGACGCGGCGGGAATAGACTAGATAAACCAGCGTATCATTGTCTGAGTCATAAATTCGCCGGACGGTGAGTTTCTTAAAGATCGCCGATTGGCGCTGCTTAAACACGGTTTCACCGCTTTTGCTCATGTCAATTCTGCCTATGACGATGGGGCCTGTCTGAACGCAATTGATGGAGCCATTAGACGGGTTTTCAAACCAGGACCCTTTCTTGAGGCGATCATAAACGCTGCGGTCAAAATGCGCCATATGACAGGTCACGCCCTGAACCTTTTCGTCCTTGAAACTGTCGACCTTTATTTCATTGCCCGTCCAGTCATTATTGATTTCAGCAACCTCATCTGTGCCGCGTCCGCCGCCGCAGGCGGTCAGGCAGATAAGGCCGATTGAGGCAAGGCATTTGGCAAAAGGGGACATCTGGGTTTATCCTATATCTGATATTGCAAAGAAGGCATGGTTTAAGACATATATTTCTCTTGGGCCGTCTTTATAAGACGCTCGTGATAAAACAAAGGAATTCAGCGTGAAACAGATCGGACATTTCATCGACGGCCAGCGGGTTGCCGGCAAAGGCAAGCGCAGCAAGGATATCTATAATCCCAATACAGGCGAAGTTCAGGCGAAGGTCGCCTTGGGCACACAGGCCGAGCTGGACGCCGCCGTTAAATCCGCCGAGGCCGCCCAGAAAGAATGGGCGCAGGTCAATCCGCAAAAACGCTCTCGTGTGCTGTTTGCCTATAAGGATTTGGTGGAACAGAATATGGATGATCTGGCGGCGATGCTGTCATCCGAACATGGCAAGGTGCTGGCCGATAGCCGGGGCGATGTCATGCGCGGCATTGATGTCATCGAATTTGCCTGTGGTATTCCGCATGGGCAAAAGGGTGAGCACACATATGGGGCGGGGCCGGAAATTGATGTCTATTCCATGCGTAAACCTTTGGGCGTAGTCGCCGGAATTACGCCCTTTAACTTCCCGGCCATGATCCCGATGTGGATGTTTGGCATGTCCATCGCGACGGGCAATGCCTGTATCCTCAAACCCTCCGAAAAAGACCCGTCTGTGCCAATGCGCCTCGCGGAATTATTCGTTGAGGCGGGCGGGCCGGTCGGGCTCTTGCAATGTATCAATGGCGACAAGGAAATCGTCGATGCCATTTGCGACCATCCCACGATCAAAGCGGTTAGTTTCGTCGGCTCGTCTGACATCGCGCAATATGTCTATGCCCGCGCCACCGCGAATGGCAAACGCGCGCAATGTATGGGCGGAGCGAAAAATCACGGCATCATCATGCCGGACGCCAATATGGACCAAGCCGCGAAAG
>JAHDHS010000025.1 GCA_020631215.1 Hellea sp. | reverse complement strand
GGAAATATGGTGGGCGGTAACGGGTTCGAACCGCTGACCCTCTCGGTGTAAACGAGATGCTCTACCAGCTGAGCTAACCGCCCTATTCCATAGTTTTAGCGAGGCGCTTAATGCGCTGATTGACCCGGCACGTCAACACCTGATGTACCAAAAGATAGCCCGGCAAGCGCGGCTTCGTCGCTTTTCGTCCATTTGATCTTTTTGATCTTGGTCGTCAGGGCATGTTTGAGCACTTCATCCACCGTCGAGACCGGAATAATCTCGAGCGCCGATTTCACATTATCCGGAATTTCCGCCAAATCCTTGGCGTTTTCTTCGGGAATTAGCACCGTTTTCACGCCGCCGCGCAGGGCCGCTAAAAGCTTTTCTTTCAGCCCGCCAATCGGCAGCACCCGCCCGCGCAAAGTAATCTCACCTGTCATGGCAATATCATTGCGGATGGGGATTTGGGTCAAGACAGACACCATGGCCGTGATCATACCCACGCCGGCGCTGGGGCCGTCTTTGGGGGTTGCACCTTCCGGAACATGGACATGAATATCCGTTGTCCGGAATTGGCGCGGACTGATGCCCAATTCCGGCGCGCGGGCCTGAATATAGCTGTTCGCGGCAGAGATCGATTCTTTCATGACGTCTTTGAGGTTGCCCGTAACCGTCATTTTACCGCGGCCTGCCATCGAGACAGCCTCGATCGTCAAGATGTCGCCGCCAACCGAGGTCCAGGCAAGGCCCGTCACAACGCCGATTTTGTTTTCCGTTTCCGTCTTACCAAACCGGAAAATCCGCACGCCCAGCAGGTCTTCCAGGCTTTTGGGTTTGACCGTCATGGTGTCGATTTCTTTGGACACAATTTGCTTTAGGGACTTGCGGCCGAGACGCGCGATTTCGCGTTTCAGGCTGCGCACGCCCGCCTCGCGGGTGTAATAGCGGATCACATCGCGCAAAGCCGCCTCAATCACCTGAAACTCCTCGGTCTTCAAACCATGTTCCTTCATCATATCCGGAATCAAATGGCGTTTGGCGATCTCAACCTTTTCGTCCTCGGTATAACCGGGAATGCGAATAATTTCCATCCGGTCGAGGAGCGGTTGCGGCATGTTCAAGCTGTTCGCTGTTGTGATGAACATGACATCAGACAGGTCATAATCGACGTCCAGATAATGGTCGTTAAATGTATCATTTTGTTCCGGGTCCAGCACTTCGAGCAGGGCCGCAGACGGGTCGCCACGATGGTCATGTCCCATCTTATCAATCTCATCAAACAGGAATAAAGGATTGACATATTTGGCTTTTTTCATCGACTGGATCACGCGTCCGGGCATGGACCCAATATAGGTACGGCGGTGGCCGCGAATTTCAGACTCGTCCCGAACGCCGCCCAGTGAGACGCGCACAAATTCCCGCCCCGTCGCGCGGGCAACAGATTTACCCAGGGATGTTTTACCAACGCCCGGCGGGCCCACAAGGCAAAGGATCGGGCCTTTGACTTTCTTCGTGCGGGTCTGAACGGCCAGATGTTCGATAATCCGTTCCTTGACCTTGTCCAGACCATAGTGATCGGCGTCGAGAATATCCTGTGCCTTTTTCAGATCACGCTGCACGCGCTTTTTCTTGCCCCATGGCACAGACAGCATCCAGTCAATATAATTGCGGGAGACATTGGCCTCGGCGGACATCGGACTCATTTGTTTGAGTTTTTTCAGCTCAGCCGTGATCTTTTCCAGAGCTTCTTTGGACAGCTTTGTCTTGGAAACTTTCTCCTGAATTTCCGCCATCTCATCGGGTCCGTCACCGCCGCCAAGTTCCGTCTGAATGGCTTTCATCTGCTCATTCAGATAATATTCCCGCTGCGTCTTTTCCATCTGACGCTTCACGCGGCCGCGGATTTTTTTCTCAACCTTCAGGACAGATAATTCACCGTCAATCAAATCGCGGATCAATTTCAGGCGCTTAGCCACATCCGGCTCTGCGAGGAGTTTTTGTTTTTTGGCAATTTCAGCGTCCAGATGCACGGCGACTATATCCGATAATTTCGCAGGATCCGTCGTGTCCGCGACAGAGGTGACGACCTCATCCGCGATTTTTTTATTCAGCTTGCCAAAGGCTTCAAATCCCTGTTTGACGGATTTCGCCATAGATCGCGCCTTATCCGTAACCTTGGCTTCCGCAGGCAGGATCGAGATATTAGCTTCTATAAAGTCAGGATGATCACTGAAATTTATGACTTCCGCGCGGTCAATGCCTTCGACCAACACGCGAACGGTTCCGTCCGGCAGTTTTAGAAGCTGCAAAATTTTAGCCACACAGCCACGGCCATAAATGTCATCCGGCCCCGGTGTATCATTGGCGGAGTCTTTTTGCGTCAGCAGCATGATGCGTTTTTCATTTTGCATCACTTCTTCGAGCGCTTTGATGGATTTCTCGCGTCCCACGAAGAGCGGCACCACCATATGCGGGAACACGACGATGTCCCGAAGGGGTAGAACTGGCAGTAATTGGGTCTCGGTCATTGACATCTCTTTTCTTGTCCAAAGCCGGTCGATACCGCTCTGGTTTAAATCAATAAGTGGGATGCAACGGCCTGCGATTCAAGGCTCTGCACCCTTAAATCACACATTCACCGACGATGTTTTCACATCTTTTTTGGTTTGGACGCCCTTTACGAGGCTTTGTCCGCTTTCTTGGCCGCATCGGCATAGATCAGGAGCGGTTTAGCTTGTCCGCTGACCACTTCCCCATTGATGACAACCTCTTCGACGCCTTCGTAAGACGGCAGGTCATACATCGAATCAAGCAAGATACCTTCCATGATTGACCGCAGCCCCCGCGCGCCGGTTTTGCGCTCAAGTGCCTTTTTCGCAATCGATTTCAGGGCGTCCTCTGTGAAGGTCAGCTTGGCATTCTCCATAGAGAACAGAGTTTGATATTGCTTGACCAGTGCGTTGCGCGGCTCGGTCAGGATTGTCACGAGGGCATCAGCATCCAGATCGGTCAATGTTGCAATCACCGGCAGGCGACCGACAAATTCAGGGATCAGGCCAAATCGCAGCAGATCCTCGGGCTCAACCTCTTGCAGGATATCGCCGACGCGGCGCTCATCCACTTCCTTGATCGCCGCGCCAAAGCCAATGGATGATCCCTCACCGCGATTGGAAATGACTTTGTCCAGCCCGGCAAACGCCCCGCCAACGACAAAAAGGATATTGGTTGTATCAACTTGCAAAAATTCCTGCTGTGGGTGCTTACGTCCGCCCTGCGGGGGCACAGACGCAACCGTTCCCTCCATAATTTTCAGCAAAGCCTGCTGCACGCCCTCACCGGACACATCGCGGGTGATGGACGGATTATCGGATTTGCGGCTGATTTTATCGACTTCGTCAATATAGACGATGCCGCGCTGGGCCCGCTCGACATTGTAGTCAGCCGATTGCAGCAATTTCAAAATGATGTTTTCGACGTCTTCACCGACATAACCGGCCTCAGTCAGCGTCGTGGCATCCGCCATAGTGAAGGGGACATCCAGAATACGCGCCAATGTCTGCGCAAGCAGTGTCTTACCACAGCCTGTCGGGCCGACCAGCAGGATATTTGACTTGGCGAGTTCCACATCGGGGTTCGATGCGGCATGGTTTAGGCGCTTATAGTGATTGTGAACGGCGACAGACAGAACACGCTTGGCGTAATGCTGTCCGATGACATAATCATCCAGAATATCACAGATTTCCTGCGGCGTCGGAACGCCGTCCTGAGTCTTGGACAGAGCGCCCTTGCCCTCTTCCTTGATGATATCCATGCAAAGCTCGACGCATTCGTCACATATAAAGACCGTTGGCCCGGCAATCAGCTTGCGCACCTCATGCTGACTTTTCCCGCAAAAAGAGCAGTAAAGCGTGTTTTTGCTATCTCCGGATGATTTACTCATGGTCTTCTTTCTCTGCTGCCCGTTTGCGAGACGTAATTGCAATTTTAATGCCGAATACGCCTCAAACTCAAGACGTATACGACATAAATGTTAATCCCGCCCTTACGCTCTATCACCATAGGACATGTTTTCGGCGGGCCTGCAAGTTAAAACCTCACTATTTGGCGTCGGCCCGGCTTGTGTAAACATGGTCAACAATGCCGAAATCCTTGGCCTCTTCCGCGCTCATGAAGTGATCGCGGTCCAGCGTCTTCTCAATCGTGGCGTATTTATTGCCCGTATGTTTGACATAGATATTGTTCAGGCGCTTTTTCATCTCCAGAATATCCTTGGCGTGGCGCTCTATGTCAGAGGCCTGACCGCGGAAGCCGCCGGAGGGCTGATGCACCATGACGCGCGCATTGGGCAGCGCCACACGCATATCCGCCTCACCCGCCGCCAACAGCAGCGATCCCATAGAACAGGCTTGCCCGATACACACCGTCGAGACCGGGGATTTGATATATTGCATCGTGTCATAAATCGCCATTCCGGCCGTCACTACGCCGCCTGGCGAGTTGATATACATGCTGATCTCTTTTTTCGGGTTCTCGCTCTCCAGGAACAGCAGCTGTGATGTGATCAGGCTGGCCATGCCATCCTCAACAACGCCGGTCAGGAAAATGATCCGGTCCTTGAGCAGGCGGGAGAAAATATCAAAAGCGCGCTCGCCGCGGCTAGTCTGCTCGACCACCATGGGCACGAGGTTCATCATTACATCTTGTGGGTCTTGCATGTTCTATCCTTATTGAGCGCAAAATCAGCAGGGTTTGATTCGGTTTATCACCACCCTGCCCGAGAAAGTGTTACTGTTATATTGATATATTCGCATTGCAATTCAAGTGCCTCATGAGGCATGGTTACATAATTAAGACAAGTTGAGGGCGATATGATTGAACTTTACAAATTCGGGCCTGCATTCGGATTACGTGAACCCGGCCCATTTGCCTTGAAATTGATGGCCTATATGCGCCTCGCCAATATTCCGCATCAAGAACTCATCCAAGGAGATCCGCGCAAAGCCCCGAAGAAAAAAATCCCATATATTAATGACAACGGCGTAGAGATTGGCGACTCCACCTTCATCATCGATCACCTGAAGTCCAAATTTGGAGACCCGCTCGCCGAAGGGCTAACCGCCGAGAGTCTTGCTATCGGTCACGCATTGAACGTTATGCTGGAAGAGCGCACCTATTGGGCAGGGATGATTTACCCCCGATGGGTAAAGACTGAGCATCATAAAATGATTGCCGACAAATTTTTTGGTGAAATTCCTAAGTTTCTGCGGATGTTCATCTTCAAATCAGTCGCGAAGGGCGTAGCAAAATCTGCGAACGGGCATGGTATTGGACATCACACTGATGAAGAAATCTTTCAATTAGGGCTCAGCGACATCAAAACCGTAGAAACTTTATTGGGAAAGAAACAGTTCATGTTGGGCCCAAAGCCAGCGGAAGTTGACGCCACAGTCTACGCTTTCCTGCATGGCATGCAGGCAAAGGTGTTTCCCACGCCAATCCAGAACTACATAACGCAATCCAAGGCTCTATCCGCATATTTGGACCGGATGGACAAAACCCTATTCGGTGACGAATAGAACGGCACAAGATAACCATGACAGCACGGCTAAGTAGCCGGGCTCCTCACTGCATCTCGACGCTTCGGTCTAACATCGCCACATATCATCTGTGCTGCCGCCTTTCATCGCTGGTTCAGTTTTATTAACGCATAGGTGAAAGCAGAGGAGTTAAAATGTTCAATCGCCGTAAACTTCTGGCCTCCGGGATTGCCTCTGCCGCGATTATTCAATTTCCCGGCATCACGAGGATCAGTCACGCCCAAACGGCTGGCATACCGTCCGTTACATTCACCGTCGATGAAGTGAAGCGCGGTAACAAGGCTCTAAAACCACAGCCAATTAACAGGGCGATTCAGACCATCATAGGTGCGCCTGATAAATCACTGGAAAGCTGGAGCCGCGATGTCTCTCACGTTGTGGCGGCATATTCCGCTATTCATCCGTTTTTATCTGCTTTGAATACGGCCTTTCATCAGCATTACCCGATTATATTATCACCGGACATGATTTGGTTGCAGATTTTGCAAGGCTTGGCGAGTCATGTGAACGCCAATGCTGAAGCCCTTCGCCAACATTTTGTCGCCCATGAGGGCAAAAAGCTTATCGAAATCCGTCGAAACGGATTTGTAAAAGGCAATCCGGGCAATGATTGGGAGGGCGCATTTGCAGAGTTCTCCTCTCAAATGCGCAGCCATATCGGTGATGAGACGCATGATCTGATCGCCAGCGGCTTTGGAACGACTGGGCCCGCCGAGCAGGCCGCTATGAATGTCGCTCTCATGGATGCTATGCAGTCCTATTTCGCCTATTCCGCGACGACAGCTTGCGGATTTCCCGAAATCACACTCGAAGGCTCAGAAGATGATTGGCGGGCCTTGCGTCTGCGCGCGGCGCGGCTTGAAACATATGATCTCAAATGGTGGACGAAGCATTTATTGCCGGTTCTGGACCAATTCGTTGGTGCAGCCGCCGGCAAACCTGATAAGGATTTTTGGTGTAACTTTTACAAACTTAAAGCTCCGGGCAGCGGGGCTGTTCGCATACATGGGCATGTCAATGTACTATTCCCATATTTCGGACGCAAAAGCCCCACCAAAGAGCGCTTGGTGAATGATTTTGAAGTTTATGTCAGAAACACGAACTATATGGGCCGCCTTACCGAGGAACAAGTTCTTGAACGTATTAAGAGATTTACTGACCGCCTGCAGGAAGACACCGGAGCCTTGAAAGACACTTTGCGGCGTAATCCCTATTTAGGCCGCATGGACATGACCCATCGGGAAGGCATGACCACCGGGGATATCAAAACAAAATTAAACAGCGCCCCCATGATATGGAACTATTACGACACTATGTATCAGATGCAGCTACTGGCTGGGTTTATCGGCTCGACACAGGATCCCACGACACTGGCTATTCGCCCAAAGATCGGTTGGGCCATACGTGAAGGCGTCAGCTAACCCGACAAACGCATGCTTTATCAAACAAAAAGCCCAGCCAAATGACCGGGCTTTTTTATTCTCGTTTCGGCGCTATCGCGCCTCTTGGCAAATTGTGCTTAAATCATGCCGTCTTCTTCGAATAATGTGTCTTTATCGACTTTCTTATCCGTCATTTTGGCCTTTTCGATGATCAGGTCGACGACCTTTTCTTCATAGATTGGCGCGCGAAGCTGAGCAATGGCTTGCGGGTTCTTTTGATAGAACTCGATGACCTGCTGTTCCTGTCCCGGATATTGACGGGCCTCGGCGACCATGGCCTGTTGCAGCTCTTCATTGCTTATCTGAATTTCATGCTTCTGGCCCATTTCCGCCAGAACCAGTCCCAAACGCACGCGGCGCTCGGCGATCTTGCGGTAATCTTTCTCCAGCTGCTTATCTGTCTTCTTGGCATCTTCTTCATCTAGATTCCCGGCTTCTTTCTCAGCCTGAACCTGTTGCCAGATATTGCCAAACTCCGCCTCAACCATACCCGGCGGCAGGTCAAATTTATGCTTTTTGTCCAGCTCGTCCAAAATCGCCCGCTTTAATTTCAAACGAGATTGGCCTTCGAGTTGCGCTTTGTACTGATCTTCAACGGCCGCTTTTAGTGCGTCCAGATCGGCAAGACCGAATTTTTGGGCAAACTCATCATCAATGACGGCGTCCTGCTCACCCTGAACCTCATGGACTTTGGTCGCAAAAACAGCGTCTTTACCCGCCAGATTTTCGGCTTGGTATGGATCGGGGAATGTGACTTTCACATCCAGCTCATCTCCGGCTTTCGCACCAATCAACTGATCCTCAAAGCCCGGAATGAATGTCCCTGAGCCCAGTACCAGCTGATGCCCTTCCATTGCGCCGCCGTCAAAAGCTTCGCCGTCAACTGTGCCGACAAAATCGATTAGAACCGCATCGCCCTTTTTGGCTTTGGCGGTTTTGGCTTTCTTTTTGTAGGATTTTTGCCCTTCGCCCAATTTAGCGACTTCTTCGTCCAACTCTTTCTTGGTAGCTTCGTGAACGAGGCGTGTGAATTTCAGCTTTTCCGGGTCAACCGGCTCAAATTCAGGAATGCTCTCAACGGTCAATTGATATTCCAGATCGGCTTCGCCTTTTGTGACCTCTTCGCCATTGGCGCGCAGATCAATTTGCGGCTGCCCCGCAGGGCGGATGTTGTTATCATTGATCGCCTTTTGGCTGGTTTCATTGACAACCTCTTCGACGACATCCTTCATGATGCTCTGGCCGAACATTTTACGGATGTGAGCTGCTGGAACTTTACCCGGACGAAAGCCTTTTAAAGAGACTTGCGGCTGCATCTCTTTGATCTTGTCATCCAATTTGGCAGCCAGGTCCTCTTTCGGGACTGTGACTGAATATGTGTGCGACAGGCCTTCGGCCTTAAGTTCTTTTATTTTCATGACGGATATCCATCGGGTTGTGAAACGGCCAAGCGTAATCGCCGGACCAATTCGGTCGGTTCAAAATTTGGCGCCTTATGTCATGACCGATGCCAGCTTGCAACGGCGATTATTAAGGAAATCACTGGAAATTTCACCCGCCATCATTCACAGGAATTTAACCGCATAAGCGCAGGACTAAGCCATTATGGACCCATCGTGGTTATTATATTTAGGGATTTTTGTTGGCCCCTTTGTCCAAGAGGACGCCGCCGTATTGGCGGCCGCCACGCTAAGCGCGGCTGACCCCGAACATTTCCCAGTTGTATATTTCATAATATTGGCAGGACTTTTTTTCTCTGACATCTGGAAATACTGGATTGGATATGCCGCGCATGCCCATCCGCGGGCGCGCAGCTTTGCCGAAAAAGATAAAGTCATGAAATTACGTGACCAAGTGCGGGCCAACCTGCTGACGACGCTTATGACGGCACGGTTCGTTCCGCTGGCGCGCGTGCCCGCCTATGTGGCCTGCGGGTATTTCAAGACGTCATATATAATGTTTTGCGCCATTATCGCCCTGACAGCCTTCCTCTATGTCACAGCCATCTTCGCGGCCTGTCATCTCTTGGGCGAAGTCTTTGGCGATCGAATTGAAATGATGCTGCCCGCCTTTGGGGCTATCATCATCGTCATAGCCGCTATCACATATTGGATCAGGCGTAAGCGCGGCGTCTAAGAGAGCCTAGTTTTTGACGTTGCAGCCAATAACCCAGACGTCATAGACACCGTGATCTAAAGGGCTGATGGCGGGGTTGGAACCAAACATCCAGCCGGAGAAAATCATTTCAGCCTCCCCGCGCTCCCCCTCCCCGTCCAGACGATTGTCCTTGATTTGCAGGAAGGCATAGGTTTCAGGCGTTTCTTCAGGGGGCGTTTTCTCGCAATGTTTGACCGCGATATTTAGCGATCCGTAATCCAGATCTTCACCAATTTTCACCGTAAAGTCCCGGGTCGTTGCCGTGACTTTGTCCAGCGTGCGCAAGACAACTGACTCGCCCATGCGGTTTTCCGCCTGTGCGGGTGCAGAGACTGCCAAAACAGCCATCATGAAAAGAATTTTACGCATCCGGAGACCAGGCTTCGTAATCAGAGGCAACTTTGGCCCGTTCTCCACCTCTATCCAGCGACCCTTTGGGCTTATAGGCATAAACCGTTCCGGTCAGATTGGGCTGGTGCTCTTTTTGCCAGTCATGGATTTTTACGTCCAATTCATCCGGCGTTTCATCATAGGAATGATGTAGCCAGCCATGCCACTCCGCCGGCACGCGGGACGGATCGGCATAGCCTTTATAGGTCACATAGCGGCGCGGACGCCCGTCGAGCATTTTAGATGTGTCCTCATAATAAGTATTACCAAAGGCGTCTTCGCCGACTTTTTTGGCCCCGCGTAATGATAGCAGCGTTCCGAAGGTCGAACCGTTCCACCAGGTAAAAATCCGTTTGATAAATGACATATCAGCCTCAGCAAATTTCACGGCGTTATGCCCCGAAGAGCTGTCCGCGTAAAGCATGGATATGACCTAAATATGGCAATCAACGGGGGGCTATGCCCCCTGCCCTTGTTGTTCGGGCCCAAAAGGCTTATCTTACTCCCATGAAAATGCAGCGTCATTTCACGGCGACGTCAAAAGATGTCTATGCGGACATTCCCTTTGCGAAACGCCAAAGCGAGATCAGACATTTATCCGGGGCCAAACTCAGTGATTCGATCACCTTTATGGCCCCCGAAAACTGGTCACAGGTCGCGTGTGATATTCTCGCGCAGAAATATATGCGGCGGGCGGGCGTTCCGAATAAAACCAAATCCATCGCAGAGGACGGGGTGCCTAAATGGCTGCAACGCCAAGTGCCCCTGAAATCCGCCCAAATGGGCGGAGAGACAGATGCCCGGCAAGTCTTTGACCGGCTGGCAGGATGCTGGACATATTGGGGATGGCAAGGCGGATATTTTGATCATGAAGATGATGCGAGGATATTTCACGATGAGCTGCGCTACATGCTCGCCTCGCAAATGGCCGCCCCGAACTCACCGCAATGGTTTAATACGGGGCTGCATTGGGCGTATGGGATTGAAGGCCGCGCGCAAGGTCATTGGTATGTCGATATCAAAACCGGAAAAGCCAGGCTGTCCGAGAATGCCTATCAACGGCCGCAGCCCCATGCCTGTTTCATTCAGTCGCTGGATGATGATCTGATTGGCAAAAACGGAATCATGGATTTGTGGCAGCGCGAAGCCCGCCTGTTCAAATATGGCTCCGGTACCGGGACAAATTTCTCGAACCTGCGCGGCGCAGGTGAACCCCTCTCCGGTGGCGGCACGAGCTCCGGCATGATGAGCTTTCTAAAAATTGGTGACACGGCGGCAGGGGCCATAAAATCCGGCGGGACAACACGGCGCGCCGCAAAAATGGTCATCGTCGATATTGACCATCCAGACATAGAAGAGTTTATCGGCTGGAAAACCACCGAAGAAATGAAAGTCGCCGCTCTGGTTGCGGGCACAAAAGTCATCAAACGCCGCCTGCAAGCGATCATGGATGCCTGCCATAAATGCGAAGGCGATGGCTGTTTTGATCCGGATAAAAACACGGCCTTGGCCAGAGAGATCAAACTTGCTTTGCGGGACGGCGTGCCGAGCGGAGCCATTGACCGGATCACAAGGCTGGCGGAGCAAGGTGACACGAAAGTTCAGATCTCTGATTTGACCGCCGATTGGGACAGTCACGCCTATCAAACGGTCAGCGGTCAGAACGCCAATAACTCTGTTCGTGTGACGGATGAATTCATGCTTGCAGTCGCCAATGATGAGGACTGGACGCTGATCCGGCGCGTCGATGGCGCGGTTAGCCGCACAGTCAAAGCCCGTGACTTATGGGCCGCCATTGGCAAAGCCGCATGGTCATCGGCCGATCCGGGGCTGCAGTTTCACGACACGATTAACGACTGGCACACCTGTCCCGAAGACGGCCCAATCCGCGGGTCCAACCCGTGCAGCGAATATATGTTCCTGGATGATACGGCCTGTAATCTTGCCTCGCTGAATCTCGTGAAATTTTACAAAGACGGTAAATTTGACATCGACAGCTTTACCCATGCTGTCCGGCTATGGACGATTGTCCTGGAGATATCTGTCGCCATGGCGCAATTCCCGTCCAAGGCGATTGCCGAGAAATCATATGAATACAGAACGCTGGGGCTTGGCTATGCCAATCTAGGCGGGCTTTTGATGCGCTCCGGTCTGGCCTATGACAGTGATGAAGGCCGCAACGCGGCAGCGGCGATCACGGCCCTCTTATCAGGCGCATCTTACAAGACTTCGGCGGAGATGGCAGTAAAGCTGGGCGCTTTTGCAAGATATAAAGCTAATGCCAAGCCCATGCTGCGGGTCATCAAAAAACATAAGGACGCCAGCGGCGCAGTTGGTCCGTCAGATTTGGGTCCAATCATACAAACTGCCCAAAAATATTGGGCCGAAGCTTTGAAAGCAGGCCAAGACGCAGGTTATAGAAATGCGCAAGTCAGCGTCATTGCCCCCACCGGGACAATCGGCCTGTTGATGGATTGTGATACGACCGGAATTGAACCAGATTTTGCTCTAGTCAAATATAAGAAACTGGCCGGCGGCGGCTTTTTCAAAATCATCAATCAATCCGTACCCGAAGCTCTGAGCTCTTTGGGGTATCAGGACGGCCAAATTGAAGACATTCTGGCTTATGCGCTCGGACATCAGAACCTGAAATGGGATGGCCGCCTGAACCGCAAACGCCTGAAAACCTTAGGCCTAAGCAAAGAGACCATCAAAGCGATTGAAGCTGAAATTCCGTCTGCCTTTGATCTGCGTTATTGTTTCTCGGTAGACATTATCGGGCGCGATATATGCCGGGATGAGTTGGGTCTCAAAGATGAGCAGCTTGAGCGAAGCGGTCATGATATTCTGCCGCTACTCGGATTTTCCAAAGCCGACATTGAGGCCGCAAATATTCACGCGCTCGGCGCGATGACCTTAGAAGGGGCGCCGCATTTAAAAGATGAGCATTTGCCGGTCTTTGACTGCGCCACGCCCTGCGGACGCATAGGCAAACGGGTTTTATCGCCTCAGGCTCACATCTACATGATGGCCGCCGCACAGCCTTTTATTTCCGGTGCAATCTCTAAAACCGTGAACCTGCCCCGTCACGCTAGCATTGAGGATTGCGAGAACATTTATCAGCAAAGCTGGAAGCTTGGCCTAAAAGCCGTCGCGCTATATCGGGACGGCTCAAAACTCAGCCAGCCATTGTCAGGCATGTTATTTGAAGACATGGACCTGGAAGCTCTTGAAGAAAGTTTTGGCGAGTCCGGAATAGCCGCCACTCAAAACATCGTGGAACGCGTTGTCGAGCGCGTGGTTGAAAAACCGGCGCGGCGCAAGCGGTTGCCCGACCGCCGGACTGGCTATATACAAAAATCCTCCGTCGGCGGCCATAAGGTCTATCTGCATACGGGTGAATTCGAAGATGGCCGCCTGGGCGAGATTTTCATTGATATGCATAAAGAAGGCGCAGCTTTCCGCAGTCTGATGAATAATTTTGCGATCGCGATTTCGATCGGTCTGCAATATGGCGTGCCCTTGGAAGAGTTTGTCGAAGCCTTCGTCTTTACCCGGTTTGAGCCTTCCGGCAGCGTCACCGGGAATGACCGCATAAAATTTGCCAATTCGATTCTCGATTATCTTTTCCGGGAACTCGGTATTTCTTATTTGGGCTGGAATGATCTGGCCCATACCGACCCTTCCGCATCAACGCCGGATGAGTTAGGTCTGGGTGAGCCGGAACGTAAATTTGGACGCACGCAAACCCCAGCCCAAATATCCAGCGGATATACGCGCTCTGCTTCGCATAAGAAAAATGACAATACGAACATTCTGCCTTTTGCCAATGTAGAGACAGAGGACCCGCTTGAACTTATCCATGATCAGGAAATGCTTGAAGATGTCACCGCCGAGAAAAAACTGGTGGGCGGGGCCAGTCAATCCGCGGCGAGATTTAGAGGATATACCGGGGATCCCTGCCCTGAATGCGGGCACTTCACCCTTTTACGCAACGGAACCTGCCTGAAATGTGACAGTTGCGGCACGACAACGGGCTGTTCCTAAAAAGTCACACAGCTGTAATTTTCGGTTACCTTACAGAGAATTTAATGACGTTTTCACGCTTGTCCGCGCTATATAAAGGCCGTGAAGAGACATCTATACACTTATAGCGCCGCTCTTATCGTGGCGGGGGCGTTCACTTTGCCAGCCAATGCGCAGATGCGCGTTGATGCCCGTGTGCATGCGTCTTCGGGCTCCTGCGCGCAATGTGATTTATCCAACAAACGCCTGAATGGCATGACCCTGAAAAATGCTAACTTCGCCGGGTCGTCATTTAACAACTCAAATCTATCGGGCGGTAAGGTTCATGGATCAGATTTGACAGGCGCGCATTTCCGCAAAGCTTTGCTTTACCGCATAGAAGGCGAAGACGTTAAAATGGCAGGCGCCGTTATGGAAGATGCGACTCTGACGGAAGCCAATTTATCAAACTCAACGATGCCAAAAATTAATCTGCACCGGGCGGACCTGTCCCGGGCGCATTTTACCGGCAATGATTTACGGGCGGCTAATCTTGTGAACGCCACAGCACCGAATGTTAATTTCTCTGGATCAAATTTCGAAGGTGCCCGCTTGGATCACGTTAATCTAGAAGGCGCGCAATTGACGAAAAGTAATTTACGGCAAGTGCGGTTTGGCAATGCCATCATGTTAGGGGCCCGGCTTGACGGAGCCGATTTATCCGGCGCAGATTTATCTTTGGCTCAAGGTCTGAAACAAGAGCAGCTTGATATGGCTTGCGGTGATATGAACACACAACTCCCTGTCGGGCTGTCTGTCGCTTATTGCGAAGGCACTTTGACGGCTCAGGCAGAGCACGATCATTCCGCCCTTGACCCGGAAATGGCAAAGGCTGCGCAACGCTTGGAACGGGCCCTGCGCGATGTAGAGATTATTATGGAGGCCACGCCGCGTAGTAATAAGCCCCTGCGCAAGAAGTTACAGCGCATCCACGCTGATATTACGAATTCCAAGCGCGCGATTGAAAACTAGTCCAACGTATTCCAAAGCGCTTTACCGTCCCAGTCTTCGCAAGATTTTTTAATCATGTCGAACATGATCTGTAGACCCGGATTAGGCTCAACCAGTTCAACCCAACCCGCCGCGCCGCGCATGTATATGTACCGTCCGCCGCCGGATGTGATCTCGCAGGCCATCTCCATACGGGCCGATTCGCAGATGCTGATAGCTTCATCCAAATTATCGACAGTGAACTGCGTATGGTGTGCGCCCCATATCCCGGCTTTCTTATTAGCCAGGTAGGGAGACGGGCTATCGCAAATTGGTTGTATCAATTCCATTTGAATGTCGCCCTGATAGGAGAGTGCCAAATCTATTTTTATATCGACAGCCTGACCGTCCATCGTGGCAGCCATTGTAACCCCTGACATTCGTGTCCATGGGCCAATACCAGCTGTAACCCATGGCTTTACTGATTCATCCAAATCATCGGTCAGATAGCCTAATTGTGTGATGGGGCCAAAATCAGTCATGATCAGAAACCTTTAACAAGCCTTCCCGCGTACCAACATAGGTATCGCCATTAGGCGCAATCGCAATACTGGCCCAGTTATTATTATAGGCCACGCCCGTGCCCGTCGGGATACGGACAACTTCCTTGCCGGTCTCAAAATCCAGACCGACCAGCGCCCACAGACGGTCGCCATTTTCCAGTAAATCAAAGCTGTAAAAATACGCAATGCCATTTCCTAGGCTGAGTTTGGGCACCACAGACGGCACTTTCAAATCTGACTCCCAGATTACATCGCAGCCACTCTCATCCTCACGCACATCAACACGGACGACCCCGCCCGTCACGGAGTTATAATCCTTATGCTGGATGGCATTTGTGTAGCCGTGATTATTCTCCAGAATGATAGAACGGTCATAGGCAATCATAGAATTATCAGTCGCGCTACCCCCGCTGGCAAAAACGGGCACCCGGCATATTTGACGGTTCCGGCCCTCCGGCAAATCTTTGGTATGTGCCACGATCAAGGCGATGCGATCATCGGCATTATCCGTCCAAGTAACATATTTCCCGCCGCCAAAAATACTGGGGGACGTTCCACTGCCCTGATTGATAGAGCCGACTTTCCGGCCCGTTCCCCGATCATAAGCGATACGCCATCTTTGGGTTGGCAGACCATCCACAAGCTCTAGCCTGTACATGGCATGATCGGTCACAACATAAGCACCGCTTTCATCAATCGCGAAAGAGTTCTGGACTTCCTCGCCGCCGAAATCTGTTGCGACGACTTTCCCTGAGTCAGGATCAAGTGAGCCAATACGGCCATTGCGTGTTACCCACCATAGCAGGCCAGCATAGTCCGGCATAACGGTGGTTAGCGCGTCGCATTCGCCTTCGGGGTTTTGATTGGCTAGGGTAAAACAATCACGCGGTAAATGCGGAGTCATATCCCAGCTATCAAACACCTTGAACGTCCACTTGCTGCCGTCTTTAATTGGGCCTATGCGGCGAATGCGCTGCTTGCTATCGCCAATAATGATACGGTCCTCATCATCCAGATACACATAGGCACTGGAGGTGTCTGAGAAGATAATTTCCGGGTCTTTTTTTACCATAGCTTCAATGCCCGAAGGCCGCATAGGCAAGTCAAATTTTGCGAGACGCTCCAGCGTATCGGGATCGAATAGCTGCAACTGAAAGCTTGTGAAACCGCCGCAGAGCGCCAGCGGATAGCCTTGGGAGGTGAAAGTAAACGTTGCGCATTGCCGCGCTGCGGAGCCCCCAACACGTCGGGAGATGATTTTGACATCTTTTGACATCACCGCTGCCGCCGGATGGGTATCGCTTTCCCAGCCGCCCGAATGCATGACGCTTTGATCAGTTTCTGCCATAAAGGGATTTTGCGGCTCACCCGTCGGCGGCAAGGTTTGCGGGGTAAAATCCGCATCGATGCTCGGTGTTAGATCAACCCCTTCCGTGCTCATAGGCAGGGGCGTGACCGCTGCGGGGTCATGATCGATCTTCCAGCGAATGAAAAGCAGTGCCACAATCAGCAGTACGAGTAAGATGGTTAGAAATTTAAGTAGCTTTTTAAGCAATTCATTTTCCTACAAAAAATTGTCATCCCGGCCCAGTCCGAAGGACGCAGAGCCGGGACCTCTATACCCACCATTCTACTAAGACGAGGTCCCGGATCGCGCCGAAAGCGGCTTGTCCGGGATGACACTTCATCAATTTAGGGCGGCAACCCTTCCGGTGCGCCGGGCAGGACAGGTTGAAAATAGCCTGCGCCCCAACCGCCATCGACGGCGAGCTCTGCCCCCGTAACATAGCTGGCTTCGTCACTGGCGAGGAACAGCGAGGCTTGTGCGACCTCATCCGGTTGACCAATCCGTTGCAGCGGCACGCGCCGAAAAGCCATGTTGAGCTGATCCGGTGGCAAGCCGCGCGCATTGCCCATGGGTGTATCAACACCTCCGGGATGTACGGAATTGACGCGAACGCCCGATGTACCGAGCTCATAAGCCAGAGATTTGGTCAACCCCCTGAGCGCCCATTTGGACGCCGTGTAAAGTGTCAGCCCGTTACAGCCGCGCAGCCCGTCGACGGAGCTAATATTAACAATAGAGCCTTTTCCGGCAGCCTTCATCACGGGCACGACATTTTTCGCCCCCAACATTGGGCCGACCGTATTCACGCCGAGAATTTTACCGGCATCATCGGGATTAAAATGCTCAATTGGCGTAAAATGAACAAGCCCGGCGTTATTGATGAGAACATCAATGGTGCCGTGCTTGCCTTGGACGGCGCCCACAATCTCTGACCAGCTTTGGTCATTTGAGACGTCCAAAGTATGAAACTCAGCATTTTCGCCTATGTCGGCGGCGACAGATTTACCTTCTGCTTCCAGAACATCTGTCAATATGACCCTAGCGCCCTCGGCAGCGAATAGGCGGGCTGTCGCCTCTCCCATACCGCGGGCCGCACCGGTAATGATGCAAACTTTGCCCTCAAGTCGTCCCATTAAATTGCAACCGCCGGATCAGTCTCATCCAGATCAACATAGAATTGCCTGAAATATTTCCGCCAAGCGATAATCGGGCCGTCACCATCACACAGAAGTGGTTTAGGACGATATTTTTTATTGTCCCAGACAATCAAATCCACGGATTCAAAACCAGCAGACTCCTCGCCTTCGGCCTCTCCGATAGAATGCTCATAAAGATGTTGCCCAAGAGCGGCTTCTTTGGAACCCTCCGGATATTTCTTCCATGTAAACATCATACGCACGCGCGACATTTCCTCATCAGTCGGTGTCGGCGTGGCAAACATCAACATGGACACGCCGTCCTTGGTATGACGGTTCAGCGGAATGCCGGGCCCGTGGCTTTCGCCAACGATATATCCATCCATGATATCATAGTGCCAGATATGGCCCTCAGCCTTGGCTTCAACACTCGGGATAATCGGTGCGCCATGCAGGAATTTTAAATGCGGCGTATCAACAGAGTTTTCGCCCATTTCCTGAATACAGGTGCCAATATCCCAGAAGTGATATTTGACTTCGACGTGATTATCAGGGTCTTCAAATTCGGGAACGACCGGGATCTCCCACATCGGCTCTTCGCCATGCGGATGGTACCACGCCCAGATCGCGCCATATTTCTCGACAACCGGTAGGGCTTTCAGAATGGCTTTTTTCCGGGCAATCCCTGGCATCACTTTACCATATGGAATCTTCTTACACCATCCTTCAGAGTCAAATTCCCAATTGTGGAAAGGGCACTGGATGTTATTGCCAACGACTTTGCCGCCTTTGCCCAAATGCGCCCCAAGATGTGGGCAATACGGGTCTGTCATGCCTACACTGCCATCTTCGCCTCGGAACAGAACCCACTCCTTGCCAAAGACTTTCTCGATTTTGATGTCGCCTTCTTTCAGCTCATGACTGAAATGGACATTGTACCAGCCATAGGGAATAGGAAACGGACAACGTTCAAGCTCGTCTCCGGTTTGAATGTGATCGGGGTTTACAGGTGCGTTCATAACGATCTCCTTTTTCTATTCTTCTAGCACTTCGGGTATAAGGTTTTTTGCGGGATTGCGCTCGCCTTTGACTTTCACAGCGAAGCTCATGGACGGCCCCGGCGTCGGGGCGGACTTGGTTTTGAGCACATAACCTGGCGGGTCTAGCGACAAATCTAGGCGATGGAATAAACGCGCCATGATCACGCCCATCAGCACTTCCGCCAGATTCTGACCAAGGCAACTATGCGGGCCGCGCCCAAATGGCGCATAAACACCGGGTTTCATATGTTCACGCCGTTCTTCGTTAAATCTCTCCGGATCGAATTTGAAAGGATCAGGAAAATATTCTTCCATGAAATGCGGGACAGACGTGCCAATGAAAATTAACTCATCTTTCGGGATGGTATGCCCTTCAAATTCCAAATCATGATTGGTCGTGCGCATTTGGGCCACGGCGATTGGCCATAACCGCATGGCCTCTT
The DNA here is from genome assembly GCA_020631215.1 of Hellea sp. Taxonomy (GTDB): domain Bacteria; phylum Pseudomonadota; class Alphaproteobacteria; order Caulobacterales; family Maricaulaceae; genus Litorimonas. The sequence continues at coordinate 16,122 of JAHDHS010000025.1, read as the reverse complement.
TTAGGCAGCCCTGAATGTAATCCAGTCCGCGAATGTCAGCCTCAGTCACAGTGTCTTTCGCATAAAGCGCATCTGCTTCGGCTTGAACTTTTTCCAGCACGCCGGGCGTTTTTAAAATGCCATAAGTACAGGCCGCAACCGTATTGGCGACCGTGTCCAGACCTGCAACATAAGGCCCCGTCAGAAGAACACTTAGATCCCGCGCCTGTACAAATTCCGGATCATCAATATGGGCCTGATAGACATCGCCTAACAAATTATCCGGCAATTCCCCCGTGTCGGCATAGGCTTTGAACTGCGCAATTAATTTCTCGCCCAATTCATCAACCCGCTTGCTGGCTTTCTTGAATTTTGGTGATTGCAAGAAGAACTTCGGACGAACACGCGCCACTAAAGTATTGAGAAGAAACAAAATATTAGTTCGAATATCCTTGACATATTCAAGCGGCGCATCACCACTCATCATCTCTCCGATCATCTGAACGATCATATATTGAAAGGCCTCCACCACCGGAATGCTCTCGCCTTCACGCCAGTCACGGGCGATGGATTTATCACCGATTTCAGTCAGCAAATGATACCGACCGGACGCCGCTTCACGTGAGAACCCCCTTCGCATTATGGCCCGCATCTTTCGGTGCTCATCCCCATCAATTTGTGTCAGCGTTTTCGACGCCCCAAAATGATCAACGAAATCCTGCCAAAACTCTTTGGAACGAAGACCGTCACGGCCTTTCTTGGTGGACATTAGTTTTGCCGCCTCGACTCCGGCAATGACATATTGCTTTCTGCCGAAAACATTGACCTGATATACAGGCCCATAATCGCGATAGGCTCTCACGAAAAAAGCGGCGGGGTCTTTGGCCATTTCCAAAGTGCTGCCAATAAATGGAATACCTTTCACCCGCGGAATTTTTGCGGTCACCATTTCATCATCAACGCGCGCAACCATTAAAGAATACCCTCCAGATCTTCTCCGCGCTGTTTCGCGATTGTCGTAAAGGCAGCCAGAAGAAGGGCATTGACCTTATGCTCGGGGGTCATTGCGAATGTCTCAAACGCCTCTTTGAGAAGCGGGAAGTTCTTTTTATCCAATCGATCAAATTGGCGCCTAGCAACGACTTGCATCGTTTCGTCCTGATATTCGAATTCTCTCTGCCGCACCGTCTCCACGGCTCCGGAAAAAGCGGCCATACCGACGATATTAAACACTTCCATGCCCTCAGAGGCGGAAAACCCTCTGGCCTTCATGGACGCCAAAAAGGGTTCGATCAGGCGAAAGTGAACTTCAAAGCCATAATCGCTGTGTTGGTGACTGTAGATAAATGACGGGTTTTCCGCGAGCAGGTTTTGGATGCTGAACACATAGTCCCGCGCAAGCTTTGACCAATGCTGTCCTTTATCGCTGGGAAGCGGCACGTCCGACAGTGAATGAACAGCGGCGGCGCGCATCAAAGATTTGCGGCTGTCGAAATATTGGTAAAGCGTGGCAGTTCCGACATTCAGCTTGTCGGCCAGTTTCTTCATCGTCAGGCCCTCAAGGCCCAACTCAACAGCCCCTTCAAGTATCTCTTCATGCGTCAGGAGCCTGGGGCGCCCGTAAGCCCCCTGTTTTACGTGTTTTTTTCTTGTCATACTCTTCATAATTGACATTTCCGAACGTTGTTCGGATAGTCGCTTATGATAGGGATAGAGTCAATGCCAAACCCGCTGACATTCGCGCAACTTGATGCTTTATGCGCTTCCAAGCCGCCCGTAGATAGCTTCGGGCCTGACTCACCCTATCCCTATCTGGCTTTCGATTTGACCGGATCCAAACGCGCCATGTCAGAATGGCTCTGCACGCTCCCCTGCCCTGTGATCGGCATCGGAGACGGGGCGTTAAAAGATGCATGTGATGTGGTATTGGCGGACGGGGCGAGGCTGGCGGCGATTTCAAAGAATATAAGGCGTGCGCCTATCGCGGCCATGGTCTTTGTGCAGCATTTAAGGGCGAGCCAGAGCCTGTCCTTACCGGATGCGCTGACGGCCGAAAGCTTTGCCTATAGCACGGTTCAAAACGGGCCTGAATTTCAGGACTGGCTAAGCTATTCAAAACAAAGCGCTTTACCCGCCTCTGACGCAGAGAATGTCCTGGCAGGCCGGAAGAATGACACATTATCCTTAACCCTCAATCGCGCTGATACACATAATGCAATCGGCGTAGAGATGCGGGATGAATTGTCAGAAGCCCTGGATCTGGCATTGCTGGATGATGACATTGAAAAAATTCACTTAACCGGCAGCGGTTCCGCCTTTTCAGTGGGGGGCGCAATCGAGGAATTTGGAGAGGTGTCTGACCCGGCGACTGCGCATTGGATCAGGTCACTTCGCTTACCTGCCTGGCGTCTGGCGAAATTTAAGGGGGCATTTAACGTCCATGTAAACGGCGCAGCCATTGGCGCAGGTGTGGAAATCGCGGCCTTTGGAGATTTTGTTTCCGCGAGTTCCAATGCCTGGTTTCAATTGCCTGAATTGAAATATGGCCTAATCCCCGGGGCGGGCGGAACTGTCATTATTCCTCGCCGAATAGGACGGCAGCGCACAGCCTATATGGCGTTATCTATGGAAAAAATCCGCGCCAAGACCGCGCTGGAATGGGGCTTAATTGATGCGATCATAGACTAACGCGCCATCAATCCATGTCGCGTTGACTGTGACATCTTTGAATGATTTCATAGCTTTAGACCATGGCTGCGCCAGCAAACACAAATCGGCCACGGCCCCCACAGCTATTTTTCGAGGGGATTGGCCCGCATCCTTTGCAGGCTTCGTATAGAGCGCCAAAGCCGCCTCAGGTGAAATCGCTTCGACATCGAATCCTCGCGGACGGGCGACAGCGGCCGCCATAGCCGCCCATGGGCTGGGGTCGCCAAAGGGCGCGTCACTGCCCGCCGCGCAGGGTAAATCTTCGAAAGATTTCAGCCGCCACAGATTTTTTTGCTCCGCCTCCGGAATTTCAGCGCGGTAAGCCTCCACGCGCTCCGCGATGAAATTAGGCTGCGTCACAACAATAACGCCTATTTGTTTCATCCAATCGATGGCGGCTCTATCCGCAATCGCAGCATGCTCAATCCTATCCCCGGCTAGAAACCCGGCCTCTTCAATCCCCGCAAGAGTCAGCATTAATTCCGCACGCGTGACGCAATGGGCGGCGACGTTTCGCCCCTTATCATGGGCCGCTTTGATCTCACCGGCCAAGCGTTCCAAGGGCGGCAAATCATGATCATGATAATGCAGCTTCAAATGCCCGTCCGGGAGTTCAATCTTCCCCATCACCTGTATTTTCAGTGGCTTAGCCGCCCGAAAATAATGCGCCCGCTCCGCCAAGCCATTGCTGGGCGTGACCTCGGTGACGCCCGTAATGCCGTAGCTGAGCAATTTTTGCACAAGCGGGCCTAAATCCGGAAAATCCTGCCCTGCCCGAATGGCGTCATCCATATCCAATAACCGCCCGCTTTTTTGCTCATTTTCGGCGATTTTCGAGCCATTTAAGGTTAATTTTTCAATCGCCAGACTATTCATGACCCAAAGCCGCCCGCTGCGGTGCTGAATCCGGACAGGGCGGTCCGGGCCATGCCGATCCAGCCAGTTCCGATCAATCTCCCCCGCGACGCTGTCATGATATCCGACCCCCCGAAGCCAGCCGCCTCCGGGCCGGTCAAGCGCCTCGATCAACTCAGCCTCATTCGTCACCTCCGGCGGGCCGCAGCGCACAGAATTCATGGCGGCAGCGGTCGCGTTTAAATGGATATGATGATCGTGCAATCCGGGCAGTAGCGCCCCGCCCTGCCCGTCAAAATCAGCCGCGCCCTGAAGGCGGCCAATCTCGGCGATCCGGCCTTCGGCCAAACGGACATCGACCACCTCGCCGTTCAGTTCGACATTTTTGATCAGCATTTTGGAATGGCTCTCATCGGGTAGAGTGTTTTGCCTTTGACCATTTTGGCAAATGTAAAATCATTGCCCATGGCATATCTCACAACATCTCTCATCGATAGATCAATCAAGACCCCGCCGCCCTGCTGCCAAAGGCTCCAAACCGCCAGTGCCCCGTGCAATCCCGATAGCGGGTCGGCGATGGCGTCACCCACAAATGATGGCGGCCCATAGGCATTTTCTATGACGCGCGTGAGTCCGGCGGCAATGCCTATATCATCCCCGAAACCAATTGCATCCACATGCCGCCCATAAGCGGTGAACGACAGCCAGACTTTGCCCGGTTTCGCGGTCAGCATATCTTCGGCGATGATTCCCAATTGCCGCAAAGCGCGGGGGCGAGAGGCTTCGATCACGATATCCGCAGACTCAATAAGAGTTTTCAACTCCGAGAGGCTTACATCATTTTGGAAATCAAAAACCGCACCCTCCTTGCCCGCATTCAGCAGATTGTAAAAATCTATATTGCCGCGCCGCGCCCCGTCTGGCCGGGTTTGGCTTTCGACCTTCACCACCCGTGCGCCCATCATGCCAAGCAGGCTGCCGCAAAGCGGCCCCGCCCAGAGCGAAGACAAATCAACCACCAAAGGCGGTTGGTTATTTTTGGCTGCCTCAAAACTCTGCGCTTTAAAAAAATGCGCTGGTCGCTCCGGGAATTCATCCAGACTAACCGCCAGCCCCATCTCCTGCCCGCGCCGAACAAGTTCGATGGCAGAGCGTTTCTCAATAACGGGAATTATGCTGTCCCAATCAGACGCTTCGGTTTCCAGCCAAGCCGACATCAAATCCCAATCATCGTCCCGGGCCATATTCAGAGCAAGCCGACCATCCGAGGCATCGATGAGCCGGCATGACCCATTCGCTGATATCCGGCCCTGCCCTTGCAGGCCCAAAAGCCTCGCCCGCTCCCCCAACAGCACCGCCCCGTTTTCAGGCAAAAGTTTCGGATCAGGACTGAGTGAGTTTAGCGCCAGCATGACGCCATTGGCCGCCGCCGCAATTGGCGCCGGACATGGCTGGCTTAATTCTGCAAGCCCACTGCGATAAAAAACAATTTCAGGCGCATCCGAGACGACATCGATCCGAGCCGTTTCGCCCAAATCAGCCAAAATCTGATTGGCGTAATTTGCCGCGTGATGCGTTTGCAAATGCCCTAATCCGAACTCGGGAGTTTTTTGGCGGCCTTAATATCGATCACATAACCCTCGACCGCAATTGTCCCGTCACCGCCGCGCGTGCAAAGAAATTCCATCGTCTCCTCCGCATCCGTGTAGCGTTTGCCAACCAGAGTGCCGCTATTCTCTCCGCTCATGGCGCCGAGCTCCGCCGGATCGCCGATCTGCATGGGCGCGCCGCCGCAAGTGATTTCCAGTTCTTCTGCCGGGACGCGCAAGGCCATGATCTGTGTCTTGCAGACCGTGCTGGAAAGTTTCGTTCCGGGTTTATAGACCTGACCCATTTTACGCTCCTATTATCGCGCCGGCGACACCAGAGGCCAGCATCGCCGTTTTAGCATCTTTAATCTGATTCGCGGCCGTGCCGCGAATTTGGCGAACACCTTCGGTAATATTATTCATGCCGTGAATATAACCCTCACCCATCAGGCCGCCATTGGGCGAAAGCGGCGTTTTGCCGTCCAGTTCCAGATGACCGTCTTTAACATAATCATTTGCCTCACCAATGCTGCAATATTTAAAGCCTTCAAGTTGACGCAGAATTTGCGGCGTGAAGTTATCATAGATCATGGCGACATCCGTGTCCTTGGGCGCAATCCCCGCTGCAGCTTCGAGGCGGTCGGCGACAATCTCGCTATTCTCGGTTCGGATAAGATCGCCCGCATAGAAGTCAGAAATAATTTCATGATTGAAGAGCATGGAATATTCCGCGCCCATAATACGCACCGGCATTTGCTTTAGGTCTTTGGCGCGATCCGCGCGGGTAATCACCAAGGCCACGCCGCCATCAGATTCTTGGCAGCAATCGAGCAGACGCAAAGTCGGCTCAACAATCCAGCGGCTGTTCTGGTGGTCGTCCAATGTGATAGGCTTGCCATAGAACCAGGCATTCGGATTAGTCGCGGCGGCTTTGCGGAATGTTACGGCGATCCGGCCAAGGTCTTCGGATGTGACACCATATTTGTGCAGATATGGCCCGCAGGACAGCGCCTCCCATGCCGCAGGTGTCTGCGCGCCGAAAGGGAAACACCATTCCATAAAGGTCGAGCTATGCGCGTCCGGTGAAATATTGAAATGCGGCTGCCCAAATCGGTATTGGCTGCGTTCATTCATGGCACGCCAAATGACGAAAACATCGCAGAGCCCGCTTTCGACGGCATTTTTGGCGTGTACGACTGTGGCCACTGACGCCGCCCCGCCTTGCGGCAAGCGGGTCGTATATTTAATTTCCTTAGCGCCCAAAGAACGCATGACATCAACTTCATCGGAATTATCCAGACTGAAGGTGGTCATGCCGTTAATGTCAGACGGGTTGATGCCCGCATCCTGACAGGCTGCCAATATGGCTTCGGCGGCGAGTTGTTGCTCGGACCGCCCGGACGCCTTTGAAAATTCTGTTTGACCTATGCCGACGATACAGGCCTGGTTCGATCGATCAGCCATTACGCACCGGCTTTCTTAAAAACAGGCACGGCCTTACCGCCCGAGGTTTTCTCAAAATCAACTGTGACCGCATCGCCAATTTCGGGCGGTTCATCGCCGGCCAAATTGGAAACCATGCGCAGGCCCTCTTCGAGTTCGACCAGAATCACGATGGGGCTTTCCTTGAAACCAAAACTGGCAGGACGGACTTGGCGCACCCAAGAGAGAACCTTACCTTTGCCGGACAATGTCTGCGTGGATTTTTCAAGGCTGTGGCAGTCCGGGCACATCGGGCGCGGCGGATGCCAGAGCTTATTACAAGGTTCACATTTTTGCGCGACGAACTCGCCGCGCTCACAGGCGTCCCAGAAAAACGCCGTGTCGATACGCTGGATCGGATCAGGTCTCACGCTACAAGCCCCATGGATTTTGCATTTCTTTTTGTCCCGGCACCGGCGGATCACACAGGATCGCGGTTTCATTGGCCATGGCGAGAATCTCTTCTTCGCTATAGCCAATTTCCTCTAAGATCGCTTTGGTACTGTCGCCTACTATGAGCGGCGGCGCGCCAATCACGCCCGGCGTATCGGACAAGGCATATGTCAAGCCGATCTGCTCAAGTTTTCCGACATAACGGTCTTGATATTCCGCCGTCCAGTTTTTGGCCTTGTAATCCGCATTATCAAATAAGCGGCGGGAGGCCTCTGCGTCAGACAAAGATGCCGGAATACCGGCCTTGCCAAGATCAGCCAGCAATTCCGCCGATCCGCGTCCGGCAAAGGCGGCAATTTTGTCATCCCCTGCCAGCGCGTCAAAGGCGGTTTTTTGTTCCGGGCGGATCGCTGCAATTTGTATCCACGCTCCATCCGCGCATTGATAGAGGCGGTAATAATCGCCGTAACCCGTTTGATCAGCATTCAGCATCGGCCTGTCCACAGCCGATCCATCCGGCTTTGCGACGGCATGACTTGAGTTCAGCAGGCAGGCATTGATGATGGACGTATCCACAAACTGGCCCTTGCCTGTGCGCTCGCGCTCCATCAGCGCATTGCAAATCCCGACGGCGGTCAGGAAGCCATTGCCGGTATCGCCCAGAGAGGTCAGTGCCCAGACGGGATGTGTATCCCCGCCCGCATAAAGCGCGCCGTCTTCGTGCTGTACGCCGGACAGACAGGCACCCGTTTGGTCATTGCCCGGTAGGTTCTTGCGCGGGCCTTCTTCAAAGCCGCGGGAGTGGCAATAGATAAGGCGCGGGAATTCTTTTTTCAGGCTGTCATAATCCAGACCCAAACGCTGTGTGGCCGGATAGCGCATATTGTGCTGTACCACGTCACAAGTCGCGATGACTTTCTTGAGCGCCTCCATGCCTTTGGGGTGTTTCAACATCACTGCAAAGCTGCGCTTATTGCGGTTGGCCATGGCGGCGATATGTGTCTTATGCCAATAGCTGTCCCAGAGCGTGTTCATCTTAATCACATCTGCGCCCATATCTGCCAAAAGCTGACACCCGAACGGACCCGCAATCGCCAGGCCGAGATCCAGCACGCGAATACCGTCCAGCGGGCCTTTGCCCGTGGGCTGCGCCGGGACTTTCTCGACATGGGGGTCAGGCAGGCTTTGGGCATAAGCTTTGACAGCCTCTGTGTCGGCTCCGCTCGCGCGGGTCGGGCCTTGAATTTGCCCCTGCGAATGGGTCAGGCGGTAAGTGATGCCGACTTGATTGATCGGGCCAAGCTCCGGGTCATTGACGGTTGCGACACAATTATCATCCAGCAGCAGCGGGTCGGTCAGGCTTTCCTCGATAGAGCGGCAAGGCTGCATGGTCATATTCCCGTCTGAGGCCGCCTTGACCCAGTCATCGCAGTTAAACTTGGCGACGGCATCGGCCAGAATGGGCTGATAATGCGCCATCACAAGGAGCTCTTCCGGGCCTATGCCGAAACGGTCCGGGTCGTTCTGAACCGTCAGATCGGGGGATGCATCCAGCTTATCGCCTTTGGAAGCCTCTAAGATGAAGCGTGGATTGGGCACCCAATTGTGCAGCCATTTACCGTCCGCGCATTTAAAGTGGCCTTTGGGCGAGGCGCTGCCCATGATCCAGGTGTTAAATCCGGGCGCATCAATATCTTCGGCGCGCTGCCAGACACCCGAGCCGCAGGCCATCGCGCCTTGCAACAGGCTGGTGCTGACCTTCTGGCCGCGCCCTGTCTTTTCGCGGGCAAAGAGCGCGGCGGAAATACCTGTGATCGCCGAGAAAAACGCGCCCAGGCTCGGCCATTTGGACGCCAGATGCAGCGGGCCTTCCCGGTTTGCGCCCTGCACATGATTGGGATCAATTTCGACAGCTTCGGCGAACGGGTCTTCACGCCCCGCCATGTGATAAAGCGCCCCTTCCGGCCAGCCGCGCTGCTCCCATTGCAGGCCGCTCTCGGCTGCGACTTGCGCGTCATAGGCCGGGCGCGCATCATCATCGCCATAAGCGGAAATAGAACAATAAATCAGCTTGGGGTTAATCTTGGCGAGCTCTTCGTAATTCAAACCCAACTGCGCCATCTTTCCCGGCGTCATGGTTTCGATCAGAACGTCCGCATCCGCGACCAGCTTTTTAAACAGGCCCAAATCGCCCACGGTTTTCAGGTTCAAAACAGCGTTTTTCTTGCCGCGATGCCAGACCTTATAGCCCAGCATGCCGTCAAACGGATCACCTTCGGGGCGCTCAATCCGCGTGACATCCGCGCCGTGATCAGCCAGCAACATGCCTGTCATGGGTCCGGCAATCCCCCAGGATAAATCCAACACCTTGATTCCGTCTAAAACACCCGCCATCTTCTACCTTGCTATCATAATTACTTGGCGCTAGAGACTTTCCGAACGCTGTTCGAAAATACCTTTTGAACTCATCCAGTCAACCCAAAAGAGGACAAATATGGCAAAACTGAACATCACGACCCTTGAAGGTGAATCCCAAACGGTTGAGGCGCCGGAAGGCACGCCGATGATGGATGCCCTGCGAGACGCGGGCCTGGTTGAGGGCACATGCGGCGGCGTGGCGAGCTGCGGGACGTGTCATGTCTATTTCGCGGATGCGGCCAAGGCCGGAGAACGCACCGAAGATGAAGGCTATATGCTTGAAGGGCTGGAGGATTTTGTCGAAATCAGAGAGGGCTCCCGCCTCTCCTGCCAGATCAAAATCGGCGTAGAGCATGACGGCCTAGCCATAGAAATCGCGCCAGAAGCCTAATCATCCGCAGCTCGCCTGATATCCTGACCGTCAAGGCCGAGGGCATAGACTTTACGGCGCATGACTATGCGCCTCTGGGTGATCTCAAAAACATCACACTGCTATGCCTCCCGGGCGGCGGCGTGACGGATGAACTTTTTAACCTGACCCCCGATCACAGCTTTGCACAGCGCATGACGAAACGCGGCTACCGCGTCATCACGATGGATCATCCGGGCACAGCCAGTAATCCGCTGCCCGAAGATTATCCTTTTCTCAAACCCCGCCAAGCCGCCGACCTCCTCGCCGAAGCGATTAAGCTTATGAACATCAAAACGCCTATGATCGGCATTGGTCATTCCATGGGCGGCATGGTTATCACTCTAATCCAAGCGCGCCACAATCTGTTCAAAGCCATCGGCCTATTCGGCTCCAGCGCGGGCGGTCTGGATTGGGGGCTGTCTGATGACGAACGAGCTTATATTGAAAAGCCCGAAGCCCTTGAGCGCGACATCAAGAAACTGACGCTGAATAAATTCGGCTCAGATTTTATCGAATATCCCAATCAGGGCCCAAGCGGAAAGTCGATCACTTTTGGCGGCGAGACCCCGGAACTGACTGAAAGGCTGCGTGAAATCACTAGCACGCTTTATGCGGCAGGCGGCATGATGAGCATGGTCCGCGGTAGCTTTAGAGCTGAGGTCGAAGCTATTGATAAACCAATGTTTTTTGCCTTTGGCGATCATGACATTGGCATCCCACCCGAAGACGCCCCTAAAGACTATATCAATGCGCCCAGTCATGAATTAATTATCTTGCCGGACACAGGCCATAATCATTTCGCCTTTCAATCCATAAGCTTATTATGTGAGCGATTAGATGGGTGGGTGAAAAAACACTCATGATCGTCATTCCGACGTGACGCAAAGCGTCACCCGGAACCCACGCCTGAATCTCTCAAACTATTCGATATCGCGTTCGTGGAACGGGCTAGACATGGGCACCGGGCAGGCTTCGCCTGCGTCGGTGTGACGATTATTGCAACCTCGCCTCGGTCTCTCTGATCCGGTAATTCAGCCAGTATATCTCATAGCTGTTTTTCTCCCCTGCTTCGGCACGGCTTTTCAGAATGTTTAGCGCGTTGATCCGCGCATCCAAGACGGCCGTATTATCAACGCCTCCGCCATCAACAATATCCAGCAAATGCAGAGCCTCCAGGGGTTTATCTTGCGCGATATAATCTGCCGCCTTTTTCACAAGCGCTTCCCCGTCCACCAATTCGAGAATATCAGAATGAACCGCGCTTTGAGGCACGTGATAAAGCTCCGTCGTTTTGTCAAAATGGAACCAGGTCGCGTAATATTCCCAAATCGATTTGACGGCCCAGCTGACCTTGCCATGTTCCTGAGTCAGGGCCAGTTCTGCAGGCAGCTGAATTTCAGCCATAAGCTGCTCCAGCTTCTTTCCGGCATTCATGCCTTCAACCGTTTGGTCATGCACATATTTCGTGGCGTCGCGCATTTTCACCAGACCCTCGCGAATGACGGCCTTATCGGTGATGGGATCTTTGTGACTGGGGACGATCATATCGGGATCAAGATCAATGATGACATCCAATGAATTGACATATTCGACAGGTTTACGGATTTTCTCACCGCGCATAGTGAAAATATTGGGAAATTGCGGGAATAAAGGCCCGAAGAAATCACCGGAGAATAATATCTTCTTCTGCGGCAGCCACAGAACCAGATTATCCGCCCCTTCCGCCCCCGGCAGCGCATAAAGTTCAAATTCCACGCCGCCTTGCGTAACTTTCAAGGGCTGACCATTGGCAACGGTCATTGTCGGTTCAATACCGCCATAGGCGATCAGGCCGATCGTGGGCGGGCTTTCAGGCATAAAGGGAAAAAGAGTCCGGTTACGATGCCAAAAATAATCCTGCAATTCGGTTAGATAACGCTGTTCCTCCACAAATTCGGCATGGGCGACAATATCAATCCCGTCTTCATCCCAGAATTTCACGCCGCCTGCATGATCGGCATGGGAATGTGATGTGATGATGTGGGAAAGCTCCAAATCCGGAACGGCGTCTTTAAGGGCTTTGATTTGTTTGGGCGCCTGAGTCGATAACCCGGTATCGAAGAGCACATCCTTACCCGACGTCGTGATCAGATGGGCATTGCCGACGCCGGTCGCCTGCCAAACACCGCCGGATATTTCCCGCGCCTTAATCGGAATATTGATAAATTCCGCCGCGACAGATCCAGCCGCATCAGGGTTCTCCGACATACGCTTAACCGCGACATCGCCCATCTTATCTACGGCTTTTAACTGAAGCGATTTCTTGAAGCCCGGAAAGAATAAATACAGAATAGCAAAACCAACAACCAGTAATCCGATCAGTCGTGCCAGAATTTTTAAGACCTTACTCATAGCTGAGCTTTCCTTTATCCCCATGACGTCTTTGCAGAATTTTTCCGCGCATGCCCGAAGTGTAACTGTCCAGATAATCTTCCCGTAAATCCTCTGTCGGGATGACTGATTTGGCGTAATCTTTTGGCGCACGCCAGCCAGGATGCGGGGCGAGCGAGACACGCACCCCATTGATCGGATGCTGGCTTTGCCATTTGCGAATTTTGCCCGCCATGCGTTTGACGACATCCGGATTGGCTTCGGCCAAATTGGTTGTCTCGCCCGGGTCATTTGGTAAATCAAAAAGGAAGCTTTCAATATTTAATTCATTCCAATCATGATCGATAATTTGCACGAGCTTCCATTTATCTTCGATCAGGCTGACATGAAACTTGTTATAAATCGGGGAGTTAGAGGCAAAATATAAATCACCATCACGTTTATCAGGGCCCGAATTTGTCAAAGCCGGCCAGCGATTTTGACCATCCAGTTTTTTCTCATGCCCCATGGCCACACCCGTAGCTTCTGCGAAGCTGGGAAAGATATCCACGACAGACACCACGTCATCTGTCTGAGTTCCCGGCGCGATGTGGCCGGGCCATCGCATGACGGAAGCCACGCGAATCCCGCCTTCAAATGTCTCCAGCTTACCTCCGCGATAGGGGCCGTTATCCGCCCCGAAAGCCTCCAGCCCGCCATTATCGGAGAAGAAGAAAACCAGTGTATTTTCCGCCAGACCCTGTTCGTCCAGCGCGCTCAAAATCCGCCCTATTGCCTGGTCCATATTGTCGACCATAGCAGCATAAGTTTTCTTCGTGGCCGGCAGGTTACGGCGCTTTGGGTATTTGGCTAAGTCTTCGTCCTTGGCTTGCATGGGCGAATGGGGGGCGAGCAGAGGCACATATAAAAAGAAGGGTTTTTCCCGGTCGCGTATCTCAGTCAGATAACGCACAGACTCATCGGCATGGACATCCGTTGCGTAACCTTCGCGCTGCACCGAGACTCCGTTTTCCTGAAGATCATATCCATCCGCCACTGTGTAATCGAAATAATCGATCTGCGTATTTAGATGTCCGAAGAAATGATCAAAGCCGCGCACATTGGGCGTCAGCGGTTCGGTCGTATGGCCCAGATGCCATTTGCCGACCATGGCGGTCTGATAGCCCGCCGCCTGAAAGCTCTGCGGCATGAAATGTTCCTCCGGCGAGACGCCGCCATTCTGCCATGGCTGAAACCCTGCATAAATAGAGCCCAGTTTCATCGGGTCACGCCCGGTCATTAGGGCGGAGCGCGTTGGCGTACAGATGGGCATGGAATAAAAGCGGTTCAGCACCAGCCCTTCCGCCGCGAGACGGTCCAGATTGGGCGTCTGAATATCACTGCCGCGAAAGCCCATATCGGCCCAGCCCAAATCATCAGCCAGAATGATCAGGATATTTGGCTGCCCTGAACTCTTTTCTGGGGCTTTGACGGCTGGCGTATTTGCGGCTCGCGCCGTCTCGGAAGTCACTTTTGAAGTCACTTGTAATGAGTCTGAGGTCTTCTCGCCGCAGGCCGAAAATGCCAAGGCAGACAGCACGGCCATGCTTTTAATGACTGCCCGCCTGTAATTGATCATATTGCCGTCCCCTAAACCAAAAAAAATGCGGGCCGCCCCTGACGACCCGCATGTGCCCCTCTCCCCAGGGTTCTGTCCCGATATCTCTTACAACTCTGTTAGAAATATGGACCCCAGCCGTCAAGGCAGAAATCCAGCGAATCGCAAGTAAATGACAGTTTGCTGCGCAATTGATGCTATATGCTTCCAAATTTCCTCGATTTGCGTAGTGTTCTTGCTATTTATCTACGCAATTGATAGGCGAGCCTCACATATAATTTTTCACATGAAACATGTCTATGAACCTAGAAGATCGCATTGCTAAATTGGAAGCCGAAAGCGATATTCGACGGCTGAAGGCCCGGTATCTGAATGCATGCGACCGCAAGGATGTTGAGGCGATGAAATCCTGTTTCACGCCGGATGCGGTCATTGATTTTCCGCCTCTGGGGGAGTTTGACCTGGACGGGCTGGTCGGGATTTTCACGCAAATGGCCGTGAATACGCCCATTACCGATGTGCATCAGGGGCATAATGGCGAGATCGAGATTGACGGTGACACCGCCCAAGCCGTGTGGAATTTGGGATTTGCCACCTATAACCCGGATGATAATGGCTTTAGGCTGCTCTCCAGTTTCTATCACGACAAATATGTCAAAACCGATATGGGATGGCGGATCAGCTATACGCGCTCTGAACCGCGCGCCATTATTGACGGAACACTCAAAGATGATGGCCTAACGGCCAAATGGATAAAGGATTAGATCATGGGATTTGCTGTTGTGACAGGCTCGGCTTCGGGTATCGGCGCATGCTGCGCAGAACGTCTCAAAGCGCAAGGGCTTGAGATTATCGGGATTGACCTGAAAAACGCTGACATAGAGGCGGATCTATCGACCCAAGAGGGGCGTCAGGCCGCGATTGATCAGGCGTTAGAGATGAGCGGCGGTAAAATTGACCGTCTTGTTCTGGCTGCGGGTCTTGGCGGACATATAGATAACGGGCAATTGGTCGCCCGCGTGAATTATTTCGGGGCTGTGGAACTGCTGGATGGGTTTAAAGATGCGCTGGAAGAGACATCTGGCCGCGTTGTTATTATTGCCTCCAATTCCGCGCAAAGCCGCGTGCAGCCTAAGGGTGACATTGTGCGCTCTATGCTGGAAGGCAAAGAAGATCAGACGATGCAATATATTGGCGATGCCCATGGGGCGTTGGTTTATGCCAATTCCAAACACGCTTTGTCACGCGCGATGCGCCGCCGGGCGGCTGAGTGGGGCAAGGCAGGCATTACGCTAAACGCTATTGCGCCGGGCATGACGGAGACGCCCATGTTTCGCGGCGCGGCGGATCATCCGCAAATCGGTAAAAGCGTGGAGATGATTCCGATCCCCAAAGACCGCTATGCCGATCCGGACGAAATCGCCGGCGTTATCGAGTTCATGCTCTCCGATGCTGCCGATTACATGCAAGGCAGCGTGATTTATGTGGATGGCGGCACGGATGCGCAGCTTCGTCCGGATGGTTTCTAGGGCCTGTGATTCCTTATCCCGTCAGCCCGATTGACGAAAACCACCTGCTATATGGCAATTATATTGGGCTGCAATATCTGTTTTCTGACGGGCTGGACACCGGGATTTTGGTGCGCGCAGTCGCGCAGTTGATCGATGACTTTCCGGCTCTCGCCGGGCGGTATGATGCCCTATCCAGCCAAGTCATGGCAGGCGAAAATGTCAAACTCAGCACCCGGCAACACGACGGATCGGCTAAGGACTGGCTGGACATATCGAAACGGCCGGATTTCATAGAGCAGCCCCGCCGAAAGCATGTTCTTAAAGCCCGCACCAATCTCTCAACCTATACACTCACGACGTTCAAAGATGGAGGCTGCGCGCTGGGTATCGCGATCAGTCATGTGCTGACCGATGCGGCGGGCTATCATAAGATCATGCATCATCTGGCCGGGATTTATACGGCTCTGTCAGAGGATAAAGCGCCGCCCCCTGCCCCGTTCACCCATCATCTGGATGTTTTCAAATTCGGAAGCAATCGCAGCAAACCAGATATCCGGCGCGACCTGAAACAACGCGGCCTGCCCAAGCCTATCCCGATAAAGGGATGGCCGGGGCGTTTCATCAAGGGGGCGATCATTCGGGCCATGGACCGGAGTGTGCATTATAATCTGCCCGTCGCCATACATTTCACGCCGCAAGACGTGAAACGCCTGAAAGACGCAGTTTTGAAAGAAAGCGGTGAAGACTGGATTAGCACGAATATGGCGCTGAGCGCGCATTTCACCCGTCTGATCGCGCAGCTTAGCT
>JAHDHS010000078.1 GCA_020631215.1 Hellea sp. | reverse complement strand
TGCGTTTTCGCTGACGGCCGGTATATACGCAGACAGTCAATGATTTGTCCCGCCACGGAGAAATCACGTCTGGTCAGCTCTCGCCAGCAGGCCCGGCACAACCGAATGTGTCACCACCCGGCGCTCAACCCGCACCGTCTCCTGACCCAACGACCGACATGTCATTTGTCCCGAGGCCAAAAGAACAATTTTGTTTGAGCGGGCAAAGAAAACGATCCAGTGAATCGTTTTCCCGCTCACTCAAAATTGTCGAAGCCAAAGCGCAAGCTTTGTCATCAACAACCCTTGCAATATAGGGCCATGCCTACAGGTGTGAATTAAACCGAAGTTTTATTTTTAAGATACTGAAAAGCATCAAAAAATTTACTTCAAAATGTGGAAAGAAGCCTTTTGACTATTCAATCAGCTTGGGCTCGCGCGGGGGGCAGTAGCGCTCATCCAGATTTGCATCGAGATAGTCTTCAATCACATCCATCGTTAGGTCGAGGTGATTTGTGTAGAAATGATCTGCACCTTCAATCCGGTGGGTGTAAATCTTGTGGCCTTTTTGCACGCGAATGCGTTCAACCACGCGGTCAACATCATCAGCCGGGACAATCGGGTCTTCGGAGCCGTAAGTCACCAGACCAGAGGCCGGGCAGGGGGCCAAGAAGGCAAAATCATAGGTGTTGGTCGGCAGGCTCATAGAGATAAATCCGGCGACTTCGGGGCGGCGCATTAACAGCTGCATCCCGATCCAGGCCCCGAATGAATAGCCCGACACCCAAGAGAAAGGCGCATTCTGGTTAAAGCTCTGCATATAGTCCAGCGCATAGGCCGCGTCTTGCAGCTCGCCTTGGCCATTGTCATATTCACCCACAGAGCGGCCCACACCGCGAAAGTTAAAACGCAGCACAGAAAAGCCCCGCCGCTTATATTGCTCATACATGGCGACAGGGATGCGGTGGTCCATATGGCCGCCCGCTTTGGGGTGCGGCGGCAGGATCAGGGCGCAAGGGGCCGCCGGATCATCGGATGGGTGGTAACGGCCTTCAAGACGACCTTCGGGGCCGTTGAAAATGACTTCAGGCATAATCGCTCTCTATACGTTTTGTCGCAGCACTTATGGCGCAGACTAATCTTGACTAAAATAGTCGGAATAACTACATCCCGCCCATAAATTGTTTTCAGGCGCGCCTCTAACAAGGCCCAATGAAAAAAGCGAGAAAAAACCTGCGATTAAAGGCGTTATCAAGGTGAAACTGACAGCCAAAGGACGATATGCGGTGATGGCCGTGGCCGATATGGCCGCGCAAGGCGCCAATGTGCAGTCGTCTCTGGCCGATATTGCCCGCAGGCAGGGTATTTCCCTGTCATTCTTAGAGCAGCTTTTTGGGAAATTACGCCGCGCAGGTGTTGTCAAAAGCCATCGCGGGGCAGCAGGCGGTTACACGCTGGCCCGCCCGGCAGAGGCAATATCCGTCGATACGATTATTCATGCGGTCAATGAAGACATAAAAGCCCATGGCTGCACGCCGGAGGCCAAGATAGCCTGCACAGGTCGGTCCGATAAATGCCTGACGCATAATCTCTGGGGCGCGCTGGAAAATCATATTGAGAGTTTTCTAGCCAGCGTCACGGTGCAGGATGTGGTGGATGGCCGCTTGCCGGATTCTGTGATGGAGGCGGCGGAATGAGCGCGCGCGTCTATCTCGATCACAACGCAACCTGTCCCGTGCGGCCCGAAGTCGTGGAAGCCGTGACGTCGGCTTTGAAGGTCGGCGGGAATGCCTCTGCCCAGCATGGCGGTGGCCGGGCGGCCAGTAAGCTGATCTCTGACGCGCGCGAAGCTGTGGGTCTGGCTATGGGTGTTTGTGCGCAGGATATCATTTTTACTGGCAGCGGCACGGAGGGTGATAACACGGCTATATTCTCTGCCTGGACAGCCGGGTGTCGCAATATGCTGCTTTCAGCCGCCGATCACCCGGCAACTTATCGCGCGGCAGAACAATGGGGCTGTCCGCATGAAATGATCCCCGTCAAACAGAATGGCGTAACGGATGTGGCGTGGCTGAAAACAAAGTTGGCCGATTGGGATGAGGGCGATGGACGGGTCTTCGTCTCTATCCCTGCCGTAAACAGCGAGACAGGCGTTGTGCAGCCTGTCGAAGCCGTTTCTGATCTTGTGAATGAGGCAGGTGGTTTGTTGCTGGTCGATGCTGTGCAAGCACTTGGTAAACTGCCCATGACCTATATCGCGGATTATATCTCTGTGTCCGCGCACAAAATTGGCGGCCCGCAAGGTGTCGGTGCGCTTTATGTGGCCCCAGACGCGCCATATCAATCCCTGCTGTGCGGGGGCGGGCAGGAACGCCGTCGCCGTGCCGGAACCATGAATGTGGCCGGGATTGCGGGATTTGGCGCGGCGGTCAAAGCGATGACGGATTTATCCCATACGCAAGCGCTGCGCGATCAAATCGAATTGGGGTTAAAAGCGATGGAGCCGGGTCTGACTATCTTTGGCGAAGACGCTGACCGTCTTCCCAATACGAGCTTTTTCGCTGTGCCGGATGCCAGTTCCATGACGCTGATGATGGCACTGGACTTGGAAGGTATTTCAGTTTCCACGGGCACGGCTTGCTCCTCCGGCAAGGTGGGCGAGAGCCGCGCCATTAAAATGATGGGATTGCTGGACAAGGCCCCCAAAGGCGCCATTCGTATCAGCCTAGGATATAATTCGACAGAAGCGGATGTGGACGCCTTTTTGACGGCATGGGCGAAGATCAGAAAGAAAAACTACACCCCTCATCCTGAGGAGCCGCGTAGCGGCGTCTCGAAGGACGAGGGCAGACCCTTCGAGACGGCCTTTCAGGCCTCCTCAGGGTGAGGATAAAAAGATGACCGAAGCGACCAAAATCAAAGACGGTATCGAGCAGAGCACGGTGGATGGCGTGCGGTCGCTTGAGGCGGATAAATATAAATATGGCTTTGATAGCGATATCGAGCAGGAATTTGCGCCCAAGGGCTTAAATGAAGACATCGTTCGTTTTATCTCCGCCAAAAAAGAAGAGCCGGAGTGGCTGCTGGAGTGGCGGCTGGAGGCTTATCGGCGTTGGCTCACGCTGGAAGAGCCGACTTGGGCGATGGTGGATTATCCAGAGATCGATTTTCAGGACATGTATTATTATGCGTCCCCGGTGAAAAAAGAGGGGCCGAAGTCTTTGGACGAAGTCGATCCGGAAATCCTGGAGGTTTATAATAAGCTCGGCATATCCCTCAAAGAACAGGAGGTTCTGGCGGGGGTCGAGGGCGCGCCGAAAGTCGCTGTGGACGCCGTGTTTGACTCGGTCTCTGTAGTGACGACTTTCAAAGAAGAGCTTGCCAAACATGGGGTTATATTCTGTTCCTTCTCTGAGGCGGTGAAAGATCATCCGGAGCTCGTGAAGAAATATATGGGCTCGGTCGTGCCCGTGACGGATAATTATTACGCTACGCTGAACAATGCCGTCTTCTCTGACGGGTCATTCGTTTACATCCCGCCGGGCGTGCGCTGCCCGATGGAGCTGTCCACCTATTTCCGGATGAACGCGCAGGGCACAGGGCAGTTTGAGCGCACGCTGATTATCGCCGATAAGGGCTCTTACGTCTCCTATCTGGAAGGCTGCACGGCCCCGATGCGGGACGAAAACCAGCTTCACGCTGCGATTGTCGAAATCATCGTCCATGAAGACGCCGAGGTGAAATATTCGACCGTGCAAAACTGGTGGCCGGGCGATAGTGAAGGCAAGGGCGGGGTCTATAATTTCGTGACCAAACGCGCCGATTGCCGGGGCGCGAACAGCAAAGTCAGCTGGACGCAGGTCGAGACGGGATCGGCTGTGACCTGGAAATATCCAAGCTGCATCCTGCGCGGCGATAATTCACAAGGCGAGTTTTATTCCATCGCCATCACCAATGGCCATCAGCAGGCCGATACCGGCACAAAGATGATCCATCTGGGCAAGAACACGAAATCGCGCGTGATCTCCAAAGGCATCAGTGCGGGCAAATCCAACTCGACCTATCGCGGTCTGGTTAGCGCGCATAAAAAGGCGGTCGGCGCGCGGAATTTCACGCAATGCGACAGCCTATTGATTGGCGATCAATGCGGCGCGCATACCGTGCCCTATATTGAGAGCAACACGCCGACTGCACAATTTGAGCATGAGGCGACGACAACCAAGCTCTCTGACGATCAGCTTTTCTATTGCCGCCAGCGCGGCCTGTCCGAAGAAGACGCCGTGGCGCTGCTCGTCAACGGATTCGTTCGTGATGTGCTCCAAGAGCTCCCCATGGAATTCGCCGTCGAAGCCCAAAAACTCGTCGCGAT
>JAHDHS010000024.1 GCA_020631215.1 Hellea sp. | reverse complement strand
CCCAGTAGGACTCGAACCTACAACCTGCCGCTTAGAAGGCGGCTGCTCTATCCAGTTGAGCTATGGACCCCCGAAATCTTAATGCGTCCAAGGCAATTTCCGGTCATATGCAAAATTATCGGCATATGATTTAGAGATGCGTTTGACCTTATCCCGGATTTGGACTTGATGCGGAATGTTATTGGATTTGGCGTAGGCGACCGCCTCTTCCAAAGTTTTGAATTGGAGCTCAATTTGCTGCTTGGGATCAACCGACCTGACATTGCCTGTCAAAGGATCAATCATTGTGGGCTGTCGCGACGTAAACTCCAGCACCCAATGATCGGACTTCGCACGACCTGACGTCATGGCCGATGGTGATGGTTGATATATTTTTGCGAACACTTAACGCTCCAAATCCATTCGTCCCGCAAATAGCGACAATCAGAGTGGCAGGTCAATCAGATATCACGATGAAACGCATTATTGAGCATATTTTTTACATCAGCAAGGCCAGCAGGCTTACCGCCTGTCTTCTCTGATGCTTTTGCCAATATTCGCTCCCGCATTTGAGAAGAAATACCTGAACTGGGTGAGGCGTTGCCTACAGGTGCCGTGGGGCGCTTTGCCAAATTTTCTTTCTGAGGTTGCCGCAACTGATTCCGTATTGTCTGAACTGACTGAGCCGTTGTTTTTGGCGGGATTGGCGGAGCAGCCTGCTTATCCTTCAATAAACTTCTTGCCCGCCAACGATCATAAACCAATGTCATGAGCTCTGGCGTCGCCATATTTCGGTTCCAAAGATCGGTAAACTGGGCTGATGAACTATGCGGCCTGTATTCTGCTTCGAGCGTGTTGAGGATAACCCGCATCGGCAAATTCACACTTTCCCCGAAGACCATAGCCTCAGCCGTGCCAAGTGACGGTAGGAACGATAATAAGTCTGCTGCGCCATCAGGGACTGCGGCACGCACAAAGTTCTGATCAAGTTCATTGGAGAGCCGCATAGAAAAGATTGTTGAACATTGTGACAGAGTTGAGGGCTCTAATTCTGAAGGACGCTGCGAAACTATACCAAGTGATACACCATATTTCCGGCCTTCCTTTGCAATTCTAGCAATTATTCGGCGCGTTGAGTGAAATCCAAGAGACTTATCGCGGGGAATATATCTATGCGCCTCCTCGCAGACTAGAAGGATCGGGATTTTTCGTTCCGACCAAGTCGCAAGCTCAAAAGCTAACCGGCTGACAACTGAGACAACCACATTCAGGGCCTCTGAAGGAATACCTGAAAAGTCCAGTATAGAAATTGGGCGACCGGCGACCGGCAGCCTGAAAATCCGACCCATGATTTCTTCAATTGGGCGCGGCGAAGCCTGATTGCGGAATATAAATTGATATCTAGGATCTGCTGTTAAGGTGGAAATTCGGCGCTTTAAGCGCTTATAAGGTCCAAGATTCGAAGAATTTTCTAGCTTACCCATCTCGTGATTGAGCAGCTTTACAACATCGCGAATGCGGTATGGGACTGGGCTGTCGAGGGAAATATGTGTCGCTCGCTGTAAATCAGCCTCGACATCATCAATTTTGATTTGTGAGCTTAGCTCGCCCTTCGCGACCATACGATCATAAAGGCGCTTCGCTTTCAAAATCACGTCATGCAGGACGTCTTGCTCTTCGCGGGCTTGGTCTTCGATATCGCTGGTTAGCAGCTCTACCGTTTCTACAAAGTCAAACAGCCAAAGCGGTATGTCCAGCGTATCATTACTAATAACCTCAGCCAAAGGCCCGAAGCTTTTTGAATATTCATTATGTGGATCAAATAAGACCACGTGACCCTGCGGGCTTTGCTTTAAAATCGCTTGTAAAACCAACGCAACGGTACAGGACTTACCTGAACCAGTTGATCCAATGATGGCGAAATGTTTCGACAAAAGATCATCTGTACGAACTTTGGCAATGATAGAACTATCTTGTTGCAGATGCCCAATCTCAATGCAGGCTGAATTTTCGCGGTTAAAGATTAGTCTTAAATCATCCGTTGACATGTTATAGACAGGCTCGTTTAAGACTGGAAAAGACCGCACCCCCCGGAAAAATTTTGTTTCGCGCGTGGTTTCATTAGTCGAAATCTCACCAAGAATGTTTAGCGTCGCCAAACATCCGTCATTCATTCCCTCCTCATCGGTGTTTCCAATTTTCAAGGCGGATACCATGGCCACCACAACCGACCTGGATGTCATAATTTTCAGAATGGTACCAATTTGTGCCATGGTGAGCTGGCCCGCACGAATAATCGATTTATTGATCGACATAACTGCTGTGCTGGATCCGACCGTCATAATACGCCCGATCTCAGTCTTTTTGTATTCCTGAGCAGGTTTTTGTACAGCTTTCCGTTGCGCGGCAGCGACAGTTTGCATCTCGGGACTCCCAGTTTCCTCGAGTCCTTCTACCTATATGTAGTTAGCAAAGCCTTACGATTATCGGGAGTTTCAGGGAGGGGCATATATCCGTGGTCGGGGCGGCAAGATTCGAACTTGCGACCCCCTGTTCCCAAAACAGGTGCGCTACCAGGCTGCGCTACGCCCCGAACACGGTGCGCGCTTCATAGCGCTCTACCCATAAAAGGCAAGCCTCAAATATGCAAATATTTTGAGATTTACTGTTTGAAAAAAGGGTGGTCGATTTCATCGCCTGGGCGAATACCCAGTTCTTTGGATCGACCGCCTTTCAATTCCACCACAGCCGCAACCACGGCTTCGGAGGATGCGCTTCGCAATGTATAAGGTTGATGAGAGTGTTCTATTTTCAATATCTTACCATTTGATCTTACGAATAAAATATCTAGAGGAATGGCTGTATTCTTCATCCAAATGGTAGCCACTTTAGGCTCTTTAAACTCAAAAATCATACCTGTATCAGCATCCATCTGTTCGCGGTACATCATGCCTCGGGCTTGTTGGGCTAGGGTTTTGGCTTCTTCCACCATAAAAGTGTGGGATCCGTTTTCTGAGTTAATCACCAAGGGTTGAGGCTCGCCAAAATCTACCACATCATTCTTGGCCGTCTGAGCGCTGGAGGCAGCGGCAAAGAGCAGCGCCGCGGAAATCAAAGCAAGTTTCTTCATGCCAAGCCTCTAGCCCAGAGACACAGCTTCCGCCACCCAAAATTTCAGGAAAATCAACTGGCAGTCCCTAGGGGAATCGAACCCCTCTTTCCAGGTTGAAAACCTGGCGTCCTAACCGATAGACGAAGGGACCGCATCAGTTGAGAGCCGCGATATATATTTGGCCCGCCCGGCTTGCAAGCCCGATTTTGCAAAAAAAGACAGTATTTTTGCGTGATTATCGCGTCTTATGGGACGGGTGCCATGTCCAAAAGCTGAAAATCGATACGTTTACGGCCCTTCCAGCTATTTTCTTTCACATAGCCAATCACATGATAGCTCGCAGGATTCGGGTCCAGAAGCGCATCGGCCAACCCGGTTTCATCCGCCCGAAAACAAATACCCGATAATATCTGCCCCCCACTATCTGTGAAAGAAAAGCGGATATGCGTGCCTTTCACGCGCTGCGCATAGGTCAGACGAAGGTCAGCAAACACAACAACCGGCTGAGGATTGCCCATTCCATAAGGCCCGATAGAATGAATCACCTCCGTCAAATCCTCACTTAGAGCCCCGACGGACAAAATTGTATCAACAAAACGGCGGGGATTGGCTCTGGCCAATTCAACAGATTGTTCCAATTTTTCGTTCAAAAAAGCGCCAAAATCGTCAATTTTCGATGCATTTATGGTTAATCCCGCCGCCATAGCATGCCCGCCGCCGGAGATAAGCAAGCCTGCCGCTTTGGCCTCACTAATCGCCGCCCCCAGATTAACGCCCTTGATGGAGCGGCCCGATCCCTTCGCCTGACCTTCTTCGTCGATACCGATAACGATAGCCGGCTTATCAAAGCGATCTTTCAGGCGTCCAGCAACAATCCCGATGATACCGGCATGCCATTCCTTCATAGCCACGACAATAACGGGGTCGGACGCTTTCCGCTTAGCTAGGCTGAGAGCCTCCTCTAAGATTTTGTCCTGCATAGCCCGGCGTTTATGATTGACCCGGTCCAGCTCCGCCGCATGCGCATAGGCCGTCTGCGCATTTTCAGTGGCGAGCAACTCCGCCCCCATATTGGCCTGTCCGATTCGCCCGCCTGCATTCAGGCGCGGCCCCAAAACAAAACCGGCATGATACACCGTATAGGGCGGCGTCACCTCTGCGATATCAGATAAAGCGGCTATCCCTATATTATCATTTCGGGATAGCACTTTCAGGCCTTGCCGGACGAATGTCCGGTTAACGCCCGTCAAAGACACAACATCACAAATCGTGCCCAGCGCCGTCAGGCCCAACAGAGCCGTCAAATCAAAGTCAGCAGATAGGCCTCTGGCTTTGGCTTCACGCTGCAGAGCCACCAGCAGCATGAACGTCAAGCCTGCGGCAGCCAAATGACCCAGCCCGGATGTGTCATCCGGGCGATTCGGGTTGACGATAGCAAAGGCAGGCGGCGCATTTTCATCCATCAAATGATGGTCAATGACGACGATCGGCAAATCAATGACCTGAGCATGATGCAAAGCCGCATAGGCTGCCGCTCCGCAGTCCAGCGTAATAACCAAATCCGCGCCTTGGTCTTTGAGTTTGTCAAAAGCTTCGGGTGACGGGCCGTAACCCTCTTTAATGCGATCAGGAATATAAAGCTCAAACTGATATCCAAGCGCCCTGCCCCACCGGATCATCTGCGCGGCGGATGTACCGCCATCCACATCATAATCAGAGAATATCCAGATATTTTCCTTGGCCGTCATTCCGTCCAGAATGCGCGTGACCGCCTTATCTATATCCTGCATGGAGGATGGGTTTGGCAAGCTCGTGCGTAATTTCGGATCGAGAAAACCTTCCGCATCATCCGCCGTAACGCCCCGCCCGGCCAGCAAAGCCGACTCTAACCGCCCGAGTCCTGTGTCTTTATGCAGCCTATCGACATCATCCGGGTCTGCGCGCAGCTCCCAGCGCTGTCCCCTGACAGAGGACTCAACGCCAAGACAGACAGGGTTCATGGGCTTAGATAGGACGGAAAGACCGCAAACGCTGCACTGCAGAATCCATAGAATTCATAATCAGCGTATGGGTATGCGCTGTCCCGTCCGAGATTTTAACACCGTCCAGCAAGCTGCCTTGTGTCACGCCTGTGGCAGAGAAGATCGTCGGTCCGGCCGCCAGCCCGTCCAAATCATATTTCACATCAAGATTATCAATTCCAACGCGGCGGGCGCGGGCCACTTCGTCGTCATTGCGGAAATGCAGACGCCCTTGCATTTGCCCGCCAACACAGCGCAAAGCCGCCGCCGCCAATACGCCCTCCGGCGCGCCGCCCTGCCCGATATAGATATCGATCTGAGTGGAGGGATCGGTCGTTGCAATCACGCCCTGAACATCGCCATCCGTGATCAAGGCGATACTGGCATCAATATCACGTAATTCGGCTATGATATCTGCATGGCGGGTTCTATCCATCACACAGACTGTGATATCTGACGGTTTGACGCCTTTGGCCTTAGCAAGGGCTTTCACATTATCCGCTGGCGATTTGTCCAAATCTACCAGACCCGGCTTGTAACCCGGCCCAATCGCGATTTTATCCATATAGGTATCAGGGGCATAAAGCAGACCGCCACGCGGCGCAAAAGCCATAACGGCCAGCGCATTCGCCATATTTTTCGCCGTCAGAGTTGTGCCTTCCAGCGGATCAAGCGCGATATCGACTTCCGGCCCTTTGCCCTTACCGACTTCCTCGCCGATATAAAGCATGGGCGCTTCATCACGTTCACCCTCACCGATCACGATCCGGCCTTTGATCTCCATTGCGTTTAAGGATGTGCGCATCGCATCAACGGCGGCCTGATCCGCCGCCTTTTCATCTCCGCGCCCGGCAAGATAAGACGCCGCGATAGCCGCCTTTTCCGTCACAAGCGCCGCCTGCAAAGCCAGTCCCGCGTTAAATCCTATTTTTGACATGTCAGTCCCTTGTTCTTCTAATCAATATGCGCCGAAATCGCGTCTCTGTAGCAAGTTTTCTGCCAATGATAAGCCTTATTCGGCGGCCCGTTTGTCTTTGCCTGTGAATAGCGCCCTTAAATTCCGCCCAGCTTGGCGAATGCGCTGCTCATTCTCGACCAAGGCAATCCTCACATAACCCTCACCATGCTCCCCAAAGCCATTCCCCGGAGAGACTGCCACACCTGCTTCCTGCATAAGGAGCTTGGAAAACTCAACCGAACCGAGCTGTTTATAGGCCTCTGGCAAAGGCGCCCATGCAAACATAGAGGCGTCTGGTGACGGTATGTCCCAACCGGCCCTGCCAAAACTTTCAATCAAAATATCCCGGCGATATTTATAAGTTTCACGCGCCTGCACCACACAGTCCTGCGGCCCGTCGAGCGCAGCACAGGCTGCCACCTGTATCGGGGTAAAAGCGCCATAATCCAGATAGGATTTGACCCGCGCCAAAGCCGCGATCAGGCGGCGATTACCAACAGCAAAGCCCATGCGCCATCCGGCCATGGAATAGGTTTTCGACAGGCTGGTCGTCTCTATCGCCATGATGTCCTCGACGCCCTTGGCTTGAAAGATCGAAGGCGGCGGATCGCCGAAATAGATTTCTGAATAAGCTAAATCAGATAAGACTATGATATCATTCGCTTTTGCAATAGCGACGATTTCTTCATAAAATGCCAGATCACAGGTCATGCCCGTTGGATTGGATGGGAAGCATACGACAATTGCCATAGGCGGTTTATCATCTTCCGCGAGCGCTTTTTTGACGCCTTCCAGATATTCTTCGGCAGTGATGGCCGGAATGCCTTTGATCTTGGCACCCGCAATAATAAAGCCATAAGCATGAAGCGGGTAAGACGGGTCAGGCGCATAAATCACATCACCCGGCGCTGTGATGGCCTGCGCCAGATTAGCAAAGCCTTCTTTAGAGCCGATTGTCGCGATAATCTGATCATCCGGGTCAAGTTTCACATCAAAGCGGCGGGCATAATAACGCGCACAGGCTTGGCGTAGCCCCATAATCCCGCGCGAGACGGAATATCCCGTAGTGCGCGGCTTTTGGACAGTCTCCACCAGCTTATCAATGACATGTTGCGGGGTTGGCAGGTCAGGATTGCCAAACCCAAAATCGATGATGTCTTTGCCATCTTTGCGCAGTTGCAGCTTCAGCTTGTTCACTTCGGCGAAGACATAAGGTGGCAGGCGTTTGATGCGGTAAAACTCGTCCGCTTCTTCATAGGTTTGATGTTGCATGGTTAAGTCCGGCTATTTGGGGTCATCCGCCTTATAGGCATGGACTTTTTCGGTCAGCTCTCGAAGCTTGGCGTCAAACTCTCTATCACTCATAGCCTGCGCATCGCCCCCCGGTACTTCGAATGTGTTTTTCTTCGCGACCATTTGCGCCGCGGCCTCATCCCATTCCGCATCAGAACGAACGTCTGTCGGAGCTTCGGGGGCTTCAGAGACATCGGGATAGTCGCCTTTAATTTTCTGGTCACGGAAATCAGCCAGTTTACTCAAATCCAAATTCGGCATTTTCACAGTTGAACAGGCCGATAATGACAGGGCCGCTGTGATTAAGAGAAACTGCTTCATGATATCGCCTTTGAATCGGTTCCTTATTATTATGCGGGAAATGCGCGGAAGCGTCACCTAAATTATTCTTAGGGGAAGATCGGCGCCGCCATTAGGCCCAGAGTTTCGTCCCAGCCCTGAGTCAGATTGTAATTCTGGATCGCTTGGCCTGAAGACCCTTTGGTCAGATTATCTATCACATTGATGATGATCGCGCGGCCCGGAACACGGTCGGCAAATATCCCCATCCGCGCGTGATTACTGGCGCGGATGTGGCGGGTTTGCGGGACGACATTTTCGGCCTCTATGTGGACGAAAGGATCATTTTCATAGCGCGCCATGTAGACATCACGAAGATCATCCACGGTGCTGTCTTCATTAAGCTCCGTATAGCAGGTCGCGATCATACCTCGATTCATCGGCAGCAAATGCGGCGTGAAGCTGACCATGACATCCTGCCCGCCGATTTGCGCGAGTCCTTGTTCGATCTCGGGCAGGTGGCGATGTCCAGCAATACCGTAAGCATGAGCGCCGTCTGTGAGTTCACTATAAATTAGGCCCGCAGAGGTCTTGCGCCCTGCCCCGGTGACGCCGGATTTGGCGTCAACGATGATCGGCGCATCCGAGAACATGCCCGCCTGTATGCCCGGCAAGAGCGCCAGCAAAGACGCCGTCGGGTAACAGCCTGGACACGCCACGAGTTTCGCGCCGGGCAGCTCC
The DNA here is from genome assembly GCA_020631215.1 of Hellea sp. Classification (GTDB taxonomy): domain Bacteria; phylum Pseudomonadota; class Alphaproteobacteria; order Caulobacterales; family Maricaulaceae; genus Litorimonas. The sequence goes on along the minus strand of JAHDHS010000024.1, from coordinate 27,048 downwards.
TCGCGTGCAAATTCCGTTAGGCCGTAAACCCGGCCCGCCAGCATGTCCCTAAATCCATGCGGGCGTCCGTAAGTGGCTTCATATAAATCTGCGTCGGACAGGCGAAAATCAGCCGACAGATCAATGATCGTTTCAACCTTGTCCGCAATAGACGCAATCGCCTCTTGGCTCGCGCCATGCGGCAGGCAGGCAAAGACGACATCCACGCCGCTCCAATCGACCTCATCAATTTTCGACAGGCGCGGCAAATTCAAATGCGCAAAATTCGGATAGACCTCCCCATAGGCCTGCCCCGCACGGCTGTGGCCCGTCAGCGCGACAAGTTTTAGACTCGGATGCCCTAAAATCAGACGCACCGCCTCCGCGCCCGTATAGCCTGAAGCCCCTAAAATCGCTGCATTTTTCATGTCGAACCTCGATCTAAGACGGCATTTATAAAATCATGCCCAAGGAATAAAGCTACCGAACAAACTAACCAAATGAGAAGAATCAATCTTCCCGATTTAGGCATAACTTTTAAAAACTCAGGATAGAAAAAATTCTGCCGCCTTTCAGTATGCATGTAGACCCAGCGGGAAGAAGTAGTTTCACCATCTTTCAATGCCTTATTATAAATTCGACCACCATCTTTAATAGCCAGCACCCAAAAAGTGATTACGCAGGCAGCGAAATTCATAATTACAAACCAAATTGGTATCACATTTTCCACCCATTAAAAAAGGCGCCCCGATTGCCTCGGAACGCCTTCGAATAAACCGATTTGTGTATCGTTTTCTTTAACGTTTCGAGAACTGAAAGCTCTTACGGGCTTTCGCCTTACCGTATTTCTTACGCTCGACTACACGTGAGTCGCGGGTCATGAAGCCGGCGGCTTTCAGCGGCTTGCGCAGCGCAGGCTCGTAATAAGTCAGCGCTTTGGAAATGCCGTGACGCACCGCGCCGGCCTGTCCAGACAAACCGCCGCCTTTGACAGTCGCCACGACGTCATAGGCATCGACGCGGTCAGAGACTTGGAATGCCTGCGCAATAACCAAACGCAGAACCGGACGCGCGAAGTAAACTTCCTGATCGCGGCCATTGACCGTGATTTTGCCATTGCCCGGCTTGATCCAGACACGGGCGACAGAGTTTTTACGCTTGCCCGTCGCATAAGAGCGGCCCAAATCATCGATCTTAGGCTCTGGCAGCGGCGCGGATGGCGCAGATGTGACAGTTCCGTCAGCGGCAGTTGTTGTGCCTTCCATGACGTCTTTCAGGTCTTCTAAAGTTTTAGTCTCGGCCATGTCCTTAGCCTCTCTTCACATTCTTCGGGCTCAGTGATTTGAAATCAATCACTTCGGGGTTCTGGGCGCTGTGCGGATGCTCGGCCCCTGCATAAACGCGCAGATTTGACAGTTGCTTACGCGCCAGCGGGCTTTCCTTTGGCAGCATACGCTGAACGGCTTTCTTCATGACGCGCTCCGGGAAGCGGCCATCCAGGATTTTATCCGCTGTGCGCTGCTTAAGGCCGCCCGGATAACCTGTGTGCCAGTAATAAATCTTGTCATTACGTTTTCTGCCTGTCAGCGCGACTTTGTCAGCGTTGATTACGATAACATTATCGCCGCAATCGATATGCGGTGTATATGTCGGCAAATGTTTGCCACGCAGGCGCATCGCGATAAATGTCGCGAGACGGCCAACAATGACATCTTCCGCATCGATGAGAATCCATTTTTTCTCAACATCTGCGGTCTTCAGAAACTTTGTCGCTTTCATCTTACCCTCAAAAGAAAAAGAAAGCCGTGGCGGCTTTCATCATTGGGCGGGTGAGTAGTCAGATATAACGACGCAGTCAACACCTAAAATACGCAACCTACATCAAAATATTCAATAAAAACAGCAATATATAAGTATGGTATTATTTTACCGCATCAATTATGGCGGCTTTTCCAAACCAAACCCAAAGCGACAACAAAGACCAAGATGGATGAAAATTGGTGAGCGAGCGCCAGAGCCAGATGCAAACCATCATTTTGCGCCCCGGTCAGCAAGGTCACAATGCCCAGCACGACCTGCCACAGCGTAATCCCCAGAAACATCCCCGCCATGCCCTTCATATGTGTTCTACGCGCCTTGACGAATATCCAGATCGCCATCGCCAGTATGATATAAGCCAGAAAGCGGTGATTAAACTGTATCGCGGGTGTATTCTCAAACAGGTTTCGCCAGAAAGGTTTCATAATCCCATATCCGCGCGGCACAAAATCCCCATCCATCATCGGCCATGTATTATAGGACAGCCCTGACTTCGTGCCTGCGACAAAGGCTCCGGCGATAATTTGCAGATACACCAAACCCGCCAATATAGCCGAGCGTTTGACGAGTACTGATCCCGACCGCGCAGGCCGAAAATCATTTCGCGTGGATTTCAGCAGCCAATAAAGCACGCCCAGAATGATAAAGGCCATGCCCAGATGGACGGCGAGCCGATATTGGCTGACATTGACCATGCCCTCTTGCAGCCCGCTATGCACCATCCACCAGCCTATCGCCCCTTGAACCCCGATGAGTATGGCAGGCACAAAAAACAACAGCCCCTTTCCCTTGGGCAATTCTCTGCGAACCGAAAACCAGAGAAATGGCAGCATATAGGCCAGGCCAATAATCCGCCCCAATTGCCGATGCGCCCATTCCCAGAAGTAAATGAACTTAAATCCGTCCAAATCCATATCCGAATGCTCGGCTTCAAATTCAGGAATTTGTTTGTATTTTTCAAACTCGGCGAGCCAGGCTTCGGTCGATAGCGGCGGGAGAGCGCCTTTGATGAGCAACCATTCCGTAATCGATAGGCCCGAATTGGTCAGCCGCGTCGCGCCGCCCACCACGATGATTGCTGTCACCAAGAACATTACAATCAACAACCAGATCGTCACAGCGCGCTTAGCCGAAGTCGTTCCATTAAACATAGCTTTCAATATCCTTAAATCAGGCGAAAGCAAACTGTGACAAATCTGCCAGATTGAAAATTTACCAACTATCGACTCACACAGACTAAGATCGCGCCCTTGACCTGCCCGCCGACTCTCACTTATAGCCGCTGCGGGCCACGCCTCCCCACTGAGGCGCACTTTGCTGCTTCGTACAAAAACGCGGAGCGATGGAGACATAGATATGGCGATCGCCACGAAACCGACGGTCAAACCCGTCGATCCCCGCTTCAGTGCGGGTCCCACAAAGAAACGTCCAGGTTGGACCTTGGATGCCCTCAGCGATGCTGCGCTCGGTCGCTCGCACCGCTCGGCTTCGGGCAAAGCCAAACTCAAAGAAGTCATCGACCTGACACGCGAAGTCCTCGGTGTGCCGGATGATTACCGCATAGCCATCGTTCCGGCTTCAGACACAGGTGCCGTTGAAATGGCCATGTGGTCTCTACTCGGGCCGCGCGGTGTGGATGTCGCGGCTTGGGAAAATTTCGGTAATGCCTGGATCACGGATGCCAAAAGCCAGCTGCCGCTGGACGATCTTCGTATCTTAGAGGCTGATTATGGCCATCTGCCGCCTTTGCATGAATATACAGGTGACCGCGATCTGGTCTTCACATGGAACGGGACGACTGCCGGTGTGCGGGTCCCAAATGCCGATTTCATCCCGGCAGACCGCGAAGGCTTGACCATTTGCGATGCAACCTCTGCCGTCTATGCGCAAGAACTCGACTGGCCCAAGCTGGACGTTGTCACCTATAGTTGGCAGAAGAATATGGGCGGCGAAGCGGCCCATGGTATGCTGATCTTGTCCCCCCGCGCAGTCGAACGGCTTGAAAGCTACACACCCCCTTGGCCGCTGCCAAAAATCTTCCGCATGACCAGCGGCGGCAAGCTCAACGAAGCCCTGTTTGAAGGCTCCACCATCAATACACCTTCCCTGCTCTGTGCCGAAGATCATTTGGACGCGCTGAAATGGGTGAAGGCCAATGGCGGGCTGCAAGGCATGCATGACCGTGCCGATGCCAACGCACAAGTGCTGTGGGACTGGATTGACCGCACCGAGTGGATTGCCAATCTCTGCGAGAAAGACGAGCTGCGTTCCAATACCGGCGTCTGCATGAAAATTGTCGATCCGCGTGTGACGGCTTTGCCTAAAGACGCGCAAGCCGCTTTCGCAAAATCCATCGTCACATTACTGGGCGATGAAAATGTCGCGCTCGATTTTGGCTCTTACAAAACAGCGCCCGCTGGGTTCCGTGTCTGGGCGTCCGGTCTGATTGAAAAATCCGACCTCGAAGCCCTGACCCCATGGCTTGACTGGGCCTTTGAAACCAAAATCGCGGAGCTTTAATCATGCCTAAAGTTCTTATTTCAGACAAAATGAGTCCGTCTGCCGTTGAGGTTTTCAAAAATCGCGGCGTCGATGTCGACGTTATTACGGGTCAATCCAAAGATGAGTTAATCAAAATCATCGGTGATTATGACGGGCTGGCCGTGCGTAGCTCCACCCGACCTGACGCTGAGATTATCGCTGCGGCTAAAAATTTGAAGGTCATTGGCCGTGCCGGGATCGGCGTGGATAATATTGACATCAAGGCCGCCACAGATCGCGGCGTCGTTGTGATGAACACGCCTTTCGGTAATGCGATCACGACCGCCGAACATGCCATCGCCATGCTATTCGCCGCCGCGCGGCAGATCCCGTCGGCATCGGCCCGCACGCAAAATGGCGAATGGCCGAAAAGTGACTTCAAAGGGACAGAACTGTTTAATAAAACGCTCGGCCTGATCGGCTGCGGGAACATTGGCACATTGGTCGCCGAACGCGCGTTGGGCCTAAAGATGAAAGTCATCGCCTATGACCCCTATCTAACCGAGGAACGCGCGGTAAAACTCGGCGTCACCAAGGTCGAGCTGGATGAGCTGTTCCAACGTGCAGATGCCATCACGCTGCATACGCCGCTGGTGGAAAGCACGAAAAATATCGTCAATCGCGAACGCCTTGGCATGACCAAGAAAGGCGTCATCATCGTCAATTGCGCGCGCGGTGGTCTGGTGGATGAAGAGGCGCTGAAAGACGCGCTGGAAGCCGGCCATGTGCGCGCCGCGGCACTGGACGTCTTCGCCGTCGAGCCCGCTAAGCAGCATGCGCTGTTCGGTACGCCAAATTTCATCGCCACGCCGCATTTGGGTGCCTCTACACTGGAAGCGCAGGAAAATGTCGCCGTGCAAGTGGCCGAGCAAATGGCGGATTACCTGCTGACCGGGGCTGTCTCCAATGCACTGAACACGCCGTCCATTTCCGCCGAAGAGGCCCCGCGCCTCAAGCCTTGGGTTGATCTGGCGGATAAGCTCGGCACACTCATGGGACAGCTACTCCACGCCCCGGCCCAATCGGTTGAAGTCACCTATAAGGGCGGCATCACACAGCTGAACACAAACCCGATGAGCGCAGCTATGCTGGCAGGCCTGTTGAAAACCGCTATGCCCGAAGTCAATGCTGTCTCTGCCCCCGTCCTCGCCAAACAGCGCGGGATCGAGATCAAGGAAAGCTATATTGATGAAGCCGAACGTGCAGAATCTCTGATCCGTATTCAGGTCGAAACGGATGAGCGTAAATTTGCAATTGTCGGGACGATCTATCGCGGCGAGCCGCGTATTGTCCGCCTGTTCGGTGTGCCGATGGACGCGGCCTTTTCGCCCCATATGCTTTATGTACGCAATGAAGATAAGCCCGGCTTTATTGGCAAACTCGGTCAAATCCTTGGCGACGCCAAAGTCAATATCGCGACATTCTCACTGGGCCGTGTAGCCGAAGGTGAAGAAGCGGTCTGTCTGGTCAGTGTAGATGCCTCAGTGTCAGAAGACGTCGTTGAGCAAATCAAATCTCTTGACCATGTTAAAATCGTGGATGTGGTGAGCTTTTAGACAAACGACATGCACCACTTGATACCTATTCACGATTGCATCAACATGGATAAGTTGAGACGCGAAGGTGGGAGCATGTGATGATACAAAGATTGGCAATAAGTCTAGGGCTGGTTCTGACTCTGGCTCTGAACACTCCGGCCAAAGCGCAAATATCTGAACTGCGTTTTGGCGTGACAGAGTTTGACGAGCGAACAATCAAGTTGGGATGGGGCGCAGGCGGAGGCCGGGAAAACAGCATTGGCATTAATGGAGAAATCATTTTTGACGAGCCTGAATTTCTAAAATGGGCTCTGGCCCCGCAGCCCTATATTGGCGGAATGGTCAATTTGGACGGCAAGACCTCCTATGGCGGAGCGGGTCTCCTCTGGCGGCACAATTTTAGTAACAAAGTCTATGGCGACATCGCGCTCGGCGTTGTCTTGCACGACGGCACAAAAAAAGTTTTCACAGCGGACAATTTACGTGAAAGCGGTTTCGATGAACTCCTGCGCAGATCTCAGGAAGAGATATCATATGGTGAACGCTACCTTTTCCGTCCGGCTGTAACGCTCGGCTATCGGGTCAGCGATAAATGGGCAGGCGAAATTTTCTTTGAACACCTGTCAAATGCCTATACCGGAAATGTAAATGAGGGCGTTGACAGTATTGGTTTTCGGGCCGCGAGACGTTTTTAAAGCCTGTAGATAAGACCTAATTCCGATTCGCCTTTTGCGGCGAAACTGTCTAAAGACTGAAAAAGTCTAAAGAGATTCTCTAGGCGCGACCTGTGACGGGTTGCGCCTTAATTATGAGGTGAAAAGCGTGGCAAACGTAGTCGTAGTTGGATCGCAGTGGGGCGATGAAGGTAAAGGGAAAATCGTTGACTGGCTCTCCAGCCGTGCCGATGTCGTTGTCCGTTTCCAAGGCGGGCACAATGCCGGTCATACGCTGGTCGTGGATGGCGAGACATACAAGCTGTCCCTGCTGCCCTCCGGCATAGTGCGCGGCGGCAAGCTGTCCGTTATCGGGAATGGCGTGGTCTTTGATCCCTGGGCGTTTTTGGATGAAGTCAAACGCATCAAAGCACAAGGCGTGAAGATCAATGCCGAGAATTTGAAACTCTCTGAGTCGACGGCCCTCATCCTGCCGATCCATTCGGAACTCGACGGCATTAGAGAGAACCGGGCGGACGGCGTTAAAATCGGCACAACCAAGCGCGGCATTGGCCCGGCATATGAAGACAAAGTTGCCCGCCGTGCGATTCGGGTGTGTGATCTGGCCGATGAAGAACATTTGCTGGCTCGCGTTAAAAACCTGCTGCATCACCATAATGCCCTTAGGCGAGGTCTGGGCAAACCCGAAACGGATGCCGAGGAGCTTTATCAAAAACTGCTCGAGATCGCCCCGAAAATCCTGCCTTTCATGGCGCCCGTCTGGCAGGTGCTGGACGACGCCCAGAAAGAGGAAAAGCGTATCCTGTTTGAAGGCGCGCAAGGCGCGATGCTCGATATCGATCATGGCACTTACCCTTTTGTGACCAGTTCCAATACAATTGCGGGCCAAGCGGCGGCGGGCTCCGGCATGGGGCCGAAAGCCCTGAATTATGTGCTGGGTATCACCAAAGCCTACACAACCCGCGTCGGCGAAGGCCCCTTCCCGACGGAACTCAATGACGATATCGGTCACCGCCTGGGTGAGCGCGGACATGAATTTGGCACGGTCACAGGGCGGCAACGCCGCTGCGGCTGGTTTGATGCGGTCATGGTTCGCCAGGCTATCATTACGGGCGGCATTACAGGGATCGCCCTGACCAAACTGGACGTGTTGGACGGATTTGCAGAGCTAAACATCTGCACAGGCTATAAGCTGAACGGCAAGATCATTCGCCGTCTGCCCGCCGGTGCGGCCAATCAAGCCGCCGTAGAGCCCATCTATGAAAGCCTGCCGGGCTGGCAGGGCTCAACACGCGGCGCGCGCAGCTGGGCCGACCTGCCCGCCGAAGCGGTCAAATATGTCCGCCGCGTCGAAGAAGCCATTGGCTGCCCAGTCTCCATGGTTTCCACATCGCCCGAACGTGAAGATGTCATCTTGATGCGCGATCCCTTTAAGGCGTAAATCTAATTGACGCTCCGCCCGACGCTTGGCAGGGCGGCTTATGCGCACGGCTTCAAATGATTCCACCTTGTCGGCACCAGCCCTTTTAGGCTGCGCTTTGCTGCTTATATTAATTTGGGGCAGCGCCTTCACCATGGTCGGTGTCGGGGTCGATTATCTGCGTCCAATATGGCTGGTCGCTTACCGGCTTGTGATTGGCGCGGCATTTATTACGGCGTATGTTTTTATCAAAGGTCATCGTTTCCCGGGGCTGTCTGATGGGCGGTGGGTTTGGTATGGCTGTCTGGGCCTGACAGGGTCTATCATTCCATTTTTTCTTATCGCTGTCGGACAACAAACCGTGGATAGCGGGTTGAGCGCCATTCTTGTTGGCATCATGCCGCTGATGACAATTATTATGGCTCACGTCTTTACCGATGAAAAATTGAACATCCAAAAATTCATCGGTTTCCTGATTGGTTTTGCCGGGATTATTCTTTTGTTCTTGCCGGAAAATTTCAGTGTTGGCCTTGTTCAAAATTGGGAGGCCCAAGCCCTGATTGTTTCTGCGGCTTTTTTCTACGCCATTACCACTGTTGGCGCCAAGCGCGCACCAGACACGCCCAGCTCCGTTGGCGGGGCCATCATGATGATGTCAGCCGCCATCGCAGGTCTCATCGGAGGATGCCTTACCGGCATTCCGGAAAATCCGCCCCTGATGGGACATTTAATGGCTTGGGGGCTTGGGATTGGCTCTACGGGGATCGCAACGATCTTATATCTATATGTGATAGAGAAAACCGGCCCAAGCCTGATGGCCCGGATCAATTATTTTGTCCCGGTCGCCTCTGTCGGTTTTGGGGTCTGGTTGCTCGATGAGGTCTTTGAATGGCGTATGGCCGTGTCATTCGTCATTATCATTCTAGGCGTGATGATCAGCCGGATGGGCGAACGCAGGGCTAAGGCTTTAGATCCTTCAGGGCCGCAAACGGGTTATTAGCGATCTTGGTTTCATCTTCCCCGTTCTCCATCACCAGACCATGATTTAGCGGGCCGTTGCCTTCCCCTAGTCCCGGAGCCGATTTAATCGCCTGAAAAACAAATTCCCGCGCGATCAGCACCGCCTCATCCAACGGAACATCCTGCGCCATATTGGCCGCGACCGCACTGGCCAATGTACAGCCCGTGCCATGCGTATGGCGGGAGTGAATGCGCGGGCCGGACATGATATTCGCGCCCTCTTCCGACACCAGAACATCGACCACGGATTTGCCCTCCAAATGCCCGCCCTTCATCAACGCCGCATAGACTCCCATCTCCAGCAGAGCGTCCCCTGCCTTGGTCAAATCATCAACATCTGCAATCTTAAGACCCGTCAGCAATTCCGCTTCCGGGACATTGGGCGTGATCAAATCGGCCAGCGGTATAAGCTTGTCTTTCAGGGCTTTAACCGCTCTGTCTTCCAGCAATTTATCACCGGATGTCGCCACCATAACCGGATCCAAAATGACAAAGGCATCGGCCTCATCCACTTCCTCGGCGACGACATTGATGATGGCTTCATTTCCCAACATGCCGATCTTAATCACATCCGCGCCAATATCGGACATGACAGATTTGATCTGCGCACGCACAAGATCGGGCGGCATGAATTCCACTTGCTGCACTCCCACCGTATTCTGCGCCGTGACCGCTGTAATCGCTGTGGCCGAGTAAACGCCAAACGCCGCACAGGTCTTGATATCCGCCTGAATCCCGGCTCCGCCGGAAGAGTCAGAACCGGCGATTATGAGTGTTCGAGGTGTGGGGTTAAAAGTAGTCATATATTAAAACACTAATTATCGAGGTCGCCCAAGCGATACAAAGAGCGACTATGCCAAAAACAAAAAAGCGCATGGACCATGACCTAGATGAGTCGGCTTGCCTGCCTGCCTCTTCAATAGTTGCCCTACAGATTTCAAATTGTTCCTCAATTTTATCGAGCATTTCATCAATGTATCTAGTAAAGGCTTGAAGGTTTTCTTCCTCTCCAACGTAGGGAGAATTTAACACCCTCATAGCTGTAGTTTGATACTTCAAATCTGAGAGGTTTTCGTGGCCACTTGAGCCCGATGAAATGTTGAACTGTGCATTAAATGGCCGCCAAATGATGCCACGGTGAAAAATCCAAATATGATAGCGACAAAAGACCATCCAGCACAGATGGCAGCAAGCCTTCTTATTGACGGAATATTTTCAGCATTAGCAAAAAGCGTTACGGCAAAGAGCAAGGTAGCTCCGGCCGCTGCCAATTGACCAAAAAACAGAGTTTTTCTGATCGCAACACCCTCTGTCCGTGATTTGTCAGCTAAGTAATCATGCTCTAACGCTTCAATTTCTTGAAACTTAGATTTATTTTCTGATTGCAACAAGAACAGCTCTACATCAGTTGTCACAAATCGCCTCCCAAACTTTCACCGCCTGCACGGTCTCACTGACATCATGCACCCTAATGATATCCGCACCTAACGCAGCTGACCAGAGAGCGGTTGCGAGTGAACCTCCCAGGCGGTCATCGGCGCTACTGCCGTCTATCCGGCCGATAAAGCTTTTGCGCGACGCGCCTATCAAGATGGGACAACCCAAATCGTGAAAGGCGTCGAGTTTTGACAAGATAGCCAGATTATCTTCCTGCCGCTTCCCAAAGCCAATGCCCGGATCAATGGTGATGTTTTCCCGCTCCACGCCTGCAAATTCGAGCGCATCAATGCGCCGGGCCAAATAGGTTTTCACCTCGGCCACAGGATCATCATAATGCGGACTGTTCTGCATGGTCTCAGGCGAGCCCTGCATATGCATGATGATCACGGGACAGGCGAGTTCCGCCGCCAGCCCCTCAGAGCGCGGATCGAATGTGAGCGCTGTGACATCATTCCAAGCATCCGCCCCCGCATGCACCGCCGCTTCGGCCACGTCGGGCTTTCGCGTATCAATCGAAATGACCGGGGCTTCCAGGTGGTCTTTCGTGGCGTCTCGTATGGCGGCAATCACGGGCACGGTGCGCCGGATTTCTTCCTCGGGCGAAATTTCTTCGGCGCCTGGCCGCGTGCTCTCTCCGCCAATATCTATAATATCCGCCCCATCATCAATCAGGCGCAAGGCCTGTTTGACAGCCAATTCCAGACTATCATAGCGCCCGCCATCGGAAAAGCTATCCGGCGTGACATTCAGAATGCCCATAATTTTAGGACGGTTGAAACTCACACAGCCCTCATAAAATAAAGCCCCGCCGAAGCGGGGCATTCGTCTTACGCATCCGGATCAACGTCCCGTGCGGTAGCCGGGCCGCCGAGCGGCTTTGGCTTGCGCGTCGTCGGCACGGCGGCCACCGCGGGCTTGGCACCGCCTGTGCCGTCCGGGCGCTGTGGCTTGGTTCCGTCCTTTAGCAGCGCTGTGATTTCATCACCGGACAGGGTTTCATATTCCAGCAGAGCTTCGGACAGCGCGACCCAGTCTTTCTTTTTCTTCTTTAGAATCTTCGTTGCGGTGTCATGCGCCTCTGTCACGAAACGCTTGATTTCCGCCTCAATCCGCGATGCTGTCTCGGGTGAAATCGATGATCCACGCCCAATGCCCGGCATGAAACTTTGCTGGTCTGTATCCTTATAAGCGATTGGACCAATTTCATCTGACAGGCCCCATTCTGTGACCATGGCCGTCGCGATACGGGTGACTTGCTCAATATCCGAACTCGCGCCGGATGTGACTTTGTCATAGCCGAATTTGATCTCTTCGGCGGCGCGTCCGCCCATCGCCATCGCCATACGGGCAATCATTTCCTGCCGGCTTTGCGATATCTGGTCCCGCTCAGGTAGATATTGCACCATACCCAGCGCACGTCCGCGCGGAATGATGGTTGCCTTGTGGATCGGTAAACTGCCTTCCATATTCAGGCCGACAATGGCGTGACCCGCTTCGTGATAGGCTGTCATTTCCTTTTCTTCATCCGTCATGGCAAGCGTGCGCCGCTCCGCGCCCATCATGACTTTGTCTCGGGCATCTTCAAATTCGCGCATGGTGATTTTCAGCTTGTTCCGCCGCGCGGACAGCAAAGCCGCCTCATTAACGAGGTTGGCCAGATCAGCCCCGGAGAAACCGGGCGTGCCGCGGGCGATATATTTCACGTCCAGATCCGCTGCAATCGGCTTGCCTTTCATGTGAACCTCAAGGATTTTCTCTCGGCCCTGAATATCAGGATAAGGCACTTCGATTTGACGGTCGAAACGACCCGGACGCAGTAAGGCTTTGTCCAGCACATCAGGACGGTTCGTCGCCGCGATGATAATAATACCCTCATCGCCTTCAAAGCCGTCCATCTCTACCAGCAATTGGTTGAGTGTCTGTTCGCGCTCTTCGTGACCGCCGGATGTCCCGACACCACGATGACGACCCACCGCATCAATTTCGTCAATAAAGATGATACAAGGCGCATGTTTACGCGCATCGGCGAACATTTCCCTTACACGGGAAGCACCAACACCGACGAACATTTCAACAAAGTCCGAACCGGAAATCGTAAAAAATGGCACGCCCGCCTCACCCGCAACGGCTTTGGCCAGCAAGGTCTTACCTGTACCGGGAGGGCCCACCAACAAAGCGCCGGTTGGAATGCGCGCACCCAGTCGGGTAAACCGGCTCGGGTCGCGTAGAAACTCCACGACTTCTTTTAAGTCTTCTTTGGCAGATTCAACGCCCGCCACGTCTTCGAATGTCACGCGCTTGGTGTTTTCAGTCAGCAATTTGGCGCGGGATTTCCCAAAACTCATCGCCCCGCCGCGACCGCTGGCCTGCATATTGCGGAAGAACAGAACAAACAAACCCGCAATGATTAAAAGCGGTAAGATGCTGATCAGCAGGTTCTGCATCAAAGACGGCTTTTTGACCTCGGTAAATTCATAGACAACATCGCTACCTTCAAAGACTTCATCGGCGTCCAGATTATAATTGCCGATATTGGCTTTGAAATCTCCGCCATCGGCCAGCTTGCCTGTAATCACTCCAGCGTCGGGGTCAATTTTCGCCGACACTACCTCTCCGGCCTGAACTTTTGTAGCAAGCTCTGAGTAAGTGAGATCATTGCTGTCGGTCGTGTTTTGCAGACCGTTTTGGCTCATGGTCATCATGATCAGGAACATGGTAATCAACATGCCCCAGATGGCTATATTTCTCAGATTTGAATTTTTCATTCCGCTGTCCCGATCAATTCGATATTTCTGTCTTTAACACATAGGGGCTGCTGGCACAAAATAAAGCGCCTGATACGCTTAAAAAACAGCAATTTGACGCTTTTTAGGCCGCATCTAGCCACTGGCGTCAATTATGTCGCAGGAAAGCGTTCGGATAGACGGCGGCTATGGCAGGCTGTAGCGGTCAGTTCAGGCCACTCCCCCGCCCCAAAACCGATAATTTGGCCATCCGCTTCATAAACCGGCAGGGTCGGGCGTACTTCTTTGGGTAGGGATTGAATGTCCTGCGGCATATCTAACTTTGACAACTGCTCAATCCGTCCATGGGCGGCCGTGGCAACTATCCCCTCTTTGCGTGCCGTTATCATAAACCGGCCATCCCACAGATAAGGTTCATCCTTGGGCAATGTTGTCCTAGCCGTTAAAATAGCTGTCTCGCCGGATCGGGCTTTCACGGCGGACATGTCACGCGTGAATAAAAACCCATCAATTGTTTTAACAACCCATGCGCCCGCCAGCGTCGCCGCCGTGAAATCCGCACGGCCCATCTCTTGCACCAAATTTTCGCGCCGCGCGGCATCAATAGGACCGCCCGTCCCGGATACGGCGCGGAGCAGATGCAGTAAAAGCTCTGCTGGCGGAACACGCTCTGTCAGCACATAGCCTTGCGGGGTAATGTTTGCATGGTGTGACAGCCATGTCCCGAAAAGCCGTTGTTCTGCTAGTAGGCGCGTCCAGTTCTGCGCCTGCACATCCAATAATTTCACCGTCATTTCCGGTTTCGGCGTTAACGCAGTCCGGGCCTGAATGCGCGTAAAGTCTTGGTTCTCATTAGAAGGATCATCCACCCAGCTTAGGCCTTCGCGGATGTTGTAATCCCTAAGATCCTGCCGAGAGCTTTGCAGCAAGGGCCGGTGCAGATAGACATCAGCCAGGGCCGGCCAGAGTGGCGCATAGCTGACCTTGGCCATACCTGCGAGTCCCCGCCAGCCCGTATCACGTGCCTTACGCATCAATATGGTCTCCGCCTGATCATCCGCGGTATGGGCTGTCATTAAATGCTTAATGCCTGCCGCCCGGCACGCTCTGCCCATGGCGGCATAACGAAACGCCCGCGCCTTAACCTGCAAGCCTTTGGCCGGATTATCATGATCCCATTTGATGACTTCAGTCACATAACCCAAATGTCTTGCAAACTCAGCGGCTTGCCGGGCTTCTTGGTCACTGCCCTCGCGTAGGGCATGATCGACGATAAAGGCGTGGCTAACGCCGGGATAGTCCCGCAGCATATGCAGCAAAGCCGTGCTGTCACCACCGCCGGAATAAGCGATGGCAATCGCGTCTGTGTCCAGGGATTGAACATAGCCGTAAAGATGGTTGAGCTTAGCCTGCAACATGGGGCGCGTTAGCACCCCTTTTCGTAATTATCCAGCCTTAGCACCCCGTGCGGGCGGCTTCGGTACGGGCCTTGTTTTTGGCTTGCTCTGGCGCATTGGGATATTGCGACGGGAAGCTGGCAAGGGTCTGGCAGGCCTCAGCCCGCTGGCCTAGTTCCCGTAAAGAGGCGGCCAGCCGGATCATTGCGTCCGGCGCTTTGATCCCTTGCGGGTCTTGGCGCATGGAGGCGATATAGCTTTCCGCGGCATCGGCATATCCTCCGCGCACGAAATAGCTCTCACCCAGCCAATATTGCATTTCTCCGGCGTCCGGCGCGGTAGGATTGAACTGTAAATACTGTTTCAAAGCCACTTGAGCGCCGCCATAATCGCCCTCGGCGAGTTTGGTTTTGCCGAGCTGCCCTAACTCGCTAACGTCATTGGATGGCTGCGTCGCTGTTGCCTGCGGCGCGGCGCCTTCCAGCACCAGGTCTTGTTCCTTGAAAACCGGGGCAGACGGGATGGCTGAAATCGGTGATGTCGGGCCGGCACTCATAGGCGGTCTTTGCGCCTGCTGCTCGCGCGCAACAAGGTCAACCGCGTCCAGATGGATTTTCATCCGGTTGGATAAGTCCTGCATGGCCCGAATATCGCCTTCCAAGGCCTCAACCTCTTCTTTCAGGCTGTCGCGTTCATATCGCAGACGCTCCACTTCGCCTGTTAAGGTGCGCTGCGCGGTCTCAAGCGCGTCCATGCGCTGCATCAGGCGCTCTGCTGCCGGGTCGCCCGTCAGCATACGCTGCTCCAGTCTTGTAATGCGCTGAGAGAGCGCCGCGTTTTGCGCCGCAAGTTCTTTTTTCGATTGCGCGGCGGCAGGCGTCACAAAGACCGTCGACAGTAAAATAGCGGATAAAATCATCGCGCGCATGGGAGTACCTCATATGTTTACGGCGCTACTATAGCGCAGCGCCGAAAGACTTGCCCGTTAAAAGGCAGTCAGAGTGGTGAACACCGCGTTAATGTGGCCTATGAGGATGAAGAACTATTTAAATTGGTGAAGCCATTGCGGTTTCTAGCCCAGCCTTCTTCATTTGAGCGTGGGTCAATTGGGCGTTCCTTGCCATATGACACAGTCCGCAAGCGGTTGGGCGTCACACCTTGGCTAACCAGGAAGGCCCGAACTGAATCGGCCCGGCGCTCTGCGAGGGCTAAATTATATTCGCGCGTTCCGCGCTCATCAGCATGGCCTTCAATCACGGCTGTGTATTCACTATAAATCTGCAACCAATTTGCTTGCCGCCGCAAAACGTCCCGGGCTTCATTGGTCAGCTCGTAACGGTTGTAGGCAAAAAACACACGAGGCTCCCCGCCGCTTTGATAGGCAAAATCATCTGCGGTGCCGGGAATTGGCAGATTAGGGTCTGGCGGAAGCACGACGGGCGGCGGCGTTGTATCCTGAACAACACGTGGGGGCGGCGTTTGGGTGACAGGCTCAGGGGCGGCAATCGGGGCTTCAACGACTTCTTCAACGGGATCCGGTTGTGATGCGCAGGCCGTCATAAGACTAGCGCCGACAAAACTGGCTAGAATAAATTTGCGGGTCATATTGTCCTCCTTTACGCCCTTATGTCATTATCAAAACGAAAACAGCCTCACATGGCAAGACTGCTTTTTATGACAATTTATCAAGTCTATTAGCGGAGTTAGAGGCAAAATTATGGCAATATAGGTGACCAAGCCGGATCAGATGCCTGTCCCGGAGTCGGCATTTTCCGAAGGTTCTGCCCCGTCAAATCCACAGACCAGATTTCCGCTTTGGCATTTCGCCCGCGCGTGGAACGAGAGAATATTATAACCCGGCCATTCGGGCTCCAGGTCGGTCCCTCATCCATATAACTCTCGGTCAATTGACGCTCACCGGAACCATCAGGGTTCATCACGCCGATAGAAAACTTACCGCCCTGGCTTTTTACAAAAGCGATTTTATCCCCTCTCGGGCTCCAGACAGGGGCATTATAACGCCCCTTCCCGAAGCTGATACGCTTTATGCCTGTGCCATCCGCATTCATAACGTAGAGCTGAGGCGAACCCCCTCGATCAGAATTAAAAACGACTTTGCGGCCATCCGGCGAAAAACTGCCTGATACATCAATGGCGGGATCAGTGGTCAACCGGTTCGTCGAACGGGAGCGTAAATCCATGACATATAAATCAGAATTTCCGCGCCTGGACATAGACATGATCAGCTTATTGCCATCCGGAGAAAAGCGCGGGGCAAATGTCATGCCTGGAAAATCTCCCAACAACTCACGGCGACCTGTTTCGATCTCCAACTGATAAACTTGCGGCCGGTTATTCTCATAACTCATATAAGTGATCTTTTGAGAATTTGGAGAGAAACGCGGGGTCAACACCAGATCAGAACCCGCCAGCAAATATTGAGGACTATGGCCGTCCTGATCCATAATCGCGAGGCGTTTTTTGCGGTTTGTCTTTGGGCCACTTTCATCAATATAAACAATACGGCTGTCGAAATATCCGTCTTCGCCCGTCAGAGCCTTATAGATTGCATCTGAGGCTTTGTGAGCTGAACGCCGCCAATTTTGCGGTGTCGTCGCAAAGCGTATGCCTGCAAGCTGCTTGCCTGCGAAAACATCCCACAGTCTAAATTCGACCCTCACCCGCGTGGGACTGTCCGTAACGATCCGCCCGGACACCAAAGCCTCAGCACGAATAATACGCCAATCTGCAAAGGTTGGCTCGTAATCGATATTGGTTTGCGTCTCAAGAAAGCTGGCCGGATCAAGCGATTTGAATAGACCTGAGCGCTCCAGATCAGCGCGAATGACCTCGGCGACATCACGTCCGATCTGGCGGCTCTGCGCATCTGTGCCGATAAAATCAGGCACAGCAATCGGCGTTGGATCCAGATTGCCTTTCGTAATATCGATTTCGATTTGAGCCTGAGCCGAAGAGACGGTTAGCATCAGCCAACCGATAACAGCACTTAAAACGGCAATTACAGCTTTCAAAACAAAGACTCCGTAAAATTATATCTGTGGCCTGAAATTCAGGGTCATCATTTTCCAATATGCGTATTTTTCAGCCGGAAGGAAATCATAAGGTGCACATTGATTGACGGCCCTCACAGCCCGCTGCTCGGCTACATCCCAAAACGGGTTGCCGGGTGCATTGCGGCGGGACGCAGCCCGGTCAATGACTTTCACATCTTCAATAAATCCGCCCTGCAACATTTTAACCTGAAGCCGGACAATCAGTTTTTCAGGATCTCTAGCATCTGCCGGCATCCGCCAGCATTTATACATGGCAGATTGCAGGGCATCGAGTTCAGATAAGGTCATATCTGTGCCCTCGCCCGTTCCCGCCCGTGAAACATCTGCGAAAGCATATTTATCTGTTTCCCCTTGAAGCGCTTGTTGCCGGTTCGCTTCGGGCGCCGTGCTTTTGGATTTATCAACCAGAGCCGAAAGCGCATCCAGATCAAAGCTGGGTGCTTTGTCAGACTCCGTTTTTGGTGTGTCGGACACCTCTAACGCCTCCCGATCAGGAATGACGGCCTCTGCAACGTCCACATTTGGCGTTGTTTCATCGGCGGTCTTTTTGATCACCTCGTCCGCCTCGTCGGCACGTTCCATCGGGCTGGTCAGTTCCATGACCGTATCATCTTTGGGCTTTTTGTCTTTGACCGCCGCGCGGATGTTAGTTTGTTCTGACAGTGAGATAATTTCTATCGGGATTACCCGCCCTTCGGCCAAAGGTTTGGTCTGGCCACTAAACACCGTAAAACCAAAGAAAAAAGAACCGTGCAGCAAAAGCGATATGGGCAAGCCCGCCTTCATCTATTGCGAACTCACAGGATCGGTCACGAGCCCTAAATTTGAGAACCCGGCGGCATTCACGCGCGCCATGACTTTCATTACGGCTCCGTAATCCGAGCTTTCATCAGCCCGCAGATAGATACGTTCTTCATAACCGTTGGACGCAATAGCTATTAGTTTCGGCGCAAGGTCATCCAGCGCAATTTCATCATCCTGAATGTAGACGACACCGTCTGAGTTGACAGAGATTGTGATGGGTTCCTGCTGTGACGGCAGAGATTTCGCATCTGTTTTCGGCAGTTCCAATGGCACACCGACAGACAGTAAAGGCGCAGCGACCATAAATACGATCAGCAGCACCAGCATCACATCCACCAATGGCGTGACATTGATATCGGCATTCAACCCGCCCCGACGACCTCTGCGGCGGGAGCTGTTTTTGCGGCGGGAAACCGGTCCGATAGACGCGCCCATGACCTAGCTCCCTTTGCTCAGTTTACGGGATAGAATGGCTGAAAGTTCATCAGCATAGCCTTCCAAGCGGCCGCCATATTTATCCAAATCGGATGTAAAGATATTATAGAATATCAAGGCCGGGATCGCCGCGATCAGGCCTAAAGCCGTCGCGAATAGCGCCTCGGCAATCCCCGGCGCCACGACAGACAGGTTTGTATTCTGGCTGGCCGCGATGGCGCGGAAAGCATTCATGATGCCCCAAACCGTTCCGAACAGGCCCACAAAAACCGACGCTGATGCCACAGTCGCCAAAACGGTCATACCGCGTTCGGCTTTGGCTAGTTCGCGGTTTACGACCAAATTCATAACCGCATCAATTCTGTCATGTGTCGCCGCATCTGATCGGTGGGTGCTCGTTGTACGGCTTTCATTATATTCCCGCATAGCCGCAGCAAAAACCCGCGCCATAGGATCACGCGTGTCATTACCCAAAGCCTGAGAAAGCTCATCGAGCGTTCGGCCCGACCAGAATGTATCCTCAAAGCTGGTGGCGCGGCGGCGGAGCATGAAAAACATCACCGCCTTGTCAATCGCGACAACCCAAGACCAAATCGACGCAATTGCCAATAAAATCATGACACCTTTAACTACCCAATCGGCGCGCTTAAACAGCGACCAAAAGGAAAAGTCACCAGAGGAAACTTCATGAAGGGTGGTTGTAGATTGCAAAATCAGTTCAAACATATGCGTCTTGCTCTTTTTTATGCCCTCGCCTGCAAAGCGAATGACGGGATTCTTTTTCACTCAATAGCGGCATAAACCCTGTTGCTGCCAATTAACAGGCTGTAAGGTGACAAGCATAGAAAGAAAGTCTTAACCATAACTTAGACATAGAGCCATTCACAAAAGTCACGCATTGGCTTGAAAAATGTCACAATTTTGACCGAAAGCGTATTTATAGCGTTTTGGACTACACAGGAGGCCGTTATGCGCCGCATCATGATTTCATCCGCCCTTTTAGCGATTGCCGCGACGGGATGTAAAACAACGCAACCTGAGGCCCCGGAGATCGTCATCAACGCGCCGCCCATCCAGACATGCGCGCCAGTGTCCTCTTTGCAGAAAGTCGTTATCCCGGCTGAAACCAAAATCCGTTACGCTATTACTATGATCGACAACCCGCCATATGAACCGATTGAGCGCAAAGAAAAGCAGGTGGTTGTCGTTAAACCGGCTCAGATTATCTATGTCGACAGTGAAGGCAAAGAAGTGCTGGATATCTGCGAAGACGTAGAGCGCGGCGCAACAGGCCCTGGCGTCGGCGAAATGATCCCGGATGGTGAAGGTTAGAGCCCTTTTCATTGCGGCCGCGTTCGTCCTGGCCGCGCCCGTTTGGGCTGATGATGCCGCCACGCTCGTGGATGCCGCACAAGCCAGGACGCTGGCTGATGTGCGCTATGACGGTAGATATGTCCGCCTGGATTATCCGGGCGGCGATGTCGATCCCAAGACCGGTGTTTGCACCGATGTTATCATTCGCAGCTATCGCGCCGCATTCACCTTTGACCTGCAAAAAGCCGTCCATGAGGATATGAAAGCGAATTTTTCCGCTTACCCCAAAAATTGGGGCTTAAAGCGACCGGACCGGAATATAGATCACCGCCGCGTGCCAAATCTGGAAACTTATTTCAAACGCCAAGGCGCAGCCCTGCCAAAGTCACGCAATAAGGATGACTATAAACCCGGAGATATCGTGAGCTGGCGGCTTGACGGGCGGCTGCCGCATATTGGCATTGTCACAGACCGTAAGGCGCCTGACGGTACGCCGCTTATTGTGCATAATATCGGCGCAGGCCCCGTTGAGGACAATATCCTTTTCGCTTATCCCATGACGGGACATTTCCGTTTTATCCCGGACAGCTAAGAGCCTCTTGGATAAGGCGTGCCATATCGCGCGGCATAATATTTTCCGATATCGCGGGCGTTATTGATAAAACGCTGCCCCCGCATTTGCATGATCCCGCAATCGTCAAATTCAGGTGAATTTTTCGCCAGCATTAGGGTCGGGCAGTTTTGATTTTTATCGCCCAGCAATTCTACCATTTGCGCGCGCGGCTTGTGGATCGGCTGATAATGAATATCGACACTTTCTTTGATCGCCGGGAAATAAGAGAGCAGCCCCCAAAGCTCTGCACATTCCGGGCAATATTCCCGGCGTGAATTGTCCTCAAAACCCGGCGTTAAGAGGAAGAGTGTGTCGCGGTGGGTCATGATTAGTTTTTTACTTTGTACGGTGTGAGTTTGAAATCGGAAGGTACATCCGGTAACAAGTCGTTGTTAGCAAGGAATTTATATAATTCCATACCAGCCTCATAGATTTCTGTTGCAGCTTTCTGTAGGTCTTGCGCTTTAACTTTTTTTACATCTCTTTTTAGCCAACCACGTGATGTAGTTTTTTCGAGGTAGACATCCGTTTCGTCGGTTCCATATTTTTGACACCAAATGTTGTGTGCATACTCATTGCGTTTTTTGAAAGAAGTTCGAAGGTTAGCAACTACCCTATTAAGTTGCTGCAACTTGATCACGTCATCGAATTTCATAGGTGCAAGGGACATTAAAATATCGAAACGTTGTGGCATTGACATATGGGCGGTTGTAGCATCGGCTTGAAATGCATTACAGCCGAGCAAACCACCTATGGCATGTTGAACAATTGACTCAGCTTGAGCAGCAGCAGAAATAATTTTTCCTAGTCCAATATAATACTCTTCGGGCAATATTAAGGGGTTATATTCATCCATTGTAAAGTGTCTAACCTTCCTCCAAATAAGGGCCAAGCCTCTCGACCATCCATTTCGGGGCGCGTTTGGGGCGGCCTTCGGGGGTGATGCAGGCGGCCTCTGATGCGGCGGTCACGAGTAAGTCTTCGCCCCGGTAGCAGGCTTGAGACACAAAAAGCCTCGCGCCCTTCATCCGGTCATAGGTCGTCACAAGGGTCAGATGATCATCCACACGCGCAGGCTTTTTATATTCCAAATCGATCTTTCGGATCGCAAAAGCGAGCGGGTCCTCGGCGTCCCACAAATCGGCATGATTAAAGCCCGTCAAGCGAAAGAAGCTGCTGCGGGCCCGTTCAAAAAACCGCAAATAATTGGCGTAATAGACTATACCCGTGAAATCCGTATCTTCATAAAAGACCCGCAGCGGATAGTGATGCTCACGTCCCTCAAACCATCCCATCGTCGGTGTTTTGGGGTCAGCTGTCATATATACCATCCCATAGTCATCAGAACACGGCCAGTCTGACCGATTCCGGATTGTTCGATTGGGTAACAGCTACACCAGCGCTGAGCGTCAGTGAAGGGATATGTTAATCAGGCAAAAAGCCGGGTAGAGTAAAACCGAGGCGCTTAATCGATCAATAATAATCAGGCCGGTCGGATTGGCATGTTTTATCGAAGCAGGTTCGGAGCTTTTCGACTTGGCCGTCATTGGGCCGCGTTTCAAACGTCATGCCCGGACAGGCCGAGACCTTCAGCACAGGCGGCAAACCTTCTCGCGCCTCGACAAAGGCAATGCGCGTGCTTTGCTCGGACGGCAGGCCGCCGCACCAAGGGCCCGCACAGCTCACCTCTACATCGACGGGATAACCGGACAGAGGCACATCAGAACGCGCATCCGGCGTTAAAGCATAACCATGAAACATGGCTGGTGTAATCCGTGGCGGATGGCCCTGCTGTCCGTTAAATTTGTGTTTGGGCGGCAAATTCGCGGGATCATAGGTGAGCTTGCCGACCAGAACATAATAAAGCTTCTCGCTCGCTTTGGCCTCTTCCATCGTCTTAGCCAAATCAGGCCGCATACAGGACAAAGCCGAAGCACTTTGGGAAAACATCATAGCCGCCGCTATGCCCGCTATCACAGACCGTAATTTCATCACACTATCTCCAGTCATCATTAGCTAAGACTGATACAAAACCGCGCCTGAATAAAGGCTGAAGCACAGATGCAGCTGCGGTTCAGCAAAATGGATTGCCCATATCGGCGATCAATTGATTGGCATAGGACAAATCATCCGCCGTCATAAAATCCTTATAACCGCCGACCTGACCGCTGCGGACTTTCATGCTGCGCGGATCATCGGAGGTCTTTTTCAGGACGGAGGCTTTGTAGAAACCATCCGCCTCATGTTTTTTCATGGTCTCGAATCGGCAAAATTCCACCACGTCCTGAACCATGGCTTCATCGATTTTTGTCAGGCCGATAATGGAAAGCTGCGCGCGCAAGGCCGGAGCAGGATCGTTATGCATATCCTCATAGGCAATGACTTGAAAATCAGAAGCTAAAGCCCGGTTTTTATCCAAGCGATGATAGGTGGTCAGAATTTTCTCTATTCCCGTATCAGGCGCGCGGAGGAAATCCGAAAAATTCACCTCTGTTAGGGCGCTGCGATAGACGGCATGGTGATAGGCAGACACCACTATGTCGCGCGGGTCGCGAGTGAGCAGAGTCACGGGCTTACCGCGCCATAAATCAGGACAGGCCACCAGCGGATCGTCTGGGGGCAGACTGTCA
Source organism: Hellea sp. (assembly GCA_020631215.1). GTDB lineage: Bacteria > Pseudomonadota > Alphaproteobacteria > Caulobacterales > Maricaulaceae > Litorimonas. Next base: position 3,607 of record JAHDHS010000024.1, on the reverse strand, counting down.
ATGAAATTCGCGCCATTATGGGAGTAATGGACTGATTTCAAACCGAGCCTGTCTGTCATCGCGCCAAGTTTAAAGGCCTGCTCTCGCGGTATGCCCAACAGGCCTGCCAGATAACACCCAAGCATAGCCCGATGCCATGTACGTCCGGATTTCGGATATGAGATGACAAAGCAATCCGCGCTTGCGCCCGCCTGCTCAATTTCCTGACGGTAAATTTGCCGGTAATCTGTCATTTAGCTTTTCTAAAGCTTCGGTTTTAAAACCTCAATGCCGCGCTTTACACTGGGCCGGGCAAGCATGCGATCTCGCCAAGCGATAACGGCCGGAAAAGGCGAGAGGTCTATTCCGGCATACCCCGGCGCGCGGTCGATCCAGCCAATTTGCATAATATCGGCAATCGTGACGTCATCACCTACGAGATAATCACTTTGCTGTAGGCTGTCATCAAGCACACTGATCAAGCGCTCGCTCTCGCTTTTGAAACGTTCATAACCTTGCGGGAAATCCGGAAAATTGTTTTTGAAAAACCCCGCCTGCCCCATGATCGGGCCTATGCCGCCCGTTTGGAAAAACGCCCAGGCAATCGCATCAATCCGCTTTGCGGGATCAGAGGGCAAAAGCTTGCCGAATTTCTCCGCCAGATACAGCAATATCGCCCCGCTCTCAAACACGCGGACGGGCTCGCCTTTGACATCGTGATCGACAATCGCAGGAATACGGCCATTGGGATTGATCTTTAGAAAAGCGGGCTTTTTCTGATCTTGATTGCTCAGATTCAGCAGTTTGAGATTATAGGCCTCGCCCGTTTCCTCCATGGCAATCGTGACCTTCACCCCATTGGGTGTATTGGCAGTATAAACATCGATCATAATCCCTCTTTCCTTTTGCAGCGAGACAATGCCATATCCTTGAGTAAGCCTAACGATAGATCATAAAAGTGAAAGCCGTAATATGAGAGCCACATCAAAACGGATAACGCCCCTGATAGCCGCGCTTTGTCTGTTGACAAGCTGCGCCGAGGGCACCTCCAAACAAAAGAACGCGCTTTATCCCGCACCTGATTACGCCACAGCAAAGCTCGATTTATCAACACCGCAAGCGACCGCCTATTCTATGATGATCGCCATGTATCGCGGCGATGCGGATATGGGCGATCAGGTCTTTACGGAGAATGGCACATTACGGCGGGTCAAGTCTGACGGAACGGTAAGCGGTGATAGCCGCGCCCGATGGCAGGAATGGGTCGGCACACTGAACATAGGTCAGGCCCATGAAGAGCTTTTCGGCCTAAAAGTCGAGCAATTCGAAACCCTCGCCACAGTCTGGGCGCCTTTCACAATTACATTGGACGGCAAGCTCGTCGGCTGCGGCGTAAATCAGCTCTCCATGGTGAAGCAAGGCGATGTTTGGCGCATTGTGTCGGGCATGGATGTGCAAGTGCCCAAGGGCAGTTGTGAGGGGTTTAGGGAGGGGTACTCATTCTGAAAAGTAGCGCTTCAACTAAGGTCTAAATATAGGTTACCGAATTAGCTCGACACACCATCGGCCGCTGCGTGCACAGCGATCTGAGGTTGGGTTTAAAAATTTTTAAAATTCATATTTTGAGTGATTTACCCAATTTACACGTATCTACACATCAAGTATATTACTCACATGCATAGTATAAAAGAGCGCAGAAAAGACTAGGTCTCTCACAAGCAGAGCTAGCAGACATGTTGAATGTCTCACAACAAACTATCGCCAGATGGGAGAACACTTCTTCCGAACTTAAAATGTCAGTTCTAAGAGATCTAGCTATCGCGCTTCATACATCATCCGGCGCACTGTCAAGCGGAAGCAATGACACTCAACCGTTTGTTTCGATTCCATCAAAACGCTATGCACAAAAACATGCTGATCAAGAAAGTTTAGATTACTTTTGGGGACATGCGGGAGTAAAACTTCGTAACAGTAGAAAGTCGCTTTGGTACCCTATAACAGCGAAAGAATATGAGCGCGTATATCGCTTTGTTCAACGCTCTACAAAATCTGCATGGGCTGGTTTTGAAACTATAAATAAGCGTTTTGTGGCATTTCCAATATCCAACATATATCAGCTAACCTTATTGGATGATGCTGCAGACCATGACGAAGATGACTGGGAGTTGGCGCCAGATGCCTATTCTGGCTGGCCTGACGACTTGTATGATTGTCTAGATGACTTCGACCATCTACCTGAAGAAAAGTTAAAGGAACAATATTCGGATAAACTTATTAAAACGGCCCGGGATGCTTGGGCCTCCTTAAAAGATTTTGGATATAATGAAATATATGAGTTTCTAGATTACACAACCTTATATCGCATAGACGGCTCTAAATTCAAATGCCTCCCAGACGAATTACTATTGCATGATTTATATGTTGAAGTTGATGATGAGTATTTCGAGTGTTTGCCGCCAAACGTGATGATCTTGAACGAAATAGAATTTGGAAGGACATTGGTAATTTCTAAATCTCAAATCGAATTAATCGACATCCCAATGAAAGCTGTAAATGCTGGTTTCGATAAAACAATGAAGGAATTAGATCGTGAACCTTCTGAAGAGTGACCCAAGCCCCAACTTTCTACCATTTTCTGGTAGAGTCTTTCGATTTTTATGGCCTCATGCGGCCTTCCGTTTCAAGTGTTGATTTTGGGCATATTCTCGTGGTGTGAGATTTCCTAGTGATGAGTAGGGCCTGTTTACAAAGTGCAAATCGAACATTTTCTGTAAATATGACCCGCCATAACTGGCATGAAGGATAATGAAGTTTTTGCAAATAGGACTTGATTCCACTTTATCTTTCTACGGTTACGGCTATGACGCTTTGTATGGTCCAAGGATACATCATAATGACCGAAGCAGATGGTGAAATGTCATGATCGAGCATGATTTTAAAACAACATTCGAGTCTTCGCCTGAGCAAAGCTTATTCACGCCGGGCCGGGTGAATTTGATTGGCGAGCATACGGATTATAATGGCGGTATGGTTCTGCCGACTGCGATTGAATTGGGGCCAAGGATAGCCTTGTCTCCGCGTAATGATGATTTAGTTCGTATAAAATCCGAATCTTTTGATGATCTGATCATTCGCCCGCTCACAGACACGCCAGATGATCATTGGTCAGATTACATCATCGGAGCCGTGCAATTTGCACGGAAGGCCGACATGCTTTCAGGCGGGGCGGATATCTATGTGCAAACCACCCTGCCCTTCGGCGCAGGTCTATCATCCTCAGCTGCGATTATTGTTGGAATTTTGAAAATTTCCCGAACTTTGTCGGGTAAAAATATATCGGACACTGAAATTGCCGTGACCGCCCGGCAGGTGGAAAATGAATATATTGGTATGCCGTGCGGGATTATGGATCAAATGGCCGTCGCCGTTGCCTATCCGGGACAAGCACTGGCTCTGGACACAGATAAGCTGACTTTCGATCTGATTGCCTTACCTGAAACGCATCATATGGCCGTCATACATTCCGGCAAATATCGACGCCTGAGTGAGGGGCGATACAAAATGCGCAAGGAAGAATGTGACGTCGTGAAAGAAGCTCTGGGGCGGGAGGATATATGCAAGATATCTG
>JAHDHS010000077.1 GCA_020631215.1 Hellea sp. | reverse complement strand
TTATCCCCGCCTGCGCGGGGATGAGCGGCAAACTGGGAAGAATGAGGGTTATTATGCACAATGTATATTCCCGACCCTAAGGAGCCATCCGATTGTTTGCGCGAAACAAATGGACGGCGTCTTAAAGGGGAAGGGTCAATCTTTTACGAGTCCCTTATCTTCAGGGCTGGATGGTGAGGTTTAGCCCTTTTCTATCCGCCGGCTTTGGCTGCACACTTTTTCGATTTTGGCGAATTTCATGGCGGCGTTGTTATTTGGGCTTGAGACAATTTTCATCTTTGATTTGAACTGCACGGCACTGCTCGAAACAGACGGGGCTGAATGATCGCATGTATTGCGGTAATTGCCGCTTTCAAGATGAAGCCTGACTGGTACAGGTTTGACGACTTTTTTGATGGTTCTACGGGTCTGCGCAGCGTTTGCAGGGGCAGTGGACTCGGCCGTGATCTCGTAAGGCTTAACTTCAGCGGCCGGCTTGTGGCTGTCTTGCGCAGCGGCACTCACGGGCGCCGCCCAGATGATTGCCATTGCCGCGATAAATTTTACTTTCGTCATGGTGATCCTTCATTTCCACATATTCACAATTGTCCCCATAGAATTTCAGATTTGAACTTTGCCTGAAGTTTGAGCAGCCATGCTTTAACGCGCATTAACCATTAGGCCGCAGCGCGATCTGTGGGCATATAGGCAGAGGCAGGCCGGAGAGGGGAATGACAGATTTAGTGATGGTGCAATTTACCTATAGATAAGCCTTGACATAAAGAACAAAACATGAACATATAGTCTTCCGGCCCTGAAATATGGGGGTTTAACAAGAAGAGCACACAGAAAAATTGGGGGTAGATATGGCCAAGCAGATCCTTTCAGACATAACTTCAGCTATCGTTTTAGCAGGATTCGTGACGGTGATGACCATGTGGATGATGGTGATCGGCGGCTAATTCAAAAGAAGGAGCGTATGACATGGCAGGCCCTGTCTTTGTACATCTGCGCATGCGATCTCCTTACTCGCTCCTTGAGGGGGCTTTACAGATTGATGAGACCGCGCAGCGTTGCGCGAGTTGGGGCATGCCGGCCCTGGCCGTAACGGACACGAATAATATGTGCGGGGCGCTGGAGTTTTCCGAAAAGGTCTCTGCCGCCGGGGTGCAGCCCATCATTGGCGTGACGTTGTCGCTGGATTTGGAAGGGCAGCGCCATCCCGGACAAATCCATAAAGAGCTGGACGGCACATTGGTTTTGCTGGCGCAGAATGAAACAGGGTATGAAAATTTGATGGCGCTGTCCTCGGCGGCCTATCTGGAGGTTTCGGCGACAGATTTGCCTCATGTGACCGCCTCCCGCCTGGCCGCACATAGCGAAGGCGTGATTGCTCTGACGGGCGGGTTTGACGGGGCGCTAAACCGCTTAATGGCGCAGGGGCGCACGGGCGAGGCGGAAAAATGGCTGACGCAGCTTAAAGCTATCTATCCAGACCGGCTCTATGTGGAATTACAGCGGCACTTGCGGCCCAATGAGGCTAAGCTGGAGGCAGAGCTGCTGGAGATGGCTTATGCCCATGAGCTGCCGATTGTCGCCACGAATGATCCTTATTTTCTTTCCCCCGAGATGTATCAGGCCCATGACGCGCTTTTGGCGATGTCGGAAAGCTCTTATGTGCTGGAGACGGATCGCCGCCGCCTGACGCTGCATCATTATTTTAAATCCTCAGAGCAGATGGCGGAGCTGTTTAGCGACCTGCCTGAAGCGATTGAGAATACCCTCATCATAGCGCAAAGATGCGCCTATCGCTCGCCCAAGCGGGCGCCGATCCTGCCGGGTTTTGGCGATGGTTCGCTCAGTGAGGCGGATCTTCTGGCAGAAGAGGCCCGCAAGGGGCTGGCGGATCGTCTGTCTAAAATTGAACTGGCCGAGCCCAAAGAGGTCTATGAAGAACGGCTGGAGTTTGAACTGGGCGTGATTACGCAAATGGGTTTTCCGGGATATTTCCTGATTGTTGCGGATTTTATTCAATGGGCCAAGCAGCAGGGTATTCCTGTGGGGCCGGGGCGGGGCTCCGGGGCTGGCTCCGTTGTGGCCTGGGCTTTGACGATTACGGATCTGGACCCGCTGCGATATGGTCTGCTGTTTGAGCGGTTTTTGAACCCGGAGCGGGTTTCTATGCCCGACTTTGATATTGATTTCTGTCAGGAACGCCGCGGCGAAGTCATCAGCTATGTGCGCGATAAATATGGCGCCGGGCAGGTCGCTATGATCATCACCTTCGGGACGTTGCAAGCCCGCGCGGTTGTGCGGGATGTGGGCCGGGTCATGCAAATGCCCCTGGGGCAGGTGGACCGGCTCGCAAAATTGGTGCCGTCCAATCCGGCTAATCCCGTCAGCCTGGCTCAGGCCATTAAAATGGAAGCGGGCCTGCGCGAAGCGCGCGATGCGGAACCTGCCGTCAAACAAATGCTGGAGACCGCTTTGCAGCTGGAGGGGCTGTATCGTAACGCCTCGACCCATGCGGCGGGTGTTGTGATCGGGGACCGGCCTCTGACCGAATTGGTGCCGCTTTACCGTGACCCGCGCTCGGATATACCGGCGACGCAATTTTCGATGAAATGGGCCGAAAAGGCCGGGATGGTCAAATTTGATTTTCTGGGTTTGAAAACCCTGACCGTGATTGATCGCTGCCTGAAATATCTGGCCAAGCAGGGCATAAATCTGGAGCTGGATAATCTCTCCACAGACATCCCCGAAGCCTATAAGCCGCTGCATGAGGCATTGTCTGCCGGAGTGTTCCAGCTTGAAAGTTCCGGTATGCGTGACGTGTTGCGGAAGATGCGGCCGGAAAGCCTGGAAGAGCTGACCGCCCTTATCTCGCTTTACCGTCCGGGGCCGATGAAGAATATCCCGGAATATATTGACCGGAAATTCGGTGTGAAGGATATCTCCTATCCTCATGAAAGTCTTAAGGAAATTCTTGAAGAGACTTACGGGATTATCATCTATCAGGAACAGGTGATGGAGATCGCCAAGACGCTCTCAGGCTTTACTCTGGGGGATGCGGACTTGCTTCGCCGGGCTATGGGTAAAAAAGATCAGGCGGAGATGAACCGTCAGAAGTCCAAATTTATTGACGGCGCGGCGGAGCGCGGTGTGGACGCCAAACAGGCAGAGGATATTTTCGAACTGGTCAATGAGTTTGCGGGATATGGTTTTAACAAATCCCACGCCGCCGCCTATGCCATGATCTCCTTCCGCACGGCTTATCTAAAGGCGCTACATCCCGTTGAATTTATCGCTGCGATTATGTCATTGGATCTGAATAACGTCGATAAGCTGGCGCAATTCTATCAAGAGGCCAAGCGCATGGAGATCCCGGTTGAGCCGCCCTGTATCAATCGCTCGCAAGCGGATTTTGATGTGGCGGATGGCAAAGTGCTTTATGCGCTGGGCGCGCTGAAAAATGTCGGGATTGATGCCATGCGGCATCTGGTGGAGGTGCGCGAAGAGGGCGGTCCGTTTGAAAGCGTTTATGATTTTGCCCGCCGCGTGGATATGCGCCTGATCAATAAGCGCGCCATTGAAAATCTCGCCCGGGCCGGGGCCTTTGATTGCGTGGAGCCCAACCGCGCGACGATATTGGCCTCTGCGGCAACTTTGCAAAATATCGGGTCGCTGGCTGTCCGCGAGCGCGAAAGTGCGCAAAACAGTCTGTTCGGGGATGCTGATTTGGCCATTGCCGATCCGGAGCTAACTTACGCCGCGCCTTGGAGCAATGTCGAGCAGCTCGATCATGAGCTTGGCGCGATTGGGTTTTATTTGGGCGGACATCCGCTGGATGGTCATCTGGAAAATCTGAAACACATAACTTACGCTGCGGACCTAGAGGGCAAAGCCGGAGGCTATCTCAATATGGCGGGCGTCGTGCGTAAGCGGCAGGAACGCGTGTCCAAACGCGGTAAACGCTTTGCCTTTGTCAATATTTCCGACCCGACAGGGGAATATGAGGTTCTGTTTTCTGAAAATATTCTCTCGGCCAAACGCGAGATATTGGGATCAGGCAGTTTGATAAGGCTGCGGGTCAAAGCCGAGCAGGGGGAGGGTGATTTGCGCCTGTTCGCCGAGGCGGCAGATCCGCTGGATACCGCCGCCATTGCCGCAGAGGCGCCCAAACCCAAAGGCCTGAAGATCCGTCTGCGCAATGCCACGATTGAGACTTTGGACGAGCTGGAGAAGACGCTGGCGCAGATGAAAACAGATCATGCACAGCGGCAGGCCAAAATTATGGGCTATATCGAAATTGCGGCTCCGGTGGGCGAGAACCGTATGGCGGAATGGCGGCTTGACGGGCGCTGGGCCATCGACCCCGCCTTCCAAAAAGCCCTCAAAGCCCACCGCGCCGTCGAAACGATTATGGAAATGGCGGCTT
>JAHDHS010000076.1 GCA_020631215.1 Hellea sp. | reverse complement strand
CCCGGCTGGCAATGGCGGGGTCAAGATAGAGGTTCTTCTGATCCTGGGACAGGTACTAGTCGGTGCCGGGTCAGAAGGCGGCGTGGTAAAGCGAAACGGATGTGACCCGTCTCTTTCGTGAGCCTTTTGAGAGGTGCCTGACCCGGCGCTGCCCGGTACGTGATGTGTTATCACACGGCCATGGCGGTAGGCGGGGAACGAGAATGAGGCCTCCCATCAAAAAACGCTGCTGCGGGATGGGTATTTCCGTAAAACACATTAGATAATTTGGTATCCATCGGGATACCGATCCCGCAGGCTGTCCTGCTATTTGATATCGTATGCTGAGCGCTAGATCGCCAGCGGGAGAAAAAACCTGTCTGTCTCTCATGTGTCATCCCGCACGCAGCGGCTTGCCGCGTCCCCGCCTTCGCTGGGATGACAAGCAAAGAAAGAGATGTTGTGTTTCGAACTATCGAAATGGCAGACGGGGAACGTCGCAACAGAATGAAAAGAAACCTATTTCAGCTCTTCAATTTTTTCCGGCGTCAGCTCTTTTTGATCGGTGGGATCAGCGGCTGGTGCTTCGACGACGGCGGGGCTGTCTGCGGGGACATCGACTTCGGCTGCGGCGGGTTCAGGGGGCGGCAATGGATTGCCGGCATTCACCCGCAAATATTCTATGACCGCCGCACGATCTGCGTCTTTCTTAAGACCGACAAAGCTCATTTTATTGCCAGGCAGATATTTGGAGGGTTTGGTCAAATAACCGTCCAGAACCTCATAGGTCCAATTTGTGTCCATGCCGGACATAACTTCGGAATAGGAGAAACCATCTTTGGAGCCGGGTTTAGAACCAACGACATCATAGAGGTTAGGCCCTGTTCCATTGGCCCCGCCCGCCTCGACATTATGACAAGAAGTGCATTTCTTAAAGACTTTGGCCCCGCGCGTGGCGTCCATGGCGGCGACCCATTCAGGCTGTGGGAATGGCAGCGGCTCGGCGTCACCGGCATCCACTGTTTCCATCGGACCAACCGTATAGGCCGGCACAGCCGGGTAGTCCTTATGCATGAAAATTTCCGGCAACATGCGGATGACCATAATGCCCAGCGCGGTGGACAGCACGGCCGCTGCGATTTTGGTAAAGCCTAATTCATCCATGACAGATGTCCTTTATCTTCGGTCTGATGGCGGTCTTGGCAGCCATTCGATTTCTCGCCTTAATATAAGCTATTACGCGCAATGCAAATGCAAAACAGCTTGCGGCACAGGGTCGCAAAGGCTTAAAGGCGTTTGTTGTTAAATCGGGTCGGAAACATGACAAAATATATCGTATATCAAGGGATTGAGGGAGCTTATTCGCATTTGGCGTGTCAGCAGAATTTTCCCGATCATACGCCATTGGCATGCGTCAGTTTTGCCGAGTGCTTTGCCAAGGTGCGAAGCGGCGCGGCTTCGCTGGCGATGATTCCCGTTGATAATACGGTCGCGGGGCGCGTGTCGGATATTTACCACCTACTCCCTGAAGGCGGGCTGTCCATCATTGGAGAGAGATATCAACCCATTCACCATCAGCTTTTGGGCGTTAAAGGCGCAAAACTGTCTGATATCGAAATAGCCCGGTCCCATCCCATGGCTTTGGGGCAAGTTCGCAAGCGATTACAGGGATTGGGAATCAGAGCGGTGGCAGATGTGGATACAGCTGCGGCGTCCCGTAAAGTGGCAGAGCGCGGAGACGTCACTGTGGCGTCCGTGGCGTCTAAATTGGCCGCTGAGATTTATGGGCTGGATATCCTTATGCCCGATATTCATGACGCCGATCACAATACCACGCGGTTTTTAGTCTTGTCCCCCGAGCCGAAAATGCCGCCTATCGAAGATGGCCCGGTTGTCAGTTCCTATGTGTTTAAAGTCCGCAGTGTCCCGTCAGCTTTGTACAAAGCCTTAGGGGGATTTGCGTCTAACGGGCTGAACCTGACCAAGCTGGAAAGTTACATGGTGGGCGGGTCTTTCAATGCGGCGCAGTTTTACATCGATGTTGAGGGACACCCGGATAGCGCCGCGATGAAACATGCTTTGGAGGAGGTCGAATTTTTCAGTGAGGCCGTCACGCATTTAGGCACCTATCCGGCGCATCCTGTTCGCTCAGCCGCCGTAACCTCATAGTGAATTGCAGCGAAGGGAAATGATACCTATATTGAATGTGATGAAAAAACTGTTCCTAACTGTTTTTGCGCTTTTAATGCCGATCTCTATATCTGCGCCTGTCTGGGCCGATGAACCGCCAATTTATACAAGCTGGCGGGATAATTTAGGGGCTGGCGGCTATGATATTGTCAGCTTTTATTCCGGCGCTCCGCGCAAAGGGAAAGCGGAATTTGCTACTCAATATATGGGCGCGAATTGGCAGTTTCAAACGCAAGCCAATCTGGATTTATTTGGCACGAACCCTGAGGCATTCTTGCCGCAATATGGGGGCTATTGCGCCTGGGCTGTTGCGAAAGGCAAACTGGCAAAAGGCTCGCCGGATTATTGGCATGTAGAGGATGGGAAGCTCTATCTGAATTATAATAAGCGCATCAAAAAACGCTGGGACAAGCGCCGGGAGAGTCTGATAGACAAGGCCGACCAGAGGTGGCCGGGGATATTAACGGACTAGGATTTCAGCCATGTTTTTAGCAGCTGATGCGCGATGGTGATTCGGGGCGGCCGCATGAAAGCACCCCCTGTTTTGTCAAACACAGCAGCGACTTCCTCGCGGCTATACCATTTCGCCTCTTCCAATTCCCCGGGCTCTACATCGATTGTCTCATTCACCGCCTCGCAGCTCATGCCGATCATCAACTGGCTGGGGTAAGGCCAAGGCTGACTGAAAATATACTTATGGTTTTTGGTTTTGATTCCGACCTCTTCCAAGGTCTCCCGGTAAGTCGCTTCTTCTATGCTTTCGCCGGGCGAGACAAACCCTGCCAAACAGGACATCCACCCTTCGGGCCAGCCGGGACTGCGGCCCAAAAGGACTTTATCTCCGGAGGTGACCAGCATGATTACGACGGGGTTAACCCTCGGAAAATGCTCAGTGTCACAATGGTTGCAGACCCGCTTGGCTCCGCCCTCATCAGGGACGGACCCGCCGCCGCAATTGGCGCAGTATCTGTGGGTGCGGTGCCACTCAAACAAGGACCGCGCCCGCCCTGCTATAGCCAAATCCACTGGATCCATCATCCCGCCGCCCATACGCAAATTGATAAAATTATCGACGGGCAAAAAGTCCTTCGGATCTTGCAGGCTGGCCGCAAAAACGGGGCGGTCACCCTCCAGCCCCAGAAAAACCGGACCGGGTTCAAACAGATTTTGTCCAATCAATTCAGACGGATGGGCCCGGTGCAGCCGCCCGCCCTCACCTATACCGACGTCGCCCTTAAAAAACAGGATCGTGCGGGCATTGGGCTGCGCCACAAATTTTTGCAGCTGTTCGGGTGTGCGATCCGCTTCTGCATAATCAATGGTGCCGCCGGCAAATGGCATAATAAAATTATCGGTCATGCCCCGCCCATAGAGGCTTTCTAGCAGAGTGAAAAGGCCGGATTTCGGCTTATTTTCGATGCATTTATGGTTAACAAAAGATCAATGAGGCAAAATCTGAAACATTTCGCGACACGCAGTCAGAGACACTTACTTAGAAGTCACAAACTGTTGTAATTATATCATACGTAACTTTAAAGTTTTAGAATAGCGGCATTCATTATTGTTTATCGATACAAATCACTTCACATAGGAGATGTCTAATTTACAGAAAGGATGGACAATGAAATTTTTGAAAATCGCACTTGCAACAGCCGCTATTGCTGGCTTTGCATCAACTGCGTCGGCGCAAGATTCAAATGCTTACATCAACATCGGCGTAGATGCCGTGGAATTCGATGCTTACAATATCTCAGCCAAATTGGGTTATAATTTCAATGAAAACCTCGGCATCGAAGGACAAGGTGCATTTGGCATTATAGATGATAAAATTGATATTGAAGATCAGGAAGTTAATTCCGGTGTGGATTCTAGCTTTGGCGCCTTTCTTATTGGACGAATCCCTGCGGGCGAAAATTTTGATCTGTTTGCCCGTGCAGGTTATGCTTTTACAAAAGTTGGGTTTTCTTCTGGCCCTGTTGAAATCGACCTCGATTTTGACGGGTTTGCATTTGGTGCGGGTGGCCAATACTGGTTAAATGAAGTAAGCGGAATCCGTTTGGAATATACACGCTATGATAACAATTTAGACGATGATTTCTTTGATGATTTTGATGAAGATTTTGATGATAATGTTGATACAGACTTCGGTGCTGACGTAATCACACTTTCATACGTCCGTAAATTCTAAGCTACGCGCTTAATTTTACACTGCCCCGGCCTTTGCGCCGGGGTTTTTTGTGCCGTTTTTTCTTGCATGCTTCTCAAGCAATCCCTACATCGCCCTCGGAAGGTTGCCTTGGACGGCATTCTTGTTAACCCGGTCAGGTCGGGAACGAAGCAGCCGCATGCGAGTCCTTGTCGG
>JAHDHS010000023.1 GCA_020631215.1 Hellea sp. | reverse complement strand
TCAGCTCATCCGTGCCCGCATCACCGTACAGCGTATCATTCTGCGTGCCGCCAAACAGCCAGTCCGTCCCGTCTCCGCCGCGCAATGTGTCATTATTGGCATCCCCATAAAGGAAGTCATTATTGGCACCGCCGTGAAGCTCATCATTGCCAGCGCCGCCATGTAGCATGTCATTGCCAACATCGCCGTGCAGCTCATCCACGCCGGCATCACCGTACAGCGTATCATTCTGAGTGCCGCCACGCAGCGTGTCATCTCCATCACCGCCATAAAGCGTATCGTTCAAAGCCCCGCCATCCAGCGTGTCATTACCAGACCCGCCATAAAGCGTGTCAAAGCCGTGCCCACCATCAATGACATCATTCCCGCCAAGGCCGTTAACAGTGTCATCCCCAGCCAGCGCCGAAATATCATCACTGCCTTCCGTGCCGTCATAAACATCATCTTCCTCTGTCAGTGTGACGGGCCCGAGTAAAGGGGCGCCGGAGACAAGGAAATTATCTGCCGATAACTCACCGATTGCTACGCCTGACAGTAAAACTGTCGAGCCGCCGGGTAATGTGATCAGTGTGTTATTGCCGGAGGCAGAAAGATAAGTTTGAATTTCACTCCAAGTTAATGGGCCTGCCAATAGCAGATCAATTTTGTCATAGGTGACTTTGAAATCTGTAATTATATCATCGCCACTGGATCCGCTTTTTCTGAAAATGTCCCGGCCTGTACCCAAAGTGACAGTATCATTGCCTGATCCGCCGGTAATGACATCGCGCCCACCATAGGCGTAATATTCTGACCCGCCAGCCGACAAGGTAACTATATCCGCATCCAATGTGCCATCCGTCGCTGTGCCAACATTGCTGCCGGTGCTAAGGCGGTAATCCCCGAAAGAACCGGGGTTGAAGAACCCCGAAATGCCAAGGTAAAATCTACCTGTCACATTAAACGTAGCGACATATGTGCCGCCGGAAGATGTGCCTAATTCATTGCCCGCCGAATCATAAAGCGTAAAAGTGAATAAAGCGACATCTTGTCCGCCGCCCAGCTCAACCGTCAAACTTTGCCCAGCCGTCGCATCGAAAGCGTACCAGTCTTGGTCAGATGAGTTTGTTATTGTACCTGTGGTAATGTCATTATCCCGAAGCACAGCCGTGGTGGATGTGTTGCCAGCTGCCTCATCTGTAATAATTTCACCTCTCAGGAAATATGTCATCGGATCAGGAGATGAGGCTTCCGTGAAATTGACTTCAACGTAATATGTCCCAGCCTGATTTGCTCCTAATGTGCCGTAAAAGGAATCCGTATAAAATTGTCCACTAGGATCATAAAAAACTGTGCCCGAAATGCCCTCTGTGTCCAGAACAAGACCATCATTCGCGCCAAGTAGAATTTGAAAGAAATCAACGTCACCATCAAATTCCAGCTCGCCATTCACGCCCGTCTCAAAGTCAATCGCAGAGGCTGTGGCTACGTCATCACCAAAATCGTCGGGTATGACTTCGACATCGAGAAAATAATTTAGATCAATGCCGCTCTGATTCAGGTGAGAATTTCTAATTTCAATGAAATAAGTTCCATCTGCGTCTGGCGTAAATATAGCTGTCGTAGGCTCGAAATCCCCGTCACTACTTTGCCCAAGGGAATAATAAACCACATCGCCACTGGCTGTGTAGACTGAGATCGCGATACTATTTTGACTATGGCTTCGCTCAGAGATTCTGTATGTTTCGCCTTCTACTAAATCTATGGCGATCCAGTCGCTGTCCTCACTTCCAACGATGTCACCCTCATAGGTTTGTCCAACGAGCATGGAGGCACTAGAAAATGTATTGTTCGGCACATCATCTGATTCAGCCAAGGCGATTGTGTAATCAACTTCAGTTTGGCCTATGCCTGGATCAATCGTCAGTGAAAAATAAAACCGGCCGGATTGTTCAAATGGAACATGGAACTCTACTGCACCTGCGGCGGGGTTGAAAGCTGTAATCGGGTTGGCGACAAAAAGTCCGTTCTCATCAACAATTGACACCAAGGGAAAACGATCCGAATTACTAGTGATTGTGAACTTTAAGACTTGTCCTGCTACGGCATCGAATCCGATCCAGTCATAGTCACCATCTTCATTAATGACACCTGAAATCGTACCATTCAAAGCAACGAAGCCCGTTGTAGAGCTGTCATCCGCATAATCATCACCTTCTATCTGCTGATAAAAACTATAATTAGTCCCAGCTTGAGTGTCAGGCATGACAACTAAATAATGATTATCCGAGGTTTGAGTCGTGTAAGTGATTCTAACTAGGCCGGCTCCGATACTGAAACCTGTCGCCAGCACATTGCCCGCGTCGTCAACAATTTGTAGTGTTGGAGACGCATTTGGGTCGCCTACATTCACATTAAACTCTATTTCGTCACCGGAACTAATATGGGAGACACGGTACCAGTCAGAGTCATTCGGCCCATGGCTGATGCCAATTGGAAAACCGTTATTGACCTGAATGCTCTCTTGTGTTGTTGAGTCTGCTGGCACATCTTCTGGGACTTCCCCGAAGTCTAGATTATATGTGTCTTGATCGGCACCTTCGACACCAACATAAAATGTTGGGCCGTCACTATCCGTAATCCATATAGTTTCATCCTCGCTTAATACAGCAAAGGTGCTTCCGTCAGGTCTGTAGACGGTGACAGTGAGTGTGCTTGGAGCATCGTAAAAACTGAGCGTGAACATGTGATTACTGTTCGGGTCGATGCGGAACATATCTACATCATTGGCCGCATTGATTTGTCCGCTAAACCCTGACCCAGGAAAAACTTGAGTGGCAGTCGCGAATGTATCTCCATGAAAATCATTCGGGCCCGTATAGAGAATATCCATTGGCGCCTTCGCGATTAACGCAACCTCTGGGCTTAACTCCACAAAAGGTGACGAAATCGACCATCCAAAGTCTTCACCCATATCAATGCAGTAATTTAGGGCATCATCCAGCCGCGTTCGTAGATACATAATAGACTCTTTTTCTCTGTGGCCTGTCATCAAGTAACTAGAAAGCGCAAACCTTTCAAGGCTAAACCTCTGATGTCAAAGTTGAGTGAGATAGTCATGAAGCTTTACTTTTAGACTCGAACGCCTTCTGGCCACAGTTTAGCTTTGGGACAGCATTCTGTTAACCGTAAATGCATCGAAAAACCGTGTTTTGGGCGAAAAAGCGAAAATTTGACTGGCATATATTGCCTAAAATCGACTCAATTCCATGCCGCTCGCTATGTGCTTAGCGCTTAAAGGCTTCGCTGAGGCGGCCGAGTTGATCCGCGACTGTGTTGCCTTGCTGCGCGGCGATTGCCCCATAAAGCGAACGGTCAAGCCGCATAATACGCTGATAAAGCTGCTCAGAACGGGCCATTAAATCCAGCAATCTGGCCGGGAGAGCATAAGCGTTTCTGGCGACTTCTGAGAAAGAGAGTTCCCCATCCTTGCTTTCTGCAACCAAGCGGTATTTATCCGCCCGGGCCTCTGTCAAAGTCATTTCTCCCTCTTTAACCGCCCGCTGCACGAGCAGCCAGGATGCAACCTGCATCAATCGTGTCGTCAGGCGCATGGACTGGCTGGCATAGGTCAGCGCGTCATCCCGGCTTAAGCGTTTGCTGTCCGCCCGGCCCGGCCCGTCGAGATAGGCGGCGGTTTCTTCCACCATATTCATGCCCTCCCGAAACGTCTTGGCGAAAAGCTGCGAGCGCGTAAACTCCATCAATCTAGCTTCGGACTGGGGGGTCAGTGTATCGGTGGAATTGGCCGTCATAGACAAATTTGCGCTCATTTTTTTGCTCTTATTAGCGGAATTTACTGCTTGGGAATCAAACCTGCAAATCACACGCCACTTCGCCTGTTCTTACGGTCAAAAGTTAATATTTTCAGGATTTTGGCTTAAATATCATGTCAGCAGCGCTCCGTTCACTCTCTTTTTTGGCGAGTTCCTTGGTTAACCGCTCAACCTCTTCGCGATATGTAACGATACGGGCTTTCAGTTCCTCGACCGATAGACCGTATAAATCCTCTCCGGGGGTGGGCCCTGTTTCACTTCGGGGCAGATTATCATCCATCGTCTTTCTCTCTTATCAGGCTTGCAAATCTAGGCTTAATCCCCTAAATGCTGTCTGTCGATAACGGAATCGACGGCAAACCCTGCGAGGAGCGGGGTTTTTTTAATGCCTCAAAACAGGAGCGCACAATGACACAGATTTTAATGCCAAAAGCGACTGCCGTTTGGCTGATCGATAATACGGCTATGACATTCCAGCAGATCAGCGAGTTCTGTCATCTGCATATTCTGGAAGTTGAAGGGATTGCGGATGGTGATGTGGCCGCCGGAATTCGCGGCGCTGATCCGATTGCCAACGGGCAATTAAACCGTGAGGAAATTGAAAAAGCAGAAAAAGATCCGAAATATAAGATGGTCGCCAACACCTTTGACAGTGACAAACTGCAACCGAAAAAAGGATCCAAGAAAGGCGGACGTTACACACCGCTATCGCGGCGTCAGGACCGCCCGGATGCCATTGCCTGGCTGGTGCGTAATCACCCTGAAATCACGGATGCCCAGATCAGCCGCCTGATCGGGACGACCAAACCGACAATCAAAGCCATTCGTGAGCGCACGCATTGGAAGATCAATCTGATCAATCCGACCGACCCGGTCAGTCTCGGCCTTTGCACACAAATTGACCTGGATGCGCTGGTGAAAAAGGCTGCAGATAAGAAAGCCAAAGAAGATGCCAAGCGCGAGAAAGAACTGGGCGATCTGGGCGAAAGCCTTAAACCAGTGGATGAAGCTCCAGCGGAACCTGCCCTGGCTCAAGATGAACCTAAGGTCGAGCACACTCTGGAAAGCCTGTTTAAACCGTCTACGGATGCTTAAATGATATCAAAAGGCCCCGTTGACGGGGCTTTTTTTGAAGGGTTATTCGCTTGACCCTTGCCGAACAGCCTGAGCCGCACTTCGCAAGACTGCTTTTTCGGTCTCTTTAAGGCGCAGCCAATCGCGGCGCGGCAGGCCGTAAAGCTGGTCTAAAAACTCCATCTGCAAACCTATAGGCCGCGTATGCGGGCTATTCCATAGAACTGCAATACCCGCCTTCTTTTCCGGATCAAACATCACCAAAGCCCTGTAACCATCTACACCGCCGCGATGCCCAATGACCTTGTTACCGTGATAATCATAGACCCGCCAGCCCATGCCGTAATGGGCGCTTTTCAAATCACCAAAGCGGCGGTTGAGGAATTTTTGCTCCCGCCAGGTCGGCACAATGGGCGTCTGCATGGCTGCCAAGCGTTCTTCGGGGATATGGGTTTCCCCAGGCATTTGGGCGATCATCCATTTGGCCAGATCCTTGACCGAGGAATTGACCCCGGCCGCAGCGGGTATTCGGTAATAGGTGGGTTTCACGGATTTCTTACGCTGCCCATAACGCCCATGCGGTCTGGCCCAGTTTTTGGACTTGACCAAACCGTCTAGCGTCATACTCGCTGTACTCATGCCCAGCCGGTCAAAAATCTGCGATTGCACGACCGTCTTATAAGGCAAGCCTGTCCGGCTTTCGATGACTTCAGACATCGCGTCGTAAACCACATTTTGATAGGTATGACACGTTCCCGGGGGGCAAAGATATTTTAGTTCGCTAAGTCGGGCGCGGGTGTGACGGGCTGAGCGGCCAGCCTCAATCCGGCTGTCAAAAGCATTGCGCACCAAACCAACTTGATGGGATAACAAATGCCCTAAACGCAAAGGCTGCTCAGATTTGGGAAGGTTCAAACTGGTAGAATATGTGTTGATCGGATCATTTAGCCCGACCGATCCGTCTTCAGCCAAAGCCAAAAGGCTGTGCGCGCCGACGCTCTTTGAGACCGATGCCCAGCGGAATACAGTATCTGCATTGACCATCATCCCACTATCGCGCAATTTTTCGCCATAGCCCTTCGCAAATGTAATTTCGCCATTTTCAACAATCGCCATTGCCATGCCAGTCATTTCAAGCTGGCCCATCAGCAATTGAGCCCGTCGGTCCAGTTCAGCTGTATTCAGCTTGGGCGGGCTGACTATGGTAGATTGAGGTCTGAGATTAGGGACAGCCTTATCATTCGCCCCGGCAGGGGACGGAAAAGCCATAAGGCCGAATAGGCTGATGAAAGCTAGAAAGCGCATAATCGACGGCCAGAAAGCAAATCAGGCGGTGAAAGTAAAGATGTCTCTCTCATACGGTGCATTACAATCCCCTCACTTGCCTGCAATCCACAGAAGCAAAGCTGCACCGACGACGACCCGATACAGCATGAATGGGAACATGCCGAGGCGGCTGACGAAACGCATAAAAAAGGCAATGGTGATATAGGCGACCAAAAAACTAATTCCGGCCACGACGACGCCCTGGCTCAGGCTGGCCTCCCCGGCTCCATCTGTTGCCAATTTTAACATCGCATAGGCCCCGCCTACGCCGATAATGGGCAGGCTCATCAGCATGGAAAATCTGGCGGCTTCCACACGGGTCAGACCCAAACCTAGAGCCGCTGTCATGGTGATACCCGAACGGGAGGTTCCAGGTATCAGAGCCAAGCATTGCGCCAATCCGATCACGAACGCTCCCTTCCAGGTAAGCTGTTCTGTCGTTCGTGAGCGTCGTCCCCAAATATCGGCCAGCCATAAAACAATTCCGAAAACGATAAAAGTCACGGCGATCACAATGGGCTGCCGGATCATGGCGTCATAACCGCCTAACTCCAAAAACGCGCCAAATGCTAGCGCGGGCGGCGTCGCTATTATGAGATTGAGCGCCAATGCGGAGTCTGTATTGAGCTTACGCTTTAACAGGTCAAAGACGCCCCGAATGATACGGCCAACATCTTCGCGAAAGAACGCCATTACGGCGAACAGCGTCCCAAAATGTGCCATCAAATCAATCATCGCGCCCTGATCCCGCCAGCCGAAGAGCTGAGCGGGCAGGATTAAGTGCGCCGAGCTGCTGATGGGCAGAAATTCGGTTAGGCCCTGAATAATGGCCAAGAGAATCAAATGAAACCAATCCATATCACGGACCTATGGGGTGAAAGTTACGGCTTTCTTATGGCAAGCCAATTTTTCTGCCCGATTAGGGCGCAGTTTCTAATCAATACTCATACTCATGAGCCTGAAGATAACACTTATATGGAGCTTCTGATGAGCACTCAAACCAAAGGAAAAACTTTCACGCCTGTCACGGACGCAATCACAGCTATTCGCCGGACACGCCGCGCTTATGTCGGACTGCATGGTCTCGCCTTTGAACGGGCTCAAGAACGTTTTGAAAAGGCCCGCCTCGCGACAGATAAGTTATTTGATGAGTTGGTCGTTAAAGGCGAGGAAGTCGAAGGACAATTCAAGTCTGTTTCCGAAGATGCCATAGAAAAAGGCCGGGACATGATCCCTTCCGTGTCTATGCCATCACTGGCATTGCCAGTTTTAGGTAGAGGCAAGCGCGTTGATGCCCTAAAAACTAAAGTGGCTGATCTGCAAGCCAAGCTGGACAAAATGACCGCCAAGCCAAAAAAGTCATCCAAGCCAAAAAAAGTCAAAACCATCAAGACAGACCGCACTGTGAAAGCCGTGAAGGCTGAAGCAAAAGACGCCGTTGCGGCTGTCAAAAAAGAGAAAGTTCTGCCGAAAGACACGGCGGTTGTTGAAAAAGCCGCTGAAGCGGCTGTGAAAGCCGAAAAAGTCGCCGACAAATACGAACCGTTCATCGCCGACGTTCTGCGTTATGACGCGTCAGCTGATGCAGTCATCATTAAGAAAATTGTCGATCACTTAGGAATCGCCCTCCAAAGCCGAGACGGTAAATTTGTGGCCTGTTCTGATGAGACAGAGCGCAACACTGTTCGCGACAGCTGGCTCGTCAAAGCTCTACGCATCCAAGCTGCATCAGACGTTCTTGACGCAAAAGTCATGAAAGTCTGCGATATGATGAGTGATGACCGGATGAAAAACCGTGTGACTTTCTATTATCTGATCGCGAAAAACGAAGGCAAGCTGTCCAGCTTCTAACTTCGTCCAAACCGATTGAGTGAAAAGCCGCCTTGATAGGCGGCTTTTTTATTGGCATCCCCCGCTCCAAAGGCTTATCTTTAACTGATATAAACGGGCGGAATTTGGAAGATTTATGAGCGAGTCTATTTTTGTCGGCAAAGACACAGACGGTCAGCCGCAAGAGCTACTGCTAAAAATGGCGAACCGTCACGGCCTGATCGCGGGCGCGACCGGGACCGGTAAAACCGTCACATTGCAAATTTTGACAGAAGGGTTTTCCAAAGCGGGCGTCCCTGTCTTCGCCGCTGACGTAAAAGGCGATCTATCCGGTCTGTCTCAGTCTGGATCTGAAACCCATAAACTCCATGACAAGCTAATGGCGCGGGCACGCAAAATTGGTTTGATCGGTGAAGACTATGCCACCATGCTTGGCGGCGGATATCAATATGCGGCGATGCCCACCGTTTTTTGGGACTTTCTGGGCAAACAAGGCCATCCGGTGCGGACGACTATCACCGAAATGGGGCCAACCCTGCTGGCCCGATTGATGCAGCTAAATGAAACGCAGGAAGGCATCCTGAATATCGCTTTCGCGCTGGCTGATGATGAAGACATGTTGTTGCTGGATATGAAGGATTTGCGCGCAATCCTGAACTTCATTTCTGACAATAAAGACGCGGTCAGCCGCAAATATGGTAATGTCACAAGCCAGTCTATTGCTGCCATTCAGCGGGAAATGCTGGTTTTGAAACGTTCTGGCGGTGAGCAATATTTTGGGGAACCTGCATTGAAACTGTCTGATTTAATGCGCGTAGATGAAAACGGCCACGGGATTGTGTCCCTGCTCGCGGCAGATGATTTGATCAATATCCCCTCAGTCTATCCAACATTCCTGTTGTGGCTATTGTCAGAATTATTCGAGGAACTGCCCGAAGTCGGCAACCCTGATAAACCAAAGATGATCTTCTTCTTCGACGAAGCGCATTTGCTGTTCGATGACGCACCCAAAGCCTTGATCAATAAAATCGAACAGGTCTCTCGCCTTATCCGGTCCAAGGGCGTCGGTGTTTATTTCGTGACGCAAAATCCGGCAGATATTCCTGATACGGTTTTGGGACAGCTTGGCAATCGCATCCAACATGCCTTGCGGGCCTATACACCTAAGGAACAGAAATCCATACGCGCCGCCGCAGACTCTTTCCGGGAAAATCCCGCCTTTGATACTGAAGAGGTTATCACGGATTTAGGTGTTGGTGAGGCTTTGGTCTCACTACTGGACAAGAAAGGCGTGCCGGGAATTGTCGGACGAACGCTGATCCGCCCGCCAGCATCCCGGTTAGGGCCCGCGACGAAAGCTGAGCGTAAAACCATCATGGACGGCAGTCCTGTCAAAGGGGTCTATGATCAAACCATTGACCGCGAATCCGCCTATGAAGTGCTTGAGGCCAAAACCGCTGAGAAACTGAAAGAGGTAGAAGAAGCAACGAAAGAGGCCACAAAACCTAAAAAGAAACCCGCCACGAAGAAAAAGAAATCCACATCGACGCGGCGGTCATCTTCCCGTCGTAAAAAATCAACTGGCGATCATATCTTGCATGAGGTCAAGCTTATAGGGCGGCAATTGGTTCGAAGTGAAGGCCGCCGAATTCTTCGCGGTATTTTAGGGTCAATGACCCGGCGATAATGCGCACCCGCTTCGCGCCATCTCCGACCGGATATTTACATCTGGGCCACGCTTTGGCAGCGAAAGAAGCTTTTGGTTTCGCAAAGCGCAATGACGGTGAATGCCTGTTGCGGATTGAAGATATTGACCATACGCGGTGCAAGCCGGACTACACAGACGCCATCTATGAAGACTTAACTTGGCTGGGTTTTGAGTGGCCCAAGCCCGTGCGGGTGCAGAGCCACCATCTAGCAGAATATCAAAGTGTGATAGAGACATTACATGATAAAGGCGTGCTCTATCGCTGCTTCAAGACACGGGCGGAATTGGCTAAATCGCCTGCCGCCCCCTTGCCCCCAGATGAAGAGGCGGCTTTGCTGTCCTCCGGCCAGGCTTTCGCCATGCGACTGAATATTCAGGCATGCCAAGATTGGATCACATTGCCTCTGGTCTATCAGGATAGCGGGGCGAAAAAATTAGTAGACCTATCCAAGCTCGAGGACATCGTTCTGGCCCGAAAGGATATCGGCACCTCCTATCATATCGCCGTCACCCATGATGATATGATCCAACATATTACCCAAGTTGTGCGCGGGGCTGATTTCATTGACCAGACGCCTTATCATGTTCTTATTCAGACCCTGATGGGTTGGCCTATCCCGATCTACCACCACCACGAATTGCTGCTACGGGAGGATGGCGAGAAACTGTCCAAACGCACACAAGACACAACGATAGGATCTTTGCGCGAAAAAGGTCTGTCGCCTGATCAAGTTTTGGCTATGGCTCAAATCCGTTTAGAGATGTAAGAGATCTTATGAGCGCGGAACTGATATTAAATCTCTTTGACTGGGCGGGCATTTTTGTTTTCGCCCTGTCTGGCGGCCTGATGGCCGTCCGGCAGCAATATGATATCTTAGGGGTAATTATTATCGCCTGGCTCCCTGCCATTGGCGGTGGCACGCTTCGGGATGTTTTGCTGGACCAACCCGTGTTCTGGCTAAGCGATCCGGTTGCCTTGGCGCTCGCGACGCTGGCGGGGTTTGCCGCTTTTTTCGGGCCACATTTCTGGGCACGGATTAAAGCGCTGGTCTGGATTGACGCCATGGGGCTTGCCCTGTTCGCGGTGGTCGGTGCGTCTAAAGCCGCCGCGCTGGGGCATGGGTTTTTGATCAGCACACTAATGGGGGCTATGACAGCCACAGCAGGTGGCCTGATCCGCGATGTCGTCTGTAATGAAACGCCATTATTATTACGCGAGGAAATATACGCGACCGCCGCCATCTTTGGTGCAGCCGCATATTATCTGGCGATCAAACTCGGCGTGGCCAATGGCTGGGCCCTTGCGTTGGGGGCTGCGACTGTCTTTATCATTCGCGGGCTGAGCCTGAAATATAAGCTGAACCTGCCGCGCAGCCGCTTTACCAAACAGGGGCTATAGCATGACCGATTTCGTTTATGATATCTGGTATTTCGCAGGTCTGTCCGGCGATATTAAGCCCAAGAAGATGACACGCATAGAAATTGCAGGTGAGCCAATTAATCTGGGCCGTCAGGCGGATGGTGCGCTTTTCGCCATGCGTGATATCTGCCCGCACCGCGCCGCGCCCCTTTCAGCAGGATGTATCAAAGATGGCACTGTGGAATGTCCATATCATGGCTGGCGGTTCGGCATTGATGACGGGGCCTGCAAAGAAATACCGGCGCTGACCTCGGATCAAGAGATGCAGACAGAAAAAATCAAACTCCGCACCTATCCCGTGCGGGAAAACGGCCAATTAATCTGGATCTATGTCGCAAAGGATAAACGTTTTAGCGGCGACCCCTCGATTAACCCGCCCGAATTTCCTTTCGCAACTCGCAAGCCAACCATTGATGACCATCTGACGCTGAACTGCCATGTCGATCATGCCGTCATCGGCTTGATGGACCCCGCTCATGGCCCTTATGTGCACCGTCAATGGTGGTGGCGGAGCGAACATTCCATGCATGACAAGGCCAAAGCCTTTGAACCGCGTGAGCGGGGCTTTGCTATGGCCAAACACAGCCCCTCCTCTAACAGCTTCGCCTATAAGCTGCTCGGCGGCAAACCGCAGACGGAAATCACTTTCCAACTACCCGGCATTCGCACCGAAGAAATCACGGTCGGGGACAAGACTATTCTATCTTTCACAGCGGTCACGCCTATGGACGCAGGCAGAACCCAAATCCGGCAAATCTTCTTCACCGATCACGGCCTGTTTCGTCTCTTGTCCCCTATCCTGAAAAATCGGGCGCGCATCTTCCTGCGTCAAGACGCGGATATGGTGGACCTACAGCAAATGGGCCTGAAATATGATCCCAACCTTATGCTGATCGAAGATGCGGATACTCAAGCCAAATGGTATTATGCCTTGAAAAAAGAATGGGCAAAAAATCGAGACGAAAACCGCTCCTTTAAAAATCCAGTCAAAGCTAAAACCTTGAGATGGAGAAGCTGATGCGGAAGTGGGTTAGTTTTCTCCTTACGGTCTTGATCGGTTTATGTCTGGCGTGGATTGCCATCATGCCGCCCGCACCGAATGGCAAAGATACGCCCGCCGATAAATTTTCCTCTGCCCGAGCCATGGAAGATGTACGCATCATCGCGGCGAAACCTCACCCAACCGGCTCTGCTGAAAATGAGAAAGTCCGCGCCTATATAGCCCAGCGCATGACCGATCTGGGCCTTGAGGTCAGTATCAGCGAAGGCAAGCTGGAGGGCGTTTATTTAGATCGGCTGAACCGCTGGAGCGGTGAAGCCAAAACCGAACAGTTGATTTATAATGTCATAGGCGTTCTGCCCGGACAGGATAGATCAAAAAAAGCGCTCTTGCTCATGGCTCATCATGACACGGTCTGGGGATCGCCGGGCGCATCGGATGATACGGTCGGGATTGCGAGTATATTAGAGATCGTACGCGCGCTAAAACTGGATGATACCCGCAAGCGGGATATCATTGTTTTGATAACAGATGCTGAGGAACTTGGCCTGGTCGGCGCGAGACAGTTTTTTGCCAGCCACCCGCTCAGCGACAGAATTGGCGCCGTGATCAATTTCGAAGCCCGCGGCGGCGGCGGCACGGCCAATATGTTTCAGACCTCAGCGCGTAACGGTCAGGCCACAAAATTATACGCCAAATCCGTCAAGCAGCCCAGCGCATCTTCTCTATCGACTTTCGTTTATAGCGTCTTACCAAATGACACAGACCTGACCCCGGCGCTGGAAAAAGGCTATGTCGCTTATAACATCGCTAATATTGGCGATGCCCGATATTACCACTCGCCCAAGATCACAGCTGATGCGCTGTCTGAAAGAACGCTTCAGCATATGGGCTCTCAAGGGCTGGATCTGTCACGGGCATTGGTCACCTTCGATACTCTTCCGCAACA
This sequence comes from Hellea sp., assembly GCA_020631215.1. Taxonomy (GTDB): domain Bacteria; phylum Pseudomonadota; class Alphaproteobacteria; order Caulobacterales; family Maricaulaceae; genus Litorimonas. Next base: position 23,017 of record JAHDHS010000023.1, on the reverse strand, counting down.
GCAAGCCGACGCTGTATTTTTCGATCTTTTCGGGCTTTTCACTCTTCATTATACCGTCATTTGGGGATGGGTCATCTTGGCCGCAGCGGCAATTTTCTACGGTTTATCGGTCAAATCAGACATCAAACCCAAAGAGATCATGACCGGCATCGCACGAACGGTTGGGTTCTTTTTATTGGGCGGTCTAACCCTCTTTATATTAAATCTGATATCCGGAAGCGGCTCTTCCGGATATTATGACCGGCTGGCCGCCATACCTAAATTGGAAGGCGTGGCTATATTTACGGGCGTGTCTCTGTTTGTTTTGATCTTTGGCGGAGCCAGGCTGTCATCAAATACACGCCTGGGCGTGGCCATACCCATCTTCGTTATCGCCATTATCGGGCAAGTTTTTGCGCCGACGGCATCTTACTTCCTGACGGGGACTTTGCTGTTATGGGGGCTGGCCGCTTTCATGGAAGGGCCGAAAAATAGTGTCATCATTATAACGAGTGCGCTTGTCTTCGGTTATATGATATTTCTCGGACATTTATTAATGCTTGGCGTCGGGCCTTACATGTTACCTGTTGCCATATTGCCAGCCACGCTCGCGGCTTTGACACTCGCTCCCGTCTTACCAGAGTTTTCGGATAAAATTAAATTCAGCCTGTCCGGGCTCTCTCTCGCGGCTGCCTTAATTTTATCGCTTTGGATCAGATTTGATCCAATTGCCCCAACCGTGCCGTTATATTAAGCGAGGCCCCATGAAAAAATTTCTCAAAGGCCTAGCCGCCCTCATCTTGCTGCTGCTGATTGCAGGATTTCTTTATGTTCAACTCATTGCCGTCCCCGGACAGGACGCAAAGATGAACCCGGTCACGGATCATGCGCCTTATCCGGTATCCGAGACCGCACAGGCCTTGCATAACCAACTTTATATCGCCGATTTACATGCCGATAATCTGCTCTGGAGACGCGACAGCACGAAACGCCAGAGCCGCGGCCATGTCGATTTACCCCGACTGCGCGACGGGGGCGTGGAACTGCAAGTTTTCTCTGCTGTCACCAAATCCCCGCGCGGCCTGAACTTTGACGGCAATGACGCCGACGCGCCGGATGATATTACCTTACTCGCCAAGGCCCAGCTCTGGCCACTCCGTACATGGAATTCCATCTATGAGCGCGCCGCCTATCAAGCCCAGCGCTTGCAAAAAATCGAAGCCAATCCTAACAATAAGCTCGTCATAATCCGCAGGGCGTCCGATTTGAACCAAACGGATGACATACTCGCGGGTTTACTACTGACCGAAGGGGCGCATCCTTTGGAAGGTAAGATAGAGAATATCAAGCGGCTCTATGACGAAGGCTATCGCGCTATGGGCCTGCAACATTTCTTTGACAATGAGCTCGGCGGATCCCTACATGGTCGCAGCCAAGCGGGATTAACTGACTTTGGGCGGCAGGCTGTTCTGGAAATGCGCCGCCAAGGTATCATCATAGATGTGGCACATAGTAGCCGTCAAACCGTGCGTGATGTGCTGGCCCTGACCCCTGACCCGATTTTCATATCCCATGGCGGCACCATCAGCCATTGCCCTCGTACCGCCAATCGCAACCTGCCCGATGACATCTTACTAGAGATAGCCGCGCGTGGGGGCATCATTGGTATAGGTTATTTTGACGGCGCGATTTGCGATATCTCACCCAAAGGCATTGCCAAGGCAATTATCGACGCGGTGAAACTTCTGGGTGAGGATGCCGTGGCTTTAGGCTCTGATTTTGACGGCACAGTGACAACCTCTCTGGACACCTCAGAGCTCGCTGCCATCACCCATGAACTCCTTGCCCTAGGCATGACCGAAGACACCATCCGCAAAGTCATGGGAGAAAACGCCCGGCGCTTCTTCGCCGAAAACCTGCCGCAATAATGCGCGGGCTTATCATAACATGGGTCTTTCGACTTATCATCGTGGTCAATGTTTTGATGTGGGGGGTTTATTTAATTGGTTGGGACTGGATGGGGTTTAGAAATTATCCATCGCATTTAAGGCAGCAGCCCCTTCCGTCAGAGATTCTGAAATATAATGCCGCTCAACTGGCTTTAGGCACAGCCTTGGTCGCGGGACTAGTGGGCCTAAAATCCCGCCTATGGTCTTGGCTGTGGCTCTGGCATTTTCTCGCCAGCGCCGCCATGTTTGGCATATTCACTCTGGTCTATTGGGACGAATATCAATTTGACGAATCCATGGGGGCCGACCGCGGCGCATGGGAAGGCCTCGTTCTAAACGCTCTGCTATTGGTCATAAATCTAATAGCGCTGTGTTACGTAATCCGTCAGAACTATAAATTACGCCGCCAATAAGCGTTTTCCCAGCAATCCAAAGCTGCGTTATTTCCGGCCACGGAAGTTTTTGGCGACAAGGTAAATTTCCGGGCTGCCTTTGCGGGATGATTTTGGCTTGGCGTGTTTGACGATTTGGAAATTATGTTTCAGCCGTTTCAGAAGTTCCCCTTCGGCCCCGCCCTGAAAAACCTTCGTCACGAAATGCCCGCCGGGGCGCAGGGTCTGCATGGCAAATTCAGCGGCGGCTTCAACCAAAGCCACCGTCTTAAGGTGATCTGTATTTTTATGCCCCGTCGTATTAGCCGCCAAATCAGACATAACCAAATCCGGCTCTACACCCAGCATTTCAATAAGCGTGTCAGGCGCATTGTCATCCATGAAGTCCATTTGAATAATTTCGGCAACGCCGACTGGCTCCACTGGTAGAATATCGATCCCAATGACCCGCGACGCCCCGCGTTTTAGCGCGATCTGAACCCAACCGCCCGGCGCACAGCCAAGATCAACCACCACAGCACCTGATTTAATCAAGCCGAATTTGTCGTCGAGTTCCTCAATCTTGAACGCAGCCCGTGAGCGGTAGCCCTTTAATTTAGCCTCACGCACATAGGGATCATTGATTTGGCGCTCGATCCATAGCTTTGAAGACAGCTTACGCCCCCGCGCCGTCTTGACCTTTTTCGTCATCATGCGCGTCGCATTATCCTTATCGGCCGCCTGCGTCTTGCGGCCGCGTTTTGGGCCTGACGGCTTGCTGCCTGACATACGTTTAGGAGGCCTACTCATCTGCCTCATCCCCGTTAACGCTATCAGGCTGAGCGCTATCTTCTTTCGTGTTCGCTTCTTTAGGCGGGAGTTGCCGGACCTTTTGTGACTGGTTGAGCAAGCCGATTAGGATGCCCTCACGCAATCCCCGGTCACCGACACGGATCATTTTGGACGGCCACTTTTCACACAGAACATCAATGATCGCGCAGCCTGCCACCAATAATTTCGCCCGATCCGCCCCGATACAAGGCTCCTTCGCACGGTCTTCCGGGGAACGGCTCGCCATATCCCGCGCAACCGCTACGGCATCGACCGAACGCAACCACAGCCCGTCAACTTTGTTGCGTTGATAAAAAGGCAGTTTCAGATGGATTCCGGCCAAGGACGTAATCGTGCCTGATGTGCCGATTAAATGACCTTTGCCTTGTTCGAAGGTTTTGGTGAATCGGGTCTCGCAGCCTTGTTCAATGATGGTTTGTCGAACAAAATCCTTCATCTCCGCATACCAATTATCACGGTCTTCACGCTCAGGTACTTGGTCGGACAAAGTCACAACACCGATAGGCAGAGAGGCCCAAGCCGCGATGGGGGGTCTGTGGACCCGGTGCGAACCGCCCTCTGCGCGTAACTTACGTATATCCACCCAGCTAAGCTCAGTTGAGCCGCCGCCTATATCGATCACCAGGGCCACATCCTTGGTCGGATCGATCAAATTGAGACATCCCATCACCGCCAAGCGCGCCTCGACACGCGGAGAAATAATATCAAAGTTCAGCCCGGTTTCAGCTTTGACGCGCGCCATGAATTCTTCGCCATTCTCCGCCTTGCGGCAAGCTTCGGTTGCCACACAGCGCCAGCGTTTGACGTGTTTGGCTTTCATTTTGGCCGCGCAGACTTTTACGGCCTCAACTGTGGCCTCCATGCTTTCATCTGACAGGCGGCCCGTGGCGGACAAGCCCTGTCCCAAGCGCACGACATTGGAATAGCTATCGATGACTTTGAAACCGCCCTCAGTCGCCCTTGCAATCAGCAAGCGGCAGTTGTTCGTCCCCAAATCGAGGGCGGCATAGGTAGGGGCGCGTCCGCGTCTTTGCGGTCTGCGCTTTCGAAACCGTCTCCGGGCCTTAGGCTGCTCCGCCTTAGGGCTATCGGAGCCGGACATATTAGAGCCCGGCATGGCACATCTCTCTTTTGGTGGCGGGTCGCAGGAACTATATCCGCGCCTCACACCACAATCGTCCTGACTCTGATAGAACAGAAGCCTTCATCTGACAAAGGATTTTTAGGGTTAGTGTATATCGATGTGATCGGAAAACTCTGACCAATCCGGCTCCGGCTGCAAGGCCGTCATCGCTTCATGCTGTGACAGGAATATCTGCCCTGTCAGCCGGTCCAAAAAGTCGGAACGGAACAGGCGTTCTTTGACTCGGCTTTGCATATCGGAGAAATGCAGCTGAATATCTGCACTCCGCAAGCGGTTATTGATGGTTTCAAGGCTGGATAAAGCGCTGGCATCAATCCGGTTTACCGCCGTACACATTAACACCAGATCGGTCATTTCAGGACTGTCAGCCACAATCTGGGCAACTTTATCCTCTAGGTAGCGTGCATTGGCATAATAGAGACTTTCATCAATCCGGAGGGTTTTGACCCGCTCATCTGTCTCGACCATGAAACGCTCAGCATCACGGTAATGCTCCGTGCCCGGAAAGCGTCCCACAAGCGGCATATGCGGCTGCAGTGTCGTTTTGATGTGCAAAGCCATAGCTAGGACAACGCCTGCCAGCACGCCCCATTGAACCCCGAAAAGCAGCACAGCCAGAAATGTCGCCAAAGCCGTGATCCCATCCGCACGGCTGTAAGTCCAAGTGCGCCAGATCGATTTAAAATCCAGAAGGTTAAAGCAGGCAACAATGATAAGGGCCGCCAGAACATCCAGCGGCAGGGCCTTGAGGACAGGGGTCAGGAAAATCGCCGTCATGGCCATCATCCCCGCGACCAGTATACCAACCACGGGCGTCTTGCCCCCCGCAGTAAAATTGACGGCAGATCGCGACATGGAACCGTTTATCGGATATCCGCCGGACAGACCCGCAACAACATTAGAAGCCCCAAGCCCCAAAAGCTCTTTATTGGCGTCAATTTTTCCGCGCGTGCGGGAGGCCAGCTCCTGCGCCGTCGACGTACTGTCGACAAACGCCACGATTGCGATGACGATGGCGGGGATGATCAAACCTTCAAGCGCTGAGCGAGACAGGATTGGGAACTCAAAAGGAGGCAGCCCCGACGGCACTTTTCCAACAACGCGCATGTCAAAGCGCTCGGCAAAATTAAATGTCGCGCTGAGGATGACAAACCCTGCAATGATAAAAATGGGCGTCATGCGCGCGATCATTTTCGCAACGCGCGCTTTGTAACCGGCCCTGACAAGGAAATATGGCAGCAATGTTTTCGCGAGCCAGAACAATATGATGGCTAAAACCCCGATCACGATCGCCATGATATTGGATTGCGGCAATTGGGTTACCAGGCCTCTGATCAATTCCAGGGCCGTCGTGCCTGTTACCGGAACGCCTAATATATGTTTCATCTGACTGATGATTATCAAAAGCGCGGCCCCTGTAATATAGGCCGAGACGACAGGGCGGGAGACGAAATTCATAATAATGCCGCCTTTTATCAGCCCCCAAAACAACAATATACCGCCGGTCATCAGCGCGAGCGCGGCGGCGCTGATCACACGCGTTTCTTCAGGTAAGGTTGCAATGCAAGCAGCGGTCATCAATGAAATCACAGCTGTCGGCCCGACATTCAAATATCGGGAAGAGCCAAAAAGCGCATAAGCTATCAGCGGGAAAATAGAGACATAGATGCCGATTTGTGGCGGCAGTCCCGCCAGCAAAGCATAGGCCAGACATTGCGGAACCAGCAGAATTGTCACAACGACAGCCGCAACAAAATCATCGGCAAAAAGACTGCCGCTATAGCCCTTCACCCATGGCCATTGCCGATGGATTACCGAGCCGGAATTATGTCCCTTCGCCGGGGCCGTCTCGTTCATTTATACGCAGTGTCAGGATTTTTGTCGTTAGGCAAGACTACAAGGCAGAAAATGACCTAAATCCAGCGGCGGACTCGGGCCTTGTAGTCCAAATAATCTTGGCCAAATTTCGCCTCAAGCGCGACTTCTTCGGGTTTGATTTGGAAAGCGGTAATATAGGCTATGAACGCTAGCAAAGGGATTAGTCCGAGCCATGATCCCATTCGAATCACGATCCCGAATATCGTCAAGGCCATAGCCAAATACATGGGATTTCTGGAGATTGCATAGAGCCCCTGATCCACAATATCTGACGTAGCCTCTGGCTTAAATGGGTTGACGGTTGTACCCGCATTTTTGAACATCAATCCGGCATAAAGGAGCAAGCTTAGGCCCAGACTGGCGATGAAATAACCGGCCCAGACCTGCCCCGGGAAATAAAGCTTGGCGTAGCTCGTTTTAACCGCAAGGATAAATACGCCGATAATTGCGACAACCGTCAGAATAGGCGGCGGGATTTTATTCGTCATTTGCCAGTCCAGCGTATTGAGTGATCGGTCCCCTGATTTGTTCGAGATTATATCCGGCCTCTGCGATGGCATCCATCACCGCCTCAACGCCCATCTCTTTGACATGCGCAAATCCCCACAGGGCGGCAGAGCGCATACCCGACGCACAAAAGGCCACGATTGGCCGGGGAAAATTATGAAACGCCGTGACGCTGGCATCTATTAGGCCCGGCGTTAATCCGCCCGCCATTGGGATATGATGGTAGTCGACCTGCAGTTTTTGCGCAGCCGCTTCCAGGTGCTCTGAGGTTGGCTGCATAGGCGCTTCCATATCAGGGCGATTATTAATGAAGCTCTGTACGCCCTGCTCGGCAAGCATTTGCATCTGCACAGCCGAAAGCTGTCCCGTCACAAATACGTCACCGGGGAGTTCCCGCATCAGCCAATCATCTCTTTGGCTTTGGCGATGACGGTCTCAGATGTAATCCCGAAATGCTTAAACAGATCGGCACCGGGCGCGGATGCCCCGAAACTATTCATACCAATAAAGCCGCCGTTACGGCCAATCAGGCCATCCCAGCCCTGTCGAATACCGGCCTCAATCGCAATTTTCGGCAAATCTTTGCCAATAACAGATCGAATATATTTTTCGTCCTGTTCTAAAAACAGATCCAAACATGGCATGGAGACCACACGAGCCGATATCATGTCTTTGGCTAAAGCTTCTGCCGCCTCGACGGCTAAATGTACTTCGGAACCTGAGGCAATAAAAACGATATCATCCGCGCCAGTCCCAGGTTTTAAGACATATCCCCCGCGTTCGCACCAGTTCTTGGCGGCATCATCCCGGACGGGCGGCACACCTTGGCGTGTCAGAGCCATGACAGACGGGCCATTGTCGCGCTGCACGGCCAGTTCCCAACATTCTGCGGTCTCTATCGCGTCTGCGGGACGGTAAACGTGGACATTCGGTATCGCACGCAAGGACGCAACATGTTCGACGGGTTGATGCGTAGGGCCATCTTCGCCCACTCCGATGGAGTCATGCGTCATCACATAAATCACGCGCTGTTCCATCAAAGCCGATAAACGTATAGACGGCCGGGCGTAATCAGCAAATACCAAGAACGTGCCAGCATATGGAATGACTCCGCCGTGCAAGGCCATGCCATTCATCGCCGCGGCCATGCCATGTTCCCGGATGCCATAATTGACGTATCGTCCGCCATAGTTTCCGGCCTGTATTTCATTCGATGTGGCGGGAGTTTTAGTTTTATTCGACCCTTCAAGATCAGCCGAGCCGGAGATCATGTCAGTCAGGCTGTTTGTGATAATCTTTAGGGCATTGCCAGATGCCGCCCGCGTCGCAAGCTTGGGTGGGTCTTGCGCCAGGCTGTCTTTGTAAACCTGCAAAGCGTCCAACCAACCATCTTCAAGTTTCCCATTCATAGCGCGGGTAAAATCATCTGCTTGAGAGCTGTCTTTTAACCGCGCCTTCCACTCTTTGTGGGCTTTACGGCCCTTACGGCCCGGACGCTTCCAAAGCTTGTAAACATGGTCCGGGATTTCAAACGGCCCATGGTCCCAGCCCAAGGCTTTCTTTGTCGCCGAGATTTCGTCGTCCCCAAGAGGCGAGCCATGCGCGCTGGAAGTCCCGGCTTTATTCGGCGCACCCTTCCCTATGACGGTCTTGCAGGCAATCAGGGTTGGTACATCTGATTTTTGTGCCCGCCGCAGCGCATTAGCGACCTTACGGGCGTCATGTCCATCGGTTTCAATGACCTTCCAGCCGCAGGCCTCAAAGCGTTTCTTTTGATTGGTACTGTCAGAGATATCGACGGCCCCATCGATTGTGATACTGTTGTCGTCCCAGAGCACGATCATTTTATTGAGCTTCAAGTGACCCGCCAGAGAGATAGCTTCTTGTGAAATGCCTTCCATCAGGCAGCCATCACCTGCGATCACATAGGTATAATGATCAACGATATCGTCGCCATAGCGGGCATTCATATGACGTTCGGCCAGAGCAAACCCAACGGCATTGGCAATGCCCTGCCCCAGCGGGCCTGTGGTGGTTTCAACACCCGGTACATGGCCATATTCTGGATGACCCGCCGTGATGGAGCCGAGTTGACGGAAGTTTTTAATCTGATCCATCGTCATCGCCTTATAACCCGTTAGATGAAGCAGGCTGTAGATCAGCATAGAGCCGTGTCCCGCTGAAAGGATGAAGCGGTCCCGATCCGCCCAGTTGGGGTCGGACGGATCAAATTTCATGAACTTAGTAAACAAAACCGTGGCCGCATCTGCCATGCCCATTGGCATGCCCGGATGGCCGGAATTGGCCGCTTGAACGGCATCCATAGACAAAGCCGCAATGGCGTTGCGCATATCTTGATGGTCTTGTTCGGATTTAGAAAGGGCCATGATCATTCACCTGATTTGATCTGCGCTCTGGCGGCGCATGATTCGTTTATGAGTTTGTGCCACGGAGCCGGAACAGACTAAAGATAGCGCCGTTCAGATTTTGTGGACGAATGCCTAGGCCCACCCAAAGCCTTTAGCGACGTGATAGGTTATACCCGCCGCGATATATGCCAGTACAAATAGGTAGCCAAAAGCCACTAGCGGCCATTTCCAGCCATTGGTTTCTTTTTTGATAATCGCGAAGGTCGACAGGCATTGCGGGGCAAAAACAAACCACGCCAGGAAAGCCAGCGCCGTCGCCAATGTCCAGTCTGCCGCCAAAATACCGCCGAGCTGCGTTTCAATTTCAGCTTCGCTTTCCAATGCGTACAGCGTCCCCAGCGCACCAACCGCCACTTCGCGGGCGGCCATGGCCGGAATAAGCGAGAAAACCATTTCGGTTGTAAAGCCAATCGGCGCGAAAATAGGCTCAAGAAACCCGCCAATCTTGCCCGCATAAGTCCCCGCAAATCCGCTATCGCGATTGGGATAATTCCCAAGGAACCATACTAACACAGCCGCAGGCAGGATGATGCGGCCAGCGCGGCTAATGAATATCATAGCGCGATCCCAGAGCCCGCGAAGATAATCCTTAAAGACTGGCATTTTATAGGATGGCAGCTCGATCAGCAGTGACGAATTTCCGCCTTTCATCAAAACGCGCTTAAACAGAAACGCCATAATCATCGCGAAGATGATTCCTGTAATTACGAGGCCGAAGGCGACGAGGCCCTGCAGGCTGAACAGTCCGACTTTGGTAGCTGGAATAAAAGCGCCGATGATCAAAAAATAGACTGGCCAGCGCGCCGCGCAGGTCATGAGCGGCGCGATCATAATCGTGGTAATACGGTCGCGTTCACTCTCAATTGTCCGGGCTGCCATCACGCCGGGAATGGCGCAGGCAAAGCTGGAGAGCAGCGGAATGAAGGCGCGGCCGTTTAGGCCGACTTTGGCCATAAGCGTATCAACCAAAAAAGCCGCCCGCGCCATATATCCTGAGGCCTCCAGCAGTAAGATAAAGGCGAACAGAATGATGATTTGCGGCAGGAACACGATTACCGCGCCTACGCCTGCAATCATACCATCCGATATCAGCGATTGTATCCAGCCATCGGGTAGCACGGAACTGACCGCCAGTTGAAGCTGCCCAAAGGCTGCTTCAATGAACTCAATGCCCGGGCCCGACCACGTATAGACGGCTTGAAACATGACAAACAAAATGCCCAGCAAAATGATTGGCCCCAGCACTGGATGGAGAACGATTTTATCAACACGCTGCGTAAAGGTTTCGGCTTTTTCAATGACGCTGACGACTTCGCGGGTAATAGAACGCGCCTGTGCTTGGAGGTCTTTCAGCCTTCCTTCAGCAGGAGACGGCAGCGCAGCTGAACCCTGCAAAACATCCTTGCCCCAATCTTCCAGATAATCAACCAGATGCGCGCGGCCCGATGCACGAACCGCCACACAGGAAATCACAGGCATGCCGAGCTGCGCTTCCAGCGCCGTAATGTCAATCTCGATCCCGTCCCGCGCGGCCATATCCATCATATTCAGAACCAGTATCACAGGCAGGCCATAATTCTTGGCTTGCAACACATTGTGCAAATGCGTGGAGATATGAGACGCATCCATCATAAAAATGATTCCGTCCGGCTGTCGCTCGCCGTCCAGATCACCGCGCACAGCATCAATTGCGACGCGCTCATCCATGGAATGCCCGCAATCGCCATAAACCCCCGGGAGGTCGAGCAATTCGACATGTTGTCCGCTCGGCAAGTCAAATTCGCCCTTGCGATATTCAACCGTGACACCCGGATAGTTGGCGACCTTGGCCCGCCCGCCCGTCAGCGCATTGAACAAAGAGCTCTTTCCGCAATTGGGCGCACCTAATAGGGCCAGACGCAGGGTCTTGGATTTGGTCAAAATTTCACTCATAGCATTTCGATCAAGACAGCATCGGCTTCGCGGCGGCGTAGTGCAATCGTCGCGCTATTTAGCTTAACAGTCATCGGATTGCGCCCGAACAAACCAAAATGCAACGCCGTGACGTGATCCCCTTCCGCGAAACCAATTTCACGCAAGCGGGTTTCCAACTCTCCCGCTGCGGCGCTAAAGCCGATAATACGGCCTGTCTGGTGTTTGGGTAAGTTTCCCAATTTTATTGGCGTTTGTGTCATAGCGCCTCTTACTGCGAACAATTCTCAAAAGCAAAACTTAAAACCCATCCCGGTAGCTTTGTCGCAAGGCCTGAATTTTCCCGAAATTACCCGTAAATCTGTATGGACAGACTCTTTTGCATTCCCTATAAGCCGCGCTTCTTGGAAGGCCGAATAGCTCAGTTGGTAGAGCAACGGATTGAAAATCCGTGTGTCCCTGGTTCAAATCCAGGTTCGGCCACCATCCTTCGCTTCCTAACGGAAGCTTCGGCTTGGCAGGCCATGATACACATCCAAATAATAGAGTATATAAGCCCAGGAGTGAAGGCTGTCGCGCAGTAGCCTTAGCGAAGGCGGACAAATGCAAAAGGCCCGAAATGGCTAGGGCCTCTCTTGGCAGATTTATGGCCTCACGATTTCGAACCAGTATTGGGGTTCTTCTATAAGGTCGAATAGGCTTTTGACCTTTAAGGGATTGCCGGAAATTTTCAGATCTCCGCTTTTGCGCAGCTCTGCGATGGTTTGCGTCTGCATGTTCAAGGCATCCAGCGAGGCGCGAGTCATGGAAATGGTCGGTATGCCCTCTTTCCGCGCGCCCATACGGTGATGCAGCGCACCGCCGGATATAAATAAATGCGCCATTTGGTTTGTATCGGTGATTTCGAAATTCACTTCCAGCCCATCCTTTTTGGCCGCTTCAGGCCCGTTCAAACGTACAGCGAGCAAATCAAAATAAAGATTGAGCGGAACCGCCTTAACCACATCAGGGCCATTTGTGCGCGGTGCCGGCAGATCCAAAATGCCTTGGGTTAATTCCTGAGCGCCCGTCAAATAGAAGTTTCGCCACGACCCGCTCTCGGCTTGATAGGCCAATTGGCGATAGGTTTTCGCGAGCATTGTCCGCGCCACATCATTATCCGGCTCTGCAAAGACAAGATGGTTGAGCGCCGTTGCCGCATAGCGAAACTCACCCGCATCATAATCCGCCTGAGCTTTATCCAACACGGCCTGCGCGCCGCCAACATATTCCACGAATTTGCGCCCTTCTTTAACAGGCGGCAAAGGATTGAGATTGGCCGGATTGCCGTCGAAATATCCAAAGTAAAGTTGATATTGCGATTTCAAATTATGGCTGACTGTGCCGTAATAATCTCTATTCGCAAAGCTTCCCGCTATGGATTGGGGCAAGTCTAAATGTTCGGGAATTTCATGAATGGTATAGCCCTGATTGGCCAGACGGACGGTCTGGTCGTGAATATAACGATATAGGTTACGCTGCCCCTCCCACAGTTCGCGCACATCCGCTTCGCCCCAAACCGGCCAGTGATGAGACCCGAAGCTGACATCGGTTTTACCCGCATATTGCTGGATCGCCAGATCAATATAGCTGGACCAAAGCCGTCCATCGCGCACCTTGGCCCCGCGCGGCGTCAGCAAATTGTGCAGCGTATGATTGATGATTTCCGCCTGACAAAAAGCGCGTTTCGTTGGCAGATAGAACATAAATTCTGATGGAGCTTCCGCGCCCAATGTCAACATGAACTCCACTGGAACACCGTCAACCTCAAAGCTTTCAAAGTCTTCGCTGACTTCACGTGTTGGCGCTATCATACCGGGCGTGCCGCTGGAGATCGCTTGCCCTAAACCAACACCAACTTGTCCTTCCGGCCCTTTGGGCAGAAGCGGGCCAAACATATAAGTCGCGCGGCGTCCCATAGCATTCCCCGCCAACACATTCTCACTGACTGTCTCCAGCACAAAGCCCTTTGGCGCGATGATTTCAAAATCTGTGGTCTCTGACAGGCCGCGAATACCTCCATAATGGTCAATATGGCTGTGGGTGATAATCACAGCACTAATCGGTTTCACGCCCAGCTCTCGATCCACCAAAGCTTTGGCGCGAGCCGCAGCCTCTTTTGTTATCAACGGATCAACCACAATCCATCCGGTCTTTCCTTCGATGAAGGTGACATTGGACAAATCAAAGCTACGCACCTGATATATGCCGTCCGTAACTTCGTACAAACCATGTTTGGACAAAAGCTGACTTTGACGCCACAGGCTGGGATTGACACTATCCGGGGCCTCAGCTTTTAAGAACTCATAAGCTGTCGGGTCGTAATTTGGAATGCCTTCATCAAATGTCGCGATAAAGCCTTTATCCGCCCGCTCAAAATCCCGCCGGTCAGAAAAATCCAAAGCTTTCACGGACGTCTTATTGGCGGCTATAGTCGCGCTGTGCACTGCGGTATCGGCCTCAGTCAAGTCAGGTTCAACCGTTTCTAGTTTTTCCGAACAAGCTGCCAATAAGATGAAAGCCGGTATACAGTGAAGCAATCGTTTCATAACTCGTCCTTCATGTGGTCACAGAGCGCCTAGCGTCTTAATCTATTTACCTTTCTAGGCTACCAAATTTTAGATTTAAAGTCGGTGATGAATCCATTTTTCCGAGTCTATGACCGAATGAACGGTTATATCTAAAAATCACCACAGCTGGAACGCAGAATCGACATAATGAAGTTTGAAGTAGTTTTTTATATGAGCCTGAGGAAATAAAATATGCGATATGCAATATGCTTTTTAGCGACGTTACTGGCCCCTTTGGCACATGCGGATGTCACGACGGTTTGTGATGGTAAATATGCAAAAGCTGCGGAAATTGTCGATACGGGTTACAGAACAGGCACAATTTATTCCGACCACGAAGCCGGGGCATATGGTTATTATTTTTCCAACATAGGAAATGTTGGCCCGACTGTGAATGTTTACCGCCTAATGACAGGTCTTGAGCCATTAAACGAGCTTAGCACTCACGTTCCCAATGGCTATTTAGACTATTGGGCATTTGAAAGCTCCACGACCGAAGAAAGAATAAAGCAAGTCAAAGACGCTTTAGCGATCATGACAGAACCCCGAACGGCACTCGGTGACAGCCAGTCTATCGCGCGTGCGTCACGTATTTTAGCTGTCTCAACAACGCAACAACCATCTCTTGACTGGTGGCTTCGACCTCCATCTGACTTTAAAGATGTCGAATTAAGAGGCGGCCGCTATGGAAGACCTGTTGGAACAGGCTTGAACCCGTTTCGAGCAGAATTGGGGAAGCTTGCGAAAACGTCCCCGGCGCTTGATTGGCTTCAATCCAGTTTAGCTATATCGCGCGCATCGCAAAACTGGCCGGTTACTGCAAAAACTCAGCTTTCCCCTGAACTTGAAACTGTCCTTGATCACGTTGAGACTAAAGCAGATCAGGGAGAAAGGCTTAATCCCTATTCCGCTTTGCTGAATGTGTCCAAAGCCTATGGGCGCCAGAAAAGCCGCGAAAAGTTCGATCAGCCAATCGCGCAACTCGCAAACTGTGAGACTTCAATAAATGATTACGTCACCCTCACCGCAGGGCAAATTGTGCTCAGTGATGATTTCATGCCACCTAAACGGCTTAACGCCCATTTATTGTCACAAGCCAAACTCAAGACCCTTGAGGACGGTTTTCGATTCGATGAAGACTATTTCAATTATGTTATCGGATTAAAGTCTCGGGCCACAAACAAAAATCAATTTACTATGCCTCTCTTATATTCCGCCTCAACGCGTGAACAATTTCAACAGGCCATGGCTGGAACTAATCAGCCATACACATCATGGCCACACCTGGCTGAGCCCGCATTATTTCTGCCCACTGATATTATCGAAGACATAGCCCCGGCCACAGCTTTCGCGCGGTATATTTCCCTAAGAGATTATAAGCGCGCGCGGGAAGTCTTAGAACAAGCCATAGATAAGGCCCCATCCTTATCAGAAGGTCTCGAAGATATATTAGACGCGTCTATACCAAATTCCGCAGCCATGCCGCTGATTGCATTACGCATGCCCTGCATTTCGATGAATTTTTCTGAATTTTGTCCCGTAAACAAAAGCGGGCTTTATAGCAGCTCCCATAAAACTGCGCAGGGCGGTCAAATGCATACGCATCGCAACTGGAGCAAAAGCAGAGATTTTCTGGGCATAAGCTTATATGGGTGGTTGGGATGTTCCGTCAGATATGATCAGCCTTTCAAGCCACTTCTGGACATGACCACGCATCAAACCCACAGGCGCTTGGTATTCCCGTATTACTTCCGCCGTAGAGGCATGAAACCCGCAGGCAAACACCCTGAGTGTGTAGGCGGTAGACCTCACCCATATGAAACGCCACTTGATGTAGCCTTTTTTGGCCCTGACAGCGCAGTCAATCTTGAAAATATCAAGCTGATGAATGATGAACGCCGGCTTTCATACGCTCTGTCGCAAGACATTATCAACTGGGCTAAAACCGGATCAACCGGACGGTTTTCACGCAAGCCGCATCAGGATTTGATGGCTGAAGGCTTAGCGCGCGTTGTGCGTCTGCACCGGCATGAAAGCGGCGGCGTGATTGACGGAATGCCCGCAGGGGAACGCGCTCACAAGCTTTTACACACGCGGTACAGAAAAACAGATTGGGCCAAAAAAACGCCCTATTGGTGGAATGCCTGGCGGGAACATTAGTTAGGGCTATGTCATTAGCTTTGGTATGGCTGAATTTTATGCAGTGTTTCACAGACACGTGATTTTTGATTTATCCTCCAATATTACATAAGGCGTTATGAAATATTTTCTTGGTTCATTGCTCATAGCTTCATCATTCGCATTGACTGCACCATTATACGGTCAGGAGAGCGAGTCCGTCACATGTGCTGACCGGATGGCTCGCAGTCTTGGCCAAGGGGACTTTGTCAAAAAGCGCTACAGCATTGACGGTTCATGGTCGATGGTTTCGGATTGCACCGGAACCAGCCTTGCCTTTGACGAAAGCTTCAGGACCAAGGGCGGACCGGATTTGAAAGTCTATCTGTCTACGCTGTCTCTATCAGAGCTGGAAAGCGGCGAGGTCGAATCGACATCTCATAAACTCGGCGTTTTGAAATCCAACAGAGGCGGACAAAGCTACATCATTCCCCCCGATGTGAATTTATCTGAATATAAAAGCATTGTCATTCACTGCGAAGCTTACTCTGTGCTCTGGGGTGGTTTCGATCTCTGATCATCGACTTCATTTTGAAAATCATCATCAGGCCTTTCAGACGGGATAGCATAGCCCCCCGACATCCAACGGTGTAAATCAATATCAGCACAGCGTTTGGAACAAAATGGACTGAATTTCTGCGAGGCGTCACTTTTTCGGCAGATCGGGCAAATGTCGCTCATCGATCCGCCTTCACATCGATCTCATCACCGGGCTGAATTTCATAACCCTGACCAATCCGGTCTTGCAGTTCTGCCTTCCAGTCAAAATCCGTTTTTGTTAACCATAAATGCGCCGAAAATGGCAAAAAAAGCGTCATTTTTGCCCCCGGATTGAGCCGTTTTTCACGCTCCAAGCGCCGCAAGCCCCGAAGCGCCAAGGTCTCTGCCGTCGGATTTCCGGCCCGGTCATGGAGGATTTGATCTAGGCTGGGCCCACTTTGACTGCGCGTCATTTCAATCACGCCAAAGCGCGAAAACGGCGCAATCCGCACATGTGACGGATCATCAGCAAAGGCTCGCTCCAAGGATTTCATCAATGAATTCCGCTGTTTAGGCTGCCGCAAATTCGGAAAATCTATCGCAATCAGACCGCCCAATCCTCGCAGCCGCAATTGTGAAGCAATCAGATCAGCGGCTTGCAGACAGGCGTCCATGGCCGTATTCGCGCTGCCCTTATCGACATCAATCGCCAGCAAAGCCTGGGTTTGTTCAAATGTCACCGAGCCACCACATTTTAGCGCCAATGTCCGCTCACAGGCTGTATCAATGATGGAAACCGGCGCGGATTCATAATCAATGTTTGGATATATTTCAGAGAGATAGGCTTCTAAAGACAGGGCTTTAACCGGGCCTGCTTTGTCTAGACTGGCAGGCCCGATATAGGTCAAATTAGGCCCCTTCCCGCCAATACCGGCCTTAGTAATTTTCACATCCAGATGCAGCCCTTCGGTCAATTTGGGCAGATCTTTGTGACCTGAAAATTTCAAGACTCCCGGTTTTTCCTCACCAATATCGACAAAAGCCCCAGCAATGGCTGGGTCTACGGCCACAACTCTCCCCGTACAAATGTCTCCGGCATAAGCCTTTTTCCTTGTCGAGCGCCGCAGATGTAACTCGGTCAGCCGCCGCCCCTCATAAACAGCCGCCCGGGTTTCTCCGATCGCCTCTTCGATCACCGCCCGCCGTTTCATAACCCCGCCGCCGTCAATAGCGTTCGGGTTTCGTAAACAGGCAAGCCGACGACGCCCGTATAAGACCCTGAAATATATGAAATAAATGCGCCCGCCCGGCCCTGTATACCATAGCCGCCCGCCTTGCCTTGCCACTCTTCACTATCGAGATAGCCGGATATTTCCATGTCAGTCAGGCGTTTCATCTTTAGCCGCGTTTCAGACAGCCGATGACGCAATTGCCCATTAGCGTCAATCACAGCCACCCCTGTAAATACCCGGTGTGCCCGCCCGGACATCAGCCGCAAACAGTGATCGGCTTCGTCACGGCTTTCGGTTTTCGGGAGGATACGACGCCCTACGCCGACAACCGTATCTGCCGCCAAGATGATGTCATTTGGATGATCTTTGTGAATTTCCTGAGCCTTTTCAATGGCCAGGCGTAGCGCATGCGGCCCCGGTAATTCGCCCGGGATCGGATCTTCATTGATGTTTGCGGGGATTATCTTTGACGCAGTCAGACCGATTTGCGCGAGCAGGTCTTTACGTCTTGGAGAGGCGCTGGCGAGAATAAATCCCATCAAATGGGCCTCTCTGGATAAAGCCAATTGGCTAGAAGTTTACTTGAAACGATAGGTAATCCGACCTTTGGTCAGATCATAAGGCGTCATTTCGACGGTCACTTTATCGCCTGCCAGAACGCGAATACGGTTCTTACGCATCCGTCCTGCCGTATGCGCGATAATCTCGTGATCATTCACGAGCCGCACGCGAAATGTTGCGTTAGGGAGAAGTTCGACAACTTCTCCTTCAAATTCCAAGAGTTCTTCTTTAGCCAAGTTGATCCTTTTCTGCCCCGTAATTAGGGCGTTTTGTTAAACACGGACGGTATATAGGGATATTTCGCTGATTTTAAAGGCTTTATTCAGGTCTTTTGAATTTTCGTAAAAGACGGGCTTCGATGTTGTCCCTAAGGGCCCGATAATTATTCAGCAATGCCCTGACGTCCAAAGAACCCTGCCCCGGGTCAGGCAAAGCCCATAATTCTATTTCCGTATCGCTATCTTCAAATACGACTTTTGCCGACTGATAAGCAGGTTCGGTAAAGGCGATCACAATGTCAAAGGGCTCGTCTTGTAAATCACCCAATGAAAGGGCTTTGTGGCCACTCATATCCACGCCCTTCTCTTTCATGACGGTCACCATGAAATCATCCAGATCGCCCTCCGACAAGCCACAGGACCTTATGTCTGCTAGGTCCGGGAAGTGCTTGCGCATGAGCCCGGCCGCCATAGGAGAGCGCACAGAATTAAGCTGGCACACAAAGAGGATCGATTTGGGCTCTTGTTTCATTACGCCCCCTGACGTCTGTGAAGCGCACAGATAAGGGTGAATAAGCGGCGAGAGGTATCAAACCCGATAATGATCTGGTTGCGAAGGCTGTCGGCTAGTAACCGTGAGCCTTCATTATGCAGACCCCGCCGCCCCATATCGATGGCTTCGATCTGGGCCGATGTCGCTGTCCGAATGGCGTTGTGATAGCTTTCACAAATCATGAAATAGTCTTTGATGATCCGCCGAAACGGCACGAGAGACACGGTATAGCGCCCTCGATGGGCTCCATTTGTGCGAATAATGTCAAAGACCAAGCGCTTACCGTCTTCCAGGCTAAGCGTGACGGCATAAGGCCCGGACTCGCTGCTCTCCGGCCGGAAAGCATTCCCCTCAAGTAAGTCAAAAATAGCCACGCGGCGTTCATGCTGCATTTCCACCGATGTGACAGGCAGGCTGGCCTCGTCAATATGCAGTTCCGCGATGAAATGCTCATCATCGCCTATAATGTCTTCATCATCCATCATGATCGGGCACAGATTTAGTATTTCGTGGCTTGCCAATATCCGCCAAAGTCACGTCGACTGCCTCGACCTCCAGCCGCATAGCGCCGCCCCCGGCAAAAGTCAGAACAACCATCCCCGCTAAATCATCAATGGGTTCGAAGGTCATATCGAGCATTACAGCCAGCGCATCCGGATTGGCTGTATCAATGCCGTGGCTTTGGAAACTCATGACACCATCAATCCGCAGGCCAGATTCTATGCGAGACGGCGTCCCGACTTCATGTCGATAACGGGAGAGACGCAAAGATACATAGCGCGCTTTACGGTCAAATCGCACGTCACCCACACGCATAATCGCGTCCTGAACCGCGCTGGCGATTAGGGGTAGATCATCTTTGTCTTGAGCCAATAGCCGAAGCTTAGTCATCTTTTTCTCGTCTTATACGCGCGCCGCAGCCGCCAAGCTTTATTTCTATGTGCTCGAAGCCGCGGTCAAGGTGATAAACGCGGCTGATATGGGTTTCTCCACGTGCGGCCAGACCCGCACTGATTAAAGACGCGGATGCCCGCAAATCGGTCGCCATGACAGGGGCGGCTCTGAACTCTTTGACACCTCTGACAATCGCTTCCCGCCCAATCACGGTGATGTCCGCGCCCATTCGGGTTAATTCGGGACAGTGCATGAACCGGTTTTCAAAGATATTCTCCCGAATGATGGACACGCCATTGGCCAAACACATCAGGGCCATGAATTGTGCCTGTAAGTCTGTTGGAAAACCCGGATAGGCCTGCGTGTCTACATCAACAGGTTTGGGCCGGCCGCCCCCGCGTTCGATCAAGACTGTGGTTTCATCCAAGCTAACCTTCGCGCCCGCTTGAGCGATCAAGGGCCAGAGCGATCCCAGATGGTCTGATCGGATGTTTTTCAGCCGGACCGACCCGCCAGCCGTAGCCGCCGCCAAGGCATAGGTTCCGGCCTCAATCCGGTCAGGCACCACGGCATGTTCAACGCCAGAAAGCTTATTCACGCCCTTGATCGTGATCTCTGACCGTCCGGCCCCGCTAATCTTTGCGCCCATAGCGTTGAGGCAATTAGCCAGATCAACTATCTCCGGCTCGCGGGCGGCGTTAAACAAGATCGTCTCGCCTTTGGCCAAGACCGCCGTCAACATAGCATGTTCTGTTGCGCCGACGCTGATAAAGGGAAAGGTAATCTCTGCGCCTTTCAGACCCTTCTTGGCCTCGGCAATGACATAGCCTTCCTCCAGCTTAATAGATGCGCCCAAAGCCTCCAAAGCCTTAAGGTGCAAATCCACAGGCCGCGCCCCGATTGCGCAGCCGCCCGGCAGAGACACTTTGGCCTTACCTTCGCGGGCAATTAATGGCCCGAGCACATTAAAACTCGCTCGCATTTTTCGGACCAAATCATAGGGCGCGGTCGTGCTTGAGAGCTTGGGGGCATGTAGCATCATCTTTGAGGCTGTCTCGCTTTCGACCTCGACGCCCATATGTTTTAGCAAAGCCGCCAGCGAACGCGTATCGCGTAAATCCGGCATATTGGTCAGCGTGACCGGCTCCGATGTCAGCAGCGACACCACCATCAGCTTAATGGCGGAGTTTTTAGCTCCGCTGATCGAAATTTCACCCGTCAGCGGATAGCCGCCCTCTATGACAATTTTATCCATGTTTAGAAAACCCTGTGAGAATCATATGCCGGATGCGTGATCTTATTGGCATATTTCAGACTATTTAGGGGCCTTTTTTGGAGGGGTCTGCTTCACTTTCCGAGCCGCAGCCTTACGGCGGCGCAGATTGGCTCTCAGTTCAGCAGCCAGCCGCTCTTCGCGACTGAGTATTTCCGGTTTTTTCTTATCGCTCATATCTACGCAATACTCACAGTTTTCACATTACAAAAGGCCCGTATGCCCTCTGCGGCGAGTTCCCGCCCAAAGCCGGAGCGTTTGATACCGCCAAATGGCAGACGCGGATCAGAGGACGTCATGGAATTGACGAATGTTGCGCCCGCTTCCAAATCCCTGATCGCTTGCTCCTGCTCTGCTTCATCCTGCGTAAAAATCGCCGAGCCTAAACCAAAGGGCGATTCATTTGCGATCTCAATCGCTTCACCCAAGGTTTTGATTTTAAACAGCAGGGCAACCGGCGCAAATATTTCTTCGTGATAAGCCCGAGAGGATGCCGGGATGTTTTCCAGAATACCGGGTTTAAAGAAATAACCTTCGCCCTCTATGGCCTCTGCGCCGCAGACCCGCACAGCCCCGTCAGCCAGCGCATTTTGAACCTGCTCTGTGACCTCTTTCAAACTGTCTTCATTGACCAAAGGCCCGATATCCGTGTCCTCCATCACAGGGTCACCGATCTTCAAGGCTTCGAAACTCTGACGCAGCCGGGTTTTGACATCGTCATAAATATCTTCATGGATGAAAAACCTCTTGGCGGCGATACAGCTTTGGCCGTTATTTTGGGTGCGGGCCGTGGTGCCAAATTTTACGGCTTTGTCCAAATCTGCACTCGGCATGATAATAAAGGCATCTGATCCGCCGAGTTCCAACACTGTCGGTTTAATCTCCTCCCCGCAAATCGAGGCGACCGACGCGCCCGCCGGTTCAGACCCCGTCAACGTCGCCGCACGCACGCGGTCATCGCGCAAAATCCGCTCCACTTTCGCCCCGCCAATCAGCAAAGTTTGAAACGCTCCATCCGGAAAGCCGGCCTCTATAAACAACTCTTCAATCGCCAAAGCGCATTGCGGTACGTTGGAGGCATGTTTTAACAACCCCGAATTCCCCGCCATCAAAGCGGGCGAGGCAAAGCGCAAGACCTGCCAGAACGGATAGTTCCAGGGCATGACCGCCAGGATCGGGCCGAGCGGCAAATATTTTCGGTAAGATTTGGAGGCGTCGGTTTTGACCACATCATCGGCCAAATGCGACTCGGCCCCTTCGGCATAATAGCGGCAAACCCACGCACATTTCTTGGCCTCGGCAATCGAAGATTTTAAAGTCTTCCCCATTTCTAAGGTCATGATCCGGCCATAGTCTTCCGCCCGGCTCTCCAATATATCCGCCGCTTTGACCATAGCCTTGGCCCGCTCGGCGAATGACCAATTGCGCAGCTCATTAAAGGCGACCACGGATTTGGCGATTTTTAAGTCAATCTCGGCATCACTATGCGCCTTAAATGTCTGAATAACTTCACCCGTTGCCGGATTTTGCGTTTGAATGGCCATGTCTGATCCTGAATAGCTTTTTCACAATAAGTCGCGCGATCTAAGGCGATATGAATAAAAAATCAAAACACAGAATAAAACAAAATTCATCAGCAACCGCCCGATAAGGCGCATCAAAATTTGTGCGCTTTATCGCTAAATCCAAAATCGGGCAGAGAAGTTTAACTTCCTCTATCATTGTCATCCCGCACGCAGCGGCTTGCCGCGAAGATGCGGGACCTCTTGACCCACAAACAGTCAAGAGGTCCCGGATCGCGCCGCTACGCGGCTTGTCCGGGATGACATATTGAGAGACAGCCGAGTTTTTCCTCCTGCTGGCCATCGTGGGCTCAGCCTTTTGTGATAAACAAAGCAGGACATGCCCGCGAAGCTTAAGCCTCCGATGGAAACCAAAGGAGGGAATATATTTTTACGAAGACTTTCGCTTCGCGGCGATGCGTTTTCGCTGACGGCCG
>JAHDHS010000022.1 GCA_020631215.1 Hellea sp. | reverse complement strand
CCGTGGCCGATATGGCGGCGGCTTTGGATGAGCAGGAAGCGATTATCGTCCAAGGGTTTTTGTCGCCTGAGGATGTCGAGACGTTCAAAGCCGAACTCGTGCCGATATTGGACGCCACAGATCATGGCGGGGACAGTTTCGCGGGGTTCAAAACCCGTCGCGCGGGGGCGCTAATCGCGCGGTCATCCATCTGCCGCAAAGCGGCGGTGCATCCGGTTTTAATGGCGCTGGCCGAACACAGGCTGTCGCGGTTTTCGGCTGGGTTTCAAATTTCCCTGACGCAGGCAGTCAGTATCGGCCCCGGCGAGGGCGGGCAGATCCTGCACCGCGATCGCGGGCTGTGGGGCGGGCATATTCCGCGCCGGATCGAAACGCAGCTCGGCACCATGATCGCGCTCTCTGATTTTACCCATGAAAATGGCGCAACGCGCGTCGTGCCGGGATCGCATAAATGGGAGGCGGATCGCCAACCCGAGCCACATGAAATTACCTCCGCCGAAATGCCCGCAGGCAGCATCCTGATTTATTCCGGCACCATCATCCATGGCGGCGGGGCAAATGAAACAAAGATACCGCGCCTCGGCGTGCTCTTGCACTATACGCTGAACTGGTTGCGGCAGCAGGAAAACCAATATCTCTCCTGCCCGCCGGACATCGCCAAGGACTTCACGCCACAGCTACGGCGGTTAATCGGCTATTCCCAAGGCTCCCCCGTCATGGGCTTCTATTCCTCCCCGACCGGCGAGCCGGGTCGTGAAACCGTTCCGCCGGAGACAATGTTCGGCGATGAACCGAGTAAGGTCGGCGAGCGGAAGTCAGGCGAAAATGTAGTGGACGTGACGCGGGGGCGTTAGCGGGATATATCTGTTATGTCAGACGTCATATCACCTTTTATTTCGATGTTGCGCACAAAGCAGTATCATATACGGGTCAGATCCATTCTTTGCGATATTGAGAACCTCATTCATTTCCGACCGAAGCCTTATTTGGGTGGATGCAGGTATTTGGCTTTTTTGTGTTTCCCAATAAGTTTTCTGCTCTATATTTATTGTATGGGCTTGCCCAAATGCCCCAGAAGTTGGGCCAGAGTAATTCTCGACGACAGAATTAAAATATTCGGAGCAGATAAGACTTTCAGCATGTATCTCATCAAGATTAGAATTTATGGGCTTGTTACTTTGCTTCACTGCAGATTGAATTGTTGTCGTTAGTTCCTCTGCAGCATCTTCCTTGGTCATTAAACTATTGCAATCTGCCATTATCATGGCTGCATTATTCATTGTACCATCGATAGATCCATCAGAATTAGATGTGGAATAATTCTTCTTGAGCGCCTTTCTTCGTTTTTTCTTTTTTGGATATGCATCTGCAACTTGTTTTTGCCAGTATGAAAGCCCGTGGTGTATCTCCTCATTAGTGAATTCAGTGAAATAAGACTTACCATCAAACGTTTGGCGTTTGAATTGATAGCCTTTATTAAATGCAACGGAACAGTCAATCTTTTGTTGATCTGATATGCTTTCTGTCGAATTTGCATGACCATATTGGGCAGTGCACATGCTGATAGAAACTGCTAGTAAAATAGCATTTAGAGAATGCCGATAGTTCATGAGTTTTCCAATTTTAGATTAATCTGAGTTAGACTAAAAGTTAGGTTAAAACATATGACTATTTTTGGCAATTTGTAAAAACAGCTAACCCAAACGCAACAGGTGCCGACATTAAACAGATGGCCTAATCTTCTGGCCGCTGCGTCTTGGGCTTGAACTTACAAATTTCCCTTATTGCGCAATTATAACATTTCGGCTTTCGCGCAACGCAGGTGTAGCGGCCGTGGAGGATGAGCCAGTGATGGGCGTGGAGGGCGAACTCTTCGGGGGTGACGCGGAGCAGGTTTAATTCCACCTCATAAACATCTTTGCCGGGGGCCATGGCCGTGCGGTTGGCAACTCGGAAGATATGTGTGTCCACCGCCATGGTGGGCTGGCCGAAGGCCTCATTCAGGACAACATTCGCCGTCTTGCGGCCCACACCCGGCAGTTTGATTAATTCATCGCGATTGTCCGGGACGGCGGAGCCGTAATCATCAATCAACATTTGGGAGAGTTTGATGACGTTTTTGGCCTTGTTGCGAAACAGCCCGATGGTTTTGATGTAATCCCTGACTTTATCTTCGCCGAGGGCGACCATTTTCTCCGGCGTGTCGGCGGCCTCGAACAGGGCTTTGGTGGCTTTATTGACCCCGACATCGGTCGCCTGCGCCGAGAGTGCGACGGCGACCACAAGCGTATAAGGGTTGGAGTAATTTAATTCTGTGCGCGGGGCCGGGTCGAGGCTGTGCAGATGCTGATAAATCTGCGTGATCTGAGCGCGATTGAGTTTCGGGCGCGGCAGGTCTTTATAGAGCTTTTCCTTTTTCGCCATCTCTATGCTTTGCGGGCTATCCGCTCCAGCATGGCGTTGCGCATGGTGTCGGCAAAGGTGGCGGCGGGCTGGGCGATTAAATTGCCCTTGGCGTCAAAGGCCTTGGCGGCATGGCCGCAGCCAACCTGATTCGGGATGACTTCGCCGCCCAGACGGGTCAGGATGAATTGTAATTGCCGCATGCACATAATGCCGCTCATGGGGCCGGGCGTGCAGGAGGCGATGCCGTAAACCGGGCCTTTAATGTGATCCGTGGACACTGTGCTCGTCCAGTCAATCGCGTTTTTTAAAAGCGGCGGCAGGCTGCCATTATATTCCGGCGTGATGATGACAATGCCGTCATAGGACTTCATTTTCCGGATCAGCTTTTTGACTGTGCCCGGCGTATTCAGATCGCCGTGATAAAGCGGCAGCTCGAATTTGTTCAGATCAATTTTAGAGGCTTTTGCGCCCGCTGCTTTGAAGCGCCGCATCAGCGCGGTTTGAAGCTGTTGATTGATAGAGCCTTCACGGAGCGAGGCACAAAGAAATCCGATTTTTGGGGCCGTCATAATATATCCATTTGCCTATATGTTCATTTGTCTGGGTTTAGACAGGCAATAGCGTCTGCCGTGAAAACTGCAAGAGGCGGGTTGTTTTAAGGCGCGGCGCGGGCTTTCAAAGCCTGATAACGCGGGTGATTGCGCAGGGGCGCGACCATCGGGTCGTATTCCAAAACCCGAATAATATGCGGGCCGGTTAAGGCTTCCATCTTTTCGATATAATCCATCGCGGCTTCGAAATCACCCAAATGGATATAGGCTTCGGCGATATTGCCGTAATCCGTCAGGGCCCGTAATTTGTCATCGGGATTAAAGGCGTCATAACCGCCAGCCAATCGCGCGACATGATCCTTATGCCCGAGTAATCCCGCGAGGATCACAGGGGAATAGGCCTGGCCCTCTGCCCATGTCGCCGCCGTGTCATAGGCCTTCGTCAGCTTGTCTATGGCTATCCGTTTATCGGCATCTAATCCCAAGGCAATCGCGACGCGCGCCTCGGCCATAGCGAATTTGATTTGGTCATTTGGGGTCAGCTTGGCGGTCTCCGGCCATTCAGATATGGCATGGCGTATATCGCCTTCATCCCCAACAGCGAGCGCATAGTTGACATGCTCCATAGGCAGATATTTGGCCAGAGGTTCAAAATAGCGATGCGCAGCTTCAGGCTCACCGCGAAATTGCGCAATCGCGGCGGCAAAGCCTGTGCCCTGTAGAGAGGAAGGGTCCATATCCAAGGCTTGGTCCATCATCTCTTTGGCCTGATCAAAATCTCCAATTAACGCATAGGTCAGGCCAAGTTCCGGGATGAGATAATAAGAGAGCGGGTCCAAGCGGTGCGCCTGTTCCAAGTCCACCGCAGCGTCTTTAAAATGGCCTAATCTGCGAACAATAAAGGCCTTGCCTGCCAATGCGTCGACATTGGCAGGCGCAACTGCCAGTGCCTTGTCAAATGCAATTTCCGCGGCCGGGAATTGTGAGAATCCCCAATAATGATAAAAGGCCTCAGCAATATGCGTTTCCAGATTATTCGGCCCCAACTCTTTGGCTCTGGACAGTGAAATAATCGCAGCATCCCGGTAGGATGTATCTTTGCCGTGAAACCAATAAAGCGCCATTTGCGCATAGGCCCGTCCGGCCCAGGCTTTGGCGTAATTCGAGTCATAATTAATGGCATCATCATAGAGTTTGAGCGCTTCTTTAAGCTCTTCGGCTTTGTTGTCCCCGGGATTGGTTTTCAGTTTCGCCCGAATATAGGCTTCATAAGCTTTGATATTCTGGGTATTTTGATTTTCAACCTCGCTTGGCGTTGTCCCTGCCAGAACGTCTTCCAGGCTTTCGGCAATGACCTGCGTGATTTCGCCTTGAATGTCGAAAATATTTTCAGTGGTCAGAGCCCGGTCATAATTATTGGCCCAGATGTGGGTGTCATCCCGACCGTCAATCAGCTGCACTGTGATCCGCACACGCGGCCCGGCTTTTTGGACGGCACCTTCCAAGATGGCGGCGGCGCCCAATTCTTCGGCAATTTCGGGCACGCGCTTATCCGTGCCGCGATAACCCATGACAGAGGTTCTGGAGATTACATCCAGGCCCGGCACCTTCGCCAAAGCCGTCAAAAGCTCATCATGAATCCCATCAGCAAAAAATGCATTCTCTGCTTCTGCGCTTCGGTTTTCAAATGGCAGTACGGCGACCGAGCGCCCATCGACCTTCATGTATTTTGGAGCTTTCAATCCGCCGGGCCTAAAATGGGTAAAAATTAGAAGCGCCCCGATCAGCACCAGGCCGATTAAGATGGCTATGTCCAGCTTCTTGCCGGTCTTCTCTGTGATAGATTCTGCTTCATTGACAAGTTCTGTGCGTTTGAACCCTTCCGGCGTCAGCTCAAAGGCCCAAGCCAAAACAATGGCGACGGGCAAACCCAAAATCAGCAAAGCCATGAAAATTGAATCAAACCAATCCGGCAGGTTCATCACGCTTTCCAATGTGAAAGCGATTTGCACCAGAAACCAACTGCCCACCAGGAAAGTGCCTGCAACGGGCAAGACATTCCGGCGTCTTAATTCAGCAAAAAATTTCATCACAATGCAGTCCCCTTCCTGCGCCCTTAACACGGCTTTTTCGATGTGTCTAAGACTTGAATAAAATGAATGTGTGACATAGTAACATTGGATGTCTGTTCTTGATGCATCCTCTCTTTGGTTTGTTTTTGGCCTTTTTCTTTTGATTGCGTGTGTCTTTGGGCTGCGCGCTTTTTTGGGTTATCGCCGCGTCGCGGCGGATGCGGCGGCGGATTATGATTACAAGCGCGCAAATAATATGATCCCCAAAAGCATGGGGCGCGAGCAATATATCGAGATTTACAAACGGGTGAACGATCCGCGCGGCTTGGCCTATATCGCGGTGGGGCTCGGTTTAATCATCATTACGACGCCGCTGCTGTTCTTTCTGCTCGAGCAGTTTTTGCAACTGCTTTATAATCTGTCAGGGCAGAGCCGCTCAATAGAGCCCGGCTACCTGGTCTGGCAATTCTCGCTCTATTTTCTGGTGGTGATGGTCTGGGCCGCGATCGCTTATATATTTGCGCGGCGTTATCACCGAAAAAGCACGGGTAGCCTACAATATGAGCTCGGCCGCGCGATGAAAAGAAACGAGGATTAAAGCCCTAAAACATCCCGCATGGAATAATAGCCGCTATCTTTTCCGGCCAGCCAAAGCGCGGCTTTCAGGGCGCCTTCGGCAAAGAGGCTGCGGTCATGGGCATTATGGGACAGTGTGATCATTTCCTTGTCGCTGGCCAGGCGCACTTCATGCGCGCCGATAATGTCGCCCCCGCGTAAGGAGGTAAATCCGATGTCGCCGGGATTGCGTTTGCCGTTGCGGTCGGTGACTCGCTTGTCAGACAGTTTCACCCCGCGCCCTTTGGCGGCCGCTTCGCCCAGCATTAATGCTGTGCCCGATGGCGCGTCGACTTTGTGGCGGTGATGCATTTCCGAGATTTCAATGTCCCAATCTTCACCGAGCGCTTTCGCCGCCTGCTGGACCAATGCCTCCAGCAGGTTTACGCCCAGAGAAAAATTCCCGGAACGCAGCAGGGCAAAATCTTTGGACAGGGTTTTCAGCTCGGTTTGCTGTTCAGCGCTCAATCCTGTCGTGCCGGACACAATGGCGCGGCAGGGCGTATCCGCTATCAACGCCGCAGCGGTAAGCACGGCTTTGGGGGCGGAGAAATCGATTAGGACGTCACAGCTATTCAGCCCGGCCTTTATATCATCACTATAGATCATATCATGTTCCGGCACGGCTGTGCCAAGTGCCGGACTACCTGGCGCAGTTAAGGCCGTTGTTAGCTGAGTATTAGGATTGCCGATGATCACAGAGCCGAGCGCCTGACCCATGCGGCCATCCGCGCCCAGAATACCGATCTTGATTATATCACTCATGCCCGCGCCATAGCGCGGCAGAAGCCTACTGGCAAACGGCTTTCGCTTTGCGCAAAGCCGCTGTCACGCCTGAGAGCGAGAATTGATAGCGTGTTTCCGTGCCGCGTGAGGATACGGCCGAGATGGTCATCGTCGATCCGGCCCGCATTTTGGATACGAGTGTGCGCTCATCAGAGCCGGCATCGATAAAGGCCTCATTATCCGCGCCATACATGGTGATAGAGGTCGAGCCGACCTTGGCCTTGGGCGCGCGCGTTGTTTTCAGCGGATAGCCCGCCAAGAAGCTGGGCTGCTCAGTCGCCGCGCCGGACTTCCATGAGCTGACCATGAAGTAAATCTCGCCATGATTGACATTGCCCGGGGATTTGCTGGACGGGGTTGACAGGGCGTAGCAGATTTTATCTTCGCTATCGGCGCGTGAATACACGCTCCAGTCTTTAAATGTGCCTTCCAATTTTGGCTCGGATGCCATAGCTGGCGCTGCCGTGACAGCCATAAGGGCGAGGGCGATAGCAAAGCGTTTCATGATGGATCCCAGACTAATTAACTTCGTCTCTATAACGCCAAATTTAGGTAAAGGGCGGGTTAATTACAGTGAAATTTCAGCAGACCGTCTGCGCCTATTCCTTGGTAAAAGATGGCCGCTCAACGGGTTTGACAGCCCGAAACACGGCATAGCTGGCGACAAGCGTGCTGCCGATGACGATCATCAAAAACGGCGCTTTGGGCGGTAATTGCAAAGCGGCCAAACCGATCAAGGCAAACGTCGCCACATTGACAAAGAAATTGTACAAAACCGATCCGGCGCTCATTAATTGCGCTCTGATCTTGGGGTCGGCCCGTATTTGGGTCATAGCCTGTAAAGGCACAACGAATATGCCATTAAACAGCGACGCACCGCCAATTGCGCCCAAGAAAAGCGGTGTTTGCGGATTGGCTAGGAAATCGCTGACCGGGCCAAACTCCCCCGCGCCTGAGTCTGCGCCTGCATAAGTCGGTGCGGGCAGCAGATAAAGTAATAGCGAAAACAGCGTGACGCCCACAATGCCAACCGCCACAAGACGTATGGCTTCGGGCCCCCAAACTTTCCAGTTACCAATGGCCATTGTCACCATAGTGCCAACCAGAATAGCAAGGGTGGAGCAGATCAAAACGATCATTAAAACCGCCGCTTCATATCCCATGACGCTGGCGATAAAATCCGGGAAAGTCGTGATAAAAACGGTGGAAAGCCCGTAAAACCAGGCGATGCCCAACCATGGCCTGAGCACATCCTGATGCGCGAAGATTTGTTTCAGCACGCCATAAATGGCGGTGATGGGATTGTAATCGACTTTCAGGCCGGGATTGGGCGCAGGGGCAGGCGGGCAGAATTCTGCGGCGATCCAGCCCAGCACAGCCAGAACAAAAAGCAGTCCTGCCAGTAGCGCGGGATTCGTCGTTGCCAGGCCCAGTCCGATAATCGTGCCAAGCAACAGTACGGTAAATTGAAACCCCGATAGCAGGGCATTGCCTTTAATCAATTCATGTTCTTCCAGCCATTGCGGCAAGACGGCATTTTTCGTCGGCGAAAAAAAGGCCGATTGTGCGCCCATCATCCCCAAAGCCAGTGCCAGAATGCGGACATCTTTCAGCATAAAACCAAGGCCCGCCAATAGCATGATCAGAACCTCGGCGCGTTTAATCCATCGGAATATCACGCCGCGATCTACCTTATCGGCGATCTGCCCTGCGATGGCGCAGACGATCAGAAACGGGCCTGTAAAGACCAGGGCCGCCACGGGAACGCGAATGGCGCTGGGCAAATCAGACAGGAATAACATCCCGCCGAAGGTGATCAGCGCAATGAGCGCATTTTTCAGGGCATTGTCATTAAACGTACCCGCTTGGAACAGAACAAAGAGCGGGGCGAAGCGTCTTTGGATTAAGAGTTTCAGCCCGGCGGGCTTGGGCGTATCCGTCATTCTTGCCCGCTTTCCTGGCGCATGGCTTCTTCGGTCTCTCTGGCAATACGTTTGGCGCGGGCGACGTCATTTTCGGTCAGCACGCCAATATCATCCGGGTTCAGCGCGCCAAGATTTTCCAGATCAAGCAGCTCTTTTGATCGCGTTTCAATTCGCTCTTCGAGTAATGTCATAAACTCGTCTTTCCCCATGCCCGGAGCGATGGGCTCCATAAATTCTATCGTGGCGGGGCCGGGATGCTTTGTCCAGTCCCCTTGGTTCCAGCGTTGCCCCAAGGAATTGGCAACCGGCACGACGGGGCATTGAAAATCATCATAAAGGTGCCAGACGCCTTTGCGGTATTTATGTTGAGTGCCGACCTGAGATAAATGCCCTTCCGGGAAAATCAGGATACGGCGGCCTTGCTCTCGCACAAGCTGGGAGGTTTCCGCCATTTTCCGGCGGGAATCTGTGCCGCCGCAACTGTCAATTACGATTGCATTGGCTTTGGCCAGAATGCGTTTGATCAACCAGTACCGCTCAAGGTGGTCGCCTGTCACAAAAGATAGATCGAAAAACTGACTGAATATAACAAAGCCGTCGCCATAGCTTTGGTGTTTGGCCGCCAAAATAATGGCGCCCTCTTTGGGCACATTCTCATGCCCTGTCACGGTCACATCAATACCGGCAATCACCCGCATGCCCCATACCATCAGGCGGGTATAGCGGCGCAGGCTCGCCATCATCGCCAGCCGCCCCGGAATAAGCGAGAGGATGACGCAGACAATCGCATAGATGAAAGTTACGCTGTAAAAGAAGATGTTGAAGATTAAAGATCGCATAATCAGCTCCTAAGCCGCCTTTAGCACGGCCATGACAATACGGATGAAATCCGCCTCATATTCCGAGAGCGGGGCCTCCAAAGCGCCCAGCACTTTAGCCTGAGCCGTTGATAAAACCACGCCAAGCGCCATGCTCGCCGTTAAGACCGGATCGGCTTTGGGATCGATGTCCCCGTTTTCCTGCGCGGCGGCGATCAGTTCGGCTGCGGCGCTGATCGGATTTTCAGTGCTGCCCCCGGATAGGCCGGGAAATCGGTGTAGGTGCAGGATATGATAGCGAAACAGATCCCAGTCATCATCGGCCAAGGCGCAATATTGGCTGATGATACGCCTGACCGCCTCTTCCAGTGGCAGGTCAGAGGCAAAGCGGATCATCAGGGTCAAGCGGCTGTGAATGATATGCATCAAGCCGCGGGCCAGATCGTCTTTGCTTTTGAAGTGACGGTAAAGCAGGCCTTCACTGACACCGGCCAATTGTGCAATGGATTTGGTGGATGCGCCTTCAATAGAGCTCTGAGAGAAAAGGGTCAAAGCCGCCCGTTCGATACGGGCCTTGGCAGTGCCGTCCTCTGAAATCACACCACGAGAGTCGAGTTCTGTCATCATATCGCACCTTTATGTTAAAAGTGAGTAATCACTTACTTATGAATTTGGGCGGCATTTGTCAAGCTTTACTACGTGGCCATGCGCCGCAATCTTTTGTCTTGCACCATTTGCATGGCGGATTAGGGTTCGCCTAAATTCAAGGCCAAAGGGAAAAAACTATGAAACTGCAAAGCGGATTATCGGCAATTGTCACGGGCGGAGCTTCGGGTTTGGGCGAGGGCACAGCGCGCAGGCTGGCCGAAAAAGGCGTTAAAGTCGGCATTTTCGATATGAATGAAGAGCGGGGCAAAATGGTGGCCGGCGAAATCGGCGGCGTTTTTGCCAAAGTCAATGTCGCGGATGCGAGTTCTGTTGATGCCGGGCTGGAGACCGTTCGCAAAGCCAATGGGCAGGAACGTATCATGGTCAATTGCGCCGGGATTGGCGGGGCGGAAAAAACGGCCAAGCGTGACCGTGAAACGGGGGCTATCACGCCGCA
Source organism: Hellea sp. (assembly GCA_020631215.1). GTDB lineage: Bacteria > Pseudomonadota > Alphaproteobacteria > Caulobacterales > Maricaulaceae > Litorimonas. The sequence goes on along the minus strand of JAHDHS010000022.1, from coordinate 26,376 downwards.
TGATCTGGACCGTTATATCCGTATCATCAATATCAACCTCATTGGATCATTTATCTGTGCGTCAAAATCCGCTGCTGGTATGATGGCGCTGGAGCCAACCGAGCCCGATGGAGAGCGCGGAGTGATTATCAATACAGCTTCTGTGGCGGCTCAGGACGGCCAGATAGGCCAAGTGGCTTACAGCTCATCCAAAGGCGGCATTTTGGCTATGGCTCTGCCCATGGCGCGCGATTTGGCGCGTGAAGGCATACGCGTAAATACAATCCTGCCGGGCTTTTATGAAACGCCGATTTACGGCCAGATGAATGATAATGTGAAAGACGCACTGCGGGCCCATGTGCAATTCCCCAACCGTTTCGGCGATCCCATGGAATATGCGCAGGTCGTCGAGTTCATGTGCGAGCACACATATATCAATGCCGAATATATTCGCACAGACGCCGGGGCCCGTATGCCGCCCAGATAGGCCTCACAACAGATTATCGCAAATAAGTCGGTGCGTTCAAAGGCACCATCAGCGTGCGCAGACAAGCGCGATATGTACATGGCTGTTCCCAGACTGTGTAGATGAGTGCTGCTCGCTGATGAGGTCAAATGGATAGCAACCGTTCCTATGGGATGATGCTGCAGCAGAGAATGACGCTATTTATTATATACCTAAAAACTATCATTATGATAGATAGTTTATATTTTAACTATCAAAAAACATTTCCTAAGTAGCTCTCGCGACAACGAAAGGAGATCAAAATGTTTCGCGTAACTCAGACAAGCTCAAGATTAAACAGCATCGCTAAAATGGTAGATAGCCTCTTCTCAAAGCAACCGACGAAACAATTGGCATATGCAAATTCACCAGCCGTGATTGTTGATGACATTGATTTATCGGCCATGCAGCGCAGACGGCGCAGCCGCCGTAATCGAGTCGTCGTTGACGGCACGAGCGTCAAGACGTCCTGGTTCTAGACTGAAACATTTAACCCTGAGCCTTGATATGAGTTTCTCGCCCGGCAGAATTCCACTCCAGTCTTCCCCTTCTGGCCAGTGCTGGGATGACGAGACAGATCATATCAAGGCTCACCCCCTCTCACCTTCATCCACACAATCAAACGAGGTAAATCATGACACTCAAAAACATTACATCGCACGTTGGGAAGATGAAGGCGGAGCTAACCCTGATAGCGCTCGTGCTGTTCATAGGGTCGACAGCCTAACCACTGAAAGCCCATTAACAGCCCATTTGAAGACAGTCGAATATCTGATGGATATTGGTGAATATGAAGGTGCATATGCTGAACTAGAAGCCGCAGCCGCGAGATATGAGGTTTATAAAGCCCACATCAAAGCAAGTTTCGATAACACGATCTCGGAACTTACAACACTTGGCTGTCAGGCCAGCCCGCCCCATCCAAAATCAGTGCCCTTAATTAAACTGCGCCAGAAAATATCAGCCTAAACTAAATTAGATAGACTTAAACCCCAAACCGGCCTCTCATGGTGGAGGCCGTAAATTTATGGAATTAACATGCCGCGTATCGTAAATAAGATTCAAGACTTTCTCCGGCTGGAAACCTCTGCCGGATTTGTCCTAATGTTTGTGGCCTTGCTGGCGTTGGTAGCGAATAACTCTCCCTTAAGCGGGTTTTATTCCGGTTTTCTGTCCACACCCGTGGAGATACAATTTGGTAGTTTTGAAATTGCCAAACCTCTCCTGCTTTGGATCAATGATGGCTTGATGGCGATCTTCTTTTTCCTTGTTGGATTGGAGATCAAAAGTGAGGTCATGGAGGGCGAGCTATCAAGTTTTGATAAAGCGGCTCTGCCGATTTTCGCAGCGATTGGCGGTATTATCGCCCCTGCCTTAATCTATGTCTATTTCAATTATACGGATCCTGTGGCTATACAGGGATGGGCGATCCCGGCCGCGACGGATATTGCCTTTGCGCTCGGTGTATTGGCGCTTGTGGGGTCTCGAGTCCCGGTCTCATTAAAGATCTTATTATTGGCCGTCGCCATCATAGATGACCTCGCCGCGATCATTATCATAGCGTTGTTCTACACCCAGGACCTCTCCCTAATAGCCTTGGGATGGGGCGGGGTCGGTACGCTTGGCCTGATCGCGCTTAATCGTATGGGGGTCATGCGGATCATGCCCTATGCGCTGCTGGGCATATTTATTTGGGCTTGTGTTCTGAAATCCGGCGTTCATGCGACTTTGGCGGGCGTGATTACGGCTCTGGCCATTCCATTAAAAGCCAAGGATCCGGAGGAAAGCTCACCGCTGCACCGAGCGGAACATGGGTTGCATGTCTGGGTGGCGTTTCTGATCCTGCCGCTTTTTGCCTTCGCCAATGCGGGCGTGTCTCTGGAAGGCATCAGTCTAAGCGACCTGCTCGCACCACTGCCGCTTGGCATCGCGCTGGGACTGTTCCTTGGCAAACAAATTGGTGTGTTCTCTTTATCATGGCTTGCCGTGAAACTGGGTCTGGCGAAACTGCCCACAGGCGCAAATTGGTGCCAGATTTATGGTATAGCCTGCTTAACAGGGATTGGCTTTACGATGAGCCTGTTCATCGGTACGCTGGCTTTTGAAGGAGATGAAACCCTCAATGCGGTCAGGCTCGGGGTTCTGATGGGGTCCATAGCTTCCGGCGTTGCGGGCTATGTGCTACTGCGTTTTTTCTGCAAAGATACTGTCGACAAATCGACTAAAACAGGCGAGGTAACGGCTGCCATTTGATTTATAGCGGCCTTGTCCTGTCTGGGGGAAATATGTCTGACACGAATTCGCTCAAGAAAAACCTGACGCTGTTTGATGTCTATGCGATGTCAACAGGGGCCATGTTCAGCTCAGGCTTGTTTTTGCTGCCCGGTATTGCGGCCTCTTACACGGGCAACTCAGTTTGGCTCGCCTATTTTCTAGCTGGGTTTCTGATCCTGCCTGCCATGTATTGTATGGCGGAATTATCCACCGCCATGCCCAAGGCAGGCGGTACATATTATTTTCTGGACCGCGCCATGGGCCCGCTTATGGGCACAATCGGCGGGCTGGGCTCCTGGGTTGCTGTCGTCTTTAAAAGCGCTTTTGCCTTGGTCGGTATGGGGGCCTATATGGGTATCTATCTGGACCTCCCCTTTACAGTAACGGCGATATTGCTGACCATTGCTTTTGGCCTGATCAATATATTCGGGGCTAAGGAAACGACCCTGCTGCAGCGGATTTTGGTCACAACCCTTGTGGCCATTCTCATCGCCTTTGTCGCGCTTGGACTAAAAGAAGTTGGCATTGCCAATACGTTTAAACCCGTCGATGGGCATGGGGATTTCTTTAAAAGCGGGATTGTTGGGTTTGTCTCAACCATCGGGCTTGTCTTTGTGTCTTATGCAGGCCTGACCAAGGTCGCCAGTGTCGCCGAAGAAGTCCAAAATCCGGACAGGAATATTCCTTTGGGCATGACTCTGTCGCTTGTGACGGCGACCATCATCTATACGTTAGGCACGTTAGTTTTAATCAAAATCCTGGAACCTCAGGCCTTATATGACAGCTTGACGCCGGTCGCTGATGCGGGCCGTGAATTTCTCGGCTGGATGCCGATGGATTTAGGGGTCATCCTGATCGTCGTGGCGGCGATCGCAGCCTTTGCCTCGACGGGGAATGCCGGGATTATGTCGGCCTCGCGTTATCCCTATGCCATGGCCAAAGACAAGCTGGTGCCTGCCAGACTTTCACAGATCGGCAAATTTGGAACCCCGACGATCGCCATTGTGACAACCGTTCTGGCGATGATTATCGTCTTGGTCTTGTTTGACGTCGCCTCCGTCGCCAAGCTTGCCAGTGCGTTTCAGCTATTACTATTCGGTCTCATCTGTGTGGCCGTGATCGTCATGCGTGAGTCTAAAATCCCGACCTATCGCCCGGGTTACAGAGCGCCTTTTTATCCCTGGCTGCAGATTGCAGGGATTTTGATTTCCTTCTGGTTGATTATCGAAATGGGCATTTTGGCTATAGCCTTCACAGGCATGGTGACGATTGGCTGTGTGCTCTGGTATCATTTCTATGCGTCCGGCAATCTGGAACGGCGCGGCGCGATTTTCCACATCCATGAGCGGCTCGGCCAGCAAAGATATGAAGGTCTGGAAAGAGAACTCATGACCATTATTCATGACCGGACACAGGCGGAAAACCTGTCCTATGAGGGTCTCATTGCCCGCTCGGTTATGATGGATTTCCGATATGGTATTTATGATAAATCCCATATCGGGGAAATTCTGGTGGAACGGGCGGTAAAGCGTTTTGATATCAAGCCGGAAATTATCCTGGACATGGTGCATGGTGAAAATGTGATCATGCATCCGATCACCGAAGGCGTACATATTACATATCAGACTCATCCTGATGTCGTGGAGCCGGAATTATTCGTTTTACGCTTTGGGCCGCAGACAAAACTCAATATGAATGTCGCAGTTGAAGCCCATACCCTGATGTATTTGATCGTGCCGAATAAGCCGGTTGGGCTGGACCTGCGTCTGGCCGGACATTTGGCAGAAGTTGTCCAAAGCGATAATTTCGAAATGAGATGGCTCGAATCCAAATCCGAGCGTGAAATGAATGAAGTCCTTGTTCGCGATGACCATTTCCTGCATGGCCCCCTATCCGAATTTCCATCCCTCTTGAAACAGGCCGGGAAGAAAATTTCAGAGATTGCCCTGCCAAACTCATGCCTGATCGCAATCATAGAGCGCGGCGGACAGGTCATTGTCGCAACGCCGGACACGCAGCTTCTGGAAACGGATGAGATAGCCATTATCGGTGAACCGGTCGATCTCGACACACTCAAATCCAGATCCGCTAAAGGCGTGGTGAAATAGATTTATCGCCAGATTGAATGCTGTCGGCCAGATTGTAGCTGAAAAACACGATAAGATTTTAAACTCTTCAAGCCGCAACCCAATATGATTTGAGCCTTTCTTCTTTACCTCAAATTATCCCGAGCGGTTTTAGAGGTGCGTTTGAACGCACTAAGGGCGAACATTACACTCACACCTCGTTCGGGACGTTATAGTGGGCTTGATAGCGTTTGAAGAAATGTCGTTCTTTGGCTTTGGATTCACTGACTTCATAAGCATGTTTGCCAAATTTATCTTTGGGCTTGTGTTTAAGGTAATTCAACATTTTGGCTTTGGTTTCATCGCTCAGCTTGAGCCAGAAATGATTATAAACGCCTTGGATACAAGCGATGGGATCTTCCATGAGATCTTGAAAGCGTGAGTCATAGATATTGCTTTCTGGAACAATACCATCTGCGCGCTGCTGTATCACCATTTCGAGGCGGCCTGCTGTGGCTTCGCCCATAATGATATTTTGGAACATTTGCGCGTCAAAATCTTTGTCGCTGCGAACAGAGTAAAGTGTGCCCAGGAGGCTAACGGTGGACGCGTTGCATTTGATCGGCTCGCGATGTGTCTGGACGATGGCCGCATCGGGATAGGCTTTGAGCAGAACATCTAAATGAATCTGATGCTCCGGCGCCTTGAGCAGCCATCGTTTGCGCGGATTCTTCCATTGCAGGATTTGCAGAACTTTCTTGTGATTTTCATAGGCAGGCAGGAAATCCTGCCCATACATCCACATGGAATAGCTGGGTGTCTGATGCATAGCTGCGACATGGTCAGAAATGAATGTCCCCGCCATAAGCAGCCCGCATTCAGACGGGATATCCCCTCGCATTTCATGCATGGTATTAAATGTCGGAGCCACGCGCCCCCACTGCGTAAACAGCTTATCCGCTGTTTCAATACGTGGATCAGATTGATCGCTTGCTGTCTCCGGTGGCGGGCAAGGATAGGCCGCTTCCCAGATTAAGGGCACGCCCACATCTTCGTCCTGCCACAATAATTCAAACAGAATTGACGTGCCTGAGCGCGGCAGGCCGACAATGACCATAGGCGATATAATCTCTTCATCCAGAATTTCGGGATGCTTTTTGAGCGTGTCAATGACGTCCAATCGTTGTTGAAGCCACATGAGAATGTCGCTCCGCGCCATGAGGCGACCCATCAAGGTCAGTTCGGCTTCTTCGTCAAGAGATTTAAGCAGGACACGCAGTCCTTCGCGCCATTTCTCATCCTCACCGAAGTCATCACAGCCCGCCGCGCGTATCGCTTCATTCAACATCGAAGCTTCATCCAGCGGCACAACAGAGGGCAGGTCAAAATATGACCCTTCACGGTTCATTTGCGTAAACCAATCCGGGCGGTCTGGTGGTGTCCAAAGAGGCTCACTCATCATAATCTCCTAGGGCATATAGGCTCCGCCGCTGATGGAGATCAGCTGGCCTGTTATATAGCGTGATTTGTCAGAGGCGAGAAAGAGCGCGCAACTCGCAATGTCCTCAGGCCGCCCTAACATGGGGATTGGCAGGCCCGACATGTTAAAAAGCGTACCCTCTTCTAATGCAGTCTGCATTTGCTCAGGATTGCCCATCATCTCGAAACCGTATTTCTTCCAGAAAGACCCGTCACTGACATCTTCATGTTCCGGGACAATCCAGCCGGGGCAGATGTTGTTAACCCGCACGCCGCGTTTCGCCCATTCCCAGGCCAGCGTTTTAGAGAAGGAATTCACAAAGCCTTTCACCTCGCCGTAATGGACAATATGCGCAGCAGCTTCGCCTAATAGGGATGAGTTGGAAGAGATATTGATAATTGAGCCGGAGCGGTCCAGCATGTCTTTCGCCACTGCCTGACAGCAATTGACAACGCCGTCTATATTGAGCGCCTTTTCCCAGTCGCGGCCTTCTTCGTCAAAATCCTCAAAAGGGGAGACGTGATGCGCACCGCTGGCATTATTGACCAGCACATCGACCGGGCCGAAGGCTTTATTGGCTTCGGCCACCATATTATCAACGGAGCTGCGGTCTATGACATCTGTGGACACGGCGAGAATTGCCCCGGGCAGCCCTTCGGATTTGGCTTGCTCCGCCAGTTTTTCGCCGATCTCGGTATTGCGGGAGGCGCTGATGACGTTCAGGCCTTCGCGGGCAAATTCCATGACAAGACCCTGGCCAATGCCGCCGCTCCCGCCTGTGATAATGGCTGTTTTGCCTGTAAGTCCTAGATCCATAAGTCTCTCCTAAACGGGGGCTGCGAGGATAGCGTGAATGGCGCCGTCCACGGGGATTGTGTTGCCATTGATAAAGCTGGCCTGATCAGAGGCGAGGAAGACCGCCGCCTTGGCGATTTCCTCGGCTGTGCCGCAGCGGCCTGAGGGCTGTTTGGCGCTGAAAGCGTCATAGCCGCCCTCCAGCGTGTCGGCCCAGCTGCGCAGGCCTGGTGTATCCATCGCGCCCGGCGCGATGGTGACTGCGCGTATACCGCGTTTGCCAAATTCCGCCGCAATCGAGCGGGAGAGCGCCTGCGTACCAGCCTTGGCCGCGCCATAGGTGGCCAGGCCGTTGACTGCGCCGATCCCAGCCCCGGAAGATGTGTTCAGGATCACGCCTTGGCCTTGCTCTAACATGACGGGCAGGGCGGCTTTGGTACCGTAAATGACGGAATGCAGATTCAGCGCGAGGATATTGTGATCGACCTCTAACGGCGTCGTATCAAAGGGCATAGGGAAAGCCCCGCCCGCAACATTCATCAAGATATCTAAACGCCCATATTCGCCGACAGCCGCATCAATTAGGGCTTTGACTTGATCAAAATCGGTAACATCTGCGATGACGGTTTTGGCCGTGCCGCCTGCCTCATGAATGGCTTGGGTCGTAGCCTCAGCCAGGTCTTCGCGAATATCGCTGACGATGACTTTTGCGCCGTGGCGCGCAAATTCAATCGCGCTGGATTTGCCAATGCCGTTTCCGGAAGCGGTGACTATAACTGATTTGTCTTTCAGGTCAGGATAGCTCATTCAATGTCCTAATATTTAAATCGGCGTATCACGCCTGTTCGGCGATCTTCGAGTTGGGCCTTGCGTTCCTCTGGCGTCACCTTTTTAGCATTTGGAATAAAGCTATCCAATTCAGCCACCTTCATTTGATGGCAAGTCGGGATAGGATAATGATCCGCACCCAGATAGCGCACGGTCACATAGCCTTCACTGTGACCCGAAGGATCGAGCCAATTGGCGTATCCCAAATCTTCATGGGTGATAACGAGCAGGAGTTCACTGTTCTCTTCCAATTGCGCCATATGGCAATTCGTGCTGCTCATGCGGTAACGATAGTCCATCGTTTCCCACCAGTAATTTCCAAATTCGACCGCCCAATAATCACAATCCGGTGGGGTGAAACGCACAACCAACGCCTCATCCTTGGGCAGCTCCCAATAGGTAATTAGCGGTTCTCCGCCCGGCGTCGCGTCAATCTCATTATCGTTCAACTGGCGATAGGACAGGAAAGTGTTGGGCTGTTTGGCCCATTTATCGATCATATCCGCCCAATAATGGGTGGAGACAGTCACCCATTCCGCCGTGGCTTTCAGGCGCTTGCCGACCTGTTCCACGGTCAGAATCGGGTCATGGCCATCACCGTCCAGACAATCGATCCGCGCCATCATGGGTTCTTCGCCCGCCCAATCTGCAAAGAACTGCCGAAAGGTTACGCGCCAGTAAACGCAATCCCTTGGCGCGCGCTAGGTCATTATCCGGCGTGTTATCGCGAAAGATCAGGTCGCCAGCCGATTTCAGCTCATCGCAAAAGGCGTCCCAGCTTTGTTTCAGCTGCTTATCTCGAGCTGACTTACTCATAAATGATTTTGCCACGTTCACCATATCTTTTCTGAAGTACTCTGGACTTCAGCGGGCCGAAACCGCCATATTGTTCTTCATTCAAAGTATCCGCCTTATCGACAGCGGCGGCGTAATCCAGCGGAGCGCGCCAGCCGGGATGGGGCTGGATTTGCACATAGGTCCCGCCGGCCGGATGCTCAGCTAGACGGTCATCCAGCAATTCCTGCATCCGCTGAACCTGATCCGGGTGCTCCGCCGATAGATCCGTACTCTCATTCGGGTCTACCCAGATATTGAATAGCATAGTCTCCACTTCTGTCGTGCGGCGCTGGTGATCGATTTTCTGATAAAGTTTCCATGGCCCGTCAATGACGCCGTGCTGAAAATAATTGTGAAGCGGGTTGCCGGAGGTGAAACCCGCCTCTGGTTCCTCCTGACAAAGCCAGATCTCCGATCGCGCCCATGGTTGCCGCTGCTCGGATATTGCAAACATCCGAACAAATTGGGTCGTTGGCAACAGCTTCCTCGCGAATTCGGCCAGGGGTTTTCGCTTCATATGTTATCCCGTGAATATCGCAGATAACTTTGTGGACGATATTCAACCCCTTGCCTGAACTGACGAGTTCCAAAGAGACGAAGTCGTGATCTCGCTTTAAGACTTGCAGCAATTCCAACTCAAGATTGGATTGTGGACTATAGGCGATATGGCCACCTTCTGTGGGCATGACATACCATCCAGTGTGAATTGGCACAAGATAACCAACACCAAAACCAGTACCAGGCCCCGCCACGAGAATAGGCTCATCAGTTCTAGCCTGTCCTGTGCGAATAACTGTAAAATCATCCGACAGTTCGGGGATGGACCGGGTCATACCCGCGAAATCATTATAGATTTTGCATTTCGCAAACTTGAATAGATCCGTAATACGCTCGGCGGAGATCTGCTAGTCCGTATTCGTCAGATTGACATATCCGTCTTCCACAGGCCCGGCTGCGCAGAAGGTAGCATATTTGGGTTTGACCGTAATCGTGTCAAGATAGGTTTCCAAAGCGGCTTCAAAGGTCGGATAATCCAGGCCCTTGAATTTGGCAAAATTCTGGGCATCCCAACCGCCGCTTGGTTTGCGCTCCAGACATCCGAATCGAGCATTTGTCCCGCCAATATCGGCGGCTATAATGATATCGCTCGTCATCGGCATATGATCAAAGCCGCTTACCAGAATATAGCGTAGAGGCCGATAAGAATGGCAGCAATGATGACTGTCCACAGGTTAAAGCTACGCGATGTTTTGAAGCTGATATCCCCGAGCGCGACAGGCTGAGCCGCTTTCGGCATAGATGTAACATGCGAAACGAGCGCGCCGATAACAAGACAGCTTAGGAATGTGATCCATACCCGATTAACAAAAGGGAAGTCGGGCATAAACATTTTCAGGCCATAGGACGCAATCAACGTCACAGCCAGCATAGTGAAGGCGCCCGCTGAATTTGTCCGCTTGTAGAACATGCCCATCAGGAAGACTGCCACAATCCCGGGGGCGATGAACCCTGTAAATTCCTGAATGGCCTGGAAGGCACTTTCCATATTTCCAAGGAGCGGTTTCGCCGTGATCAGAGCAATAAACATCGCAACGACTGCGGTTATCCGGCCAATCGTGACATAATGCGTTTCGGATTTATTTTTCGCGATGTAGTCGCGGTAAATGTCCATTGTGAAAATTGTGGAAATGGAATTCACCATGGAGGCCAGAGACGAGACAATCGCCGCGATCAAAGCCGCAAAAATGAGCCCTCGCAAACCGCTTGGCATGATTTTCATGACTTCCGGATAGGCGCGATCCGTTGCCCCATCCAGAACGCTTTTATCGATGGCGCCGATTTCCGGTGCGGCCAGCATAACGGCGGCAATGCCCGGAAGCACGATGATTAGAGGCATTAGCAGCTTCAGCGCAGCGGCAAATACGAGCCCCTTTTGCGCTTCGCCAATGCTCTTTGCCCCCAAGGCTCGCTGAATAATATATTGGTTGAAACCCCAATAAGAGAAATGGAGTACCCATAAGCCCCCGAGTAACGTCCAAATGCCCGGCATTTGTTCATAAGCGAAATGATCATTTTCAAAAATCATATCAAATTTGTCCGGGAATTCCGTGTAAAGGCGGTGAAATCCGTTTGTTACGCCGCCATCACCACCGATCATACCCATAGTCAGCCAAGCAATAACAAATCCGCCGATAACAAGAATTGTAACCTGTAACATATCAGTCAGAGCGACGGCTTTTAGCCCGCCAAACATGGAATAGGCCAAAGCAAATCCTGCCAGCCCTGCCATACCCCAGAACAAGGAGACGCCAGTGAGTGTGTTGACGGCGAGAGAGCCGAGCCACATGACGGCTGTCAAATTCACAATGGTATAAAGTATGATCCAGAAGAATGACATGAGCGTTTTTACGCCTTCACCATATCGAGTCTCGAGGAATTGCGGCATGGTATAGATTTCACGTTTCAGGAATATAGGCAGGAAGAACTTGGCCACGATAATCAGGACAATTGCAGCTTGCCACTCATAGGCAGCAATCGCGAGGCCGATCCTGAAACCTTCGCCGGACATACCAATGATTTGTTCTGCCGAGATATTCGCGGCGACCAGTGAAGCGCCAATCGCCCACCAAGGTAAAGACTTGCCTGCAAGGAAGTAATCTTCTGTGTTTTTGGTGACGCCTGCAGGCTCCCGAGAAACCCATTGTGCAATTGCAAAAAGGACTATGGCATAAATCCCCACCACAGCCAAATCGAGCGTGCTTAAAAACATCTCTGTCTCCCCTTGTATCTATTTATGATGGGCAATTAGTATGTGTTGCGGTGCCAATCTCAGCGGCATGTATCGTGATACGTCCCTTAGACGAACTGCTTAATTTCAAGGCCGTTTTGACTTCCGATGGGTTCAGTCCATTTTTGATAAAGCAGGCAACAGGTATTTCCGTCGTGTGCCATTCATCTCGCTTAAGTTTTGAAATGGTCGATGTCAGGTCGACCTCGCCTGAACATCCATCCCCGCATTCCATAGCCACGTTAAATGGGTCTTGCGGCATTTCATCAACACGCCAAGTTACATTCACGGCAAGCGTCTTCGGCGCGCCCAAAGTTGCCATGTTAATCGCGCGCCTTGAGCGGATGTATGCACTGCCTAAGCCATTACCGCTCCAAGTGATTTCTCGCGCATCTTCTTGTGCTTTGTAGTCCACGCCGCGGGTTGACACTGCGCCGCCCAGACTGGTGCTTACAAGCGTTTCAGCCGGAGTGTTCAGGTTGGAACTATCGCCGAGATAGAATGAGAATGGCTTGGCCGCATCTCCGCGTTCAATGAACTTGCCGTTGAAATTATCGGCTGCAGAGGCAAGTCCGGGATTTTCATGTAATGGTTTTAAATTGGTTGCATCGTAATAACTCAAACCATAACCGAAGGGCCATTGGACCGCCGGATCGTCGGGATTATGGATAGGTTCGCCCGTTCCATTTGCAGGCCAAGAAAATGACAAACGTCCTGTGAAATCATGACGTGGATTACCACTAGCATCTCCGACCAGGACATCTGCAATGCCTTCACCTTCGGTGCCGGGGAGCCAGGCGACGACGAAGGCATCAGACGTGTTGATGTGCGCGTTGACCCAAAGCGGCCGTCCTGTGAGGAAAACCGATACGACAGGAATGCCTTCGGCTTTATATTTTTTAAGCAAAGCTAAGTTTTCGCCTTCGTCAAACTCAAACACTACATCGGAGCGATCGCCGCGATATTCAGCATAGGGCTCTTCACCAAATACTACGACGGCGACATCAGGCTTTCGCTCATATGACCCGTCTTCGGATAAAACGGTATTTCCGTCTGTCATAGCAGCTTTGATACCGGCAAAGATGGTTTCGCCCGTATGAAAAATGTTATTGGGATTGCCGTCGCCCTGCCAGTTAAGCGTCCATCCACCCGTCTGCTGCTCCATGGAATCAGCGCCGCTGCCAGTTACCAAAATGTTTTGATTGGGACTTAGCGGTAAAACACTGTCATTGTTTTTAAGTAATACTAAGGATTGACGTACGGCGCGTTGCGCAACATCGCCATGAGCTTTTGTGCCAAGCATGTTTGGATTTGCGGTCGTCCGATTAGACGGTAATCCTGCTTCAAATAAGCCGGAGCGTAATTTGGCCCGTAAAATGCGTTCAACGGCACGATCCAGTACATTTGCAGAAATTTCGCCGGATTTCGCCTGAGCCAGAAGTGACTTGTAAAGGCCCTTCCAGCTATCCGGGGCCATATACATGTCGATACCAGCTTCGAGAGCTTTGGGGCAGTCAGTGGCTGTGCATCCCGGGACTTCAGCATGACCGTTCCAGTCGCCCACGACAAAGCCTTCAAAGCCCATTTCGCCGCGCAAAACATCTGTCAAAAGTCGTTTCGAGCCATGCATTTTCTCCCCGTTAATGCTTGAAAAGGAGGCCATAACGGATTGAACGCCGGCATCAATTGCAGGGCCATAGCCCGCGCCGTGCATTTTGATAAGCTCCGCCTCGTCGCCTACAGTATCACCTTTATCAATGCCAAGCTGTGTACCGCCATCACCGATAAAGTGTTTGGCAGTTGCCATGACGTTTTCACCTTTGAGGAAACCTTCAGAATTCTGGTCACCTTGCAGTCCTAAAACCATTGCTTCGGCATAGGCGGCGACAAGATCCGGATTTTCAGAGTAGCTTTCATAGGCGCGACCCCAGCGATCATCGCGCGCCACGGCCAATGTTGGTGCAAAAGTCCAATCAATGCCGGTCGCACGGATTTCTTTGGCTGTGATCCGGCCGATTTCTTTCATCAGTTCAGGATCATTTGCTGCTCCCAGACCAGAATTATGCGGAAAAATTGTGGCGGCTTGTAAATTATTGTGCCCATGCACCGCATCTGTTCCCCAAATCGCAGGAATACCGACCCCGCCGTCTGATGTATCAGTTGAGGCAATCCAGAACGCATCGGCGAGGGCAATCCACTCCTCTGGCGGGGCTACCTTGCCGCCGCCCGGGGCTGAGTTCCCGCCATTGAGAACGGAACCCAGATTATAGGTCTTAAGGTCTTCGGGGGTGACGGCAGCGATATCGGCTTGAATTACCTGACCGATTTTTTCTTCGAGCGTCATTTGCGCCAAAATTTCGCTGGCGCGAGTTTCAATCGCAGATTCGCCCGCGCTTTCTGTTGTATTGTTGCAGGCTGAGAGAGCAAAACAAAGCGCTAGAGCCGTGGAAATCGCGAGGTTTTTCATCTTTATTCCCGTTGTTATTAACTGCCCGCTCTCTAAAAAGACAGAACAGGACAATTTTTGTCCACATATTGTCTTGCGCAGGACAATGTCAATATATTAATGTTAAAAACTAGAGATGAATGCGCTAGGCTGTGAATTGATCCTTGATGGCACAGAAATAACAGTGAGAAATAACATGGCCACAATTACAGAAGTCGCTGAGCGCGCTGGCGTTTCAATCAAAACCGTCTCACGTGTCATGAATAATTATGAGCACATTAGCCCGCGCACGCGGGAGAAAGTTCAGCAGGCTATGAGAGAGCTGAATTACGCACCAAGCTCCGTAGCCCGCCAGCTTCGAACGGGCGACAATCGTAGCATTGGGATGCTATATGGTGATCCAAGCTCGGGCTATCAGGCCCGCCTCAATCACGCTGTGTTGAAAGCTTGTTCAGATGCCAGGCGCTACCTCGCGGTTGAGCTGTTTGACGAAGTTAGCTCTGAATGGCGCCCGCAAGTTGAGGCTTTCCTCGACAGGACGAAGGTGAAAAACTTAATCCTTGTTCCGCCTATGTGTGATTCATCTGAGTTACATGATCTATTATCAGAGCGTGGTGTTCAATTTGCCCTTATTTCCCCGTCCAGAGCGGTATCTGGGGCAAGTTCTATCGCTATGGATGATCGCCTGGCGGCCATGGAAATGACTCAGCATTTGATAGGTTTGGGACATAAGCGCATTGGGCATATTGGGGGGGATGAAGCCCATGTTGCCACGCTTTTACGGCGCCAGGGATATGAAGAAGCTTTGACGCGTGGCTTGCTGGGGCGTCCTGAACGCTCTCTTGTTGAATCGGGAGGTTTTAGCTTCAAGGAAGCTTTGGATTGCGCTGATCGCATGTTGACATCTGATAACCGGCCAACAGCAATTTTTGCGGCCAATGATGAGATGGCGGCGGCTGTTGTGATGACGGCAAATCGCTTGGGCCTATCTGTACCAGGGGATTTATCTGTTGCTGGCTTTGATGATACGCCTATCTCTCAGACGATTTGGCCCGAGCTAACGACCGTGGCGCAGCCATTTGAGGCTATAGCGCGTGAGGCCGTTAAAATGATCGATGAGGGAGCAGGAAATGCATCGGGCATTTCCTCCACCCGCGTGCTTCCTCATAAGCTCGTGATTCGCGAATCTACTGGCCTGGCCCCTCAATAATCACCACTGGTGCCCTAGCAGCTGTAGCATTTTTGTCGCTATTGTCTCTTTTTTTGTCCATTTTATGAGTCAGACTTGACAACGGTGGACAATTTTGCAACAGGCAGACTGAGTATCGTGCAAAATAATCTAGAAGCGCGATGTCGTGTCTAAATCTCGCAGGGGAAAATGATGAGTATTAAGCAAAATCGTTGGATGGCTAATCTAATGCTGGGTGTGTCCAGTGCAGCCATGTTGTGTGTGTCTACAACTGCATTAGCTCAAGTTGATGAGTTCGAAGACAAAGGGGACGAAATTATCGTCACTGGCATTCGTCAATCATTAAAGGCCTCAATGGACCTAAAGAAGAATGCGACTGGTGTTGTTGATGCCATAACGGCAGAAGACATTGGCAAGTTCCCTGATACGAACCTGGCCGAGTCGCTTCAACGTATACCGGGCGTATCTATCGATCGCGTGAATGGCGAAGGCGCTACAGTCTCGGTCCGGGGTTGGGGGGCTGATTATAATTTGGTGACGTTTAATGGTAGGGTTATGCCGACGTCATCTATCGGCGATTTAGCGTCCCGTTCATTTGATTTCGGTAATTTGGCCTCGGAAGCAATTGCTGCCGTTGAGGTTTACAAGACATCTGATGTATCAACGGCCAGTGGAGGTGCGGGCGCAACTATCAATATTCGCACGACTCGACCACTTGAAACAAATGAGCGTGTCGCCACGATTGGGGTTAAGGGTGTGTATGACACAAGCCAGATCGACTCCGACAAAATCACACCAGAGATTTCTGGTATTTACATTGATAAATTTGCAAATGATCGTTTGGGCGTTGCAGTTTCAGGCAGCTACCAGCTTCGTGAAGGTGGCGTGACGCAATCAAATGTAGGCTGGCGAGATGGCTATCTTGGCAGTGACGATTTTGAAAATGAGTGGGGACGTCTACCGCGCCCAGGATCATGGAACTTTATAGATGGCGTTCAAAACCCTCCGGGGCCTGGTGATGTGTATGAAGTTCCGCAAAATGCTGACTATGCCCTGACGGATTTCAAACGCGAACGTATAAATGGTCAAGTCGTATTGCAATATGATGTTTCTGATAGGTTGCGTGCCACTGGTGATTTTACATACTCATCTAATGAGGTTGAGACTAACACCAGTTCTGCTGGGGTTTGGTTTAACCATGCCTTCACGAACAGCGCCTGGACAGATGGGCCTGTCGCCGGACCATTGTTCTATACTGAGTTTTTCGGTGATCCTACAGATTTATCTTATAGTGGCTCGTTGGCGCAGTCGATGAATGAAAATATCTCTCTTGGGTTGAACCTTGCATGGGATGTCACTGACAGATTAAGCTTGGAGCTTGACTACAATGATGCCAGCGCGGAATCCAAGCCAACCAACAGGTTCGGTTCAGCTATGTCAGTTGGTACAACTGTGTTTGGGATAGCTGAACAAACAGTCAATTTCGAAAATGATTTACCTGTCATTTCTTTTGTGGACTCTGGCATTGGTGCAGAGGATGCGGCTAACCGCGAGCATTCCGGTAGCACGTTTTCAAACAATTACATGAGATCGGATGTACAGCAACTGCAGCTTAACGGTAGTTATGAAGTCGATCGGGATATTATCGATAGCGTAGATTTTGGCTTGTCATGGTTGAAAAACGACGTTCGTTCTGAATCCGGATTTATCCAAACTGACTCTTGGGGCGGAGAGTTGGGCGGACCGGAAGACATTCCGGATGAGTTTTTTGAATGGGAAACTTTGCCAAATCACTTTGAGGGTGTGTCTGGCGCTGATGACCCCAATATGCTGCAAGGTTTATACAGATTTGACTTTGCTCAGATGGTTGATTTGTTGGAAGATCGTTTCGGTATTTGTTCATCGCCATGGGTCGGTTCAACATCTGATAATCCTGGGACTTGCTTGGCAAACCGTACAAATACTCGCGAGCTTGAGGAGGAGACCATTAGCGCTTATGCCAAGTTCAACACTTCTTTTAATCTAGGTGAAGCTGACGCAAATTTAGTTGCCGGCGCACGTTATATTCATACTGATGTTCTCGCGCCCGCAACGGTTCAAGTACCGACAGGCACAAGTTGGCCAGGAGGAAATGAATTTTTCCTGACCTTTGATGGAACCGAAGAAGTGACATCTTTTGAGGGTGATTACAGCTTCTTCTTGCCTGCTTTGGATTTCGATGTTTCCTTTGATAACAACGTCAAATTACGTGCCTCATACAGCAAGACGATCGGCCGTCACAGATATGATCAAATTCAAGGCGGATTGACATTGGATTCTCTATTCCGTGCTACCAATGGCACAGGCCGAACAGGTAATCCATCGCTGAAGCCTTTTACGTCTGATAACTATGATGTTTCTGCAGAGTGGTATTATGATGACAACAGCTACATTTCGATTGGTTACTTTAAAAAGGATATCAAGAATTTCGTTGGTGAGGGTGTGTTTTCCGATAACTATTACGACTTAAGGCATCCTGGCTTAGGTTCGCGTGTTGCAGAGGCGCGTGCGGCTGGCGCAAACTCAGCAGCGGAAATAATTGCTTATTACGAAGCAAATTATCCTGAACTGGTTGTTGATGGTGCCATTATAGGCGCTGCGGATGATCCTTTATTGCCGTTTAATATAACAGAGCCTGTCATCAGCGATAGAACGGACGGATTCGATGGATGGGAATTTGCTGTCCAGCACTCCTTTGGAGACAGTGGCTTCGGTTTCATAGCAAACTACACGATTGCCGATACAGAACTGCAATATGATAATACCCAGTCGTTCCGGGTCAATCAAATTGCCATCACTGGAGTCAGTGATAATGCGAACTTAGTCGGTTTTTACGACAAGAATGGACTGCAAGCGCGCGTGGCATATAACTGGCGTGATAAATACCTGTCGGGTAGTGGACGCAACCCATTCTATGTCGAAGCCTATGATCAAATTGATGCCAATATCAGTTATGAAGTCAGAGAGGGTCTGACGATCTTCGCTGAGGGTATTGATATCACGGGTACAGATCGCCGTGGACATCGCCGCCATAAGAACAATGTGTTCTTCATGAATCCACAAAAAGGGCGTTATGCGGTGGGAGCACGCTATAAATTCTAAGTTGACTTCGAACGGCTTAAATCAACAGGCCATCTTGGTATTCCGAGATGGCTTTTTAGTAAGATGTTAGGTGAAATTAGCAACATGGATGGGTCGGCAGAATAATTTCCTTTGTTTGTTTATAAGAATTTTGACTAAAAGAGGTGATGGTCAAGAGAATACGAAATATCGTTATCATTGGCGGGGGAACGGCTGGCTGGATCATAGCAGGGCTGTTGGCCGCGCGGCATCCCGACCGCTCGCCTGAAGGGATCGGGATAACACTGATTGAATCACCGGATACCCCAACCATTGGTGTGGGTGAGGGGACATGGCCAACCATTCGTAAGACTCTCAGCCGGATTGGTATTAAAGAAGTTGATTTTCTTTCCGCCTGTGAAGCGTCATTCAAACAGGGGTCACGATTTGACGGTTGGTTCGATGGTTCAGAGCTTGATAGCTATCATCATCCATTTGAACTTCCTGTTGGGCGAAATGCCAATGAGTTAATTCAAGCATGGCAAAGCTTTGCGCCTGAGAAATCATTCGCCGAGGCTCTTTGTGTTCAGGCGGCTCCAGGACATGAGGGCATTGCGCCTAAGCAGCGATCCATGCCTGACTATGCAGGGGCTCTGAACTATGCTTATCATCTGGACGCGGTGAAGCTGGGAGCGCTTTTGCGGGATCATGTTGTTAATAAGCTTGGCGTGAAACATATTTTGGATCATGTGACCGAGATTGTTGGATCGAAAGATGAAGACATTGAGGCCGTGAAAACCCGTAATCATAGCGAGATCAAGGGCGACCTTTTCATCGATTGTACGGGACATAAATCCGTCTTGCTGGGTGAGCATTATGGCGTTGATTTTATTGACCAGAGCCATGTTCTTTTCAATGACCGAGCCATAGTCACGCAAGTGCCAACAGGCGAGCAGGACCCTATTGTCTCCCAGACCATTTCAACGGCGCATGAAGCGGGCTGGATATGGGATATAGGCCTTCAAAAACGGCGCGGGATTGGCTGTGTTTATGCGTCGAAATATATATCGGATGAACGCGCGGAAGAAATTACGCGCGAATACATAAAATCTAATGATCTACCTATGCGCAGGCTAAAGTTTTCGTCCGGTTTTAGAGAGCATTCCTGGCACAAAAATTGCCTCGCGATCGGCCTTTCTGCAGGGTTTTTAGAACCGCTGGAAGCGTCTGCAATAGTTTTGGTTGAGCTCTCGGCAGAAATGTTGTCCGACAATCTGCCAGTCACACGCCAGGGAATGGATCTGGAAGCGGTTAAGTTTAACAAGCTATTCAGATATAGATGGGCGCGCATCGTTGATTTCCTTAAGCTTCACTATGTGTTGAGCCAGCGAACCGGACCCTATTGGGTTGATAATCGGAAGCCGGAGACGATCCCGGATAGACTTATGCAATATCTGGAGACGTGGAAATATCGCCCACCAAGTCAATCTGACTTCGAGCACGCCAGTGAAGTCTTTCCAGCATCCAGTTACCATTTCATTGTTTACGGAATGGGCATGCCGGCAGTAAAACACCCCACACTAAAGCCGACGTTACAAGAGGCGATGAAAAAGCAAATGCAGACCGTCATTCGCAAACAGAAATCCTTTGCAGCAGGTTTGCCAACGAACCGCGCCTTGTTGGCAGGTTTGCCTAAACCGTCTAAGTGAAACCAAGATTAGCTTGGAAAGAAAACAGATGCCCACTCATGTCGCCGTAAACCCCAAAGACCACAAAGACCTTCGTATCCTTGAGGAGCGCTCAGACGCCATGGGTGACGGTATGATGTCATGCATTACCTTTCCGGAAGAGTTTCGTAATTTGCAAAATCACTACCCAATCTTATTCCAGCTTAATCAGGAACGTAGCGAGTTTTTTTGTTTAGCGCTGCTCGGGTTTGAAAATGGTGAAAACCTGTATCTAAAGGAAGGAAAATGGGACAGTCGATATGTCCCGCTTGCTATGGATATTCAACCTTTTATGATAGGCAGGCCGTCTGAAGAAGATGGAGAGCCCAAGGTTGTTATCGATATAGATAGTCCACGCTTGGGTGACGGTGAAGGGCGGCGCGTATTTGATGAACATGGTGCGCCGACAATCTATTTGGAAAACATTTCTAAAAAACTCGCATATCTGGATGATGGATTTAAGAAATCCAAAGACTACATTGAGTGCCTGCAAAAATATGATTTGTTGGAGGCTATGTCTATCGATGTGACGTTAAAGGATGGGAGTAAGAATCGTCTAGTTGGGTTTCATGCGATTAATGAAGATCGCTTTCGGAAGTTGGATGTAAAGGCGTTGCACGAATTTCAAGATAAGGGCTACCTAATGCCAAGCTTTATGATGCTGGCGTCACTATCAAATCTTGCGAGTCTCATAGAACGCAAAAATGATCTCATTGTGAATGCTTAATCCGGCCAACATATTTGAAGCTCTGAAGCCAATCTCAGAGATCTCAGCCAGCTCTATGGCTGAGATTGAGCCGTATCTTGCTGAGCGTAAGCCTTTTGTAGTTCGCGGCTTGGTTAGAGACTGGCCATTGGTTGAGGCCGGGAGAAAGTCAGGTAAAGCCGCGCGGGATTACTTGGAAAGTAAAGCGGTGGATAGACCCTTTTCTGTGACAATGGGCTCAGATGAATTTAACGGCCGGATTTTCTACCGCGATGACATGTCCATGAATATCCAAATGGGCAAAGCCAGATTGCCCCTGATTTTTGAAAGAATTGACCGCGAAGAAACGGATGCGCAACAACCGATTATCTATTTGGGGTCAATTAATATCAAACAATATTTCCAAGGTCTGCATGAGGAAAACCATTTTGACCTAGGCAAACATACCCCCATTGAGTCAATCTGGATTGGGGCGAAAACCCGTATTGCTGCTCATAATGATTTCCCTGACAATCTTGCATTCGTGGCTGTTGGCCGTCGCCGTTTTACGCTGTTCCCGCCATCTGAATTTAAAAATCTCTATGTCGGGCCAATTGACAACACACCCGCGGGCCGCTCGATCAGTATGGTCGATTTTCATAATCCTGAATATGATAAATATCCGAAGTTTAGTCAGGCGCTCAAAGCTGGATTTACGGCGGTGCTGGAGCCGGGAGACGCTATACATATTCCGTCGATGTGGTGGCACCACGTTGAAGGTCTAGAGCCATTCAATGTGCTGGTTAATTATTGGTGGCGGGATACGCCGCGCTATATGGGGGGACCGCAAAATGCCCTTAATCACGCGATGATGGCAATAAGGGACCTGCCTGAGCATGATAGGCAACATTGGCGCGAATTGTTTGATCACTATGTCTTTGACAATAGTGAGGATGTGACAGCTCATATCCCCGAACATGGCCATGGTATTCTCGGCCCAATGACGGCGAAAAATGCCAGTAAAATACGTTCCTTTCTCATAAAGATGCTTAGCAATGAATAAGATAAGAAAATATATAATTGCAGGCGGCGGAACTGCCGGATGGATGGCGGCAGCTCTATTGGCGAAAACTATGGGAGAGCATATTGAGTTGATCCTTATAGAGTCTGACGCAATAGGCACGGTCGGCGTAGGCGAGGCGACTATTCCACCGCTCTTGAAGTTTAATAGGTTTTTAGGGGTCAATGAAGCGGAGTTTATGCGGGCCACTCGCGCGACGTTTAAACTCGGCATTAATTTTGAGAACTGGAAAAATGTCGGAGAAGATTATTTCCACTCCTTTGGCCATGCGGGCAAGGATCACTGGACTAGCGGGTTTCAACATTTCTGGCTTGCAGGGCGCCAACGTGGCATGTCGTCAGGCCTTGAAGATTATTGTCTGGAAGTGGTTGCGGGGCTACAGGAGAAATTTGCGCAACTGCCGGAGAACGGGCTCAACTATGCCTACCATTTGGATTCAGCTCAATATGCAAAATTTCTACGTAAGATCGCCGAAGACAACGGGGCAATACGCAAAGAGGGCAAAATCCTGCGGGCACAGTTGGATGAGCAGAGCGGTTATATCCGGTCCCTAAAGCTCGAATCCGGCGAAGTTCTGGAAGCTGACTTCTTTTTCGATTGCACGGGTTTTCGTTCCTTATTGATGGGTCAAGCTTTGCATGTTGGCTATGATGACTGGACGCATTATTTGCCCTGCGATACTGCCATTGCAGTGCAGACGAAATCCGTTGAGCCCGCCAGACCTTATACGCGGGCAATCGCCCATGATGCGGGGTGGCAATGGCGCATTCCCTTGCAGCACAGAACGGGCAATGGACTCGTCTATTGCAGCCAGTACCTCGACAAGGACACGGCGCTGGACAGACTCATGTCAAATATAGATGGGGAACCAATTTCTGATCCCAAGCTTATCAGGTTTCAAACCGGGGCTCGCCGTAAACAATGGGAAAAGAACTGTGTTGCCCTGGGTCTGTCTAGTGGTTTCATGGAACCTTTGGAATCTACCTCCATCCACCTCATACAGCGCTCTGTCATGCGGTTTTTACGGATGATGCCATTTAATGAAATCTCTCAGGCCGATGTGAGTGAATTTAATGAGCAGACTTTTGAAGACATGGATAAAATTCGTGATTTTTTGATCATGCATTATTGTGTCACCGAACGTCGGGACAGTGAGTTCTGGCGGTATTGCGCCACAATGGATATTCCGGGTTCTGTTCAGCAAAAAATCGACCTATTCAGAGAAACGGCGCGAGTTTTCCGTAAAAATGAAGAGCTTTTTGCTGAAAATTCTTGGCTGCAATGTATGATGGGCCAAGGTATAATGCCGAAGGCTTATCACCCCATTGCGGACAAAATGAGTGATAAAGAGCTCGAATATTTCCTGGGGCAAATCAAGGACAATATCGCTAGGTCTGTCTCGAAATTGCCAAGGCATAGTGATTACGTCCGTCAATATTGCGGTATTAAGGAGGCTTAAATGCGCTTTGTTTTGGCGATTATTTTAGGGCTGTTTTCCTTGCAGATGTCTTATGCACAAACTGACTCTTCAGGAAAATGGAATTTGGTTTGGGCAGACGAATTCGATGGCGATAAGCTGGACGAAACTAAATGGAGCTACGAAACAGATTGCTGGGGTGGCGGTAATGAAGAGCGCCAATGCTATACAGATTCCAAGAAAAATGTTTATGTTAAAGATGGCGCTTTACACATCACCGCTCTAAGAAAGCGCACGACCGGACATGCCTTGCCACCTAGCCAGTGGAAGACGCGCAAGGATGCTAAGAAAGCCGCAACGCAACCCTACAGCTCTGGCCGGATCCGTACGATCGGCAAAGGCGATTGGCGCTACGGGCGTATTCAAGTGCGTGCCAAACTTCCGGGTGGGCAGGGCGTTTGGCCCGCGATCTGGATGCTCTCAAGCGATAATCACTATGGCGGCTGGGCCGCATCGGGAGAGATTGATATCATGGAAGCGGTAAATCTTGGCACGGTATGTGAAGATTGTGATGGCGGTATCGAAAACCGTATTTTGGGTACGCTGCACTATGGCGATGAATGGCCCAATAACGCCCATAGCGGCAGTGATGCACCGCTGCCGGGCCAAATTGACGATTATTACACCTATGCGGTCGAATGGAGCGCAGGCCAAATATCCTGGTATATTGATGACGTACATTATGCGACCCAAACCTATGAAGACTGGTTTTCCAAAGCCAAACGCGCAGAGGGTCGTCCTTTTGCGCCATTTGATCAGCGCTTTCATCTTATCTTGAATTTAGCCGTTGGTGGTCGTCTACCTGAGGGTCGCAATGAAGGGGGCGTGGATATAAAGGGATTTCCAAAAACCATGTTAGTGGATTGGGTGCGTGTGTACGAATGCGCAGAGGATCCCGATAATGGCATTGACTGCGCCGCGCCTTGACCCCTATCGATGGGATAATTCTTGGAGGAATTATCCTCGGCTTTCTCGCTATCGGTCTAACGGGTAAATCCAAAACCGACTCAACAGCAGACTATTTTCTTGCAGGGCGAAAGCTTCGGTGGTGGCAAATCGGTTTTTCGCTTTTCGCTACAAATTTCTCCGCTTCGGCAATTATAGGCCTGACGGGCGCGGCCTATCTGACTGGCATTGCTATATATAATTATGAATGGGTTGGCGTCTTGGCCATGATATTCTTTTCCTTTGTTCTTGTGGGAGTTGTAAGAGGCAGCAAGGTCTACACAATAGCTGAATACTTATCGCGACGATATGATGAACGGGTCAAAACATTCTATTCGGCTTTCATAATTTTTCTGATTGTTTTTATTGATATGGCTGGCTCGCTCTATGCTGGGGGCATATTGCTCTCGGAGGTCGTTCCAAGCCTATCAATGAATGCTATAATATTCGCCATAATGATTTTAGCCGGACTGTATTCGGTTGTCGGCGGGCTGAGGGCCATTTCCCGCACGGATATGTTTCAATCCGTCATTCTTATCATCGGGGCCTGTTTAATTTCATATTATACGCTCGAAGCCTCTGGGGGGTGGAGTAATATTGTGGCCAACGCTCCCGATGAGAGCCTCTCGCTCATCAGGGGGGCGGGGGACAGGGCCGTGCCATGGACGGGGCTTTTAATGGGGATACCCGTGCTTTGCGCCTATTTCTGGCTCACCAATCAGAATATGGTACAATGGGTATTGAGCGCCAAATCCGCACCCGAAGCCCGACGGGGATTACTGATGGCGGGTTACCTGAAGTTATTGGTTTTGTTCATAATTATCATTCCAGGGGTCGCCGCGATACAGATCATTCCAGGCCTGGCCCATGCGGACCGCATCTACCCAGCGCTTCTGCTTGAGTTACTCCCCGCAGGAGTTTTGGGTCTTGTTCTGGCCGGCTTTGTCGCTGGCTTGATGTCGAATACAGACTCCACGCTTCATGCGGCCTCGACCATTATCACCATGGATTTTGTCAGTAAAGCCAGGCCTGAGATCGCATCCAAAAATCTGGTTTGGGTGGGGCGTCTGACTACCGCCGTGATTATATTGATTAGCGCCATTTGGGCGCCAATGATCGGAAACTTCGGAACCTTATTCGAATATGTTCAGGGACTTTTATCATATGCTGTTGCGCCGTTCGTAGTGGTGTATTTGGGTGGATGGTTCTGGCCGCGTGCAACGAGCCGCGGAGCAATGGCCGCGTTGTTGATAGGTCTCACTTGCGCAATTCTTATTGGTCTGCTCCGCGATCATGTGGAGTTCCTGAATATTCACTATCTTCACGTCCCGCTACCCATAACGTTGATAAGCTTGATTGTGCTGGTCGCTGTAAGTTTGGCAGGTCAAAACCAAAACGTAGATAAACAACTGATCTGGCAAGCGCGCGATAGAAACAAGTCGACGGATTCTTCTTTGCGAAGCGACATAATTATAGCGATTGTCCTACTAATTCTGATTGGGTTGCAAGTTTATTTATTTCGCTAATTTGCGTCTGTGAGTCCTTCGCGTCAGGTCTTAACCGTAGAGACTGGTACGGTGTTTTGTTGGGGGCACTTTTACATCGTTGAAAAAAACTTGAGCTTTCGATTGTGAATTGAGTGCAGTTTTTAAGTCTTGAATTTCATAAGGGTGGCCACGCTCAACGAGTATCAGGCTGAAGCCTTTTTCATTATCATCTTTGATAAATGTGGCGAGTACAAAGACGAAATCAGAATATTTCATGCGTTCGCTTAGCCTCAGGCGATCCAAGGGTCGCTTAGTGCCTGATACGCTCGCGTTTCCCGGTCGCAAAGCCGGATATCCAAAGCATGTTGTAGCACAATTTGTAGCAGATTTTGTGGAACAATTTATTCGAAAATCCGAGACAACCCGGGATAATCTGAAGTGAAAATATAGGTATTTCAGCGCCTTAATCGGTTGTTGGGAGGAGAAAGTGTGGTGCCGTAGAAAGGCACCGAAATCCATATTGTTCGACTCAATCGCAAATCGACCGTTAAGCTGCGGTTTTTAGGGGATAATAAAAAGAAATTACAGGTTTACGGGACACTTGGGAGAAATTCATCAAGCAATGAATGGTGCCCCCCACACAGCACGATGCAGCGCAGAAATAACCAAATAAAACAATAGCATAAGT
>JAHDHS010000021.1 GCA_020631215.1 Hellea sp. | reverse complement strand
CAACCTTTGTGGGGCATGCCGAGAGCCTGAATATCGAATTTGAGAATGAGATTTCGGCCGAAGAAGCGCGCGAGCTTCTGCGCGAGAGCCCAGGCTTGATGGTGGTCGATAAGCGCGAAGATGGCGGTTATGTCACGCCCGTTGAATGCGTCGGTGAATATGCGACCTTTATCTCCCGTATCCGAGAGGACAGCACGCAGGACAATACGCTCAATATGTGGTGCGTATCTGATAATCTGCGCAAGGGCGCGGCGCTCAACACAGTGCAAATCGCCGAAGCCCTGATCAATCGTGGGTTTAAAGGGCAGAAAGCGGCTTAGATCTTCTCTGTATTGGCGCGGAGCCAATCGGCCATGGCTTTGTCCGTCACGTCCCCGGCGGCGAATTTCAGCATTTGGATGGTGTTCGTGTAGTCATCATCAAAGACTTCATATCCGTGCATCAACAGAAATAAACGCGTAGCGATCCAAGCTGTGCGCTTATTGCCGTCCACGAATGGATGATTTCGACAAATGCCAGAACAATAAAGCATGGCGAGCGTGTGAAGGTCTGTTTCGCCATAAGAGAATGCATTTTGCGGACGAGCGAGGGCTGATTCTAAAAGGCCTTCATCCCGTAAGCCATAGCCGCCACCATGTTCCCGAAGCTGCTGGTAATGGATGGCTAAAATTTCCGCTTTCTCAAGCCATAGAAATTTTGCCATTTATTTTGCCAATTCACGCAGGATATTTCGATCACGCGCCATAATCCGTTTCGCGATTTCCATCCTGCGCTCAAATTCAGCATTATAGGGTTTCAAGATCAGGCCATCGGGGGACTCAACCAGGCTGAATTCCATGCCTTCCTCATAACTTTTCGCGTTGAGCAATTTCTTTGGCAGTGTGACACCCAGCGAATTGCCAATCTTCTTTAGCTTCACTTTAGGATTGATTGGGGGCGAATCTTTTTCAGGCCCGTCAAACGGCGTGGCGGATTCTTCGAAGTGTTTTTGGCTCATAACAAACTCGTGTAAATGTAATTACGTGTGTACATACATTTGTACGAATTGTCAATCAAAAGCGGCTTAATACGCCCCGTGCATCAGGTCCTGTTCCAACCGGTTCGTTGCCTGATTATTGTTTAGGCGCGCGCGGTAGACCTGCATGTTCTCCATGACACGCTGCACATAGTTGCGGGTTTCCGTGAAAGGGATTTTCTCGACCCAGTCAATGGGGTCAATTTCGCCCGTTCGCGGATCGCCATAATCTTTGATCCATTGTTTGGCGCGGTGCGGTCCTGCATTATAACTGACAGCTGAGAGGATATAGGAACCATCCCACATCTCGAGAAGGTCATGCAGATGATGCGCGCCCAGATTAGCGGCATAATCACCGTCGGAGGCCAGTCGCGTGCGGCTATAGGGGATTCGGTGCTTACGCGCCGTCATTTTTGCGGTCGAGTTGATCATCTGCATCATACCATAAGCGTTGGCAGAACTGACAGCATTGGTCGCAAATTCACTTTCCTGACGGGCAATGGCATAGACGAACGGGATATCGAATTTAGAGGGCAGGGCATCGATCGAGGCAACGGTTGGATAGCCGGAATCGGTCAACATGGATTGAAACCGGCTGGCCTGTTTTGCGGCGCGTAAGGACGGGCGCATATAGCCGTAATCTTTAGAAAGCTGCGCGAGCAGGGAGAGTTTGTCCTGACTTTCAAGCTCGTCATCCAGATGGAAGGCAAATTGCGTGAAGTAACGTTCTTCGCCGGCTTCGCCGAGAATATGCATGGCCTTAACCCGTCGGTCGGCAGAAAATTCAGCTTTAGCTTGCTCAGATACAAATTCCGGGGGGAGCGTAACCTGAGATAGGCGGCCTGATAGGCGAATGGCGGCGAGTTGGCCGTAATAGGTATTGGTGTATTGCGCCGCATCGGCAAAATGGCTCCGGTCCTGTCCATCCCCAAGGGCTTCATGGGCCCGCCCAAGCCAATAGGCAGCGCGGGACAGAGAGACGGGCGTCGTGACGCCATCTCGCAATTGCTGGAAATGTTGGGCGGCTGTTTGCGGCTGATTAAGTTTTCTCAGAGCCAGCCAGCCTCCCAAAAATTCGGCTTCGGCAAAGCCAACGCCACGGCTCATACCGTGCCCGCGGGTGAGGTTATAAGCATCCCGATAACGGCCTTCTTCTATGGCCCAGCGCGCCATGATTTTCTTTTCAGTCCATAGGCGTTTCTTGCCATGTTCATCTTTGGGGGGCGTTATGATTTGAAGATAAATGGGAAGTGCATAGTCTTTCTTGACCTTTTTGCGGCGCCAGCGAGCGCGTTCGAACAGAAAGCCCGGGTCATTCGTCATATGGGTCGGGACGGCTTTGACGGCCGTCGTCGTGCCGGAGTTTTGGGCGAGTTTCATGCGGGCATTCATCACAGCACGGTCATCTTTGCTCATGTGAGGCAGCAAAGCTTGGGCTTTGGAAAAATGAGAGCGGCCCTGCCAAATCAAATGATCGGCTCTGGCGGCATGGTCATCTTTGGTCAGTCTGTTGCGGTATTTGCCAAAGACCTCTCTTTGGCGATCCCGCGTCAGTTTCGATTCGCGCCAAGCCAGACGTAACCACATATCGCCACTGTCTTTATTGCCCATCTTGTAATGGGCGCGGGCGAGTGCGGTGCGGCCTTCACCGGATACGGGTTCATATCCCGAAAACCAGTCAATGGTTTTAGAGGCGCTTAGAGGCTTATCGAACAAACGTCTTTCAGCTTTGGCCCGGATAGCTGTCATGCGCGGGAAATCCGACAAATCATGGGTCACATATTTTAGGACATCCATGGGCGGATTTGGATCGCGGGCAGCCCGAAGCCACATCAATGTGTCATGGGCAGAAGGATCCTTCATCTTTCGTGTGATTTTGGCGAGTTCATTCCATTGGGCTCTCTTGGTCGCCCGTAAGCCCTTGCGGAAGTTTTTGGCGTCGCTTTCTGACAAATGATTGGACAGGGCCGGCGGGGCGGGTTTTAGGCGAGGCGAAGGCGTTGCGGCCATAGCAGAATAGGAAACAGAGGCCGTCAGCAAGCTGCTCAGAACAATAAAAATAAGGCGTAGCAGTGAATTACGGATATTTTTGACAGATTTAGCCATTTATTCGTCCCAATTCATTGTTAAACCCTCACTTGCGTCCAGCCGTAAAACTTGGCTATGACGCAGGCAATTACGCAGAAACGCCCCCGCGTTTGATTCACTAGCTACATGAAAGACCAAAATGGTAAAAGGGTCGATAACAGCTTTAATAACGCCTTTTAAAAATGGGCAGGTCGATGAGCAAGCTTTTCAGGATTTTGTCGATTGGCAAATCACATCCGGGATACATGGCGTCGTACCGTGCGGCACCACCGGATCGTCGCCGACTTTGACAGATGAAGAGCATAAACGCGTCATAGCCTTGACCGTTGAGGCTGCGGCTGGCCGGGTGCCGGTGATCGCCGGGGCGGGGTCTAATGAGACGGTTGTTTCAATCCGTTATGCCCGTCATGCCAAGGAAATGGGCGCGGATGTCGCCATGGTCGTAACGCCCTATTACAACAAACCCAGCCAGGAAGGCATTTATCAACACTTCAAAGCGATCAGCGAAGCTGTTGATATTCCTATCATTGTTTACAATGTGCCAGGGCGGAGTGTTGTTGATATCAATAATGATACGATGGGACGACTCTCCAAATTGCCAAATGTCATTGGCTGTAAAGACGCCACGGGTGATGTCTCGCGCGTAGCAGCTTTGACCGCGCGGTGCGGCGAAGATTTCATACAGCTCTCCGGGGATGACCCGACTTGCCTCGGCCATGCGGTCAGCGGAGGGCGCGGCGCTATATCCGTGGGGTCGAATATTGCACCGGCTGAATATGCCGCCTTTCATAATGCGATGATGGCGAAAGATTGGGATTCGGCGCGGGAGTGGAACATGAGGCTTGATCGGCTTCACAAAGATTTATTTTTATGCCCCAGCCCGGGCCCGACGAAATATGGCTTGTCGCTGCTGGGTAAAATCACGCCGGATGTCCGCCTGCCGATAACGCCTTGCACGGCGGATACTCAGGACAAAGTCAAAGCCGCTATGACTCAGGCAGGCGTTAAGTTCTAGCTAATGACCAAGAAGAAAATCAAGGAGCCGAAATCTTTGATCGCTGAAAACCGACGCGCGCGGTTTGACTATGCGGTCGAGGAAACATTCGAGGCGGGCGTTTCTTTGCTGGGAACGGAGGTGAAGGCTCTGCGTCAGGGCAAGGCTAATATCGCTGAAAGCTATGTCGCCATTGAAGGCACGGATGCCGTGCTGGTCAATGCCAATATCCCGATCTATGCCCCGGCCGCGCAGTTCAATCACCAACCCACCCGGCCAAGACGGCTTTTGCTAAAGCGGCGGGAAATCAACAAACTGATCGGGGAGACGCAGCGTAAGGGCCGGACTATCGTCGCGTTAAAGCTCTATTTTAATGATCGCGGCAAGGTGAAACTCTTAATCGGTGCTGCGACGGGTAAAGATCAGCGGGATAAACGCGATACAGTTAAAAAACGCGACTGGAATAAACAAAAAGCGCGGCTGTTGAGAGAGAAGGGTTAGCCGAGCCTTTCGCGAATATCTGCGAACACCTCATAAAACATCTCTTCGGTAAGGCGGCGTGTATTCGTATTATAGCGTGAGCAATGATAGCTGCTGATTAGGGTTTTTCCGTCAGGCAGATCATAGGTCTTGTGATGACCGAAAGGGTAGTCTTTCAGGCGCAATCCCATGGCCCGCACCGTATTGTCATGGCTGATTTTCCCTAAGGTCATGATGACCTTCAGGGAGGGCAGGGCCTCGATTTGATCTGTCAGGAAAGGGCGGCAATTATTGCATTCGGCTCCGACAGGTTTGTTTTGCGGCGGTACGCAGCGCACGGCATTGGTAATCATCGCACCGTGCAGTTTCAGCCCGTCCTTTGCATGTTTGTCATATTTATCATTGGAAAAGCCATACTCAGCCAGCGCTGCGTAGAGCAGATCTCCCGCCCAATCACCGGTAAAGGGGCGTCCGGTTTGGTTCGCGCCATGAAGACCGGGCGCTAACCCCACGACTAAAAGCTGCGGGTCTGAGTCCCCAAAGCTGGGCACGGGGCCATTATAATATTCCGGCAGTTCGAGTTTCTTCTCTTCCAGAAAGCTGCGAAGCCTTGGGCAACGGTCACAATCATAAGGCGCGTCAAAGGGGTAACTCATGCGTCATCCTCATAATCTGTATATTCGCGCCTGGGCCGCCCAATCAGATCGCCCATATCATCCAATTCCATACAGTCATTGGCCGCTCGGCGAAGATCGTCTGATAACATGCTGGGACGTGTGGCCATGGAAGACAGGACTGTCACGCGCGTTCCGTGTTTTTGAACGGCATGAACGGCCGCAGCAAAATCACCGTCACCGCTGGCCAAAACAATATGGTCGACATGCGGAGCCAGCTCGATCATGTCGACAACGATTTCGACATCCATATTGCCTTTGATCCGGCTGCGGCCATCACGATCTGTGTAATTTTTCGTGGGCTTGGTAATCACATGAAAGCCGTTATAGTCGAGCCAATCCATCAAGGGTTTGATAGGGGAGTAATCATCATCTTCGCGAATGGCGGTATAGTAATTGGCTCTGATAAGGCGGCTCTTGTCTTTAAAAAACATCAGCATCTTCTTGTAATCTATATCGAAATCCAATTGTTTGAGCGTGGAATATAGATTGGCACCATCGATAAATATCGCTATGCGTTCGTCAGGGTAAAAGGCCATTATGGGCGTCCATGTGAAAATATGATTTAAAATATGCCGCCAATCTTTATCGCCTTCGGGGCCAATCTGTCCAATCCCAAATCAACCTTTGATCAAGCTGTGACCTTGCTTGAAGGTCACGGCGTTCACTTGGTTAAAATGTCCAGTCTTTGGCAGTCCCCCGCTTGGCCGCCGGGCAGCGAGGCTCCGGATTATCTCAATGCTGTGGCTGAAATCACATTTGTAGGGACGCCGCAGGCATTGATGTCCCGGCTGCTGGAGGTCGAAACGCAGTTGGGCCGTGTCAGATCTGTCAAAAATGCCCCGCGAACACTGGATTTGGACCTTTTGGTCTGGGGCCGCCAATCCAAAGCATCAGAACACCTAACTTTGCCCCATCCGCGTATGTTGCAGCGGGCCTTTGTTCTGCTCCCGCTGTATGAGATTGCGCCCGATTGGACGGACCAAGTGCACGATATGACCGCTATGCAGCACCTATCAAGATTACAGCTGTCTGATGTGATGGCGCTCTCGCGCGTAAGGCCGTAAAACAGTGTGATAACCCTGTTGCATCCTGGGTAAAATCCCCTTATAGGCTGCGCCTTGATTTCCATTTCAGTTATCGGAGTGCCCCATGGCCCGCGTTACCGTTGAAGATTGCGTTGAAAAAGTTCCAAACCGGTTTGACCTCGTTTTACTGGCGTCGCACCGTTCCCGTAACATTGCTGCCGGATCAGAGCTGACGGTTGATCGCGATAATGACAAGACACCAGTCGTGTCCTTGCGCGAGATCGCCGAAGACACAATAGAGCTTGATGATCTGCGTGAAAGCCTCGTTGTTAGCTTGCAGCGCGTTATCTTTGATGATGACATGCCGGACGAGCCAGAAGAGCTGGAACCGGTCTTGGCTCTGGAGCATGGCGAAGCCAAGCAATCCGAAATGTCCGAAGCTGATGTTCTGCGCGCTCTGCAAGGTGACCGCGACAATGACAGCTCAAGCCGCTTCTAAGCTGGCCAGCATATCACGATTTAAGCCACCTCTAAGGTGGCTTTTTTATTGGGCGATATGAACCTAAAGAATTGCCCCGCCGCATAAGCAGGCCTATACCCGATCTGTGAACAAGCTTGCGGATATCAAAGCCGATGAGGCATTGGGCCCGACTTTTTTAAGTCAGCAAGACCTGATTGACCGCGTGCGGGCTTATGACCCGTCCGCAAGTGCGGAGCTTCTGGCAAAGGCCTATGACTTCTCGATCAAGGCCCATGCCGATCAGACACGTCATTCAGGTGAGCCTTACTATACACATACAGTCGAGGTGGCGGGAATTCTGGCCAGTTTGCATCTGGATGTGGCGAGTATTTGCACGGCGCTGCTGCATGATGTGCTTGAAGATACCGACACGACCTATGACGAATTGGCCGAGGAATTTACGCCGGAAATTGCCGAGCTGGTCAATGGCGTAACCAAGCTGGGTCAGGTTGAGCTGTCCAACCCCAACGCATCCAAAGAACGGGCGCAGGCGGAGAATTTCCAGAAATTTGTTCTGGCCATGAGCAAGGATGTTCGGGTTCTGTTGGTGAAGCTCTGTGATCGCCTGCACAATATGCGCACATTGGGGTACCACCCGAAGCAAAGCTCGCGGGAGCGGATATCGCGCGAAACGATGGAAATTTACGCGCCATTGGCCCGGCGTATCGGCGTAGATAAAATATGCTCGGAGCTCGAAGATCTTAGCTTCCGACACTTAAACCCGTCCGCCTATGAAAGTATCACCCACCGGCTGGAGGCATGGCGCACAGAGCAGGGCGCAGCGATCTCAGAAGTTTCCACGGCTTTACGAACAACCCTAGACACGGAAGACGTGCAGGCCAGATTATATGGCCGTGAAAAGCGGGCCTATGCGATTTGGCGCAAATTGCAAAAACAGAATATCAGCTTTGATGACGTCGCCGATCTCTATGCTTTCCGAATTATCGTCGAGCAGGATCGGGACTGTTACACCATTCTAGGCATATTGCATGAAACTTACCGCGCGGTTCCGGCGCGGTTTCGGGATTTCATCTCTGTGCCGAAACCCAATGGTTATCAATCCCTGCACACCACCATTCGTATGCCGGATAATCGCCGCGTCGAAATTCAAATCCGCACGGAGCGGATGGAAGATGTGGCGCAGCGCGGGGTCGCAGCGCATTGGGCCTATAAGGACAGTTCTTACGCTTATGACCCGCAAAAGGCCAAAGATAGCGGTGGCGATCCGCTGCGGCGTATCCGGCCTTTGGTTGAGATGATGGAACAAAGCGGTGATGCCGATGAGTTTCTGGAACATGCCAAGCTGGAAATGTTCGCTGATCAGGTTTTCACTTTCACGCCCAAGGGTGATTTAATTGCCTTGCCGCGCGGGGCCACGCCAATTGATTTTGCCTATGCGGTTCATACTAAAGTCGGCGATACTTGTATCGGCTCGATTGTAAATGGCCGCGAAGTTCCGCTGCGCACCCGCCTTGCAAATGGCGATGTTGTCAAGATCATTAGGGGCGGGACTGCCGAGCCTCAAGAGGGCTGGGAAAATATGGTCGTGACTGGCAAAGCGCGTTCGGCGCTGCGCCGCCTGACAAGGACGGGTCAGGCGGAAGAATTTCGCCGGATTGGACAAACCTTGGCAGAGCATGCCTTTGCACGCGAAGAAAAATCCTACTCCGAAGCTGCGCTCACGGATACGCTCAAGCGCCTGAACTATATGACCGTTGACGATATCTATGAGGCTCTGGGCCGCGGTGAATTGTCGATGAAAAATTTCATGAACGCGGTCTTTCCAGGTCGGGGTGAAGGGCCGGATGGATTGGGATTTGTCCATCGTGACCTGATCGAGGACAAAACGGCGTCTCTCTATGTGCATGGTGAAGGCTTGACCAAAGGGGTCAGCCTGCATTTATCGCCCTGTTGTTCACCCATCCCGGGCGACCGGATTATTGGCATGCAGTCACCGGGGCGCGGCATTGAAATTCACACGATTGACTGTGAAGAGCTTTCTAAACATGAAGCGCAACAGGAAATGTGGCTGGATTTAGGATGGCGAAGGGCGGCAGAACAAACCGCCTCGACGGGCCGTGTCACGGCCACGGTCGAGCATGTTCCGGGCGCTCTGGCCGATGTCACCAAAATAATAGGCGAGTCCGGCGGTAATCTGACGAATATTAAAACGCTGCTACGCAGCCCGGCTTTCTTCGATATGGTGCTGGACATTGAAGTGCGAGATAATCGCCATTTGGTACAAATTATTGCGGCGCTTCGAACAAGCCCTTATGTCGTGGCGACAGACCGTAGCCGCGCGCTCAATGAGACAGAAGAATAGGAATCCCATGAACACTGATGACGTTTTAGACGTATTCCGCGAAGCTGGCGCTCTGCTTGAGGGGCATTTTATCCTGTCCTCCGGTCGCCGCAGTCCGGTGTTTTTGCAAAAAGCACTGATTTTCAAAAATCCTGTGCTGACAGAAAAGCTCTGCAAAGCCTTGGCCGAAAAGGTTCAGCAAGAGTTGGATGTCATGCCTGATATCATTGTCGCGCCCGCTATGGGCGGTGTCATCCCGGGTTATGAAACCGCCCGGCATATGGGCCTTGAATCAATATTTGTCGAGCGCGAAGAGGGTGAGTTTCGCTTGCGCCGGGGCTTTGCATTGCAGCCCGGCCAAAAGGTCTTGATGGTCGAAGACATTGTGACAACAGGCCTGTCCTCGCGGGAATGTATTGAGTCTATGAACAAGACGGGCGCGACAGTGATAGCAGGAGCTTGTTTGTTTGACCGCTCTAATGGCGCGGCGGATATTGGTGTGCCGCTTATCTCTTTGGCATCGCGTAAATTCCCGGACTATGACCCGGATGATTTACCGGCAGAACTGGCGGCGATGCCTGCCGTGAAGCCCGGCAGCCGCGGACTGACCAAATGAGTCCAATGGCATGAGAAAACCACTGCCCAGATTAGGGGTCAATATTGACCACATAGCGACAATCCGAAATGCGCGGGGCGGGGATCATCCTGACCCTGTCGCCGGGGCTTGGGCGGCAATTCAGGCCGGTGCCGATGGTATCACCGCCCACCTTCGCGAAGATCGTCGTCATATCCGTGATGACGATATGCAGCGCCTGCAAGCCTTATGCAGCAGTGAAAACGTGCCCTTAAATATGGAAATGGCAGCGACATCGGAAATGGAAAAAATCGCGCTCGATTTAAAACCCCGCGCTGTTTGTATTGTGCCGGAACGCCGCGAGGAGCGTACGACTGAGGGCGGTCTGGATGTGGTTGGCGGGCATAATCACATTGCGCCGATAGTGCGGGCGCTGAAAGAGAATGGTTCCCGCGTGTCCTTGTTCATCGAAGCGGTCAGCGCACAGATCGACGCTGCGGCCCATGCCGGAGCGGAAGTGGTTGAGTTTCACACTGGGGCCTATGCCCATGCGCTGGATGAGGGCGATCAAAAGAAAGCCGGTGAAATCCTCGAGGCGCTGCGCGCTGGCGCGAAACAAGCCAAAGCGGCGGGGCTGGAGGTGCATTTCGGGCACGGCCTGACCTTTGACAATGTCACGCCCATTGCGGCCATACCAGAAGCGATGGAGCTCAATATCGGGCATTTTTTAATTGGCGAGTCCGTGTTTCTCGGGCTAGAGCCAGCGATTAATCAAATGCGGTCACTCATGACCAAAGCACGTTACGGCTAGGGGGAATTATGATCATCGGGGTTGGCACGGATATTTGCGACATTCGGCGAATTGAAGAACAGCTGGAAAAATTCGGACAGCGTTTCAAGGACAAGACCTTCACCAAGGAAGAGCAGGCCTATTGTGACGGCAAAGCCCGTCCGGCCATGTCCTATGCCAAACGTTTCGCCGCCAAAGAAGCGGTCGCCAAGGCTTTGGCGACAGATACATCCGGCGCGCTGGGCTGGAGAGATGTTTCCGTCAAAAATGATCCATCCGGTCGTCCAACCGTTATAATTACCGGTACGGCGGAGGTGCGATTGCAAGCCATAACGCCCAATCGTTGCTCGGCGAAGATACATTTGTCGCTCTCTGATGATTATCCTTATGCGACGGCTTTTGCAGTAGTCGAGGCGTCGACAGACTGCTAAAGAGCCGCATGGCCAAAACCAAATCAAAGAAAGACGATTCCCAAGATGAGGGGGAAGGCAAAGGCGTAATCCGTGAAACGCTTTCCACCGTGTTATGGGCTTTGGCCATTGCCTTTGTCATGCGCACTCTTATTTTCCAGCCCTTTCATATTCCGTCAGGCTCCATGTTGCCGGGGCTGATGAAGGGGGACTATTTGATCACCTCAAAATACTCGGTCGGCTATGGGCAATATGCGGCCGCGCCCCTGCCATTTCCTGTCAAAAATGGGCGTCTGCTGGAGCGCGGGCCAGAGCGGGGAGATGTGATTGTTTTCCGGCCGGAAGGCAGTAAGAAAAATTATATTAAACGCGTCATAGGTCTGCCGGGCGATCAGATTGAGGTCAAAGACGGTGTCGTCTCAATCAATGGCGCGGCTGTTGGTTTGAAACGCGGCGAAACAGAAGGCTTTCGTATTTATTCCGGTAAGACGGCCATAGATAAACAGGGACAACGGGTTGTTGAGACTTTGCCTAATCAGGTAAGCTATGTGACCTATGATGCTGAAATTAATAATAAATTGGACAATTCCGGCCTTAGAACCGTGCCAGCCGGACATTATTTCGTCATGGGCGATAACCGCGACCATTCCTTTGACAGTCGCGTGGCTGTGGCATCGGGCGGGGCGGGATATGTGCCGGCTGAGAACATTATTGGCAAAGCGGAAATCATCTTGCTCTCTGCAAATGAGGATTTCAGCATCAAGAAGCCTTGGACATGGTTTAACATGCGCGGAGGGCGCTTCTTTAAAGGCATAGAGTAGGGCTTATTGATGAGCCAAACCTATAAACGCATAGCGGCATTGGAGCAGCGGGTTGGCTATGTCTTTGACAATCGTGATCTGGCCACCCGCGCGCTCACGCATTCCTCCTATGGGGACGGGAACAAGACCAGCCATGATAATGAAAGACTTGAGTTTTTGGGTGACCGTATCCTTGGGATCCTGACGGCGGAGAAACTCTATCATCATTCAACGGAACCTGAGGGAACATTGGCGCGGCGCCTGAACGCGCTTGTCCGTAAAGAGACCTGCGCCAAAATTGCGCGGCAGCTGAATATGGGCGATGCCATGCTCATGTCGGCCTCTGAAGATAAACAAGGCGGACGGGAGAAAACTTCTATCTTGGGCGATGCCTGCGAAGCTTTCATCGCGGCGATTTATCTGGATGGTGGCTACACGGCGGCGCAGGCTTTCTATGATGCATTCTGGATGCCCGTTTTTGATCAGGTCGTCAGCAAATCGGCCAAAGACCCCAAGACCAGTCTTCAGGAAAAATCCATGGCGATCAAAGCCAGCCTGCCCCGCTATGTGGTAGTCGAGCGGACGGGGCCGGATCACAAACCGCTCTTCGTCATAGAAGTAACGGTTGACGGCGTCGGCAGCGCCAAAGGCACAGGCAAATCAAAACGCGACGCAGAACGTTATGCCGCTTTGCATCTGCTGGCAGATTGGGAAAAACTGACATGAATACCAGATCAGGTTTCGCGGCCATCGTCGGCGCGCCCAATGCCGGAAAATCAACCTTGACCAATCGTTTGGTCGGCGAAAAAGTTTCCATAGTCACGCACAAAGTTCAGACGACGAGGTTTCAGATACGGGCCATAGCGATGCTGCAAACATCATCCGGCGAGACCGCCCAAGTTGTTCTGGTCGATACGCCGGGTATCTTTGCGCCCAAAGAGAAAGACCGCTTGGCGCGCTCTATGGTGCATGCGGCTTGGACGGGGGTGGATGATGCCAATCTGATTGTTCATGTTGTGGACGCGCCGGCTTGGCTGCGCCAGAAAGCCGGGGAGGGCAGCGCGCAGGACCGCCTTTCGGTCGAAGACACGCAGCGCGTTCAAAAAGGCCTGTCCAAACGCAAATCCAAAGCCTTTCTTGTTCTGAATAAAATCGATGAGATTGCACATGATCAATTATTGCCTCTAATCGCGGAGATGAATGAAGGCGGCCTCTATACCGAAATCTTCCCCGTCTCTGCGACCAATGGCGACGGAGTTGATGCCATCTCTTTGGCGCTGGCCGAGGCGATGCCGACAGGACCCTATCTTTACCCGCCGGATCAGGCGGCGGATATCCCGTCCCGCCTGATGGCGGCGGAGATCACGCGGGAAAAATTGTTCCTGCGCCTGCATGATGAACTCCCCTATGCCTCCATGGTTGAGACAGAAAATTGGGAAGCGAAAAAAGACGGGTCTATCAAGATAGAACAAGTCATTTATGTGCGCCGTGATAGTCAAAAGCCCATCGTGCTCGGCAAGGGCGGCAAGACCATTAAGGCGATTGGGGCCGCCGCACGTAAGGAAATGATCGATTGGCTGGGCACGAAGGTACATCTGTTTCTATTCGTCAAAGTCCGCGCTAATTGGAAAGACGACCAAGCCCGCTATGCCGGGACGGGTCTGGAGTTTGACGTCTAATATGGACTGGCAAGGTGAAGGCTTTGTCCTGTCGACGCGCAAACATGGTGAAACCTCTGCGATTATAGATGTCTTTACGCGGGATCGCGGGCGGCATCTGGGTCTGGTGCGCGGCGGGGTTAGCCGCCGCATGCGGCCCGTTCTGCAACCCGGCAATCGGGTCAAAGTCGAATGGCGCGGGCGTTTGTCGGAACATCTGGGATATTACACCGTTGAGGCCGTCAATAGCCGCGCGGCGGAGTTGATGAATGACCGCCTGTCTCTGGCGGGTCTGAATGCGCTCTGCGCTATGTGCCGGGAGTTGCTGCCCGAACGTGAGGCCGCGCCGGAGCTCTGGGATGTCTTTGCGATCATTGTTGATAATCTGGATGATCCGGATATTTGGCCGCCGCTCTATGTCCGCTGGGAAGCGGGGCTGCTCTCGGCGCTCGGCTATGGGCTGGATTTGTCTAGCTGTGCGGCGACGGGGGTGAATGATGATTTGACCCATGTATCGCCGCGCTCTGGCCGCGCCGTATCCGCCAGCGCCGCCGAACCCTATCTGGATAAAATGCTCCGCCTGCCGCCTTTCATGAAAGGACAGGCCATCGCGAATATGGATGACATTTTAGACGGCCTGCGCCTGACCGGGCATTTCCTGGAAACCCGCGTGATGTGGAACGTCAATAAAACCCTGCCCGAGGCCAGAGTCCAAATGATTTCCCGTTTAAAAGACTTAGGCAATTAAGGGCGGAAATTAACGACTTAAAGCCCGCCTGTTGCTAGGCTTATCACACTGATTCGAATCTGAGTGATATTTCATGGCCAAAGACACAAAGACTGACACGCCCGGGGGATTGCCAAGCGGGGGGATAATCGAGGAGCATATCGATAATGCGCTGTCCACGCGTTATCTCGCTTATGCGCTCTCGACGATTACGCAGCGCGCGCTGCCCGATGTACGTGACGGATTAAAGCCCGTCCATCGCCGCATTCTCTATGCGATGCGGCAGCTGAAGCTGAACCCGGAAAACGCCCATAAGAAATGCGCGAGGATTGTCGGGGATGTGATGGGACAATATCACCCCCATGGCGACGCCTCGATCTATGACGCTTTGGTCAAACTCTCGCAGAGCTTCTCCGCGCGTTACCCGCTGGTCGACGGGCAGGGGAATTTCGGCAATATTGACGGCGATAGCCCGGCGGCCATGCGCTACACCGAAGCCAAAATGACCGCAGCGGGCACGCTGCTGCTGGAAGGTCTGGATGAAGACGCGGTCGATTTCATCCCGACCTATAATGAGGAAGACACAGAGCCGCAGGTTCTGCCTGCCGGTTTTCCGAATCTGCTAGCCAATGGCAGCCAAGGGATTGCTGTGGGGATGGCGACCTCCATCCCGCCGCATAATGTTGCCGAGATTTGCAATGCGGCCCTGCATTTGATCAAAGCCCCCAAGGCGCGGATCGAAACGCTGATGGATCACATCTTGGGCCCGGATTTACCGACGGGCGGCATCATCGTCGAGCCCAAGGACTCCATGCTGGAGGCCTACGCCACGGGACGGGGCGGGTTTAAGGTTCGTGCGCGCTGGCACACCGAAGAGACTGGCCGCGGACAATATCAGATCATCGTCACAGAAATCCCTTATCAAGTCCAAAAATCCCGTCTGATCGAGAAGCTGGCCGAGATCATCGAGACCAAGAAAGCGCCGGGGCTGGATGATGTGCGCGA
Source organism: Hellea sp. (assembly GCA_020631215.1). GTDB lineage: Bacteria > Pseudomonadota > Alphaproteobacteria > Caulobacterales > Maricaulaceae > Litorimonas. Next base: position 22,271 of record JAHDHS010000021.1, on the reverse strand, counting down.
TGAGTCTGCCGAGGATATCCGCATCGTGTTGGAGCCGAAATCTAAGAATATCGACGCGACTCTGCTTATGGAAAGCCTGTTTAAAATCAGTGAACTTGAATCGCGCGTTAGCCTGAATATGAATGTGCTGGACGCGACGCGTACCCCGCGCGTGATGAATTTACGCGAGGTCTTACAGGCCTGGCTGGATCACCGCCGTGAAGTCCTCCTACGCCGTTCCAATCAACGCCTTGGCAAAATCGCTGACCGGATGGAAGTGCTGGACGGCTATATGATTGCCTTCCTGAATTTAGATGAGGTCATCCGCATCATCCGCTTTGAGGACAAACCCAAAGAAGAATTGATCAAGGCCTTTAAACTGACCGAGCGGCAAGCCGATGCAATCCTAAATATGCGATTGCGGGCTTTGAACAAGCTACAGGAAATCGAGATCAAGACTGAAAGAGACGCGCTGGCGGCCGAGAAGAAAGAACTGACGGGTCTCGTCAACACAGAGAAGAAACAATGGGCGGCCATTGCCGGGCAAATCCGCGAACTGCGTGATCTCTATGGCCCCAAAACAGAGCAGGGCGCGCGCCGCACGACATTTGACGAAGCGCCGGAGCTCGATGTCGATCTGGCAACCGCCTTCATCACCAAAGAGCCGATCACGGTTGTCCTGTCAGAGAAAGGCTGGATCCGCGCCATGAAGGGCAAGATGGACGACCTGAAAGGACTGAAATTCAAAGACGGTGATAAGCTTGGTTTCGCGGCTCATGCTGAAACAACCGACAAGATCATCGTCTTTGCCAGTAATGGGAAATTCTACACGCTGGACGCCAATAAGCTGCCCGGCGGGCGGGGCAATGGCGAGCCCATCCGCCTGATGGTCGATCTGGAGAATGATCACGTGCCTGTTGCCATGTTCGTGCATGACCCGAGCCGCCGTTTGGTTCTGGCCAGTTCGGACGGTTATGGTTTTGTCGTCAAGGAAGAAGATATCGTCGCCTCCACGCGCGGCGGACGGAAAACGCTGAATGTCAAAGGCGATGCGGAGGCCGTGCGCTGCGTATCCATTCAGGGCGAGAAAATTGCAGCTATCGGTGAGAACCGCAAAATCCTTGTCTTTGACGTCGAGGAGCTACCGGAAATGGCGCGCGGTAAAGGCGTCCGCCTGCAAAAATATAAAGATGGCGGTTTGATGGATATCGTGACCTTCAAGGCCGAAGAGGGGCTTTACTTCATCGACAGTGCAGGCCGCCGCAATGAGGTCAGCGATTGGAACATCTTGGAAGGCAAACGCGCCCAAGCCGGCCGCATGGCCCCGCGCGGTTTCTCCCGCCAGGGTAAATTTGTCCCGGATAAACGGCTGGAAGTTTAGGCCCTTACCCCCAAGGGCCGCGTTTGCCGGGGAAGCCGCGGCGTTTGCCGAATTCTTGCCGTTTGCCGGAATTGATACCGTCATCTTTGATCACGCGGCGGGGCGGGCGGCTTTGGGAGCCGAGGCGGCCGCCGCTATATTCGACCAAAGCCTCAATGCGTTTCTCTATCGGCGGGTGTGTGGCAAACATACCGGCAAATCCCGTCCGCGGGTTTTCAATCGCCATTTCCATGATTTCCGCAGGTGCGTTGAGTTCCGCTTTGCCCGATATCTTGGTCAAAGCCCGGATCATGGCGTCTGGATTTTTGGTCAGCTCCACCGCCCCCGCATCGGCCATATATTCGCGTTTCCGCGACAGGGAAAACCGAATGAGCAGAGCAAAGAGATAAGTCAGCGCGATCAGGGCAAAGGCAAAGAGAATCAACGCCCCGGAATTACCGCCGCTGCTCCGCCGATGATGATCTGCACGCGGTAGGTTTGTGCGCATAACCCCGCGCACGACACCTTCACCGACAAAGGCAAATATCCCCACAAAGATTACGGCTATGATCAGCATACGCACATCTTTGTGCCGGATGTGAGACAGCTCATGCGCGATAACGGCTTCGAGCTCTTCATCGTCCAGATTATTCATCAGGCCGCGGGTTAGGGTTACGGTATAGTTGCTGTCCCGAATGCCGCTGGCAAAGGCGTTCATTTGCGGGGTTTCAATGACTTTCAATTTTGGCATGGTCTGCCCGCGCGAAATAGACAGGTTTTCCAACATGCGGTAAATGCGCGGCTCTTCGGAGATTGTGACAGAGCGCGATTTGGTGGCCGCCGAAATCATGGCCTGATGCCCCATAAAGGCAACTGCGAACCACGCGGCCGCGCCGCCAAAGGCAAAGGGCGCAAAGACGGGCATAGTGTCCAGCGCATAGACCAGTCCCTCATCGGGGGACATATCTGTGGCAAATCCCGTCCAAAGCAGGAGCAGGGCATAAGCCAAAACAAGCAATAAGATTGGAAAGGCGATCAGTAATAAAACTGACCGCAAATTATTATTCCATATATGGGTTTTGATCCCGTAAGCTTTGATCATGATATGATCCTAGCTGGAAAAATCGACCTCCGGCGGCGTTTGCAATGATTGGCGGCCTTCGGGGGCTTCAAAGAAGTCACGCGGGTGGAACCCGAACGGGCCGGCAATCAACACAGCCGGGAATTGCTCGCGTGCCGTATTATATTCCTGAACCGAGTTGTTATAAAAACGGCGGGAGGCTGCGATCTTGTTCTCAACATCGGCCAATTGATCCTGCAACTGCATGAAGTTTTCATTGGCTTTCAGCTCTGGGTAGGCTTCGGCGAGGGCGAAAAGCTTGCCAAGAGCCTGTGAGAGCATGCCTTCTGCGGCGGCAGATTCTTGCGGGCCATTTGCACTAACGGCGGAATTACGCGCCGCGACCACCTCCTGAAAAGTTTCCTTTTCATGGCTGGCATAACCTTTGACCGTATTGACCAATTGCGGGACAAGGTCCTGACGTTGTTTCAACTGCACTTCGATATCCGACCAAGCTTGATTGGCCGTTTGGCGCAACGCGACCAATCGGTTGTAAATTCCTATGATCAGGAAGGCTAAGGCGACAATAATGCCGATTAAAACCAAAAAGATTTCCATGAGATGACCCTATGTTATTTTAAGTCATTTAAACGCGAAAACGCACGAAAATTCAAGCTAAAAGCCTATCCCGCCATAAACTCGGGCAAAGTCGTGGCAAGTTGCGGAAAGAACACGACCAGTAAAATTAACGCCAACTGTATGGCGATAAAGGGAATGACCCCGCGATAGAGATGATGGGTTTCGACCTGCGGCGGGGCGACGCCGCGTAGGTAAAACAGCGCAAAGCCGAAGGGCGGGGTGAGGAAACTGGTTTGCAGGTTCAGCGCCATGATGACCCCCAGCCAGATCGGGTCCATGCCGGCGGCCAGTAGCGGCGGTGCTACCAAGGGAACGACAACAAATGTAATCTCGATGAAGTCCAGGAAGAAGCCCAGTATAAACATGATCAGCATGACCAGTGTGAAAGCCCCCCAAATCCCGCCGGGGGCGGCTTCCAATAATCTGGCGACCATCTCGTCTCCGCCTAGGCCTCTGAAAATCAGACTAAAGATGGTTGCGCCGATCAGGATGACAAAGACCATACAGATGATCTGCATAGTGGAACGCGAAACCTCGCCCAAGCGGCCGGATCTGGCCAGCCAAAGCGTGGCCAGACCTGTCCCGATCGCACCCAACGCAACCAGTACGGCCGCCACTCCGCCGGCCAGCACTTCGGGGCCTTCCCAGTTTTCCTGTGTCAGCCGTAGATCGACCCCCGTCAGGTCAACCGCAATCAGAGCCAGAAAGGCTGCCGCCGCGAGCGCGGCAAAGCGTTTTATCCAGACCGATCCGCCTGCATCACTATTGAGTTTGTAGGTGGCCAATAACATGGCCCCCAAGGCCCCAAGCGCCGCGCCGCGCGTCGGGGTCGCATAGCCGGAGAGAATGGAGCCCAGCACGGCGATAATCAGGAAAATGGGCGGCACCATGGCTTTGGCTGAATTCCAAAGCAGGGTTTTGACCTCTGTGTCATCCGGCCAGCTTTGGGCGGGCGCTTTGGCCGGTGTTATAACGGCGGTCATGAAAATATAGGCTGCATAGGCCAGAACCAGAATCAGTCCGGGCAGAAGGGCTCCGGCAAAGAGGTCACCGACCGAGACAATTTTGTTGCTGGTCAGGCCATAACTGCGCTGCGCCTCTTGAAAGGCGTTGGATATTTGATCGCCCAAAATGACCAGCACGATAGAGGGCGGGATAATCTGTCCCAAAGTGCCGGACGCCGCGATAGAAGCGGAGGCTAAAGATGTGTCATAGCCGCGCTTTAGCATCGTCGGCAGGGACAGCAGGCCCATGGTCACAACTGTGGCACCTACGATTCCGGTACTGGCCGCCAAGAGCGCGCCGACAAAGATTACGGATATCCCAAGCCCGCCTCGCATGGGGCCAAACAGATCGCTCATATTGGTCAGTAAGTCTTCGGCGATGCGGGATTTTTCCAGCATCACCCCCATGAAAACAAATAAAGGCACAGCGATTAGAATTTCCCGTGTGATGAGGGGATAGATCCGGCCGGGCAAAGACAAAAGGAACACTGTATCAAAATGTCCGGTTAAAACACCGATCCCGGCAAAGAGCAGCGATACACCGGAGAGGGTGAAAGCCACATTATAACCGCCCATCAGCGCGCCGCAGGCGCTGATAAACATCAGGGCAGCGAGTATCTCGGCGCCTGTCATATTTGCGTCTCCGGTCTATGGGCGTCATCAGGACGAAACAGTGGCGGAATATGTTTGGGGCAGGGCGGGCGCTCAAGGCCGGCCAGGCACATGGCTGCGCGAAGGCTGATCGAAAGGCCTTGGATAATCATGGAAACCGCAAATACCGGGATGAGGGTTTTCAGTACATAGACAGCTTGAATGCCATCGGCCTCCGCCGAGCCTTCAAAGATGTTCCAAGCAAAGCTGACAAAGCTTTGTGAATTCCAAAGGATCAACAGGCAGGTCGGTAAAAGCAAAACATAAAAACCGATCAGGTCTACACGCGCTCTGGCCTTTGGGCCCATCTTTGAGTGAAAAACATCAACCCGAACATGCTGCCCCGCCAGCAGGGTCGCAGCTGCACCCAGCATGATGACAACCGCTTGAAAATATCTCGCGCTTTCTAAAAGCTTGGTCGTGGTGACACCGAAAATTGACAAGGCAAAGACCGACGCCGCGACCGAGAGCACGAGCAGGGGGAGGGCCCATTTTACGATTTCGCCCAAATGATAGGTAAAACTGTCAATTGTCCGGATGACAGCAGGCGCGAAGGATTTTGTTAACCATAAATGGCTCGAAAATAGGCAAAAAACGGGCAAAAACAGCGCCGGAAGGAACGCCCAGCCTATGGCCTGCAATATGTTGCCCGCCATCTCCATACTATTTGTCGAGGGCGATTTGGCGCGCGCGTATATGCAGCCCGTCAGAGATTTCGGTCCATTTACGCGACGTATCGCGGGCGCTTAAATAGCTCTCAAAGATCTTTTGTGTGGTCTTATCCTTATTGCCGAATTCAGCGACAACATCATCGGCAATCCGCCCAACCTCACGCGTAATTTCGTCGGGGAAGATTTTGGGGATGATGTTATAATCTTTGGCTAAGACCTTGAGCCAACTGCCATTTTTCGTCGTGTACTCCCCCAAGCTGTAGTGATTGACGGCCTGACAGGCATTCTCAATGACGGCCTGATCTGCGCGGCTGAAACTGTTCCAGACATCTAAATTCACGCCCAGGCACAGCGACGCCCCCGGCTCATGAAAGCCCGGCGCGTAGTAATTTTTGGCTTCGCGGTGAAAGCCGAAGGACACATCATTCCAAGGGCCGACCCATTCGGTGGCATCAATCGCGCCCGATTGCAGGGCTTGGAATATCTCGCCGCCAGGCAGGGCGACCGCCGTGCCCCCCAGCCGCCGAATGACCTCACCCCCAAGACCGGGAATCCTCATTCTTAGGCCTCTAAAGTCTTCTAAAGACTGCATTTCCCGCTTGTACCATCCTCCCATTTGATGGCCAGTATTCCCCGCTTGAATGGGTTTGATATTAAAGCCAGCGGATAGGTCATCCCATAATTCCTGCCCCCCGCCATGGTCGATCCAGCCCATGATTTCCGCGGCAGTCATCCCATTGGGAACAGCCGTAAAGAAGGTAAAACCATTGGCTTTTCCCTGCCAGTAATACTCGGCGGCATGGTACATATCTGCCGCGCCTGTGGAGACCGCATCAAAACACTCTAAGGCCCCGACTAATTCTCCGGCCGCATAGACTTTGATATCCAGCCGTCCGTCCGTCATTTCCCGCACGCGCTCAGAGATATAATTGGGCATCTGTCCCAATCCCGGAAAGTCCTTTGGCCAGGATGTGGCCAGTCTTAACTGGCGTCTGTTTTTAGAGATATTTGGAGAGGCAATGTCTGTATTGCGGTTTTGCGGCGCGGCTTTTTTGTCTGGACGCAGCGCTCCAACCACACTTGCGCCTGTCGCCAAAGCGGCGGCCCCGATCACGATATCCCTGCGTTTGACGCTCATGAGGGGAGCGGTCTCCAGCCCGCATGTCCTAGAACTTCGCAGGGCTTAAATCTTGATTTATAATGCATTTTAGGACTGTCGGGTACCCAATAACCCAAATAAAGATAAGGCTGGCCTTTATCCCGGCATCGCTGAATTTGGGTCAATATCATGTAATTGCCGAGCGAACGCTGGCTTTCGACAGGATCAAAAAAACTGTAAACCAGAGATAATCCGTCATCTAACCGATCTACTAGCATACAGGCGATCAGGTGGTTTTCCGCATCACGATATTCAACGATTTCTGTTTCCGAGGCGCATTCCTCAACCATCATTTCATAACGGATGAAATCCATCAGGTTCATACCACCGCCCGCATGTCGGCTGTCCAGATAGGTCTGTAGCAAATCAAATTGTTCCTGCGTCGCGATCGCTTCGGCATAGGAAATGGATAAGTCTTCATTGCGCTTTAACGTCCGCCGAAAACTCTTATTTGGAAGGAACTGCTCTGCATTTACACGCAAGCTACGGCATTCCCGGCACGTCTCGCACGCCGGACGATAGATTACATTTTGTGAACGGCGAAATCCTGCATGGGTCAGATAGTTGTTCAAATAAGGGCCGCTCAGTGGATCGAGCTGTGTGAAAATTTTACGCTCCATTCGTCCGGGCAGGTAAGGGCAGGGCGACGGGATCGTCAGATAGAATTGCAAACGGTTCGGATCAAAAGGATGCGACATAAGCCTACAATCCAAAAAATACCGGAACTAGCAAGACATAACTTATCCATAATAGCAGTGTCAGCGGCAGGCCGAAGCGGATAAAGTCAGAAAATTTGTAATGGCCGGGGCCCATGACCAGCAAGTTGGTTTGATAGGCAATCGGCGTCACGAAACAGCAATTGGCCGCAAAAATCACCGTTAAAACCATAATAATCGGCTCAATCCCGGCTTGTTGAGAGACTGACAGGGCGATGGGCGCAAAGATTAGAGCTGTCGCGCTGTTGGAGATTATATTGGTAAAGAAGGCGATGATTATAAAGACGGCAGCAATAACAATTTGATCGCCATAAGGAATAAAAGCCGAAGCGACAGACTCGCCTATGAAACTCGCCCCTCCCGTTTTTTCCAGCGCCAGACCCATGGCAAAAGCCGCCCCGATTAACAGGAATATCCGCATATCCAGTGCGCGAATGGCTTGACGGATATTCAAACAGCCTGTCGCGATCATCGCCATAGCCCCGGTCAGAGCCGCAATCTCAATGGGCAATAGGCTAGTTGCGGCCAGCAAAATTGTCGTGAAAAATATCAAGCGCGCATAGATAGACTTACGAATGTCCGGCAGTTCAACCTTAGACCAATCCAAGAGTAGCAAATCACGTTCACTGCGCAGGGAACGAACGTCGGCGTCATATCCGAAAAGCAGCAGGACATCACCGGCCTCAAGGCGTATGTCCAGCATGCGGGTTCGGATCATGCGCGAGCGCCGCTGTATGCCCAGCACAAGGCAATTTGTTTGCCGCCTAAAGCCGATCTGTTCGATATTACGGCCTATCATACGGGAGCCCGGTGCGACCACGGCCTCGCTGATCACGATGGTCTCGTCTCCATCATGATCTCGCCCGCCTTCTTCAAATCCGGTAATCTCCAACATGCCTTTCAGATATTCAGGCTGGGAGGACAGTAGTGATGATAAGGATTTTCGTGTGGCGGCAACAACTAAGACATCATCGACCTGTAAAGCGGCTTCAAAGGGGGGCAGCAAAGACCTTTCCCCGCGCAATACCATCCGCACCGTCACGTCTTTCAGCTTGGTATAAAGGCCTGCCACTGGCGCGGCCCCAACCAAAGGATGGTTTTCAGTTACCCGTATTTGCGCGATATATTGCTGCCCGGATTGCGTCATTTCCTGCTCTGGGCCCTCCCGATCAGGCAGAAGAATTGGCGCAAAGAAAATGATATAGGCTGCACCAATAATGGCCAGGGTGATACCGGGCCAGAATTGCGTGAAGAAGGACAGAGACATATCCGCCGTTCGCTGTAAAACGTCATTGACCAGTAGATTGGTGGAGGACCCGATCAAAGTCGTCATACCCGCCAGAATACAGATAAAACTAAGCGGCATCATGTAACGCGAGGCCTTCTGGCGCAGTTGCGACGACATGGCCGCTAATACCGGAATGAACATGACGACGACGGGCGTGTTGTTGATGAACATGGAGACGGCAAACGCGATGGCAAATACCAAAGCCAATGTACGACGCGGCGATTTTTCCAGAGCGGAGTTAATTCGAACAATTGGCCCTTCCAATGCGCCAGTCTGGAACATCCCCTGACCAATCACAAGAAGGGCCATAATAGTCACAAGTGCCGGGGCAGCGAAGCCTGATAAAATCTCGGCATTGCTCATAGGCGGGCGCTCTCCGCCTGTGATGTGGAAGAACAGCATAAGTGCCAGAATGACGCCGATAGAAATTGCTTCGATGGAGAAGCGTTCCCGCACGTAGCAATAAACACTAGCAGTGATGATGCCAAAGACTGCCCACATCATCACGGGCTCTGACAAAGCTAACATAAGCCTGTCCTCATAATCCCATATGATGATTGTCCCCTTGTCATGCTTTACTTTTGATGGAAACAGTTGTCATGACGCAAGAGAATTATGAAAAAAGGAGCCTATAAATGGCGAAATGCACATTTCTGGGTCTGGGGGTTATGGGATATCCTATGGCCGGACATTTGGTTGGCGCGGGTCATGAGGTATCTGTTTGGAACCGGACACAGGCCAAAGCAGTGTCATGGGCAGCGGAATATGACGGACATGCCTTTGAAACCATAGCTGAGGCGATCAAAGACGCAGATTTCATTTTCCTATGTGTCGGGGAGGACAAGGATGTTTATGCGGTGATGGAGGAGGTTCTGCCCGAAGCGAAAACGGGCACGATTATCACAGATCACACGACAGCCTCTGATGCCTGCGCGCGTGAGTGCTACGCCAAAGCCAAAGAAAAGGGGCTGGGTTTTGTGGATGCCCCGATTTCCGGGGGTGAAGCCGGAGCCGTAAATGGACAGTTGACGGTGATGTGCGGAGGGGACGAGGCGAATTTCCAAGCCGCAGAACCCATCATACAAAGCTACGCCAAAGCGGTTAAGCTTATGGGGCCAAGCGGGGCCGGACAGCTGACCAAGATGGTCAATCAAATCTGCATTGCAGGACTGCTACAAGGCCTGTCCGAAGCTGTGCTTTTTGCCCAAAAAGCCGGGCTGGACATGGAAGAGGTTCACTCCGCCATCGGCAAGGGGGCGGCGCAAAGTTGGCAAATGGATAACCGCGCGATTACCATGGCTAAAGACGAGTTTGATTTCGGCTTTGCCGTTGACTGGATGCGCAAGGACTTGGGCATCGTCATGGAGACGGCCAAGTCATTGGGGATAGAGCTGCCGATTACCGAATTGGTCGACGGTTATTATGCTGATGTCCAGGAAATGGGCGGCGGACGCTGGGATACGTCGAGTTTGCTGCGACGTTTAACTTAGTAATTTCGCGGCCGTGGGTGCGAAATAGGTCAATATACCGTCACAGCCCGCGCGTTTGAAGCTCATCAGGCTTTCCAGCATGACGCGCTCTTCCTCCAGCCAGCCATTTTGCGCGGCGGCCATGATCATGGCGTATTCGCCGCTGACCTGAAACGCAAAGGTCGGCACGCGGAACTCGTCTTTGACGCGCCGGACGATATCTAAATAGGGCAGGCCGGGTTTTACCATCACCATGTCTGCGCCCTCCAGCAGGTCGAGCTCGACCTCATGCAAGGCTTCATCGCTATTGGCCGGATCCATTTGATAGGTGCGCTTATCGCCTTTCAGGGCTGCAGATGTGCCGATGGCATCTCGGTAAGGCCCGTAAAAGCCGGAGGCATATTTAGCGGCATAGGACATAATCATGACGTCCTTGAAATTGGCGCCGTCGAGCGCGTCGCGTACTGCCCCGACGCGGCCATCCATCATATCCGAAGGTGCCACAATATCCGCCCCTGATTTGGCCAGAATAATGGCACTTTTCGCCAATATTTCGACGGTTTCATCATTGAGAATCGTCTCACCCGTCATCACGCCGTCATGCCCATGAGACGTATAGGGATCCAGGGCCACATCCACGATGACGCCAATGCCGGGCACTTGATCTTTCAATGCCCTGACAGCTTGCGGCACTAAGCCGTCCGGATTTAGTGCCTCTTTTGCAGCTTCATCCTTCGCTTTCGGATCGATGTGCGGGAACAGGGCTAGAGCAGGGATGCCCATATCACGGGCGGCTTTGGCCTCTTCAACCAAGGCGTTAATCGATAGGCGGTTCACACCAGGCAAGCTTGGGACAGGCTCCCGGTCATCAACACTGTCAGAGATCACTGCCGTCCAGATCAGATCATTCACGCTCAGCTGCGTTTCCGCCACCAAGCGCCGAGACCAATCGGCCTGACGTTTCCGGCGTAATCTTAGCTGTGGATAGGCGCTCACAATCAACTCCATTGGCTTAAACGTTTTGACCTGAATAGCTGCCTGCGACATAAGTCACTCTGCGGCATTTGGCTATTGGTATTTCAATACGGAATTGTCTATAGGCTGCTAGGAACCAAGGATTCACGCTTATGAGCTTGAAATTCAGAGATAATTTTGCCGCCGCCGTGGAGGCTGTCCGTGCGGAGGGGCGTTACCGGATTTTCCGCGATATTCGCCGTAAAGCCGGAGAGTTCCCCAAAGCGACATGGTTTAAGCCCGACAGTGAGCAGGAAATCACCGTTTGGTGCTCCAATGATTATCTCGGTATGGGGCAGAATGAATGTATCGTCGAAGCCGTCAAAACCGCGGTAGATGCGGCCGGTACGGGTTCCGGCGGCACGCGCAATATCTCAGGTACGACCCGTTACCATGTACAGCTTGAAGCGGAGCTAGCTAGCTTGCACCAAAAAGAAGCAGCTTTAGTGTTTACATCCGGATATGTTGCCAATGAAGCAGCTTTGTCCGTGATGAGCCAAATTTTGCCGGGTCTGCATATTTTCTCGGATGAGAAAAATCACGCCTCCATGATCTCCGGCATTCGCAACGCACGCTGCGAGAAGCATATTTTCAAACATAATGATGTCGCTGATTTGGAAGAACAACTCGCCAGACTTCCGCTGGAAACGCCCAAGCTGATTGCCTTTGAGAGTGTTTATTCCATGGACGCTGATATTGCGCCCATCGAGCAGATTTGTGATTTAGCCGATAAATACAACGCACTAACCTATATTGATGAAGTACATGCGGTTGGCATGTATGGGCCAACAGGCGGAGGTGTGTGCGAGCAGCGCGGGCTGATGGACCGTATCGATATTATTCAGGGTACATTGGCCAAAGCTTATGGCATGGTTGGTGGCTATATTGCGGCGGATACCGTGATTGTTGATGCGATCAGGTCAATGGCCAGCGGCTTTATCTTTACAACTTCTATTCCGCCCAGCACGGCGGCGGGTGCGTTACGTTCGGTGAAAGTCCTAAAGGTCACGCCGGAGAAACGCACTCAGCATCAAGAACGTGCCAATGAGCTAAAGGCGCGCTTGCGGGCAGGGGGATATCCCTTCATTGACGGGCCAACGCATATCGTTCCGTTGATGGTAGGTGACCCGGTCAAATGTCAGGCCATCTCAGATCGCCTGATTGAGAATTTCGGAATTTACTCTCAACCGATCAATTACCCGACCGTGCCAAGAGGGACGGAGCGGCTGCGCCTGACGCCCAGCCCGTTTCACACAGACGCCATGATGGACGAGCTTATGGCTGCGCTGAATATCGTCTGGGCGGAATTCGGTCTGACCCGCGAAAAAGTCGCCTAAAGAACATAGCTTTAAGCGGCTGAAATCGCACGTTAAATTTACAGGCTGGTGTCACCTGTTATTCTTAGGCTCTATTCGTAAGCGCCCGAAATAGGCCCCAACAAAAACGCGGCCCTGTTCGTCGATTGTGGGGCCGGAGAACATATTGTTATATTTTTGACCCCCAAGAATGTAATGAAAAGTCGGCTCGCCTGTCAGCCAATTGACAGCTTCGAGAGTCCATTCATTATCCCGCGCGCCTATGAAATAGACTTGCCCGGACCCAGTGGAGACCCAAGGCACGCCATTGGGAGAACTGATGGTTTCATTCACCCAGGCTGTCTCAAGGCGCCGGGCGGACGGGTTCCACTCAAACTTCTGAACGCCAAATGGCTGAAACTTAGGATTATTGCCTAAAGGCCCGATGGTTGCGCCACGGCCGACACCCTCTGTGGGCATAAAAAATGGCGTATTTCGAGGTGTATTATTCACGACGAGCGCCCCATAACCTGCCACAATAACTGTTTGTTCTGATTGTATTTCTTGCACTTTCAGATCGCCCATATCCACAGGAGCCTGACCGGCAATGCGGCGGTCAGGCGCGGCTTCGGGTGCCTGCCAGTCTCCTGGAATGTCATCCCGCCACATAAGCACAACGTTCATGCGAATATCCCCATCTGTGAACACAACGAATTTATCTTCTTCGCCAAATCCCATAAGGCTAGGCGTGGCCCCTGTGCCTTCACCTGTCCCGTTTCTGTATTTGGCTGTCCAAGCACCGTCAGCCGAATCTACCGAGAGCTGATCGCCGGTCCAGACGACCTTGTGCATATGATTACGGGAGGCAACGTAGATGCCGCCGTCTTTATCTATGGCAATGGAGTTGCGCACCCAGCCATAACCTGTCCCGCGGGTTTCGGTGTCTTCGCTATCGGCATGTTTTAAACGCACCGTCCTATACTCAGATAAATCAGGGGAAACGGCGATGATATCCCCTTTTTCGAGCGGGAATATGATCCAGCCGTCATAGGTCATGTTCATGCCGACGCTGGCGCCGGTGAGTTCAGGCGGCAACTGGAACTGAGCTTTTTCGACAATCTTGGAGCCCGCATCGCCCGGAACGGCATCACCATAGGCGATCACTGACCCGTCCTTGCGGGCGATGTAAAACCAGTCATTTGCCCCGACGACCGTGTAGACCCCGGACAAGTCTTTAAGAGGCATCATGGATTTCACGGCGGTGCCTATGGCCGTAGCGCCATTATTCTTATCCAGCTTGGCCAGCATCTTATTGCCCCAAGTCTCATCATATTTCTCAGCAACGCTTGAGGGTAAATGGTCAATGATTTCATAGCTTTCTTCGTCTATCTTGAACACGCCATTGACCCCGTTTGACCAGATGAGACGGCGTCCATCCGGGTAAAGTCCGGATGTAAAAGCGCCAAAATGACCCGGTCCTAGATATTGATAGGTGATTTCATCCGGGCGCAGACGGCGGGTTTGATCCATCGGGCCGGGCAGGGGCGTGCTGTCTTGCTGGGCCGGGTCGCCATGAGGAATCGGGTTGACCCCGTCCGCAGCAAAGGTGTTTTTCGGCGGAAAATTCATATCCATTGGAGCCGATGAAGGGTCCGCCATTTGCGGAGCCAGTGGCAAATCCAAGTCAGGCCGCGCTATTTCCGGCGTAAAAAAGCGATTTTTCAGTGCATTTATGGTTAACAAAAGCACCAGACCTACGACGAGCCCTATTATAAAACGTTTCATATTGTCCCCATTGCAACGCTCTTTTATCTCAGTTATGTAGCCTTGTTACATAAGTTTATCAATGGGCATATTTTGAACGGGCAAGACGCATTCAAACCGGCAACTCTCGGATCGCTGAAACTGAAAAACCGAATCCTGAAAGCGGCGACCTTTGAAGGCATGACTCCGGATGGCGTTCCGGGTGAGCGTTTGCAGAATTTCCAGAAAGGGATCGCCGATGGCGGTGTCGGCATGACGACCTTGTCATATTGCACCACGGAGGCGGATGGCCGGATCATGGATAATATGATGTGGCTGCATCCGGGGATTGAGGATAGGCTGCGCGCCCTTATTCAAGATCTGAAACAGACCGGCACGAAGGTTTCCGGGCAGGTGACTCATTGCGGTCATTTTTCACAGCTGCAAAATCTGGAGAAAAACAGCCCGCCCAAAGGCCCATCAAAAATGTTTGTCGGGATTGGCGCAACGGTCGGACGCTTCATAGCCCCGGCGATGACCCAGAATGATATTGATGTGCTGATAGAGACCTACAGACAGGCCGCAGCTTTCATGAAAAACTTCGGCTTTGACGCCATCGAGATTCACTTTGGCCACGGCTATGGGCTGTCGCAATTCATCAGCCCGAAAACGAATAAGCGCAGAGACGAATATGGCGGCAGCCATGAAAACCGTATGCGCCTGCCACTTCAGGTCTTGGCAGCCATGAGGGGAGAAGTCGGCGCAGATTTTCCAATTCTTGGAAAAATTTCCATGACCGACGCTGTAAAGGGCGGCGTGGATTATGATTTGGGTCTGCGTGTGGCCCAATCTCTGGATCAAGCCGGTATCGACGCATTGATCCCCAGCGCCGGAACCTCCAGCTATAATTCCATGTATATGTTTCGCGGCGACAGTGTCGCCAGAGGGATGGTCGCGATGCAGGACCGCGCTGTCATGAAAGCGTTGTTAAAAGTGGCCGGGCCGCTTATGTGGAAAAAATACCCTTATGAGCCGACTTATCTTTTAGAGTCAGCGAAGCGAATCAAAAAAAATGTGAATTGCCCTGTCATATATATTGGCGGGGTGTCGACACGGGCGGATATTGATCGTGTCTTCGAGAGTGGTTTTGATTTCGTACAGCTGGGCCGCGCTCTGATCAAAGACCCGGACTTTGTGAAACGGGCTGCGGAAAATCCGGATTATGACAGCGGTTGCACCCATTGTAATTTCTGCGTACCGCTTATCCAGCATCCAGACGGTATTCGCTGTGTGCTCAATGATGAGGTCGCCGCATGAGCCGGAAACGCCGAACACAGGCAGAGCGCCGTGAAACAACACAGGCCAGCCTGTTGAAAGCCGCGCGAGAGTTATTTGGCGAGCAAGGCTATGCAGACACCAGCTTGGAAGATATCGCCGAGGCCTGTGATGTCACGGTGCGGCCAATCTATCATTATTACAAAAGCAAGCTTGGCCTATTCACCGCCGTGACCGAACAGATCGAAGCGGAAATCATAGAATCAATCGAACATCGCGAAACAGCCAAGGTGCAGGATATCTGGACGGGCTTTATGAAAAACTGTGAAGACCCACAGTTCAGGCAAATCATCCTGATAGACGGGCCGGTATTGCTTGGCCGCAGGCGCATGACACAAGGGCCGATCACACAAGCCGCGACGCGGCGTATGTCGCGCTTATTTAAGAACCCGCCAGACCGCTTAATCCTGTCTATGTTGCTGGGCTCTCTGTCACAGGCCGCGATACATATTGCCGAAAATGGGGCCCGTCCAACCGATTATGCCCGCATTCGGGAATTGATTGATTCCTACGTCAAATTGATGAGATAAAATATGCTGACCCATCCCATAGCGCTTCGCCGTACTGAAATGCTGGCCGTTTTTTGTTTGGGCCTGACGGCTTATTATTTCAGCGGTTATAGCTGGCTTACCTTCATTCTTTTGTTTTTTCTGCCGGATGCCGGGGCGATCGGATATCTGAAAAGTCACAAACTGGGCAGCACGCTCTATAATCTGACCCATTGGCTTATCTGGCCATCGGCGCTTGGCACCTATGGGGTTCTGGCAGATCACAGCACGGCCAAAATGATTGCGATTATCTGGATCACCCATGTGGCTTTTGACCGTATGCTTGGTTGGGGCTTTAAAACCGGCGGCAGTTTTTATGAAACGGGTATGGGCCGGAAGCGCGACCCCCGCGAAAAGACAAAGGCGTAAATCATGGATATAAAACCGGGATATGTTGCGGTTATCACAGGGGCGGGGGGCGGCGTCGGCGGCGCCGTTGCGGCGGCGTTGGCCGAGAAAGGCTGTGCTTTGGCTTTGGTCGACATATCGGCGGAAGGACTGGCGAAAACGGCTGGCTCTCTGCCCTCCAATGCAGGCAAAGTCACACAGCATATTGTCGATGTGACCTCCAAAGAGGCCATGCAGACTTTGCGAGATGAGGTGCTTGCGGCCCATGGCGGTGTCAACATCCTGATCAATAATGCCGGAATTACGCTTCAGAAAAGTTTCTCGACGCATAGCCTTAAAGATTGGGAACGCATGGTCGGGATCAATCTATGGGGTGTCATTTATGGCTGTCACTTCTTTGACGAAGCTCTGGGGCAGGCCGAGGCCGCGCATGTCGTCAATCTGTCCTCGATGTCGTCTTTTCTGGGCCTGCCGGGGCAGTCTTCTTACTGCGCCACCAAAGCGGGGGTGCAGCTGCTCTCAGACTCGCTGTGGGCGGAATGGGGCTTGCGCGGCATTGGCGTGACAAGCATTCATCCGGGCGCAATCCGCACAAATATGATTATGGCCACGCTAGAAGAATCTGATGATGTCGAGCAGGCTAAAAAGAATTTTGAAATGGCGCATAAAACGGGCGTTGACCCAGAGTATGTTGCCGGGAAAATCATTCGCGGTATTGAGAAAAACCGCAAACGTGTGAAAGTGGGCAAGGATGCGCATCTTTTCCATATCATCATGCGGTTCTTTCCGCGTTTGGGCGATGTGATTTTGAAAAAAATATCAAAAAAACTAGCCGAATAATCCGACTGTATTTCAGCTTTGCGTTTGCTGGCCACCGGACTATAGGCAGGGCCTAGGCTTTGCAGGACGTAACATGTCAGAGGGCGAAAAACCGCTGGAAGGATTGCTGGATCATGTCGATGCCGCCGTGGGAGAAAATGGTGAGCAGGCCGATTTAAAAGCAATTGTCGAATCCTTTGGGGACCGGGCTTTTGGGCCAGTCTTGACCCTGTGCGGTTTGTTTCTGATTACGCCTTTGGGGGCTATTCCGGGCGTGCCCATCGCGTTGGGGCTGATCATTATTTCCTTCGCAATTCAGCTACTGCTGGGGCGTGACCATCCCTGGATGCCAAGATTTATCGAGAAAGTCATCGTCAAACGGGCAAAGGTCAAAAAGACGAAACAGGTTGTCCGTCCGGTTCTGCGGAAAGTGGACGGGGTTGTACGCCCGCGCTTGGCTTGGGCGACGGGCAAACCCGCGCGTTATATGGCGGCGCTGATCAGCATCATTTTGGCGATCACGCTTTTTCCGCTGGGGGCCGTGCCATTTGGCGTCGCGATACCGGGCGCGATTATTTGTATCCTGGGCCTGGGGATTCTCGCGCGGGACGGCATTATCATGATCATAGGCTTTACCCTGACAGGGGGCGCGAGTGTTTTGATCTATTCCCTCATTATGGGCACGCTTCAATAGCGTTGTCTGGGCATGGCAGCCTTTAGAATAGGGTGGTCTTTTCTCTTAAATTCCACCCAGCTTTCGCGTGTATGCACAAGCCGATCTGCGAGTAAAGCAAACACAACCGGATTAACGCCAATTCCGCAATGGCTGGCATAAACGCGGATGTTTTGGGTCAGCGGGGAGGGTTTTTCCAGACAGCTGCGCCAAGGCACAATCGCATCCGTCTTTGTGAAAATGGACGTCGTAGGAATGCCCTCTGGTGCGTTGGGTAAATTGATTTCCATCTCTTTCATGTCTTCGCGATGGGGAACATGACCTGTGATTTTTTCATATAGCCAAGTGATGTTGGAATGGCGGGCACCTCCGGAAAAAGGGCTGCCAAGTGTGATGACCTGACGGATATAATCCGGCGCGATCTTGGCCGCCTCGCGTGCCATCACGCCGCCCAGGCTCCAGCCGATCAAGGTGACTTTACCGCCACTGCTGTCATAAAGCGCTTTGATTTGATCTATCAGCTTCTCGACCCGCACGCCCGTTGTATTGACGCCCAGATTGCGGCCTAACTGCCAACCATGCACATCATAGCCTTTCTTTTTCAGAAAGCGGCGCAGCGGCACAGTCGACATATCACTCGCCATGAAACCGGGACAGACAAGAACGCTATGGCCATCGCCTTTCGGGGCGAGGCTGAGCATGGGTTTGGAAAAATTCAGCCAAGCATATTCAGATATCGCGCGCGGCGTTTCAAAGGGGATTAAAATCCGGGGCGGGCGTTTGATTCTGACGGTGCTGGCTTTTGTCATAGTGATCCTGATTCTTTCCGGTTTTTGCAAACTTGGGGAGGGAGAGGTTAAAAAGAAAGTAATTTTTTCTTTCAAATTACAGCCCCAATTCTGTGGGTACTGATTTGCGCAGCTCGAATTTCAACACCTTGCCGGTGGCATTGCGCGGCAAGGCCTCGACGATATGCAAATGCTGCGGCTGTTTGAATTTGGCGACTTTGTCCCCGACATGATCCAGGATATCATCCAGACAGAGCTCACAATCTTTGGCGATCACCGCGACGACGCAGCCTGTCTCGCCCCATTTTTCATTGGCGACGCCAATCACGGCGCATTCGGCGATTTGCGGCATTTGGTAAAGCAGGTTTTCGATCTCGGCCGGATAAACATTCTCCCCGCCGGAAATATACATGTCCTTCATTCGGTCATCGATATAGATATAGCCGTCTGCATCCATGCGGCCGATATCGCCACTTCGGAACCAGCCATCGACAAAGGCCTCTTCATTGGCTTCGGGTCGTTTCCAATAGCCGGGCGTGATACAGGCCCCGCGGAACCAGATCTCGCCCTGCACATTGGGCGCACATGTTTGGCCCGCCTCATCGACGATACGGATTTCGGAGTGGATATAAGACTTACCGGCGGAGCCGACTTTGGCGGGCACATCTTCTTTGGGCAGCAGGCAGCCTGCCGCCGTGGTTTCCGTCATGCCGTAACCTTCCTGAATAATGACGCCTTTGGCGTGCCACCATTTGACCAGCTCGGTCGGGACGGTCTCCGCGCCTGTGATGGCGGACTGAATACGGGAGAAGTCTACCTCATCCACGCCGGGCAAAGTGCGCATAACATTATAGGCGGCGGGCACCATGAAGAGTGATGTGATGCCTAATTCAGGGTCATTGATCGCGTCCAGCGTAGCCTTGGGGTCAAACAGGCGCATCGTGACTACAGTTGCGCCTAGCCAGAGCGACGGTATCGCAGAGGCATTCAGCGCGCCGATATGAAAGAGCGGCATATTGGCCAGCGCGACATTTTCCGTGTCCATGCCGCCGCCTCTGCATGCCGATGCCGGTGAGAAATACATCATACCATGGGTGATGATGACGCCTTTGGGCGTGCCAGTTGTGCCGGAGGAATACATCAGCATACAGGTGTCATCCAATGTCTGGTCGATCATTTCCATGACCGGGGTGGCGGCGGCCAAGCCTTGCTCATATTCCGTATCGTCGCCCATGCAATCAGAATGGATGTAATGTTTGACCTCTGTGCTTTTTTGCAGGGGCTCTTTTATGGCGGCAAAGGCGCTGTCATAGATCAGAACATCCGTGCCGGAATTATTCAGAATGAAAGTCAGCTCGCTGGGGGTCAGACGGAAATTCAGCGCCACGCAAATCGCGCCAATCCGCCAACAGCCAAAAATAATCTCCAAAAGGTCAGAGGAGTTGAGCATCAAAAAGGCGACGCGATCCCCGCGTTTCACACCTTTATCCTGCAACATCCCCGCCGCGCGGCCGACGCGCTCATGCATCTGAGAATAGCTATAGCGGCGCTGACTGGACAAATCTATCAGGGCAGGGTGATCCGCTTTGGAGCGGGCGTGATGTCTAATCCAGTCAGTTGTCGCGATTGGCATTGATGTCCCCTAATGTCGTGTGGCTTTGGACTCTGTTGACAGTTTCTGCGCCTGATCCAGCCAGTTTTCTCTGGCGATACGACCCTTAAAGTCCATGGCGGTTTCGATTTTGTCGATGTCTTTTTCGGACAGAGCCGCGATTTGATCAAAGGTCGTGATACCCGCCGCCTGTAAATGTTTTTCCAGCACGGGCCCAATGCCATTGATGCGTTTCAAATCATCCGGGCCTTTGGTGGTTGTTTTGACCGCCGTCTTTTTCGTTCGGGTGGTTTTGACCGCTTTCTTGGGTTTGGGCTCGGTCTTTGTTGCAGATTTAGACGCGGGCTTTTTAGGGGCAACTGCGTCATTGGCTTTGACTTTTTTGGTGTGTGACTTGCGGGTCAGGCGAGGGGCCTTGTCATCATGCAAAGCTTCGTAAAGCTCTTCATATGCATTCCACAAACAATCAGCATAAAAGTCTGGGTCCGGCATCATTTTACGGTCTGCCGTAAAGCAGACGGCCATTTGATCGCAGTAACTCGTCACGGCATGGAACAGCCCCATACCGTCCATGACGGGGCCGAGACCAAAATTGGCGACCATGCGCGCCCCGTTCATATAAAGCGGGACTGGCGCGCCCGGGACATTGGACACAACCGCATTAAAGACCGGCTGGATCATATTGGCTAGCCCAAGCCGGAAATAGGTTTGCATGGCGGCTTTGGAGATCGTCGCGGGGGCCAGCTTACTCAGCTCGGCGATTTCACGCCCGCCCAAAGTCCCGGCTGCCGCCTTCTCGTCCTGAGTGGTCGCCGTGACGTAATGCAGGCGCTCAATGGGATCGGCGATATGAGAGCCCAAGGCAACGCTCATGGCGGAGACTTCATTGCCGCCCGCTGTGCGCTCTTCTTCTTTGCGCACGGACATAGGCGCCATGGCGATCAGGGTGTCTTGAGGCAGGTCGGATTTTGCTTTCAGATATTCACGCAAAGCTCCGCCGCAAATGGTCAGCATAACATCATTGACCGTTGTGCCCTTTGACTGTTTGCGAATGCTCTTAATCGAGGCCAGATCATAAACCTGCCCGCCAACCACGCGCTGTCCGCTGACTCGGCCATTGAACCGGGTTCTGGGGACGCGTGTACGGAAGGGGGTGATCTCTCCGGCCGTGACGCCGCGGGCATAATCAAACAGGTTCGGGAGCATATTACGCACCAGGCGCATGGCTTTGAGCGGACGTGTCGCAGCATTAAACTGGGCCCGCATCAGGGTTTCAGGCGCTGAAAGAGGGCGCGCCCGGCGCAAATCCACTGGCGGTTCCTCATGAGGGATTTCAGGCGTAAGCGTATGCAGCGCCATAGACATTTCCGCGCCGGACAAGCCGTCTATCGCGCAATGATGCACTTTTGACACAATAGCATATGAACCCTTTGGGATGTTGGGAATATTATCGAGGCCTTCAATCACCCAAAGCTCCCAGAGTGGACGGGACATATCGACTTTGCGCGAATGCAGCCGCGCGGCCAGAATACATAATTGCCGCCAGTCACGCGGTTCCGGTAAGGCTATGTGCCGAGTATGAAACTCGATATCAAAATCCTGATCCTCAACCCAATATGGATGATCAACATCAAAGGGGACTTTGCGGAGTTTCTGCGTGAAGGTCTTTGCCTTATGCTTACGGCGCTCAACAAAATTGAGAATATCCTTGAAACGGACTTTACCGCCCGGCGCTGTGGATGGATCATAAATCGCTAGCCCGCCAATATGCATCGGGCCTTTGGAGGTTTCCGCGTATATAAAAGCGGCGTCCTGTCCGGTTAACTGCCTGACTTCCCCAAAGCCTCTAAGGATGTCTAAATTTTCAAACTCAAACTGATTGCGTTCCGGTTTATTCTTACTGCTCATATCGCACTCCGATGGGAAGCAGAATAAAGACAGCCTTTTTAGTCGATTGCAAGGTTCTTTATGGAATCGCTTCGTGAATTAGGCCTTTGCTCCAAATATTACAGCGCGCAGCGAGGGGGAGAGAGTGTTTGTGAAAACTTACAGCTCTTCACAAATCCGTCATTTGAATTTGCATCCAAACCAGATAACACC
>JAHDHS010000075.1 GCA_020631215.1 Hellea sp. | reverse complement strand
ACACGAAGGTTCCGACAGCCTTGGGCAGGAATTGTTTATAATCGATCCCTAATTTTTGAGCTGCATGCATTGTCCAAAAAGGATCGCGCAGCATTTGCCGGGCCAAAAGAACCATATCAGCCATGCCGGTTTCGATAATTTCATTGGCTTGCTCTGGTTCTGTAATACAGCCAACAGCCATGGTTTTAATATGTGCATGTTTTCGGATGTGAGCCGCAACGCCCACTTGATCCGCGGTCCGGGTTCCAACAGATGAGCGCGCCGCGGGCGTCGCGCCGCCGCCCGAGCAATCCACGAAGTCAACCCCGCGTTCTTTGAGCCAGATAGCCATTTGCGCATTGTCTTCTTCTGTTAATCCGCCTTCGATCCAGTCATGAGCGGATAGCCTTACTGCCAATGGTAGGTTTTCCGGCCATACTTTGGAAACCGCTTCAACAATTTCCAGCATCATTCGGGCCCGGTTACGAAGACTGCCCCCATAGTCATCGGCCCGGTCATTATCCAGCGGGGTAAAGAAGCTATGGAGCAGGTAGCCATGAGCACCGTGAATTTCGAGGAATTTATATCCAGCGGCCAGCGAGCGTTTCGCGGCCTCCACAAACTGGCTTTGTACAATCTTGATATCATCCAACGTCATGGCTTTGGGGGTTTTCCACAGCCTTTGGCCATCAGGATCAAATGGGATGCCCGCTGGCCCCTGAACAAGCCAGCCGCCCTCGTCGTCTTTGAGATGTGCACCGCCTTCCCAAGGCCTGGCAGATGAGCCTTTGCGGCCCGAATGCGCGATCTGTATGCCAGCGACTGAGCCGTGTTTATGGATAAATTGGTTTATAGGTATAAGCGCTTCAACCTGCTCATCATTCCAAATACCAGCGCAGCCCGGCGTAATCCGGCCTTCGGGCGAAACGCCCGTCGCCTCCGCAATAATGAGCCCTGCGCCGCCAACGGCTTTGGAGCCCAGATGCACCATATGCCAATCCGTCGCCTTACCATTCTCGGACGAATATTGACACATTGGCGCGACACCGACGCGATTGCGAAAGATTATGTCTTTGACTTGTAGCGGGGTGAATAAGGCGGTCATATTGTTAAGTCCCGGGTTTTCTTGGTGGCATCAAAAATCTTCATTCCGGCCATTGCCCTGTGGCCGGTTTCTATGGGTGCAAAGGGGCTGACTGGCCGCGTAAACGCTTTTGGCAAGTTGTTCAGTATCATCTTTAAATAACGGCTTTTTCGATGATCGGAAGATTATCAGGAATTCGCCTATAATTAAAAGGCGATAAATCCAGACTCCTATATTCCCCATAAATGAGCATCTCCGCTGTGCCGCGCCCCATTGCCGGAGATTGCTGCAATCCATGACCGGAAAATCCATTGAGGAAAAAGAAATTTATCACCTCGTCATGGGGCCCCATAATCGCGTTATGGTCAAAAGTATTATAGGCGTAGTGACCGGCCCATTCGCTTTGAACTTTAATCGCCTCGAATTGCGGAATACGTGTGGCCAATATAGGCCAGACATGGTTTTCCCAAATATCTAAGTCCATAACAAAGTCATCAAAGTCCACCGCCGGATCAATATCAGAATGGGCCCCGCATTGATAAGTTCCGCCGCCATTCTCGCGAACGTGGACACCTGAGGGATCAATCGTCAATGGCAGGTCTTGATCGAGAGGCTGTTCCGCTGCGAATATCCAGCTATAGCGCTTACGCGGCTCGACGGGCACATGGATCCCAGCCATTTGTGCTGTCCGGCCGGCGCGCGGCCCCGAGGCGTTGAGCACTGCGCCGCAGCCAATGACCTCACCAGACCTAAGGGTGACACTTTCGACTTTCCTGCCGTCAGCGCTTTTGGTCATGGCGACAACTTCATTGGCGATATATTCAACGCCTGCCTTGCCGGATTGACGCCGCCAAGCATCAAAGACAGCCGTCCCGTCCCAATAGCCTTCATCGACGAGATTGATTGATCCCAAAACAATATCATCCACATTATAAAATGGATATTTCTGCTTGATGTGTTCAGGGCTCAAAATTTGGGTTCCGGCCCCGGCCTTAATCTGAACCTCTTGGCTTTCCCGCAATATTTTGGCGAAATTTTCATTATCGGCAAAATACATATAGCCGAAATTATGAATGGATAGCTCCGGGACAAGTTCATCCCCGTCCATAAAATGTCTAATGTTTTTCACAAACTCCGCCGCATATTGCGAGATACGAACATTCAGCTCTGTTGAGAATTGTTGCCGCATACAGGAATTGGTGTGCATGGTGGAAGAATGCTCATAAGTCGGGTCGCGTTCCACGACCAAAACCGAGCCATCAAAGTCTTTATTCTTTGACAAAAACCATGCCGTCGACGCCCCCATAATAGCGCCCCCGACAATGATGATATCATAAGCCCTTTGCGATGGGCATTGTCGGTTTGGGTTCATTCGCTACTCCTCTCGCAACAGCGATAATTCCAGAACAGAAACATCGCAAAGCGAAAATAGCTATATTAGAGAAAGTGATGTCTAGCTGTTTTGACCTGACGCCCGCGAATAAAGGTGATCAGAAACGCGTCGCTAAAACCCCAAAGGCCCACCTCCCCCTTGCGCTGCTTGGCTCTGCGGTTATGTTGCGGGTTTGTTTTGGCCGGAGTGGTTTATGCGGGTTTTGTCTTGGTTTTTATTGGGGGCGGGCTTGTCTTTGGCGGGGTGTCAGGCGGAGAGGGCTGACATCTCTGCGCCGAATGAAAAGGCTACATCTATTGCATCGACCACTGTGAAGTCCCCCGGCATGGTGGCGGCGGCTAATCCGCATGCGACGCAGGCGGGGCTGGAGATTTTGGCGGCGGGCGGGTCGGCGGTGGATGCGGCCATTGCGGTGCAGACCACTTTGGGCCTCGTGGAGCCGCAAAGCTCGGGTCTAGGCGGCGGGGCGTTTATGATGGTCTATGACCCCAAAGCGGCCAAGGTCTGGGCCTATGACGGGCGGGAGACCGCGCCCGCAGGCGTGACGCCCGATATGTTTCTGGACCCTGAGACCGGCAAGCCTTTGCGCTATTTTGACGGGATTGCATCGGGCCGCTCGACGGGCGTACCCGGAGCGATGGTGATGCTGTCCGCCGCGCATAAGGATTACGGAAAGCTCGCTTGGGCGGAAAGCTTTGCGCCCGCCATCAAAACCGCTGAAGAGGGGTTTGCGGTCAGTCCGCGCATGGCGTCTCTGGTCGCGCGGTTCGGGCCCTATGTGATGAAAAACGATCCGGAGGCGAAGGCCTATTTCTTCCTGCCCGATGGGTCGACTTTGCCCGAAGGGTATGTGCGGGATAATCCGGCCTATGCCGACACCCTGCGGGCTTTGCAGGCCAATCCCCGCGCTTTGCTGGAGGGGCCGATCGCGCAGGCCATTATCGACAAGACCCGGGCCGAGCCTTTGCCCGGAACAATGACGCTTGAGGATATGGCGGCCTATCAGCCGCTGAAGAAAGAGGCGCTGTGCAGCACATATCGCGCGCATCTGGTCTGCGGGGCCCGCCCGCCTGCGAGCGGGGGCATCGCCGTGCAGGCGATTTTGGGGATGCTGGAAAATTTTGACATGGCGACCAAAGGGCCAAGTCTTGAGGGCTGGCATCATTTCATCGAGGCGAGTTTTCTGGCCTATGCAGACCGGGATAAATATGTCGCCGATGAGGATTTTATTGACGTGCCGACCGGGGCGATGCTGGACAAGGCCTATCTGAAATCCCGCGCGGCATTAATTCAGCCGGATGATGTGATTGCCAATGTCACGGCGGGTAATCCGGCGGGCTTTGTGCGCGGGGCGGATGCGACGCCCAATTCGCCGGGGACGTCTCATTTTACGGTGGTCGATAAAGACGGGCTGACTGTGTCCATGACCACGACTATCGAGACCGCCTTTGGCAGTCAGCGCATGGTGAATGGCTTTATGCTGAATAATCAGCTGACGGATTTTTCATTCCGCGCGCTGGATAAAGACGGCTTGCCCATTGCCAATGCGGTTGCCCCGAATAAGCGCCCGCGCAGCTCTATGAGCCCGCATATTGTGTTTAATCCGGACGGGGAGTTTTTGTTCACAACGGGGTCTCCCGGTGGGAATTCCATCATCGCCTATACGGCCAAGACGATTGTCGGCATGGTGGATTGGGGCCTGTCCCCGCAAGAGGCAATAGAGCTGCCCAATGTCATTGCGCGGAACGGCTCTGTGCGGATGGAGGCCAAGGGCCTGAAGGACGAAGTCACGGATGAGCCGATCCGCACGGGTCCCGCCGCAGAATTCGGCATGACGCAGGAGATTGTCGCAGGACTGGAAGGCATGGGGCATAAAGTCGTGAAGTCCAAAGGCGAAATTTCCGGGCTGCACATAATTTACCGCAATGATGACGGGAGTCTGACAGGCGGGGCCGATCCGCGCCGTGAAGGCACGGCGAAAGAGGTCAGATAATTTCCCTAGGCTTTCGGTAAGCTTACGATAAAGCTCGTCCCCGTTTCATCGGATTTTAGCAGCTGAATATCCCCGCCCTGCGCCACGGCCAGTTCCTTGCAGATCGACAGGCCAAGCCCGGTGCTGCCCGCGCCCTGCCCGGCTTTAAAGGCTTCGAACAAATTCTCTTTGGCCTGCGTCGGCAGGCCCGGCCCGGTATCGGCGACGGTGATATTGATATGGCTTTCTGTGATCTCGGAACTCAGGGTTAGTTTGCGCTGATGGCTGCGCGCCATGGCCTGCGCGGCGTTCTTGAACAGGTTGTGGAATATCCGGTAGGCGTGATCCGGGTCGGCCCGCACAGTCAGCGCGCTGGGAACATCATTTTTGAAAACCACTCCGGGGAATTGCGCCAGCACATCCGCCGCGACCTCACCCAACAGGAAAGACACGCGCACATCCCGCGCTTCGGGGTCGGCGGTATCCGCGC
>JAHDHS010000020.1:13617-39321 GCA_020631215.1 Hellea sp. | reverse complement strand
ATATACTTCCCTCCTTTGGTTTCCATCGGAGGCTTAAGCTTCGCGGGCATGTCCTATCATCCCCGAACCCGGTTTGCCGACCCCGCGATGGGCGGCCGCACCTATCACTATGGAGTCCATTATGCCGAGATCTTTCAAACCCGCGCCTTTTCGAGATAAGACCTACCTCTTGAATGAAAAGCTTCATCTGCAAAATCTGTTGCTGAAAGACCGGGTCAAGAAAATCCGGCCCGACCCCCCCGCCAAGCCCAAACACGATCCGGAACTGGCGCGTATTCAGGCCGAAGAAGCCGCACTGTGTTTGGAGCGCGAACGTGTCGAAGCTCTGATCGATGTAGCAGATGAGCGTCACTGGCTTGCCGTCTCAAAAGAGAGGTTAAAACAGGCGACAGCGCATGAGACGCCCGATGAGCCAGATACAGTATTTTGAATCATGTCCAGAGTAGCTGTTATTTTTAAGAGTTTTTTATGCTTAAGACTGTATAAATAGATCAAAGTTAACGAGATGCGAATGTCAAATTTGTTGAAAAAATCTGTTTTAGTGATTGGCGCGGCCGGGATGTTGTCCGGCTGTACGGTGGCTAAAACCACAGGCAAGGTGGCCGCTTTCCCGGTCAAAGCTGCCTATCACACAACGAAATTTGCAGGCAAAGGCGTTTACGGCACAGGCAAAGCCGTTGGCAAAGGTGTCTGGGCGACAGGCAAAGGCGTATATTATATCGGCACCGTGCCCGTGAAAATCACGGATAAGGCCTTGGATACAACGTCTAAAGTTTTGGTCGTCACCACTCAGGCGCTTGACGCCACAGGCAAGGTCATCACTGTATCCAAACAAATTCAGGCCGCCGAATTGAACGCAGAGCTTAGCGCGATTAAAGGCGCTAAAAACGTCATTTCAGTCTTCGTGGATGCGGTTTAAACGTTTCATCCAGCCGGATATTTCAGACTCAATTTAGCGCTCCGCGAAACGTGACTGTGATGTTACTTTGAAACAAGCGTGGATTTATGGTATAACCCTCCGGAACATGGAGAGATATTATGCGTAATTTGTTGATGACACTGGTTTTAACCGGCTCCATGGTCGCAGCTGCGCCTGCCATGGCCCGTGGTTTTGACAGCACAGTAGAGGCGGCGGTGACAACGCCCGTCAAAATTGAGGTTATGTTGTCAGAAGATCTTGCTTACCGCGCAGATAACCTACCAAAAAAACTTTCCGACCGGGGCAGTGCACGGAGCTTTAATTCCGGATTTGCTGGAAAAGGCTTTTACGGCGAAAGGGATTTGAACCGCTTAACGGAGTTTCTGGAAGGCAAACTTGCCAAGGATTTGGCCAAACGCGGCATTACATTGTCAGAGACCGCGCCCGTGATTTTGCGCGTGACGCTGGAAGATGCCTCACCCAATAGACCAACCTTCACACAGCTTGGGAAAGAACCCGGCTTGTCATATTCCAGCTTCGGGACAGGCGGCGCTGAAATGAAAGCCGAATTGGTTTCCGCCGGCGGTCAGTCAATGGGCACGATGTCATATCGTTATTTTGAGCATGACATCAGAGATTCTCTGCATAGTGGCACGTGGTCTGATGCCCGCCGGTCGATGCGCCGTTTCGCCAAAAAGGCCGCTAAGACGCTGGCCGGTACGAATGCGAGCTAAGACTTTCGAGCTAAATCTAGGGCACGCCAATCGCTTTGTGCGTTTGCACGGATAGCCGCCATTGCGGATGTTTCAGGCAGTAATCGAAAGCCGTTTTTTCATGCGCGGCTTTGTTTTCATCATCCAGTGGCTGAAGGCAGAAATGGGTAAAATCCAAATGTGTGAAGTCTTCGGGACGGTTTTCAGCCTGCGGGTAAACCAGTTTTAATTCATCGCCGGACAGCTGCACCAGCTCTGCATCCGCTTTGGGGGAGACGCAAATCCAGTCAATACCGCCCGGCGCTTTGATCGTGCCATTGGTCTCAACCGCTATTTTGAACTCCGCCTCATGCAGAGCCTCAATCAAAGGGGCATCCAGTTGCAGCATGGGTTCTCCGCCCGTACAGACCACCCATTTTTCTCCGCCCGCCTGTACCGGGTTGGGCCAGTAGCCTGCAATATTATCCGCGAGATCAGCGGCAGTTTTGAATTTGCCGCCTCCCGGCCCATCCGTACCAATGAAATCTGTATCACAAAATTTACAGACCGCACTGGCCCGGTCGCGTTCCAGCCCGCTCCACAGGTTACATCCCGCAAAGCGCAAAAATACGGCCACTTTGCCTGTCTGGGCCCCTTCCCCTTGGATGGTCAGATAGATTTCCTTGACGCTATAAACCATTGGCATAGCTCTCCCAGCCCTTGGCTCTTAGCTCACAGGCCGGACAGCTCCCGCAGCCATAGCCCCAATCATGTTCCCGGCCCCGCTCACCCATATAACAGGTGTGACTGTCATGGCGAATGATCTCAACCAGCCCTGCCCCGCCCAGCTCTTCAGCTAAGTGCCAGGCCCCGGCTTTGGATAGGTGCATCAAAGGCGTATGGAGCTCAAAGGACCAATCCAGACCAAGCGAGATGGCTTTCATTTGGGCATCCAGTGTTTCTTTCCGGCAATCGGGATAGCCTGAAAAATCGGCTTCACACATACCGGCAACCAGATCGGAGAACCCTCTCCGCCAACCCAGAGCAGCCGCAAAATTTAAGAAGATCAGATTACGGCCGGGCACAAATGTTGTGGGCAATCCCGTTTCATGGACTTCAATTTCAATGTCACGGGTCAGAGAGGTCTCGCTGATTTGCCCTAACCCCGAAAGATCAATGATATGGTCATCACCAAGTTTAGAGCGCCATTGCGGGAATGTTTCGGCGATCTTATTTCGTACAGTCAATCGGCACGCCATTTCTACATCATGACGCTGCCCGTAAGTGAACCCTATGGTTTCCACTTGATCAAAACGCTCCAAAGCCCAGGCGAGACAAGTCGCACTGTCTTGTCCGCCTGAAAACAGGACGCCAGCCATATGAGGTTTTACATTCATGGCAGGCCTATAATGCGCAGCTTATCGCAATGCCAGTCACTTCGGCACGAAATCTGCATCTTTGACTTTATGATAAGCCGGTTCAAACAGTGGTCTGTGAAACTCAAAGGCAAGAAGCGTTATGCCCTTTTGCCGCTCTTGGCCATGGAGCTTGCTTCTATCCCGGCTGCGGCACAAATGGTTCACAAAGCCGCTTTTGAAACACGCCCCCTTGTCACCGCAGTTGAAATCCCCACAACGGACGCAGGAAAGAAACGCTATCTGGTCACATCTAACGCGCCCTTCTCGATAGAGGCGACTGATATGATTGGCGATATCTCGGTTGCCGTCTATCGCAACGGCGTCATTAACGGCAATCGGTTTGGAGATAATGCTCAATTACCGGGGGCGGCCAATCATTGCGCGAGCCTAGAGAGCGAAAGATTTGCTCAAATTTATGCCGCCTCCCAAAAGACCGCCGCCACCCCCGGAGACCCGGTATCACAAGCTGTGATTATGGAGTTTCGATTTAGCACCAGTGCAAAACCACGCCTAAAATTTGTAGCGGAAGGAAAAAGCCTCAACAAGGCGGCGCCCTGCTAAACACTGAATCTGACTTGTCATAAAGCCGCGGCCTATTGGCTTTTAAAACCGACCATGCTGTGCCAGAAGCTCGGCTATGTCTGGGTCTGAAACATCATCGCCAAACTCAGCCGTGCGGTCTTCCGGCACAGGCTATGCTGCCCGGATTGAGCAGGAAAAGGGACATCGGGCCAAATCGCGTTCACTCAAACCATTGGCAAAACTCTGGCCGTTTGTCGCCAAATATCCCGGTCAGCTTTTGGCTTTCTTGGCGTTCCTTATTTTGTCTGCGGGTTTCTCTTTGATGGTCCCGGCCATGCTAAAACTCATCGTCGATTGTGGGTTTGGTGAAGACGTTACGGAAATAGCTTATTGCGAAAACTTCACTCTAACAGGTACCAGTTCCCTTGACGGGTATTTCTTGATTGCGATTTGTTTTGCTTTGCTGTTTTCACTGTTTGGAGCCCTAAGATACTTCTTTATCACGCGGCTGGGCCAGCGTGTCATTGCCGACATACGCATAGCTGTCTTCAATCACCTGACAACACTTAGTCCCGCCTATTTCGAACGACTTCATACGGGCGAAGTGCTATCCCGCTTAACCACTGATACGACTCTCATCGAGACTGTCATGACGGGCTCAATCTCTTTTGCTTTAAGGTCACTGGCCACGATCACAGGCTCAATCATATTGATGTTTATTGTAAGCTGGAAGCTCGCCCTGATGGTCTTAGGGATAGTTCCGATTATAGTGTTGCCGCTTGTCATAGCGGGTAAGAAAATTCGGAGCCTCTCCCGCGATGGACAAGACAGATTAGCCGATGCGTCTGGTCGGGCGGGAGAAGCCTTGGGCGCCATACAAACGGTACAGGCTTACACTCAAGAACCCCAGGAGCGCGCCTTATTTCAAAGCTCCATCGAAGCCAGTTTCGACGCACATAAAAAACGGATTTTGACGCAAGGCCTGCTGACCATCGCCATGTTTGCTCTTACCCTGACGGGAATCATCGGTGTCCTTTGGTTCGGGGCTAGGTCTGTAGCGGCGGGCAGCATGACGGGCGGTGATATCACGGCTTTTACGGGCTATGCCTTTTTTGCTGTGAGCGGTATGAGCGCCTTGACTGAAACTTACACAAATCTGATGCGCGCGGCAGGTGCATCGGATCGGATCGTAGAAATATTGGGGTCTCGCTCAGACATTCAAATTTCAGACAACGCCTCCGCAATATCTGAAGCCCGTGGAAATATCGAATTTGAGGATGTGAAATTTACTTATCCCTCCCGGCCTGACATGCCTGCTCTGTGCGGCGTAACATTTAGCGTAAAGCCCGGAGAAACCGTCGCCTTGGTCGGTCCATCCGGCGCAGGTAAATCGACAGTCTTTCAAGCTCTCCTACGCTTTTATGATATTGATGGCGGCAGAGTAAAAATCGACGGCATAGATATTCGGGATTTGGATCCTTTAAATTTGCGAGAACAAATTGCGGTGGTCCAGCAAAACACGCCGCTTTTCTCAGGAACCGCTCACGACAATATCGGCTATGGTATCGATAAACCGTCTGATATGGCTATCACACAGGCTGCAAAGGCCGCCTATGCGGACGCTTTTATCCGGGCCTTGCCAGATGGTTATGATACCCATTTAGGGGAACGAAGCGCTACATTATCTGGCGGACAGAGACAGCGTCTGGCGATTGCACGTGCTATTTTACGAAACGCTCCTATTCTTCTTTTAGATGAGGCTACGAGCGCATTAGACTCTGAAAGTGAACGCGCCGTCCAAAAAGCCTTTGAATCTATGAGCGAAGACCGAACCACCCTGGTCATCGCGCATCGTCTCTCAACTGTTTTGAAAGCGGATAAAATATTGGTCTTTGATGAGGGCAGGATTATCGAGTCCGGAACACATGAAGAATTGATGGATAAAGACGGACTATACGCCCATTTGGCACGTATTCAATTCGATCAGACAGCAAAGCTGAATGACGTCAGACCTGAATGAAAACTAGTTGAAATTTCAATTGATTTTAGGCCAGCGCAACATCCTGCGCAGACAGTTCAAACTGATCTAAAGGCCCAACAGGATCGTCAGTAAAAAGATCAACAAAGCAATCAAATATTGTTTTAGTACAGCTACCATAATCCACTCATAACACCACTTATGTATTTTGGCCAATAAAATTTTAGCCTTAAGTTGTTAAAATTACTATATAACACGCTCAAAGGCCTCACTCCCTGCTTAACGCTTTATCAACCATAATTACGCACTTTATCGCAAACTTGGGGGTTGGAATATGCGTTTTCCTGGCATCGTATTTGTAATGTTTTCCTTTTGCTTGGTATCCTGTTCATCGGTGTCAGAGAAAATACCGACGGTGAAGATAGAGCGAAAGAAGCCCAAAATCACGAAACAAGTGCCTTACAATGCTCCGGAAGTCCAAAAGGCAGAGGCTGCAATGGTCTGTGAGAATGCCAATATGCGGGCCAAGGCAGCGGACAAGAACATGAATAATGACACTGCACGCGTTCTGATCTTAGAAGAAGGCAAACGCTCTTCGAATGTCTTAGCGGATGTCGAAATCAATTGCCGTGATTATTTTATCTCACCCAGACGAACTCATGCCGAACCAGAGGT
This sequence comes from Hellea sp., assembly GCA_020631215.1. Taxonomy (GTDB): domain Bacteria; phylum Pseudomonadota; class Alphaproteobacteria; order Caulobacterales; family Maricaulaceae; genus Litorimonas. Next base: position 33,117 of record JAHDHS010000020.1, on the reverse strand, counting down.
AACACAAGCTGTCTATTCTCAACCCACTTCGGATTACGTCACCACCGTACCCACACCTAGAACCAAGGCCCCTGCTCCGAAGCCTTTAGCCGCCGAAGGGTATTTTTATACAGTCCGCAAGGGTGATACGCTCTATCAAATCGCGAGGGAAAATTGCTCGACAGTCAAATCAATCGCAAGCTTAAACGGAATTGCAGACCCGACGATGATTGATCGCGGGCAAGTTTTGCGCTTACCCGCCTCCAAATGTAACGCTCGTAACTAGGCCTATTTGACTGCCTTTAAACGCGGCCCTGTGTCATCATGGCTGATACCGGCTGACTGCATAGCCTGGCCAATCGATACGCCTCCAATAGCTGCGTAACGCTCCAGTTTCTGCTTCTGCATCAGATTGACCTTGCGCAAGTTCTCTAAATCCTCTGCCACAGACGTATATTGAGCCGTCAGCTTCTCATATTCAGCTTTTGCACGGGCCAGTGAGTTGGCATTGCGCTCAACCTCTTCGGTTTTACTGCGCAAGCGTTCTTCATTCCGGTCATTCCGTTCGCGCTCGATTTTCAGCGTATTGCGCAAAGACACAATTTCCTCATCAAAGTGTGAGGACATGTTTTCTTTGATCCGCACCTGAGTGTTGAGCTGCTCAATCCGGCGCTCTAAAGCCAAGTTTTCATTATCACGACGCTTTAATGTTTCCTCATACACCTTCTTTTGCGAATCATTGTTGTATTTTGCATTCTCCAGAGCGGAGTTCGCTTCAAAATACCGAGCTTTCATATCCGTCAGATCCATGCGCAACTTCTTGATTTCGACAGCAGACCCGTCCAAATCCTTCGTTTTGCTTTCAAGCCGCGCGGAAAGCTCCTCAACGCTCTTTTTCAAAGATGTCATAGCGTGTTTTTGTGTAGACAGCTCGCCTGCCTGAGCCGCCAAATCATCTTGAAGGGTTTGATTTGAGACGTTCAAAGCATTTACGCGGTCATTCTTTTGCGTCAATTGCGTCGAGAGCGTTTCAATCTCCCGGCTTTGTTTGAATAGCTTTTCTTTCGTGTCTGATTCCCGGTCATTACTCTGCGCAATTTCGGCTTTGGCTGTTTCATATTTCTGGCGCAAATCATTGTGAGAGCGCTCTAAATTCACAAGTTTATTCTCTTGCTCAGCGGCCCAGCTGCTTTTTTGCTCCAGCTTGGCTTTTATATCTTTCAGCTCTGTCCCAAGACGGCTTGTTTCATGCTCATGCCGTTTGCCTTGACGCAGCCCGGCTTCCATGGCTTCAAGCGTTTTGGTTAAACTGGCAATCCGCCGCGATGCCTGGGCTTGTTGTTCCGCACTAGACTTCAGCTCGGCCGCTACGCGGCTGATTTCCGCTTTGGCAATTTCTGACTCGGCTGTGTCTCCGATTCGTCCGGAAGGTAATAACTCTTTGATTTGAGGCTCAGTATCCCGTTTAAAAAATCCCATATATCCCCCAAGCTCGTCGCTGTAAGTCGTTGTACGATTCATACCGGCTGCACGAATCAATTAGTTAACGATACATAAATCCCCCGATGCGACAAGCGACGGACTTCACAATATTCTTGGTAATTACAAGAATACCTTGCCCGCAAAGGCTATGGTCTTAGAAGCAGCTAAATGAAAATCGGACTGATCATCATTGCCTCTGCACTTATCACGGCCTTCATTTCCGGATTGTTTGGTATGGCCGGCGGCATGATTTTTATGGGAATCATAGCAGTCTTTCTGGGCGTTGCAGAAGCCATGGTCGTTCACGGCGCGGTGCAGTCCGTCTCCAATAGCTTCCGCACCTATCTGTTAAGGCCGGATATACGCTGGGATATATTGGGATATCACGCGCTGGGCGCTGTCCCAGCTATCATTATATTGCTTTTCTTATCTGTCACACTGAACAAAGCCCAACTCTATCTAGCTCTTGGTCTGCTGCCCCTTATTTTGTGGCTGCCCAAAAATTGGCTGGCCGGGGATGCAGAAAAACCGGCTCATGCCATACTATGCGGTGCCATGGTCATGGGGTTAAACCTAACCGCAGGCGTCGCCGGCCCTGCCCTGGATTTCTTTTATGTAAAAACAAGTCTAAGCCGCCTGGAAATTGTAGCGACCAAAGCCATGACCATGTTTGTCAGTCACATGTCCAAAATCGCCTATTTCGGCATTCCGATGGTGACCCAAACTGGCCTCGGCACTCTGCCGCCGCTTTGGGTGTTCATTGCCGCTATTCCGGCTGTCATGATCGGGACCTTTGTTGGTACGCGATTACTCCACCAGCTTTCCGACATTAAATTCCGAGACTACACGAAATATCTCGTCTCACTGATAGGTGTGATTTACGTTTTCAGGGGGATCGCCTTGATGGGCTGATGTTTGCGATCAAAGAAAGTGTAAAGCCCGATACCAAAAATGGTCACAGCCGTTCCGATTGCGTCGATCCAGCCAAATGGCTCTCCCAATAAGACAATGGCCGCGATAATCGTCGTAACCGGCCCCACCATCGCCAACACTGAGGTGGCCTGAGACCCGATCTTATCAATCGCGATATTGACCAAAAATGATGGTATCAACGTACTGAAAAGCGCAATTGCCAAACCCAGCCAATATATGCGCGCTGGCAAATCAAGTGCTGCGGCCATACCATCGCTAAGAGATGTCTGAACCGTGAAATGCACCAAGACTGACATTGCCGCACCTGACATAGCAATACATGTGAATAGCCATGAACCCATTTGATTAATCAGTCCCTTGGCAAAAAGTTGGAACATCGCGAAAAGAAAGGCCGTAGCCACGATCATTGCGGTTCCGAGCCAGAGATTTTCCCCCGTCGTGATATCACCTCCGGCAAAAATAATGCCTATGCCAGTATAGGCTAGGATTATCGCCAAAATACCAGACCCAGTTATTTTGCCCCCAAAGAAAATCGCGCCCAAAATCACAACGAAGATGGGATAAGTGAACAGCAAAATTCGCTCGAGCTGTGCCGTAATATATTTCAGCCCGGTAAAATCGAGATAAGCGCAGAGGTAATAACCTAAAATACCCAGCAAAAACGCCAGTAGTGCAGGTTTCAAAGACACTTTTTGCCCGCGCCTTAAGATAAGAATCGCTATCAAAACATAGACTGGCAAAGCAAAGCCCATTCTTAAGGCCAGCAATGTTATGGGTTCCAGCGCATTTAAAGCCAAGCCATCCGCGGGTTGATATGCCAGCTTCACCAAAACTGCTTTGAGCGAGAAAAAACTCGCCCCGATCAGAGCAAATACATAACCTAGCAGATTAGAAGGCTTCATTTTTTGCGTCTTACTTTGAAAAATGATTTCAATACCTCCGCGCTGTCATCCGCGCATATTCCCCCGGTAATCTCTGGTTTATGATGACATGTGGTTTGCTTGAAAAACCTGACACCGCTTTCGACTGCACCGCCCTTGGGATCAGATGCCCCATAAACAAGACGATCAATGCGAGCATTTGAAATCGCGCCTGCGCACATTGTGCACGGCTCCAAGGTCACATAAAGCGTCAGCCCGCTCAGGCGGTAATTTCCCGCCTTATATCCGGCGTCCCTCAACGCTAAAATTTCTGCGTGCGCCGTCGGATCATCGAGACCGATCGGAGCATTGCCTGACCTCGCCACAACCTGTCCGTCCCTGTCCACCAGCACGGCTCCCACCGGAACCTCCCCCCGCCGGGCAGCCGCAACGGCCTCTTCCAATGCCAGATGCATATATTCTTCATCAGTCTTCACAGCTTCCCCTTGCTTTGCGCGGACGAAAGGGTCAAGTCATGGCAGCTATGATTAAGTCCACAAAACAAGACGGCGACCGTATTGCGAAGGTTTTGGCGCGCGCCGGCGTGGCCTCTCGAAGGGATGCAGAGAAACTCATTGAAGCAGGCCGCATCAAGGTGAATGGCAAGATCCTGACGACGCCAGCCTTTAAAGTGACCCCCAAAGACACAATTCTTTTTGACGATAAACCGATTGCGGCCAAAGAACCGCCGCGTCTATGGCGCTATCATAAACCCGACGGGCTGGTGACGACCCATAAGGATGAAAAAAACCGTCCAACCGTTTTTGACTCCCTGCCCAAATCTTTGGGCCGGGTCATTTCTATCGGGCGTTTGGATATTACCTCCGAAGGCTTGTTACTGCTGACGAATGACGGAGAGCTCGCAAGAAAGCTCGAACATCCATCCACGGGTTTTTCGCGGCGCTACCGCGTTCGCGCTTATGGGCGAACGGATCAAACCAAGCTCGATACGCTCAAAACCGGCATCATGATTGAGGGTATACCCACAGGACCGATTGAGGCGACACTGGAAAGCACCAAAGGCGATAATCATTGGATTGCCGTAACTATTCGAGAAGGCAAAAACCGCGAAGTTCGCCGCGCCATGCAGGAGATAGACCTCCATGTGAACCGCTTGATCCGGGTTAGCTTTGGGCCATTCATGCTCTCAGACTTAGCGAAAGGTGAAACCGCCGAGGTTAAGAATAAAGAGCTGCGCACCAAGCTTGGGCATTTAGTTGATATCCCCGAAGACAAAGCCAAACCGGCCCGCGCGCCAAAACGCGGCAGCCATGGCAGCGCTAAAAAATACCAAAACAAAGCCGAAAGTCCAAAAAAGCCCGCGCCCAAGGGCCGGGGGAAATTTGCCAAGGTCAAACCCAAGAGCAAGAAGTATGCGCCCCGCAACCATAAAGGCGCGAAAACAGGTGGTAAATCAGGCGGCAAAAAATGAGAATCGTGTCTGGCAGGCTTCGCGGACGGAATATCGTCACGCCATCTGGGCGAAACACGCGACCGACCAGTGACCAAACCCGCGAGTCCATTTTTAACATTTTGGCTCATGCCGACTGGGCTCCGCCGATGGAAGGTGCGATTGTCACCGATATTTTTGCGGGGTCAGGCGCTTTGGGCCTTGAGGCGATATCGCGCGGGGCAGAGTTTTGTCTTTTTGTTGAGACTGAACCCAAAGCCCGTGCGGCCATCCGCGAGAATATAGATAAAATGGGACTGTTCGGTTGCACCCGCCTGCACCGCCATGACGCAACCAAGCTGAAAATCGCTCCAGGTAATTTACGCGGGGCTTTCACACATATCTTTATGGACCCACCCTATAATAAAGGTCTGTGGAAACCTGTTCTGACCCGCTTGAAGAGCTATGATCTGATCGCTGAGAACGGCGTTGTCATTTTAGAAGAATCCAAAGACGCCGAAATCGACGCCAAAGGTTTTGAAGTTCTGGCCGATAAAAACTGGGGCGCTGCAAGAGTTTTATTTTTGAGGCCTAGCCCTTAAGTCTGTCTCATCTGCTTAAACTTTCTAACTCGCATAGAGGTTAGTTAGTCAGAGCTAGTTTTGGCCTAGCTGATCCGCCAAGCTTCGGAAAAGATCCATATTGACATTCATAGAGTGCGTGTATCCGTCTTGGGGGTAGGCAAATTCCCGGTCAGCCGCATTTTTGGCGATGACCAAATTCTTTGCCGGATTGACATAGACATATTGACCATAAATTCCCGCCGCCGTGTAATCGCCTTCATTGGGGTCACCCTCTTGCGGCATGGGTATCCACCATTGATAGCCATAGCCGACATCCCGGTTACTAAGAGTCGGAGCGCTGTGAACTGTTGAGGCCGCGACCCAGTCTGCGGGAATAACCTGCTTATCCCCGGCTCTGCCGTTATTTAAGAACAGCTCGCCAAATTTGGCATAATCACGCGTGGTCAAATTCAAGCCGCCCAGAGCAAAGGCAACATTTTTTCCGTCCGTCAAATAATATGGCGGGTGGTCAAAACCAAGATTGGCGGAATAGGTTTCATTGAACAGCTCATGCAATGTCTTGCCGGTCGCTGCACGCAACACCATAGCCGCGATATGTGTATCGATCGAAACATATTGCCAGCGCGTTCCAGGGGGTACATCTTTCGCCATCAAGCCCGCCGCATAATCATCCATAGACCCGCCCAGTCCGAGTATTCGCCCCATGTCGTTGATATCGGATTTTGGATCCATATAGTCTTCGTTGAATGTGATACCGCTGGCCATGTTGAGGACATTGCGGATCGTGCTGCCCTCATAAGCGGAGCCTTTCAGGGCGGGCACATAGTCCTCGACCTTGTCATCCAGAGATTTGATCTGTCCGCTGGCGACTGCATTTCCATACAGGCCTGACATAAAAGATTTCGCCACGGACCAGCTGATGCGCCGGTCATTAGGGCCCGTGCCTTTATAATAGCTTTCATGGATCAGGTCCCCGTCTTTGATAATCACAAGGCCTGTCGTGTCGAGATCAGCCAAAACGGTTTTAAGGCTTCGTGCCTGCCCAGCAATCATGACTGTTTCCGGCAGGGGCTGCGTGTCTTCAGTCCAGGCAAAAGACTCCGGCGATGCAGCAAGTTCCTGATGCAAGAATGCGGTATTCATATTGGAAAAATTATGGACAATCTTGTCTTCGTCAAACAGCGTATTGACAGTTTGCAAGCGTTTGATCTTGCTCCAATTCAAAACGAGCAGTAACGCTAAAATCAGCAAAATGGCTAATAAAACCCGCTTAAAAATTCGCATAATCTTCCCCTGTTTTTACAATTTAACATTCGGTTTTTGAGCCCGAAATGCAAGTAAATCTCTTAAGAATCACAAGCGCCTTTAACGACTGATTCGGTTCTGCTTTAATTGATTTCGCGAAATATTTGGCGCCAGCACTAAAAAAATTAACCACAAACCGCCCGAAAAACCCCAAAAACAAGGGTTTTTAATGACTCATTAACCAAAAATCTTAAGCTTATCAGCAATGAGCCCGTCATCGGGAAGGGGCCAGCATCAAAAAGGGAGACCATGATGAACAAGAAAGAACTTATCGGCGCAGTTGCAGATAGCTGCGGAACGTCACATGCAGCAGCCGGAGAGATGGTCAATGCCATGCTTGAGACCGTGCATGGGCAGCTCAAGAAAGGCAATGAAGTCAACCTGCCAGGCTTTGGCAAATTTATCGCCAAGCATCGTCCATCTCGCAAGGCGCGCAACCCAGCTACGGGCAAGGAAATGATGACAAAGGCTAAAACAGTGGCACAATTCAAGCCAGCCTCTGCTCTGAAAGAGCTGTAGACCAAATTACAAGATACACTCCCACGTATCATGACCGCTATTGTCTTTGACGGTGGCGGTTTTTTTGTGTTTAACGCCTTTATGCCTGATGACAAAAACATGAAAACTGAGATTGAGTCCAATAACTCCCAGCCCGGCATTTCAAAGATTGGTTTAGACAACCTTCTGGAAGACATATTCGGACTGAATATACGCGCACTAAAGACTATTGGCGTGCTCTTTAAGTCGCCTTTCAATTATTTCGAAGCCGCCCGAACTCCGGAATGGGAAAATAAATACACTCCGTCTTTTCGGGTTTGGTTTGGTTTGGTCGCAATGCTCGTCGCCTTAAACTTTATCTATAATAATGATCGCAGTGCTATGACGAGCGGTTATACCGATGTGATTGAACAAATGATCCCGGAAATCACCAAGGGTGTTCAGGCGGCTAAAGCTAAGGCCGGCGAGCCCCCCGTCCAAATATCCTTGGATGCGGGTAAAGCCGCGAAGGATATGGGAAAATGGGTCATGGTGTATTACCCTTTTGCTTACATCCCATTTATGGCGCTGATCGGCATATTTGTTAGATTCTGGGGACGGCAGGTAACTTATGTGACGCGGTTAAGATATCTTTTTGGCGTGGTCGTGCCCAGCGTAGCATTTATGCTTTTATCAACATTTTTCTTTATTTTCATCAGCACAGAGAGTCTGATGTGGATTTCCGCGCTTTCCATTATCTGTGTGATGGCTTTGGATTTCATAACTGCCTATCGCGGGCCCTTCAAGGCGATGGACGCGGGCAAGCGACTTTGGCGTACATCCGCGCTCACACTGATACTGTTTCTGGTTTACGTGTTGGGCACAATATTCGCGACGGTACCAGCTATGCTTAAATCCATCGGGGACAATCTGATTGTGACTCCCGTCGAAGCGCAGATACCATCAAATTCTTCCTCAAACGCGTAAGAAAATTAGATATTACCCCGCCAACCGCGCAGCCTCTTCCTTGCGGTAACTGCCAAGCTCCTCTGAGATCAGAAACGCAAGCTCCAAAGCCTGATCCGCATTCAGACGCGGATCACAATGTGTGCGGTAGCGCGCTGACAAATCCTCTTCACGCACGGCAGACGCGGATCCGCCTGTGCACTCAGTTACATTCTGACCTGTCATTTCAAAATGCACGCCACCGGGCCAGCAGCCTTCAGAATGCAAAACCTGCATAAACTGTTTCACCTCTGACAGGATATTTTCAACAGGCCGTGTTTTGTAACCCGTAGAGGCCTTGATCGTATTGCCGTGCATGGGGTCACATGACCAAACAACTTTGCGTCCGGCCTCTTTAATAGCGCGCGCCAATGTTGGTAATCCTTTGGCGACTTTGTCATGTCCGTATCGCGCGATCAAGGTCATGCGGCCAGCCTCATTATTCGGGTTAAGCTTATCGAGCAGGCGCAGTAACTCGTCCGGCTCTAGCCCCTCCCCGATTTTCATCGCAATCGGATTTTCAATACCTCGGAAAAATTCGACATGTGCATGATCCAGCTGGCGCGTGCGGTTACCGATCCAGAGCATATGCGCCGAGGTATCGTACCAGCGTCCAGTCGTACTATCGATCCGTGTCATGGCCTCTTCATAGCCAAGTAATAAACCCTCATGAGAGGTGTAGTAATCCGTCTGCGCCATTTGAGGTGTGGATTGCGGTGTCACGCCACACGCTTCCATAAAATCGAGCGCGTCCGTAATTTTCTCACAAAGCTCTTGATAACGCTGGGTCTGTTCAGAATTGCCAACAAAACCCAATGTCCATTTATGGATATTCCTCAGATTGGCATAACCACCCGTAGAGAAAGCCCGAAGCAAGTTTAAGGTCGAGGCAGATTGACCATAAGCCTTTAGCAGGCGCTTAGGATTGGGCGTGCGGCTTTTTTCATCAAATTCCATGGAATTGATATTGTCTCCACGATAGCTCGGCAGAGTAATACCGTCCCGCACCTCAACGGGCGAACTCCGTGGCTTGCCGAATTGCCCCGCAATCCGGCCGACTTTGACGACGGGCTGCCCGGCACCGTAGGTCAGTACAACAGCCATCTGCATCATCACGCGGAACATATCCCGCAAATTATCGGGATGAAATTCTTTGAAACTCTCCGCGCAATCACCACCCTGTAATAGAAAGGCTTTACCTTCAGCGACATCGGCGAGTTGCCGTTTTAAACGCCGCGCCTCACCCGCAAAAACGAGGGGTGGATAGCCCTTTAGCGTTGCTTCAACCTCAGCCAGCTTGTCTAAATCCGGATAATCTTCCGGAATATGCTTGGCCGGTAATTTACGCCAACTGGAGGGAGACCATTTCGTCATAACAACACTTTCAGGCGCTTTATTGCGCGTCAGTCAGAGAACCTAACAAAAGCCGGAAAAAGATTCCACCCTAAACGACATCCCTCAGAATGATATTTTTAAAATGCCTCGAAGGTTTTCTTGCGCTCTATCGGGACCCATTTGCCGTCAATATAATGGATGCCACATTCGGTTTTATCCGCCCCGCGCCAGCGCCCGGCTCGTGGGTCTTCGCCGGGGGCGACACGGGTCGTGCAGGGCTGACAGCCGATGGATAAATAGCCCAAAGCCAGCAATGGATGCGGGGGCAGATCATGCTGCTGAATATAATTCGTGACATCCTTGGCCTGCCAATAGGCCAATGGATTGACCTTTACCTGCCGTCCGCCCGTTTCCAGAATGGGCATCTCTGCGCGATCCGGAGTCTGGTAACGCTTGCGCCCGGTAATACGGGCCTCATAGCCATGAATCACGTTGTCCAAAGGGCGAACCTTACGCAGGTTACAGCACGCATCCGGGTCACTGGCATGCAGCGTCCCGTCCGGGTCTTCCACTTTTAATGCGTCTTTATCAGGCGTGATATTCTGAAAATTGGTCAGACCCAGACGGTCGATGAGTTGATCACGATAGGTCAGAGTTTCACGGAAATGCTTACCTGTATCCAGAAAGATAATTGGCAGGTTTCTGTCAATCTTGGCCGCCAAATGGAGCAGAACGGCCGAATCCACCCCAAGGGACGAGGCCAAAACGATCTTGCCGCTAAAGCGTTCAACCGCCTTGCGCAGGGTCAGTTCTGCTGAATAGCCGTAATATTCATCGTTTTTTTTTAGGTCATCATAAGCCGTCAAACGCGCATCAAACACAGATGTCGCCGGGCCGCCCTTAACCGCATAGCCGCATTGATAGGTCAGGCCAAAATCTGTCAGGCCTTGCGCCCAATCGGCCTGTGGTTGTCGGGCCAGCCGGTCTTGGTCGATGCGGATAGCGTCAAAGCCGCATTGCATGGCGAAGGCATATTGATCGGGTATCAACTGCCCATCCGCGACGAGTAAGCCCTTGAATCCATATCGGGTCTTGAGAAGACGGGCGAGCGAGAAACCGCGTCCATCCGTAAAAGCCGGAAAGTCGATCAATATGGTCTCAATCCGGTCAAGCGCGGGCGCAATCGCGGTTAAGTCCACATCATTAGGCAGATGCAGCACCTTGATGACATCATTCGTGTCAAGCGCCTCGACTCCAACAGCCCCGCCAAGATTGTCATCCCAAACGCGTCCGTTCTGAATGCGGTTATGACCTTTGATAAGCTCAGTCGACATAGAGCACCTCCTTGAAAGGTTCCATGCCAAGACGGTTATAGGTGTCGATGAAACGTTCACCCTCCCCGCGTTGATCCAGATAGAAATCGACCATGCGTTCGATCCCGTCGACCAGTTCCTCCTGTGAAAATCCGGGGCCGGTCACTTTGCCGACCGCCGCATTTTCAGACGCATCTCCGCCGAGTTTAACCTGATAAAATTCTACGCCAGCTTTTTCGAGCCCCAGAATACCGATATGGCCGACATGATGATGGCCGCAGGCATTGATACAGCCGGAGATTTTGATCTGCATTTCGCCAATGGCGCGCTCGCGTTCCGGGTCAGAGAAACGCTCGGCAATAGCCTGGCTGACAGGGATGGAACGTGCCGTGGCCAGCGCGCAGAAATCCATCCCCGGACAGCAGATAATATCCGTAATCATACCGATATTATCTTCGGCGAGCCCTGCTTTTTGCAGTTCTTTGAACAGGACTGGCAGATCTGATTGTTTCACATGTGGCAAAATCATATTCTGCTGATGGGTCGTACGAATTTCGCCGAAGCTGTATTCATCGGCCAAATCAGCAACCTTGCGCATTTGCGCGGAGGTAATATCCCCAGGCGCACGATCCAGCGGCTTTAGGGAGATATTGACGATGGCGTATCCGGCCTGCTTATGCGCCGCGATATTGCTGTCGACCCAGAGGGCGAAATCGCGATTGGAGGCAATTTCTGACAAATAGGCTTTTGGCTCATTGTCGAGCGTCTCATAATCAGGATCAGCGAAATAGGCCGTGATACGCGCAACCTCTTCGGGCGAAACGGCAATATCCAGCGGCTTCAGCTGCGCATATTCCTCATCAACCATGCGGGTAAATTCTTCGATCCCGGTCTCGGTGACGAGGATTTTGATACGGGCTTTGTATTTATTATCGCGGCGGCCAAAGCGGTTATAGACGCGCAAGATAGCTTCCAGATAAGGCAGTAATTCTTCCCGTGGTAGAAACGCCCGTACCGTCTGGCCGATAATCGGCGTTCGGCCCAGACCGCCACCGACAATGATGTGATAACCGACATCACCATCGTCATTTTTGACGATTTCGATGCCGATATCATGGGCTTTGATCACGGCGCGGTCATTCGGGCTGGCTGTCACAGCGATCTTGAACTTACGTGGCAGGAAGGCAAATTCAGGATGGAGAGTTGACCATTGCCGCAACAGCTCCGCCGTCGGGCGCGGGTCTTCAATTTCATCTGCCGTGGCACCGGCATAAGGGTCCGAGGTGACGTTACGGATACAATTGCCCGATGTCTGAAAACCATGCATTTCGACTTCGGCCAAATCATTTAGCAAGTCCGGCACATCAATCAATTCCGGCCAGTTATATTGGATATTCTGCCGTGTGGTGATGTGGCCATAGCCCTTGTCATATTTATCCGCGATCATGGCGAGCTGCCGTAATTGACGACTAGACAGCGTGCCATAAGGAATGGCCACTCGCATCATATAGGCGTGTAGCTGTAGATACAGCCCGTTCATTAGGCGCAGCGGGCGGAACTCGGCCTCAGACAGGCGGCCATCCAGACGGCGCTCGACCTGACGGCGGAACTGCGCCACGCGCTCGGCCACGATTTGGGCGTCAAATTCATCATAGCGATACATTATGAACCCTCCACCAGATCAGCTGTGTCGATTGAAGGACCTTTTGCTCGAAATTTTTCGCGGTAACGCGCGGGCAGACCTGTCTCCGGCTCAATATCGATGAAATAGACCCCGACGACCAGATTATCGGCCTCATCCGTATCGCCTCTATGTTTCATGCGTTCCATCACATCCGGATCTTCAGTGGTCATGGCGTCTTTAAAATCGCGGCTCCAGGTCAAATCTTCAGTCATCCACACATTCAGCCCTTCGCGAAGCTCATTGGCCGTCAAGCTTTGCGGGCCCTTACCCTTATGTTTTAGCGTGCTCATGCGTTTTTCACCTTGGGAAGTGCGGATGCGTCAGCGCCGCGTAGGCTGTATCCGATCAGTAAGATCGCTGGGCCTTTAATGCCGCGCGCCTGAAGGTCATCCGGCAATGCGCCCAATGTCGTTTGAACTATGATCTGATTGGAGCGGGAGGCATTTTCGACGACGCACACCGGACGGCTATGATTCGCGCCATGCAGCAAAAGCCGCCCCTGAATAAAACGGGAGGCACCGACACCCATATAGACGGCGGCTCGCGCATCCTCCGCCGCCAGACTTTTCCAATCCTGCTCGGCAAAGCCTTCCGCGTCATGCCCGGTCAGCAGAGAGATCGCTTTATTCTTGCCGCGAGTCGTCAGCGATGCGCCGATTTCGGCGGCGGCGGAGGCTGCAGATGTGATGCCCGGAATGATGGAGGTCGGCACTTGTGCAGCCTCCAGCGCATCAAGTTCCTCATCAGCGCGGCCAAAAATCAGCGGATCGCCTGATTTTAAGCGAATGACATAAAGTCCGGCTTGCGCCTTTTCGATCAGGATGTCATTGATGCGGTCTTGGCGGGTGGAATGGCCGCCCGGCTGCTTGCCGACATAGATATATTCAGCTTCGCGGCGGCCCAAATCCAGAACCTCCTGACTGACAAGCCGGTCATAGACAATGACATCAGCGCTGTGCAGGGCTTTGCGCGCGGCAAAGGTCAGCAAATCCGGATTGCCCGGCCCGGCTCCGACCAACACAACTGAGCCGCCTTGATCCGCATCAGGATGATCAAGCGCGTGCTCAACCCGCGTCTCCAAGCCGGTTTCATCCAACTTCAAATGGCTATCCAAATCCTTGCCATCAAAGATTCGGGCCCAAAACCTTTGACGATCCGCCAGATCGGGCATGATTGATTTGATTTTCGCGCGTAATGTCTGGGTTTTGATCGCCAAAGCTCCAACTGTACTGGGCAGACGCGTTTCCAGATCGGATTTGATCGCGCGGGCCAGACCCGGGCTCGTGCCTTCCGTGCCAATAGAAATGGTCACAGGCGCGCGGTCGACCAAGGCCGGGGTGATAAAGCTGCAAGCGTCTTTTTGATCAGCGGCATTGACGGGAATACTGGCTGCGCGGGCCAAAGCGGCAATATCGTGATTCACGGCATCATCTTCTGTGGCCGCATAAACCAGGGCGACGCCTTCCAGATCATTGCCATGGAAATCCCGGGCCATGTGATGTATGCGACCCTGGCCTATCCAGCGTGAAATTTCGCCGCTAACTTCTTTGGATACCAGCATTATTTCAGCCTCTGTACGCAGTAACGTCCGCAGCTTGGCCTCTGCCGCCGCGCCGCCGCCCACGACCAAAATCCGCGCATTTTGTGTATCGACATGTATCGGCAGATAACGCATCTGATATCCAATCGTTCTCTTGATTAATATTTTTGTTCTATATATAGAACGATTAGGAAAAATCCAGAGGAAGTTGTTCACAAAATTGTATGGCCCGTCAAAAACGCACTCCCTGCCCTGAAACTGAGGCTTTGTCTGAAAAGCTTGGCCAGACCATTCAGCGCCTGCGTAAGGCGGATGATTTATCCTTGGGACATCTATCCGAGCTGTCCGGCGTGGCCAAATCCATGATCAGCCAGATTGAAAAGAACGAAACCAATCCGACACTGGCCACCCTCTCCCGCCTCTCACAGGCGCTGGGCACAAGCGTCGAGGCCATGGTCGCGCAAGGCGAACATCTAGGTCCGGCATTGGTCGAGAAAGCTGACATCAAAGATATACCGCTGCTGTTTAGTGAGGACGGGTTGTGCGAGCTTCGAATTATTGGCTCCATCGACACAGTGCAATTCGTGCAATGGTATGACTTTAGAGCCAAGCCGGGCGGAAAGCTGATCAGTTCTCCTCACCCCACAGGATCGGTTGAAAATCTATCCATCCTGTCCGGCCATGTGCGCGTCACGGTGGAGACGGAAAGCTGGGAAGCCATAGCGGGTCAAACCCTGCGATATAAGGCCGACCGCCCGCACAAAATCGAAAATATCGGAGACGAACTCGCCCATGCCACTATGGTGAATATTCTGGCCCATGCCGTGCGTTCTATAAGTTAAATCTTGCCTTAGCTTGTGAGTGCGTTAGAGCCATTCCGCTATGAGATATTACAGCCATTCAAATGATAAAATCACTGCCAGCTTTGGTGACGCCCTGCTGGCCTCTTTGGCGCCGGATGGCGGTTTATGGATGCCGCGAGAAATTCCGCATTTCACGCAGGATCAAACCGCGCAAATGGGCGCGATCAGCTTTGCCGAATGCGCAGCTCTTCTGGCAAGATATTTCACGGAAGATAAATACTCCAATGAAGCCCTCAGAGAGATTTGTCTCGACGCTTATGATTTTGACCTGCCCATCAGAACCCTAGCTGGGGAGTATTTGGATAGCGCCACACCCGAAGATATGAATGACTTCATGTTGGAGCTCTTCCACGGCCCGACACTCGCCTTTAAGGATTTTGCCGCGCGCTTTATGGGCCGGGCGGCCAGCCATTTGATGCAGGCCACGAAAGAGAAACGTACTATTCTTGTGGCCACCTCCGGCGATACGGGCGGCGCGATTGGCGATGCCTTCCTTAATCAAGACGGCATTAAAGTCTTCATCCTCTTCCCCAAAGGCGGCGTCAGCAAAGTGCAGGAACAACAGCTTTGCACGATTGGTTCGGCCAATTCCAATGTTAAAGCGATCGCCATTGACGGCACATTTGATGACTGCCAGCAAATCGTCAAAGACGCCTTTGCAGACTCTAAATTAGAGAAAGATCATAATTTGATGTCGGCCAATTCGATCAATGTTGGCCGCGTCATCCCGCAAAGCTTCTATTACTTTTGGACCAGCCTACAGGTCAAAGCCGCCTACCCTAATCGCCCGATTGTCTATTCCATCCCATCGGGCAATCTAGGCAATCTAACCGGCGGCCTGATCGCGAAGAAAATGGGCGCGCCGATTGACCGCTTTGTTATCGGCAATAATGTGAATGACCCATTTGTGGACTATTTAAAAACCGGGGAATACCGTCCCCGCCCCTCTGTTCCGACCCTGTCAAATGCCATGGATATAGGCCGCCCCAATAACTTCCCCCGCATCCTCAGCCTATTTGATGAGGATTATGAGACTATCCGCAATATCTGCTGGGGCGCATCCTACACGGACGCCGAAACCGAACGGCATATTCGCCGCGTCCACACAGAAACCGGATATGTTATGTGCCCGCATACCGCCATCGGCCATATGGCGATGGAAGAGTTCACGAAGGATATTGATGCGCCTTTCACCCGCATAACCGTTGCAACTGCGCATCCGGCCAAGTTCTCTAATAGTGTTGGCCGCATATTACATACAGCCGTTCCGCTCCCTACGGCGCTTGCCAAATCTGTCAAAAAGAAAAAACGCGTCCATGTGATGCCGCCTACCTTAGTGGCTCTGGAAAATTATTTGGCGATGCATAGCTGATGCAGCTGACGCGGGACGAATTTGAAGCTCGTTATAGGGCTGGCAAGTTACGCCTGGCCTTTATCGGCATGTCCAATATTGGCAAAAGTTACACGGCCATGCGGCTTGCAACAAAATATGATTTTTCTTTGATTGAGGTCGATAAGCTGATCTGGGAGAAACTGGGGCATAATGATATGGATGCCTTCGCCAAATGGCAGGGCCATCCTTACACCGAGGGCTATGACAAGCGGGAAGCTCAGTCGATATCCCTTGAGACCACTGCCACAGCAAAGGCGCTGACGACGCAAATGCGCAACCCATTAATTGATACGACCGGCAGCGTAATCTATACGGATGAAAGCGTTCTAAAGACATTGCAACGCGATTATTACGTCATCTATATCCAAGCCGCAGACGAACATTTGGAGCGATTAAAGACGCAATATTTCAAACACCCAAAGCCGCTGATATGGGCAGGCCACTACAAAAAAATAGACGGGTTTTCCAGGACTGACAGCATTAAAGCCTGCTACCCTAAATTACTTGCGGCGCGTCACGGCGCTTATGCGAATCTCGCTGATGCCACCCTGCCTTCAACTATGATTTTGAACAAAAATGTTAAAATTGAAGATGTCTATCAGGCCCTAAAGCCAGCCCGTTAGAAGACGCTCTTTTGCCAAATTTTTCAACAGGTCAATATGATCCGCACGGTCATTCAGGCATGGCACAACAGAGAAATTCTCACCGCCCGCCTCTAGGAAACTTTCTTTGGCTTCCATTTCAATTTCTTCCAAAGTCTCCAGACAGTCCGCCGAAAAACCCGGCATCATGATCGTGACATTCTTGACGCCTTTGGCGGGCAAGGCCTCAAGCGTTTTGTCTGTATAGGGTTGCAGCCATTCTTTTGGGCCAAAGCGCGATTGAAAGGTCGCGTATAATTTATCTTCTGGCATATTCATGGCCTGCCGCAGCAACTCTGTCGTTTGCAAACATTCGCCCTGATAGGGATCGCCTTTTTCGACATAGCTTTTCGGGATGCCGTGATAAGAGGTCAATATCGCATCCGGCGTCCAATTCAGTCCGCTTAGATGTTCCGTTAAGCTGGCGGAAAGCGCAGAGATATATTGCGGCTCATCATAGTAATGCCTTAGGAAACGAAGCTCCGGCACATCCATGTCTTTCTTAAGCGCCTTTGCAACGCCGTCATAGACCGACGCCGTCGTTGCGCCTGCAAATTGCGGATAAAGCGGCAGGACAGCGATGCGCGTACAGCCCTTGGCGCGCAATTGTTCCAATGCATGCGGGATCGATGGATTGCCGTAACGCATCGCGGTTTCCACGATGACGTCATCTCCCAGCCTGTCCTGAACGCCCGCTGTTTGAGCGCGCGTTACCCTGATTAGAGGTGCTTCACCGTCTTCACTGCCCCCAAATGCGCCCCATATTTTCGCATAGGATTTTGCTGATCGCGCCGGACGCACGCGCAAGATGATGCCATGCAGAATTGGGCACCAAAGCCAGCGGGTCGTATCGACGACTCGCTTATCGTGCAGAAATTCAAAAAGGTATTTGCGCGTTGCGCGCGCCGTCGGCGCATCCGGAGATCCTAAATTCACCAATAATAATCCGGGCTTACCCGTCATATTGTGTCCTTTTAGCCGCAAAATTAAAAATTATGCGGCTTTCCTGCCGCCTTTGGTTGACCCTTTAAGTTACATTGTTAGGAATGAAAACAATGAATGCCCAGGCGGGCAAAAATGTCACGCCCGGATGAATGGAGGATAAGATGAAAATCAACACAATCATGGCCGCCAGCCTAAGCGTTATTGCCCTTGTTGCCTGTCAGGGAGACTCGAGCACAGACGTTACGCCCGAACAAACGAAAACCGAAGTTGCCATTGCGCAGGCCAATGACGTTAAGGGGCCGCCTACAATCCAAGAGGCCAAAGAGTTTTTAGAGCAAGCCGAAAAAGATATTGAAGAGCTCAATGCCTTTGGATCCAAAATCTATTGGGTCAATGCCAATTTTATCACCGAAGATACGAACGCCCTTGTTGCCAAGGTCGGTGCAGACTTTGCAAAGCTCTCGACGCGTCTGGCCAATGAGGCAAAACGCTATAATGATCTCAGCCTGCCAGAGGATATGGCGCGCAAGATAGACAGACTAAAGCGCGGCAGTAATTTCCCGGCACCTGAAAAAGAAGGGGCCGCCGAAAAGCTCGCGCAAATCATGGCTGATCTGGATGGTATGTATGGCACCGGAAAATTTGACTATAAGGGCGAGACAATCAATTTGGGACAAGCGTCTGATGTTATCGCAGAATCGCGTAATCCTGATGATCTGCAAGCTATTTGGGAAGGCTGGAGAACCATTTCACCGCCGATGAAAGACAAATATGCAGACATGGTCAAAATCGTCAATGAGGGCGCGCAAGAGCTTGGCTATGCCGATGCAGGCGCTTTATGGCGCGCAGGTTATGACATGCCGGCAGATGACTTTGTGGCCGAGGCCAATCGCCTCTATGGGCAGGTAGAGCCGCTCTATAAACAACTTCACTGTAATGTTCGCGCGGCATTGAACGAAAAATATGGCGATGACGTTCAGCCTGCGACAGGTGCGATCCGTGCCGATTTGCTTGGTAATATGTGGGGCCAAAGCTGGGGTAACATCTATGAGATGGTTGCACCGGAAAATGCGGCGGCGGGTGTCGATGTGACTGCCTTGCTCGAAGAAAATGACTATGACGCTTTGAAAATGGTTAAGACAGCCGAAGCTTTCTTCACATCTATGGGCTTTGAGGCCCTGCCCCAGACCTTCTGGGATCGTTCCCTGATCACAAAGCCAAAGGATCGGGAAGTGCAATGTCATGCTTCGGCTTGGAATCTGGATGATCAAGAAGATATTCGCATCAAGATGTGCACCAAAGTGAATGCGGAGGACTTCTCGACAGTTCACCACGAGCTTGGTCATAATTTTTATCAGCGGGCCTATAAAGATCAGTCGGTCTTTTACAAGGACGGGGCCAATGATGGGTTCCATGAAGCCATTGGCGATATGATCGCTCTGTCCATCACGCCCGAATATCTGGTGGAGATTGGTTTGCTGGACGCCAGTGATGTGCCCGGTGCCGATGCCGATCTGGCCCTGCTAATGCGTCAAGCCATGGATAAGGTCGCTTTCCTGCCTTTCGGCCTGATGGTCGATCAGTGGCGCTGGAAAGTCTTTTCCGGGGAATATTCGCCGGCGGAATATAATTCCGGCTGGTGGGAACTCCGTGAACAGTATCAGGGTCTACGCTATCCGGGCGACAGCCGTCCCGCAGATGCCTTTGATCC
>JAHDHS010000020.1:0-13517 GCA_020631215.1 Hellea sp. | reverse complement strand
TTTTTTATGTGTGTTCGGTATGGTTAACGCCGTGATAAGCATTTCCTCCTAGGTGGGAATTATGTCTGATTCAGTTACCCGCTCAGAGCTTGCAAAACCCAAGTCACGCTGGGCCAAATCCCGCATGAAAGTCCTCATTGTGACCGATAATCCGGCCGCAACGCAGGAAGTCTTGATCGAACTCCGGCAGCTTGGTTTGGACGTTCAACTGTCCCTCTATGACGGTCAAAAACTGGCGGCTATTCCTAATGAAGCCCCCGGCGCAGTGCTTTGTTTTTTCACGGATTTTTTTGGACGCTCCCAAGGTGTCAGCCAAGCCATAAGAGCGCATTATTCACCTAAAACCCCTCCGATTATCGGGGCTTTAGAGCGCCCGATTGAGGACGGTATGGAGCATTTTGACAGTCTTTTATTCGCACCGGTTCACAGCTCACAGATCGCTAACCGGGTTGATTCCATGATTCGTCTGGGCGAAATGGAAGTTGAGATCACACGTCGGATTGAAACTTTAAATGAGGCATTTGATCTGGATGTAAGCCTACCGGATCACAGCCTCAATCGCCCTTTCCGCATCCTGTTTATCGGCAAGGCCGCCCCCGGTTTTATGATTGTTATCAATGCCTTACAGGAGAAAAATGTCGAAACCGTCGCCGCTTTCACCTCATTTTCCGCCTTTGACTACCTTCACGACCGCCAATTCGACGCCGTCGTCATGAACGCCCTGGAGCAGCCCGAACCTGCCCTGACAATTTCAGAAACCATGCGGCGAAACTCCAAACTTTATCATGTCCCGACCTTATTTTTAGTCGACCCGGAGACCTTTACCCATAGAGATGAGGCTTATGAGCGAGGCGCGCGTGATTTGATATCGGTGAACTCACCACCCGAAGAAATCAATGGCCGCATTTTGGAACTCGCCAATTATTACCGTATTCATGAACAGTTTAAGGCGACTTTCGGCAGTTTGGGTGGGTCGATCTGCGTGGATGAAGAAAGCGGCCTTTATAATGCGGATTTCTTTGATGCGCACATGGCTCGGGTGACCGCCGATTGTCATATCAGGGGGCAAGCCCTTACTCTGCTCGCCTTGCGGCCACAGCCAAAAGCAACCACAGAACTTGATCCTATTTATCTTAGGGCCGCGATGGCCAAGGTTGGCGGAATGCTTAAAAATCTCATTCGTATGCAGGACATCATTGCCCGCTATGATACCGACACCTTCATACTCGCCTTTCCTGGCGCCTCAGAAGAAGTCGTCAGCAATATTCTATCCCGGATTGAAAGCCTGATAAGCTGCGCAGCCTTTGAGAGTGGTGATGTTAATCAGCCGAGTTTCACGTTCACACTTGATGCGTCTATTGCAACTAACAGCGAATTTGAAGATAGCGAGATGCTGGTAGCGCGCACAATTACCGGGTTAAAGCCTCCTGCAAATCAAGCCGACATCATGATCGCCTAAGAGATCAGCGCTTTAACCGCCCGCTCCGCACCCTGAACGCGTTGCATAGAGTTTTGGAAATTTCCGCTAATGAGAATCGTTTGATCCGGCCTTAAGCGCCAACCGCTATTTTGCGTGATCGCATTTAGAATAATCGAAGGATCTTTGACATCTTCATGCCGCATGGTCAGGACGACTCCTTTCGGCCCAGCATCCACCTTATTGACGTGGGCTTGATAACATAAACGCTTTATTTTCATGACTTTAAATAGAGATTTTAACTCACCAGGCAACGCGCCAAAGCGGTCGATCAATTCCGCGGCCAACGCATCGCTTTCCTGATCGTCTTCAGTTTCTGCGAGCCGGCGGTAAGTCGCGAGACGCAGGTTCAGATCCTCAATATAAGTTTCAGGAATCAGCACTGCGACGCCCAAATTGACCTGAGGTGACCAGCTTTGAGTCTCAACAGTGACATCACTTCTGAGCTCAGCCACGGCTTCTTCCAGCATATGCTGATACAGTTCGACGCCTAAATCCTTGATATGTCCTGATTGTTCCTCGCCCAATGGATTACCACCACCGCGAATGTCCAGATCGTGACTGGCCAAGGAGAACCCTGCGCCCAGAGTATCAAGCGATTGCAGCACCTTTAGGCGCTGTAACGCGCCGGGCGTGGCCACATGCTCATCCGGCATGGTCATATAGGCATAGGCCCGGATTTTGGAGCGCCCGACCCGGCCCCGCATCTGATAAAGCTGCGCGAGGCCAAACTTATCGGCCCGGTGTATAATCATGGTATTGGCAGAGGGGATATCGATCCCGCTTTCTATAATCGAGGTGGAGATAAGCACGTCATACTCCCCGTCATAAAAGGCCGTCATAATATCCTCGAGCGCGTTTGAGCTCATCTGCCCATGCGCGATGACATATTTCACTTCGGGAACGGCCTCGCGCATAAACTCTTCAAGGCGGGGTATGTCCGCAATCCGGGGCGTTACAAAATAGGTCTGCCCCCCGCGATAACGCTCCCGCAAAATCGCCTTTCGAATGGAAATCTCATCAAATGGCATCACAAAAGTTCGCACGGCCAAGCGGTCAACCGGCGGGGTCGCAATTAGGCTGAGGTCACGAATACCGGACAGCGCCATCTGCAAAGTACGCGGTATGGGCGTGGCCGTCAGAGTTAAGACATGCACATCCGCACGCAGAGCTTTCAAGCGTTCTTTATGCTGAACGCCGAAACGCTGTTCTTCATCAACAATTACCAGCCCCAACTCTTTGAAATTTATGCTTTTAGCTAAAAGCGCATGTGTCCCTATGACGATTTCACAATGGCCCTTGGCGATCTCTTCACGTGTTGCGCTTGCCTGTTTCTGTGTCACCAGACGGGATAGCTGTCGCACTTTAACGGGCCAGCCTTTAAACCGCTCCGTGAAGGTCTTGAAATGCTGACGGGACAGGATTGTCGTCGGGGCAATCACGGCCACTTGCCGGCCTGTCATGGCGACTGCAAAGGCTGCCCGTAAGGCCACTTCGGTTTTCCCAAAGCCGACATCCCCGCAAATAAGGCGGTCCATGGGCTTACCGGATGTTAAATCGCCTGTGACGTCATCAATGGCGCTGAGCTGATCATCCGTCTCGGCATAAGGAAACCGAGCTGCAAATTCATTATAGGCGCCCTGATCAATCTCAATCGCCTCTGTCCGGCGCATAGCCCGTTTGGCCGCAATTTTGATGAGCTCGGCCGCCATTTCCCGCAGCTTATTTTTAGCTTTGGCCTTACGGGATTGCCAAGCCGCTCCGCCTAGACGGTCAAGAATAGCGGTTTCACTGGCCTGCCCATAGCGCGATAGCAGCTCAATATTCTCAACCGGCAGGAACAGCTTTGAGCCGCCATGATATTCAAGTTCCAGACAATCATGCGGCGCGTCTTGGACTTTCAAGGTTTTCAACCCCAGATACCGCCCCAAACCATGATCCAGATGAATGATCAAATCACCCGGCGTTAGGGTATTGGCCTCTGCGATGAAGTTCTTGGCTTTGCGCTTGCGCCCGCGATTAATCAGGCGGTCGCCCAGAATATCCTGCTCCGACAGAACAGATATATCGCCCAGCGTAAACCCATGCTCGATGGGCAGAATGACGCCCCCGATGGCGCCGTCCTGCAATGCCATGGCGCGATGATTGTCGATTTTGGGCAGGATCAAATCATGATCTTCCATGACACTGCTCAGCCTGTCACGGGACCCTTCTGTCCAGCAAGCCACCAATATTTTACGGTTTGTCTGGCGAATATCTTTTAGATGGTCGACTACTTTTTCGAAAACGTTCACCCCTTCGGTACGCCGTTCGGGAGAAAAATTCCGAGCGATCTGACCGCCAAAATCAATCTTATCGGCCTCATCAGGGGCTTGAAATGGTGTGTGATAACGTGTTCTCAGAGGAGCTGTAATCACGTCCCATTCTTCTGCGTCTTGATATAAGGCTTTGGGTTCCAAAGGACGATACAGCCCCGCTGACTTGGCGGGGTCACCTGATCCTGTGTCACGAGCCTCCGCGTGGTCTTTTCTGGAGGTAAAGAAATCCTGTATTAAGTCCCAGCGTTCCGAGCGGGCCTCTTTCAAAAGACCGTCAAATGCAATCAGAGCCTTCGGGCCCAGAAAGTCAAAAATAGTTTCAGTCGCCTCATAAAATAGCGGCAGATAGTGCTCTATGCCTTGTGGGCGAATGCCTTCGACAATTGATGCATAAATCGGGTCTTGGGCCACCCCTCCGCCAAAGGCGGCAATATAGGCTTTGCGAAAGTGGCTGATCGTCTCATCCGTCAAGAACACCTCACTGACAGGCGAGAGGATCAAGCTATCCCGTTTTTCTGTCGTGCGCTGGGTTTCGACGTCAAATTCCCGAATGGATTCAAGCTCATCCCCAAAGAAATCCAGCCGGATTGGCACGCCTTCGGTCGGTGGAAAGATATCAACTATTCCGCCCCGAAACGCAAAATCCCCGGCCTCCATGACGGTAGACGCCCGGCTATACCCATTTCTTGTCAGATAAGTTTCAAGCACTTCGCGCTTTACATTATCTCCGGCACTCGCACTGAACCCGGCCTGACGAATAACGTCTCTGGGCGGCGTGCGCTGCATGGCGGCGCTGGCTGTTGTGACTATGATTGATGGCTTATCCAATGGCAGCCGAAGGAGCGAATAAAGAGCCCCTGCCCGGCGGGCAGCAATGGTTCGCCCAGGCGAGACCCGGTCATAAGGCAGACAATCCCAAGCAGGGAGAGATAAAGTCACTATTTCAGGCGCGAAAAAACGGCAGGCCGCGATAAACGCTGCCGCGCGCGTATCATCGCGGGCGATGAACAGACCACGCCCTCCAACACGTTTTATCGCTTGGGTAAAGACAAGCGCATCAGAGCCTTCGGGCATGCCTGCAGCTGTTAAATGGGGCTCATGACCCACATATCGGGAAAGCTGTATCTGCATGGCTAGAAGGGTTTAAAGGCCTTTAGCCGCTTTAACAGCGGCGTATCATAATTGGCTGGTACATCTTTCGCGCCGGTAATCCAATCATAGATATCGTGATCTTTCGCGCCCAATAAGTCTTCAAACGCCATAACCTCTTCGTCGGTCAGTTCACTCATATGCGCTTTGGCAAATCCGCCCAAAATCAAATCGGCCTCTTTAAAGCCACGGTAATTGGCTCGGTAAGTAAGTCTTTTACGTCTTATTTCCATATCATCTGTGGACATGGCGGCGGCATAATCCAAATCCTTGACTCTGTCACTTGCGGATAACGGTTACAGGCGTCATTTTAGCAAAATGTCGCGCCCGCCTGAATTGTTTCCTTATTTTGCAGATGTGCAAACTCTGCCGGGCGTCGGCGCGAAGGTCGGACAGGCTCTGGAGAGAGCGATGGGCAGCCGCCTGAGAGATCTGGTTCTAACACCCCCCAACAGCCTGATTGACCGTAGTTATCGACCTATGATTTCAGGCGCTCAAAAAGGGGATGTCGCAACCTTTGAGGTCACAGTCGGATCACACATGGAACCACGCCAGAAAGGCCGACCTTACCGCATTCGGGTCTTTGACAATACGGGTGACATGACATTGGTCTTTTTCAAGCCCCATAAAGCTTATTTGCAGGCGCAACTGCCGGAAGGGGCACTGCGCCTGATATCCGGGAAATGTGACGTTTATAATTCAGAGCTTCAAATGACGCATCCGGACTATATCGTTGCGCCAGAAGAAGCGGATCAACTGCCAAAATATGAAACCATTTATCCGCTAACGGCGGGGCTGTCGGCCAAAGTCGCCCGCAAATCACTCGCCAATGCCATGACCATCATAACCAATCAGCCTCCTTTGCCGGAGTGGCAAAATGCTGACTTTATCAGGCAGAATGATTGGCCTGACTTCAACAAGGCTTTACGCCTGATCCACGATCCTGAACATCCAGTAGACATCCAGCCGGACAGCCCTCCCCGTCGTAGGCTCGCTTATGACGAACTTTTCGCCAAACAACTAGCCTTAGCTCTGGTGCGGGAGTCCAATCGCAAGCGAAAGGGTCAGGCGCTAACGTCCAAGGGCTCTTATGTTGAAGATGTCCTTAAAGGCGCGCCCTTCCCGCCAACCGGAGCGCAGCAGCGCGCCTTTGCGGAAATCCGCGCTGACATGGCATCCCCGCACCGTATGGCGCGGCTTTTACAGGGGGATGTCGGGGCGGGTAAAACATTTGTGGCGGCGCTTGCCAGTGCCTTTGCCGCTGAAGCGGGCGTGCAAACGGCGTTGATGGCACCGACCGAAATTCTCGCACGTCAACATGCTGAAACGCTAAAAGCTTTCCTGGAGCCAGCAGGCTTAACAGTCGAGGCCCTCACAGGGCGGGATAAAGGCAAGCCGCGCAAAGCGATTGAGACAGGTTTGGCCGAAGGTTATATTGACGTTATCATAGGCACGCATGCGCTATTTCAGAACAAAACCGAATTTAAACAATTGGGCTTAGTCACCATTGACGAGCAGCACAAATTCGGAGTTCAGGACCGGATGAAGCTGTCCGACAAGGGCCAAACTCCGGATTTGCTGGTTATGACAGCAACACCCATTCCTCGAACCTTGGCGCTGACCAGCTATGGCGATTTGGACATTTCCAAATTGGATGAAAAACCGGCGGGTCGCCGCCCTATACAGACCAGCATCATCCCCATCCAAAAACTCGACAATGTTATCAGTGCGATAGGCCGTGCAGTTGAGGCTGGAAATCAGGTCTATTGGGTCTGTCCTTTGGTTGAAGACAGTGAGTTAATTGATCTGACATCTGTCGAGGATCGGCATAGGCAGCTAACAGCTATATTTGGAAACCGAGTTGGCCTGCTGCATGGCCGGTTATCCGGTCAGGAAAAAGAGGCCATGTCCAAAGCCTTCAAGGCGGGCGAATATGACATTCTTGTTTCGACGACTGTCATCGAAGTGGGTGTTGATGCGCCCAATGCGACAGTCATCGTGATTGAACATGCAGAGCGTTTTGGATTGGCGCAGCTTCACCAACTGCGCGGACGCGTGGGACGCTCGGATAAACCGTCAACCTGCTTACTGCTTTATAAAGGTCCGTTATCCGTCAATGGCAAAGCCCGGCTTGAGATAATGCGAGAGAGTGAGGATGGTTTCCTGATTGCTGAAAAAGATTGGGAGTTGCGGGGGTCGGGTGATCTTTTAGGCTCTGCGCAAAGCGGCCTGCCTAATTTCACTCTAGCCAATCTGGATAAACATCGTGATTTACTTGAGACAGCGGTGCAGGATGCGAGGCTTTTAGTACAGACTGATCCGGGCCTAAAATCCGAGAGGGGACAAGCGGCACGGCAGCTTTTATACCTGTTCGAGCAGGATTACGGCATCGCCCTTATGCGGGCGGGGTAGGATCGTCTTTGGGCTTGCGGCGTAAATGCTCCCGTAAACTTTTTGGTTCTTCTTCAACCACTTCATTTGATGAGACCATACCGCCGGAAATAATCATTTTAGCTCCCTCTTCCGGCGTCATATCCAAAATCTTGATGTCTTTTTCCTTGACGAAAAGCAGAAAGCCCGAAGTCGGATTAGGCGTTGTGGGCACAAAAACGCAGACATAGCCGTCTTTCAGATGCGCCTGAGGCGCGCCCTCAAGGTCGGCCGTGACAAAGCCAATCGCCCACAGGCCTTTGCGGGGATATTCGATCAGGCACACATCCCGAAACGCACGGTCTTTCTGCGCCGCCACAGTCGTGACAATCTGTTTGACGGCATTGTAGGTCGGGCTGACCACCGGCACGCGGGCCAAAAGGCGCTCTCCGGCCCTTATCAAGGCCTTGCCGAAAAAGTTGGATGCCAGAACGCCCAATATGAACAGCACAATCAAAGCTATGATGAGGCCTAAGCCCGGAATGTCGAACCCCAGATAAGTCCGCGGGTTAAGCTTTCCCGGAAGGAATTTTATGACATTGCCATCGACCAAATTGACCAGCCAGCTGATGACTGTAATGACAACCAAAATCGGCAAAGCCACGATGACACCCGCAATGAAACGGTTTCTAACCCAGCGAAACAGGCTGGGTTTGTTTTTTTCGGTCTCCTCGGAGATGTCCTGAGTCATCTGTTCAATCCATTAAAAAGGCGTAAGCCATAGGCATGTTGTCAGAACACATCTATACTTAAGCCGCAAATCACTTATCCCTATATAGGAAAGAATAAGTTATATATATGACGATAGTCCCAAAATCGAAATTTTGGCAACGGCTCGCAGCCTTAGGCGCATTCCTGCTGATGGCCGCTTTGATTGTCATTTATATCTATCGTGATGATATCTTTCAGCATATTCAGGACCCGGGTCAGCCGTTTCAAACTTATGCCGCGCCTGCCCCGGCAGACTACACTTTGGCGGAATCCTGGCTGGCACAGCCAGACCTCTCGGTTGATCCTTATGAACTGGATGCCAAGGCCGATGTGTTTGTCGTTGTCCCGAGCGTTTATCGCGGCGGTGAGCATTGGAACCTGCCCAGCGATGATTTAAAACGAAAAAGCAAGCTACAACGTATCGTTCGCCCAAATTATGTCACGCCTTATGGAGACGCCGGGCGATTATTTGCGCCCTATTACCGACAGGCCTCACTTTACAGCTATATGACCACACGGGAAGATGCACGGCTGGCACAGGACTTGGCTTATTCCGATGTGAAACGCGCCTTTGAGGTTTTTCTAAAACAATCCCCGCCGGAGCGGCCCATAATATTGGTAGGTCACAATCAAGGTGCCAGTCATCTACAGCGTCTTTTGGCTGAATTTTTTCAGGACGACCTTAAACAACGCTTAGCCGTCGCCTATGTCATTGACTATCCGCTTCTGGCGGAGGCTTTTGACGGCCCGTTAGCGGGGCTAAAGCCCTGCGAAACCGCAGATGATATTCGTTGCGTTGCGGCCTTCGGCACATTTATGCCGGGCGATGATGTCATTGCCCGGCGGTTTGCCGAACGCCTGCTTGTTCACAATGGCAAAGAATATAAATCGGTCTCCGGGCGTGAAATCATCTGTATCAACCCGCTCTTATGGTCCCGCGAAGAAGATTATGCGCCCAAGCGGTTACATTTGGGCGGAGCGGCGGCAGAGGCTCTGGAGCCAGACGTAAAACCTGCGGCTCTTCCGAAACAAGTCGGAGCGCAATGCGAAAATGGATTGCTGTTGGTCGACAAACCCCGCAGCCGGTCTCTGCGCCGTCCGCTGAAAGTCGGGGGAAAGTTCAGAACTTTGCCATCTAACCTCTTCTATGAAGACTTAAAACAAAATGCAGTCACGCGCGTAGACGCGATTTTAGCGACGGGCGAGCTCCCGAAACGGGCTAAGAAAATGGATGATTTAGATGTCATCGATGTCGAAGACAGCCCTGTAACACCCGCTAAGCGATAGGCTTGAGTGGGTTAGCCTTCGCCAGATCATCAAATCGCTTAATATCCGTGATCAAAGCTTCAAACTGATCCATCGGAATCATGTTAGGCCCATCGGATGGGGCATTGGCCGGATCCGGATGGGTTTCCATAAAGATGGCCGCGACGCCGATTGAGGCGGCGGCCCGTGCCAAAGTCGGTACAAACTCGCGCTGACCGCCGGAGGTGCCGCCCTGCCCACCAGGCTGCTGCACGGAATGGGTCGCGTCAAAGACAACAGGCGCGCCAAAGCTTTTCATGATGGACAGACCACGAAAATCCGTCACCAGAGTATTATAACCAAAACTCGCACCGCGCTCACAGGCCATGACATTGGAATTTCCGGCTTCGACCAGCTTATTAATGACGTTCTTCATATCCCAAGGTGCCAAGAACTGACCTTTTTTGACATTAATCACGCGGCCGGTTTTGGCCGCTGCGACCAGTAAATCTGTCTGACGACACAGAAATGCCGGGATTTGAAGCACATCCACCACCTCACCCACGGCCTTGGCTTGCTCGGCTGTATGGATATCCGTGACACATGGCATACCCAGCTCTGATTGGATTTCAGCAAAGACCGGCAAGGCCTTATCCAGCCCGACACCGCGCGGAGAGTGAATGCTCGTACGGTTGGCTTTGTCATAGGACGTCTTATAGATGATATTCACCCCCACACGATCACCGATCTTTTGCAAACGCTCCGCCGTCATCATGGCATGATCCCGGCTTTCCATAGCACACGGCCCCGCTAAGAGGGTCAAGGTCTGATCATTTCCCATCTTAAAGGTTCCGCCCGCAGGCGTCTTTAATTCAATCAGGGCGTTGGGTTTTGAAACTGGTTTTGTCATGGGCGCCACGTAACATAACATTGAATGAAAATATATGGATTTTCTCATAGCATTCAGGCAAAGCTTGGCCAAAGACATAACGAGGAAATGATGAAAGCCAATTCTGTTCTGGATTTGATCGGAAACACCCCCCTTCTGAAATTACATGACGCATCTAAAATGACCGGCTGTGACATTTACGGGAAGGCGGAATTCTTAAATCCCGGTCAATCGGTCAAAGACCGGGCCGCCTTATCCATCATCAAAGACGCAGAGAAAACAGGCCGCCTGCGCCCCGGCGGCGTTGTTGTTGAAGGGACGGCCGGCAATACAGGTATTGGGCTGGCTATGGTGTGTTCAGCTTTGGGTTACCGCTGTAAAATCGTCATGCCGCGTACGCAGAGCCAGGAAAAGAAAGACAGCGTTAAACTGCTAGGCGCAGAGCTGATCGAAGTTGACGCGGTGCCTTATTCCAATCCTGACAATTACATTCACACCTCCGAACGGCTCGCGAAAGAGCTGGCAGAAAAAGAACCAAATGGCGCGATTTGGGCGAATCAATTTGACAATGTGGCCAACCGTCAGGCGCATATCGATACAACCGGCCCGGAGATTTTCGAGCAGACAGATGGTAAAATTGACGGGTTCATATGCGCAATCGGCACAGGCGGAACCTTAGCGGGTATCTCCATGGCTTTGAAAGCTCGGAACCCGAAAATCCAAATTGGACTGGCTGATCCTTATGGATCGAAAATGTTCAGCTATTACACCAAAGGTGAATTAGAAACAGAAGGCGATTCTGTCACAGAGGGCATCGGACAAGGCCGCATCACTGAGAACTTACAAAATATCACTGTCGATAAAGCCTACCGGATTACAGATACCGAAGCCCTGCAAGTCATATTTGAACTGAACCAGTTGGAGGGCATATGCTTGGGAGGTTCCTCCGGAATCAACATAGCCGGAGCCATTCACATGGCCCGCGAAATGGGCCCCGGTCATACGATCGTGACGATACTCTGTGATTATGGGCAGCGTTACCAATCTAAAATTTACAATCCGGATTTCCTAAGATCGAAAGATTTACCCGTACCGAATTGGTTATGTTAGCCCGTTTAATTTCGCCGCAAGACCTGCCTGAGGAAATTGCATTAGGCGCAAAACTCATCGATGCGACCTGGGGCATCCCGGGCACAGAAGATCAAATAGCCAAAGGCATACTCAATGGCGCATTGTTTTTTGATCTATCAAAAACCAAAGCCGTGCCTGTGGCCGAAAGAACCCCAAAATTAATAGCGCAGCTTTTAGGAGAGATTGGCCTATCGCCAACAGATGACTTGGTTATCTATGACCGCCGGGGGGTTTTCTCAGCCCCCAGGTTTTGGTGGTTATTGGGGCGTGTTGGCCATGAAAATGTTTCCATCCTAAATGGCGGATCAACCGGCGCAATAGCCAGCGGGATAAGGACAAACAGTATCCACGAAGCACTTCCAAAAACGACATATCAATTGCGCTCTCCGCTTTGCCATGAAGCAACAATTGAGGATATTTTAGCCAGGAAAGCGCAAATCGTTGACGCCCGATCTGCTGGGCGGTTTTACGCAACTGAGCCCGAACCCAGACCCGGCTTGCGCGGAGGACACATGCCGGGCGCAATTTCCCTACCCTATAGTGGTTTATTGAATGGCGGCTTTATCAGACCTGATACAGAACTGGCCGAGGCCGCAGGGATGGCGGGTATTGATTTGTCCAAGCCTATCATCACGACATGTGGATCAGGCGTGACCGCCGCCGGGCTGGCATTTATATTTACCCGCTTGGGAGCTAATGACGTTCGTGTATATACAGGCTCATGGACTGAATATGGCGTGAGTGGCGCTCCGGTGGAAACCATTTGAGTTAAGTTGAGACAATGAAACCTGAAACAAAATTTACACATAAAGGACGCCCCAAGCCTAGCCTAAGCACGCCCGTCAATCCGTCACTTACGCGTGCATCCACACTCCTTTTTGATAAAGCCGAAGACTTATACCGAAATGACATCACGACCTATGGCCGGCACGGAACCGAAGTTCATTTAGCTCTCTGTGAGCTGTTCAATGAGCTTGAAAGCGGTGTTGGGACCGTTTTGTTTCCTTCCGGACTAGCTTCCTGCACCTACCCCATACTCGCCCATGTAAAATCGGGCGATCACATACTACTGACAGATAGTTGCTATGGGCCTATTCGTTCATTTTGCGAAAACCAGCTCCAAAAATTTGGTGTCGAGACGGAAATTTATGACCCGCGAATTGGCAGCGAAATTGAAACGCTTATTCGTCCAAATACATCCGTCATCATCCTTGAAAGCCCTGGCTCTCTGACATTAGAAATTCAGGATGTACCCGCCATTGTCGCAATAGCCAAAGCCCACAAAATCACGACCATTATAGACAATACTTGGTCGGCTGGCCTTGTCTATAAGCCACTAGAAATGGGCGTGGACATTTCCTGTCATGCGGCCACAAAATATTTTGGCGGACATAGTGATTTATTATTTGGGGCGGCGATCTGCCGAACCAAAAATCATTATGAACGTGTCAAACGCACCGCAAAGCTCATCGGAAATTCTGCTTCGGCGGATGATGCCTATCAAGTCCTACGGGGCTTTCGGACGGTCACTGCGCGGTTTGATAAACAGGCGGCAACAGCATTGGAGCTCGCGGTCTGGCTGCAAGACCACCCCAGGATCAAAACTGTTCTGCATCCTGCATTATCATCACATCCGGATCATGGACTTTGGAAGCGGGACTTTTCCGGCGCGGCCCCTTTATTTAGCTTTGTTGTCAATAATATGAGCCCGAAGGACGTATTGGCTTTCGTCAATGCGCATGAATTATTTGGCATTGGCTATTCCTATGGCGGGTATGAAAGCCTGATTATCCATTGTGACCCACAATTAAAACGTCAATTTGATCCGGAATTTGGCGGGCCGCTCATTCGCTATGCCTGCGGACTCGAAGATGTTGCAGATTTAAAAAGTGATATAACACAAGCCTTTAATGCGATTTCTTAAATAGCAAAACCGCCTTTAACCTCAGGCATAATCCTCACTAATGACAAATTCCGTTACCTCTAACGCTCTGTTTTAATTTCCAAATCAAAAAAAATATCCATTTGAATCCTCACCTTTCGAAATTCGCTTATATTGAGACTGTTCTTTTCACAGGGGCAGGCAAGTGATCGTTGGCTGGCTGGTGGGGAGACGGCGTTTGCCGGTGTAGCTTCGGGCGTAATGATCCCGAGGGCGGCTGGTTCA
>JAHDHS010000074.1 GCA_020631215.1 Hellea sp. | reverse complement strand
GCGCCGACCAGATTGGCGGCGACATCGCCGAGCGATCCCATCCGTCCAACATTCATCAGATGTTGAGCGATTTCTATACCAATGCCCAAAACGGCGAAGACGAAGAAAATCCATCCGCCCCAGAGTTTTGGCCACCCCAGACGCGCCAATCCCGCCAAAAGCGCGTAAGCTATAAAATGTAAGGCCTTGTCGATATGCGGAATGCCGCCCATCGAGACTGACGGCCGCAAGCTCATGACGACGATGATGGCGATCGCCAGAAACGTCAGACCTTTGAAGATATGGGATATAAGCATCATTGCGCGTTATATAGGCCATGAGTGGAGGCGAAGCGACGACGCATCTGCGGTCTTTTTGTGTTCGTTTCACGATATCCGCCTCCCCCACAAAGCTATTTATGGTAAACAGAACCTTAATTATGGCTCAAATGTGGCAAGATACCAGTTTTGACAAATTAATACTCCGTCATCGCCCGGACAGCCAGAAAACTGAAAAGCGGGCTTGGAATCAAGCCGACAAAACGCCAGAAGCCTGATGGGGAATTGAAAAGAGAGTGGGTGACTTATGACAGTTCTGGATCCGAAAGACGTCGCAGATCAGTTGGATGGATGGACAGGCGGGGATGATTTCATCACGAAAGTCTTCCGCTTTGAGGATTTCGCGCAAGCTTTTGGGTGGATGACCCGTATCGCTATTCTGGCTGATAAGATGGATCACCATCCCGAATGGTTCAATGTTTACAACCGTGTCGACGTCACCCTGACGACACATGATGCGGGCGGCATCACGGAAAAAGACGTGACCTTGGCCAATGCAATGGAAAAGGCGGCTAAATAATGCGGCACATTCTCCCCCTTTTGCTTCTGAGCGTTTCAGCGCCCGCATTTGCGCAGCTGGACATTGCGGCAACCTGCCCCGGCGGGACCGTTATTGAGTTGGATGGTCAAATTACGTGCCAGAATGAAGATTCGCTGGCCCTATTAATTTCAGACTTTGAAGCCGCAGAGCTTCAGAACGATATTTACCGCCGCGGACAAGAAGGCGACCGCGAAGCGCTGAAACAATTACCTGATATTTCGCCGGACGCCATTGAACGGCAGAACGCGATCACAACCGGATTTCTATCACGCCACGCCGCCTTGTCGGCGCTGCCGATGAGCGTAGATGATCGTCTGAATTATGATCTTCTGGGATTTGTCCTGACTCAGCGCCAGAGACTGGCGCCTTTTGATACGGCGCGCGTGCCGTTTACAAATGATAGCGGCTTCTTCAATCAGCTGTCTTTCGTCGTTCGTCAGACCGATTTCAAAACCACGGAAGATTATGAAGCCTATGCCGCGCGGCTGACTCGCCTGCCCCGCTTTTTTGCGCAAGCCAAAGAAAATATGCGTCGCGGCATTCAAACGAATTTTACCGCCAGCAGTGAAATCCTACCAGGCATCCAAGATATGATCGACGACATGGCAGAAACCTCTGCCGGCTCGCATCCTTTATACGCACCGTTTAAGTCTTTCCCTGATTCTGTGTCGGAAGCGGATCAGGCGCGTTTGCGCGGTTTGGGCAATGCCGCCTTGGAAAGCGCTGTTATCCCCGCCTATCGGGATTTAGCGAAATTCATGCGCGAGGAATATGCAACAGCCGCACGCGCAACGGCAGGATTGGGCGATAGTGAGAGCGAGCGCGAATATTATCGTGCCGTGACGCGCTATTTCACAACATTGGATATCAGCCCCGATGAAGTTCACGAACTTGGTCTGACTGAGGTCGCGCGTATTCGCGGCGAAATGGATGCAGTGATTGAAGAAGTCGGTTTTGAAGGTAGCTTTGCCGAATTTCTAAACTTCCTCCGGACGGATCCGCAATTTTATGCCAAAACCCGTGAAGAATTGCTAATGTATGCCAGTTATGTCGCGAAGCAAATCGACGGCAAAATGCCCGAATATTTCGCGACGCTCCCACGGCTGTCTTACGGCGTCATTCCTGTCCCGAAAGAGATCGAAAAGACCTACACAACAGGCCGATATTTCAGCGGCAACCCTGAACGCGGGCAAGCCGGGAATTATGTTGTAAACACCTATAATCTACCGAACCGTCCGCTCTATAACATACCTGCACTCACAGCCCATGAGGGCGTGCCCGGCCATCATATGCAAATTGCCATTGGGCAAGAATTGAAAGGCCTGCCCAAATTCAGACAAAGCCTTTACCCGAACGCCTTTGGTGAAGGTTGGGGGCTGTATGCAGAAAAACTGGCCGGAGAAATGGGGATATATAAAACGCCCTATGAGCGTTTCGGACAGCTCTCTTATGAGATGTGGCGGGCTTGCCGTTTGGTTGTCGATACGGGTCTGCATT
This sequence comes from Hellea sp., assembly GCA_020631215.1. Taxonomy (GTDB): domain Bacteria; phylum Pseudomonadota; class Alphaproteobacteria; order Caulobacterales; family Maricaulaceae; genus Litorimonas. The sequence goes on along the minus strand of JAHDHS010000074.1, from coordinate 2,785 downwards.
GGAAAGGCTGGACACGCGAGCAAGCGGAAGCCTGTTTCTTAGAAAATTCCGCCTTGGCACCGCATAACATCAAGACCGAAGTTCAACGCTATATCAGCTGGCCTGGTCAGGCTCTGGCCTATAAAATTGGTGAGCTGAAAATCTTGGAACTGCGGTCCAAAGCTGAAGCTTCATTAGGCGATGATTTTGATATTCGGACGTTCCATGATGCTGTCTTGTCGAATGGCGGCATCCCGCTGGATATCCTCGAAAAGCAGATTGAGCGCTTTATATTTGAGGAAAAACAGCGTCTTGCGCAGTCTCTGCCTGCCTCGCCGACGGGTCCATAGCTCCTTTTAGGTTGCCCCATTAAAAAACCCGCCGAACCTGATCGCCAAAGGGCGACCGGGTCGGCGGGCATTGCCCCCATTTGCCCCCAGATAGGGGTCAAGGCGATTAGAAGCGGTAACGACCGCGCAGTGTGATCGGCACAGACACGCGTCCGCGATTATTGTTCAGACCGCCAAGAGATGAGCCGGCAGACAAAACAGATGTGTCTGAGTCCAGACCGCCTTGAAAACGAACACCTGTTTCAAGTCCGATGGTCGTATATTTCGCAATCGGTGTCTCGACACCGATCAAACCGGCAGCGGAGCCAACCCAGCTATCGTCATAAAGCGGAACTTCATCTGCGCTGAACGTTGCGCCGCCGAGCTGTGTATTCACAACACCGATATCGCCAACACGGCTGACACCTGCTCGGGCCTCAACGTAAGGACGGACACTATCAAAAATAACGCCTTGAACAGGTTGGAAATATTGACGCAGACCAAGCTCTGCGCCGTAGGATTTATAGTCTGTGAGCGCGCCAGTGAGTCTTTCCTCGCCGACGGTACCCCAATCCAGTGCGCCTTCGCTTTCGGCCTTTTCATAGTGGCCGAGAAGAGTCACTTTTGTGTTTGGCGCCAAAGCATATGATCCGCCAAGTTCTGCCCGCACACCTGTCTTATAGGCGTCGCCAAATGATAATGAGTTGAAATCCGTATTCGGATTTTCATTTGTTCGGCTCGCCGTGATGATATTTTTCCCGGCTGCAAAAGTTGGACCGACGCCGCCCTCCAGATTCCAGCGCGCCAAACAATTGCCGCTATGGCATTTTGACTGCGGAGCAGGCGCGGCGTGCTGACCGTAATATCCGGTTTGTGTATTATAGTTTGAATGGTGCTTTGGACCGTTCATGCCCAAAAAAGAGCATCCGGAGAGAGCTATAGCGGCTGTGCCGAGCAGAAGAATTCGCATGGTTTTCACCCTTAGTGTTCCGGATTGGCACAATCGCCGCAGTCATCCGTTATTTTCACCAAGGGTGTTGCAAAGTCGGGGCCAAAGCCGCGAACTCTAAATCGCGCGCATAAAAAAAACCCGACTTCGAAAAGCCGGGCCTTGGAATTTGGGTTTAAGATATTTTAGAAAGCGAGACGCCCACGGAGTTTAACCGGAATGGACAAGCGGTCATCACCGCCCGAATTTGCTTTCAGATTATCGCGCCAGCGAAGGCCGGTTTCAACACCGATCGCACCGCGTGGACCAACAGCCAGTTCTGCACCGACAACACCGGCCGCAGTTGGGCGCCAGCCACTATCGATAAATTCTTGCTCGTTAAAGAGTGTGCCATCATCAACAAAAGTCTGTGTCAGGGTCACATCATTATTATAGGCAAAGCCTGCAGTTGCGCCGACATATGGACGGAAGCCAACATTTTGTCCGACATACTGACGTACGCCGCCTTCAATGCTATATTGCTCAAGATCGCTAAACTCGCCTGTCAAATCGCGAGCCGTTGCGCCGATGTCGGGTGTAAAGACGCCCGTGACCGGATCATAAACTCCTGATTCGAAGGAGCCTGTATCAACAACCTGACCTTCGCGCTTAGAGAAGGCTGCTGAAGCCAATAAAGTTGTATTCCGTGAAATATCATAGCTGGTTTCCGCACCGACATTAAAACCTTCGGAGAAAGCATCTGAATAGCTGATGGCATCAAATGCACCTGCACGGCCACCGCCGCCATCGGATGGACCTTCTGCTTTATCAGAGACAAGGTCACCTGCGACATCAAATTCTGTCCCGCCAAACACTTCAAAGCCGAAAGGCATTGCAGCGCCAACGCCGCGAAGTTGAGCCACACCGTAAGGCGCGGGGTAAGGTTGAGGCACGTAAATCGGTGCGCCAACTACATTTTGGACATGCGCGCCTTGAACATATTGACCGCTTGTCATCTGTGTGCCGACAACATTGCTGCCGTAAGTCGCGACGCCATATGGCGCGGCTGCACCCAATGTCGTTGCGTTACCCGCGCTATAGACTGTGTTCGCGCCATATACGCCGCCAATGCCTTGAGCCGTGAGACCCGCGCCAACTGCGCCCGGTCCGTATGCAGATTGACCGTATCCGGCCTGACCATACCCTGCTTGTCCAAATCCAGCCTGTCCAAAGCCTGCTTGCCCATAACCAGCCTGACCATACATGGCTGTTTGACCATATCCTGCGGCACCCTGCATGCCTTGGCCATATGTGCCTGCGCCATAGCCTTGTGCAGTACCATAAGCCCCACCGACACATCCGGCTTGCCCACCGGCATGATGTCCATAAGCGCCGCCATAAGAGGCCGACTGACTATATTGACCGTATTGTCCGTAAGACGCGGTCTGAACTGGTGCGCAATTTGCGCCGTAAGCGCCGCTCGCTGTTCCGTAACCGTTACTGTGACCGCCCATGCCCAGCCATGAGCAACCTGACAATAATACTGCTG
>JAHDHS010000004.1 GCA_020631215.1 Hellea sp. | reverse complement strand
CGGTTTGTTAACCATAAATGCATCGAAAATCGCCGTTTTTGGCCCAAAAACGCTCTAAAAAATGCGGGATCCTGCGCGTACGCGATAGGCTTGCGGGGCCGGGGGGATGAGGGTTTCAAACGCCGCCTTGGCCTGCATGAAGGCATTAATATTGGCATAGGGGCTGTCCGGGTGGAAGAATTTGGCCTTTTTGCGCCAAGCCGCCCGGATATCCGCCTCTCTTGCGGACATGGAAACGCCTAAGGTTATCAATGCTTGTTGCCGTGTCATTTTCAGGAATTACCCCATCCTTAATTTTTATGTTTAATCAAGGGTGACTAAAGCCATATTTTGGTTAATAAGGTGCTGAAAACTATAGTTAATTTTTTCTTTTTAAGGGGAAACATGCCCAAATCACCACAAAATGTTATCCCGGCCAGCCCGACGGCCGAGGATTACAAATCCGGGGATTATGCCTTTGATGCTCCGCGTGACCTTGGCTGGGTCGAGGCCGATAACCCGATTGAGCTGTTCAAAGACTGGCTGTCTGCGGCTGTCAAAACAGAGCTGAATGACCCGAATGCGGTTGCTCTGGCGACGGTGGACGAGACCGATATGCCGGATGTGCGTATGGTTTTGCTCAAGGAGGTCGATGAACGGGGCTTTGTTTTTTACACAAATAGTCACAGCGATAAGGGGGAACAGTTGCAGGTGCAGCCAAAGGCAGCCCTTTGTTTTCATTGGAAAAGTCAGCGGCGTCAGGTGCGGATTCGCGGCGAAGTCAGCAAGGTCAGTGAGGCCGAATCTGATGCCTATTGGGAGAGCCGGGCCCGGCATTCCCAGATCGGCGCGCGCGCGTCGGATCAGTCCTGTCCGGTCAAAGACCGCGAGGTTTTGCTGAAGATGGTCAAGGCGGCGGAGCGGGTTTTTGAAGGCAAAGATGTGCCCCGGCCCGCCCATTGGTTTGGCTGGCGCGTCATCCCCGAGACGATAGAGTTCTGGCAGGACGGGGCCTACCGCATTCATGACAGGATTCGGTTTGCGCGGTCCGATGAGGGCTGGACAAAACAGCGACTATTTCCGTAAAGGCTTGATATGACAACAGATATTACAGTTCCGCCGCAAAAAGATCGCGGCATCAAACGCCGGGAAATCCGCAAATGGTGGCTACGCTTGACATTGGGTTTGACGATTTTGGGGCCCTTGATTTTTGCGGTGGCGGCGCTGGGCTATAAATTGGGACTGATGGATTTGGGCGCGGCCTTTGGGCTGAATCGCGGTCTGGGGCCGAAGGTCTTGATGGCGAGCATTCCTGTCGCGGCGATTGCTCTGATGATGGCGATCCTGATACAGCCGAGAAAAGGCTATGTTGTTGGAATTATTGCGCTTTTAGTGCCGGTTTTGGGGTTAGGGAAGTTAGGGGCCGTCAAGAAAACGGCGGATAAGCTGCCCCTGATTCATGACATCACAACGGACACACAGGACGTTCCGAAATTTACGGATGCCATTCTAACCGAGCGGGCCAAGACGGACGGCGTTAATCCGGTTGTCTATGCGGGCAAAACTGATTTGCGCGAAAAGAAGCTCGTCTCGGCGCTGCAAACCCGCGCCTATCCTGAAATCAGTTCTCTGGTTTTGTCTGAGGAACCGAAAGTCGTTTACGGCAAAGCCGAAGCCGCCGCTAGCTCCATGGGGTGGGATATCGTGACCGCTGACGCCGAAGCGGGGCTGATCGAGGCGACGGATACGACGTTCTGGTATGGGTTCAAAGATGATGTCGTTATTCGCATTCGCCCGTCCGAAGGCGGCGGAACCGTAGTCGATATGCGGTCAATCTCCCGCGTAGGGCAGTCTGATCTGGGTAAAAATGCTGACCGTATCCGGAGCTTTATGGCGAAGCTGAAAGAGGGCTAAGCTGCTGGTTTATAGGCCTGTTTCAGGCTATCTTCGCCCTTGGCCGTGACGCGGCCGGTCTTGCGCATATGAATGAGATGCGAAAGCACGCTATGCGCGGCGGCGGGGTGCAGGCGCTTATCGACATCGGCATAGAGATCTGCGACGATGTCACTGATCTGCGTCATGCCGCGTTCCAGCGCGCCCATGATCTGAGCTTCGCGGGCCAGCCTGTGGTCGATATAAGCTTGTACGAAATTACGGGTTTCTGTGATGACCGGGCCGTGGGTCGGGCGTATCAGGTCGAAATTGCGGGCTAACACTCTGTCCAAAGATGCCAGATAATCTCCCATATCACCATCAGGCGGTGAAACCACAGAGGTGCTCCAGCCCATGATATGATCGCCAGAAAACAGCGTGTTTTCCTCTTTCAGCGCGTAGCACAGATGGTTGGAGGTATGACCGGGCGTGTGAATAGCCTCCATCGTCCAGCCATCGCCCCGTATGATGTGTCCGTCGCGGATTTCGACGTCGGGTTTAAAAGCCAAATCATCCCCGGCCTCCAGCCGCACCTCGCCGCCCTGTGGCGGCCGCGGCTGTAGGCCATAACCGTAAACTTCGCAGCCATGCTCTTTGGCTAAGGGCGCGGCGAGCGGAGAATGGTCAATATGATGGTGGGTGACGAGGACATGGGTCACGTTGCAGCCGTCCAGAGCTTTATCCAGCGCGGCTTTATGGGCTTTGCTATTAGGGCCTGGGTCGATCACGCAGACATTTTGGTTTCCGATGATAAAGACGCCTGTGCCGGTAAAGGTAAAGGGGCCGGGGTTGTCAGCGATAACGCGCCTGACCAAGGGGCTCAGCTGGTCGCAACGCCCATATTCAAAATCAAACTGTCTGACAAAGGGAATCGCCATTAGCTGCGTTCCAATAAGGCGGCGCGCAGAGCCCGGCCTAGAACTTTGGTGGCGCGGAGTTTATGTCTTAGTGGTAAGGCCAGCGGGGGTCCCATATCTGTTTTATTGACATCGACAATATATATCCGGTCATTCCGGTTGTCGCGTAAAATATCCAAGCCACCCCAGTCTAGCCCTATTTTTTGACAAAATCGTGAAATTTGGCGGCGTTCATCTGCGCTCAACAGCTCATCCGGATCGGCCAGACGGCATTGGGTGTTTAAATTCTCAAATCTCCGGGCCGCCGGGCGCTGTTTGACGAAAATCAGGGGGATCTGTCCGTAGACCGTGGGGCAGCGTATGTCTGTGACCAGGCCATCCTTGGTTTTTGTGTCAATCAGGCGTTGATAAACATAGCCGGGCCGGGGCGTTTGCGGAGTGTCACAAATTTGTCCGTCATGTCGGCCATTGATCTCTGATTTGGCGACATAAGGGCCTTCATGGGTCTGGGGATCAATGGAGAGGCTGTAGCCGAACACCTGTTCAAATATATCTGCAACGCGGCTTTTGGAGATATCCGTGCAGCCGCTATTTAAGCCCTTTGGCAAGCTATGCTCCGGCGCCGCATAGGTTTCATCGTAAAAATAGGCGGGCATGCCGTGTTTGCCTGCAACCACGCCGCCCTGCCGCAGTGCGCCCCAGAGCAAATACCAAGCGCGGGGCGGGCGGGGATGGAATGTCATCGGGATATGAGGCGGGCTGTGCCGGGGCCGCAGCCACTCAAACAATATATATGACCCGCCGCGCCAAACATCCCACGCCAAAGCCCATGAAAACGGAATAAAAGCACCGGTTTCTTTGACCCGCACCCCCCGAGGGGACCATGTGAAGTCTCTCACAGGCAGCATATGGAATGAATGTGCCAGTAAATCATTGAGTCCTGCATAGAAAAAATAGCCGAAATTGCCTAGCTTTAAGTCGCGACCTTGCGGAGAATGTTTGTTGTGTGAAATATGCAACACTCACAATAAATGTCAGCCTTCATGAACTTTTCTTTATAATACAGCTTGAAGCCAGTTAGGCATTTGTCTAAAGGCGGTGACAATCGTGCGTGGATTCCGTCTGCGTACAGCTATATTCATAGATTAAACAAACCAGTTCGAAGGGGTTTTTAATGATTAAGTCAACTAAACAAGGATTGTTGCGATCCACAATGCTCGGCGCCGCAGTGGCGTTCGGTGGTATGGCGCCAGCAATGATCGCCACAACGGCTTTTGCGCAAGATTACACATCTGGTGGTGTTCAGGGTACTGTCTATAATGGCGATGGAACCGCAGCCGCAGGAACGACAGTTACTTTGCGTTCCAATGACCGGGGTTTTGAGCGTACCGCTGTTACAGACTCTAACGGCGAGTATAGATTCAGCCGTCTTAGCATTGGAACCTACACCCTTTCCGCTAATGGGAATACAGTCGAAGATGTCAGAGTTCGGGTTAACAGCATCGGCTCTTACAATATCGTACCGGCAATGGATGAAATTGTCGCAACAGCGCAAATCTCTTCTTCACCTTTGGTGACAGACTTTTCGGCTAACCAACTGGGTTTGGTCGTAGATGTTGAAGAGACATTTAACACACAGCCTCTGGCTCGTAACCTTGCATCCGTAGCCTTGCTTGCTCCGGGTACAACTAGCGGTGACTCAGCGTTTGGTAACTTGGCATCGATTTCTGGTTCATCTGTTGCGGAAAATGCCTACTACATCAACGGTATGAACACGACAGATTTCCGTAACTTTGTGGGTTCTTCGGCTGTTCCATTCGAATTTTATGAGCAAGTCGAGACAAAAACGGGTGGTTATGCCGCAGAATTTGGTCGTTCTACAGGCGGCGTGGTCAACGCTGTAACCAAGTCAGGTAGTAATGAATTCCACTTTGGTGCAAATGCATATTGGGAGCCTGACTTCCTCTATGGCAGCCAGCCTGACACCTTTGGTCAAAGAACGCGATCTAACCGTAGTTTGACCGAAAGAGACAATCTTGATGGTAATATCTGGGCATCAGGTCCAATCATTAAAGATCGTCTATTCTTCTTTGGTCTTTACAACTTCCAAGACTTTGAAGCGCAAACCTTCAACCAGGGCCTATCAAATCCTAATACTGGTCTATCAGTTGGGAATACGGGTCAAACAACCTTGACCAAGAATAACGATCCGTTCTTTGGGGCCAAATTGGATTTCTTCCTAAATGATGATCATCAATTCGAATACACATTCATTCGGGATGAGAACGAGACCATCACACGAAGTGGTGACGTGACATACGACTCGGATGGTTCTGTTGATGAGATTGACTGGGAAGATGGAGTCGGTGTTGCAGGCTCTGGCGGTGACGTGCATATCGGTAAATATACTGGTAATTTCGGTGAAAACCTGACGTTCTCAGCTTTATATGGCCATCAGACTTTTGATCAAACGGCACAATCCTCTGCCGACGACAACCCAGTTATCGTCAACTTTGGTGGTGCTGCCTCAGTTACAGGCCTGCCTTTCATTGCGGGTGACTGGGTGAACTTCTTGGTTTCCAAAGGAAATGATGAGCGTGAGCTTATGCGCGCTGATCTGGATTACTATCTTGATGATTTCTTTGGGGATCACCACTTCCGTATTGGTGTTGATCGTGAAAAATTGACGGCCTTGGATGAAACAACTGTTTCAGGCGGAGTGTATTTCGCATACTTTAACCCGGCGCAGTGTGACAGTGTGGCTGGCAGTGCAGATGCGGTTCCTGCCAACCATACAGCTGGTAGCGACTGTGTCCGTCGCCGTGATTATTCGGTAGGTGGTTCTTTTGAAACTATTCAGACTGCTTTTTACTTGCAAGATGCATGGGAAGTCACAGATCGTCTGACGTTGAATTTGGGTATTCGTAACGAAACCTTTAATAACAAAGATGCAGATGGCCGGACGTTTACCAAGCTTAAGAACCAGTGGGCGCCACGCCTTGGCGCTTCATATGACTTGCCAGATGATCGTTCGACCGTCTTTGGGTCATGGGGTCGGTATTTCTTGCCCGTTGCTGCGAACACAAATATTCGTTTGGCGGGTGCGGAAACCTTCATTCAGTCATTCTTTGATATCTCTGGTATTAACGCGGATCTGACACCAATCATAACAAACCCGAACTCGTTCCGCCGTCGCGTTACCGGTAGTGGGCAAGTTGGTGAAACATCAGCACTCGTGAATGCAGATCTGGATCCGATGTATGTAGACGAAACAATCGTGGGCATGCGTCATCGCTTCGAGAGCACAAATGATTTCATCGATGGGTGGGAAACATCCCTTGCGTTTACCTATCGCGACTTGGCTTCAACGCTTGAAGATGTTGCGATTGATGCGGCTGTCCTTGATTACTGTGATCGTGAAGGCATCCAGGGATGTGACAGTGTTTGGACTGGTTTCCACCAATATGTTCTGACGAATCCGGGCCAAGATATGCGTGTTACATCTGTAACGGCTGATCTTGCTGGTCTGACCGACTCTAATGGTGATCCTATCACAGAGCTGATCAATTTTGAGCTTTCTGCTGAAGATTTGAATTATCCTAAAGCCACACGGACTTATGTTGCCGCAGAACTTACTGCCAAGAAAAACTTCGATTGGGGCTTGGCGGATATTTCTTACACGCTTTCAGAAAGCCGTGGTAACTATGAAGGTTCTGTTAAATCAGATAATGGTCAAGATGATGCGGGTATCACGCAGGACTTTGACCAGCCTGGTTTGGTGGATGGCGCCAAGGGGCTCCTGCCTAATCACCGTGCTCACAAGCTGAAGGTGCGTGGCTTCTATAATGTCAACGACGAAATCACCGTTGGTGGTAACTATCGTCTGACATCACCGCGTAAATATGGCTGTATTGGTATTCACCCAACAGACGTATTCGCGCAGGCTTATGATGCCGCTTCAAACTTCTGCCAAGGTCAGTTAGTGCCTCGTGGAACAGCATTTGAGAGCGATTGGATTCACCAATTTGATATGTCATTCTCATATTCTCCAAGCTTCATTGACTTTGGTGATCTGACTTTCCGGGCTGATGTATTCAATATCTTGAATAGCCAGGGTAAAAATGACTTCCAAGAATTTGGCGAGGACTCATCAGGTTTGGCTCTAGCTTCATATGGTCGCGAGTCTTCATATCAAGCGCGTCGTCGTGTGCGTCTTGGTGTGAACTTCAAGTACTAAGTTTCTTCCAGATCTTAATTTCAGAACGGGCTCTTCGGAGCCCGTTTTTTTTATGGGCGTGAATGTTACATTCCTCGCTAAATTTTGTGGTTTTCCCATATTTGCTGGCGTTTAAAGAATTTGTATCCCCGCTTTGAAATCCTGTGTCACCTTTAAAGGGTGAAAAGTGACGGACATATCACGACTGACTCTGCGTCCCTCAGCACGGCGGATTACGCCTCGGCTTTGATGGACACTTTGATTATGGTCTATCTGCGGCTGATGAACCGGGCGATGCCGGATATGAAATTTGTGCTTAGATATGCTCAGCGCATGCAACGTATGACCCGGCGCATGGCGCGGCATATTTATACGCTGCGGCAATATGAACGGCGGGAACTGCTAAGGCATGACCCGAATACCCGCCGGCGCGTTCATGATGATCTGGGCGGGAAAATGGCGATGGTTTCGTGGGAACGGCGAAGGCGCGAGGCCAAGATTTTCAGTTCCAATCGCAATCGTCCTGACCCTTACCCCAAAGCCCCAAGGCCAAGCTTTGATCGGCCTGCCAAACAATATGCGCGCAAGACACCCTGCAAATGGAAGCCCAAGACAGATCGTTTCGGACATTACAGATTGGCGGTTATCAAGACGAGCCAAATGAATAATCCGCCCAAGAAACCGAAGCGCAAAGAGACCCAAGTAAAGCGCCAATACACTATGCGCTGCCTGCCGCTGGAAGTAACCCCCGACGAACTTCGGCCCACACATAAATTCAGCGGCGGCTACAGCCCACCGCCGAGTAGCGGTGCGCCCCCGCGGGGAGTCTCTCCTCCGATAGACCGCCCTCCGATTTAAAAATTGTCCCCCTCTCCCATGGGGAGAGGGTGCGGCGCAGCCGTGGGTGAGGGGTTCCAAGCCTCGATTGGATATTATGATTCTCGGGATCATATCCCCTCATCCGACTCCCGCGTTTTTTTCAAAACGCTCTAGCCACCCTCTCCCTTTGGGAGAGGGAGAATAAAAGTCATACCGCACAATCGGTCGTTTACGGCTGCGTTCCAGCCGGAGTTTATCCTCATGAAGGTGGGGGCTGGGATGAGCGGGGCGGACCTCTTACCCACAAACAGTCAAGAAGTCCCGGATCGCGCCGCTTTGCGGCTTGTCCGGGATGACAAGAAAGGAAAGGTTATGGTTCTCTCTCGATTTCACATGAGTGCGTCACAAAGAAAGAGGGTAATGCCGTAACATAGCCGAGCCCGGGTAGAGGTTAGGGAATGTTATTGGACATTGTTCGTGTGATTTCATTGTCCCTAGAGGCCATGATAGATGTCGCTCTTCAAGCCAATCCGGCGAGCGCGCAATGATGATTTATCTCGGCGTGCGCTTGGACGATATAGGGTTGCCAGGGGGCTTGATGCCCCCGTCTCTGTCAGCGGAAATTTATTTTATCTCTGGAATATCAGCGGATAATTCATTGCCAATGCGTGTGGCGCGGCGAGCTTTGAGGGCGGCTTGGACTTCGGGGAGCTGTGAGATTTCACGTAAGGCCTCGATGTCTGACTGGAGCTGTGCGCTGCCGCTTAGCAGCTCTTCAAATTGCTCGCTGGTGGATTTGGGCCGCGGGAAGATTTTGACTTTGACTTTGGTGTCTTCATCAATCTCAGCCAGGCGTTTGGCGGCGGCGAGGGCGGTTTCAAACCCACCAAGCTCGTCGACCAGGCCGATTTCCTTAGCTTGGGCGCCGGTCCAGACGCGGCCCTTGGCGATTTCCTTGACGCGCTCAATCGGCATATTGCGGCCTTCGGCGACGCGCGCCGTGAAATCTTCATATATGTCCGACATTTGCTGGCGGAAGGCGGCACGCTGACTTTGGTTGAACGGCTCATCAACGGAATAGGCTCCGGCATAATCGCCGCCAATTGTGATGCCGTCTATGTTATAGCCGATTTTGGCAAAGCTGTCCTCAAAGGCTACCTTACCGCCCAACACGCCGATGGATCCGGTGATGGTCTGGGGCAGGGCTACAATGTGGTCGGCCTTGGCGGCCGCGTAATATCCGCCAGAGGCCGCATATTGGCCCATGCTGACAATCACGGGCTTGCCGGCTTCTTGGGCGCGGTCGGCGGCTGCCAGGATTTGATCGGACGCCGCCGCAGAGCCGCCGCCCGTGCTGATGCGCAAGATAATGGCTTTGACAGATTTGTCTTTGACGGCTTTGTCGATCGATTGCGCGAGCGTGTCACCTCCCATGGTGACGGCAGAGTTAAAGAGGCTCCCGGCGCTGCTCTCGCCCGTCACGACCGGGCCCTGGCCACCGATAAAGGCGATGGCATCTTTACCGCTGCTGTAACCATAGCCGTAGTCCTGAATGGATTTAAAGGTCACGTCGTCCCCACCGGCTTTCTTTTTAACATAGGCGCGCGCTGTTTCAATATGGCCGAGCTTGTCTACCAGCTTGGCGGCCATAGCATCCTCTGCGCTGTGCGGCGCGGATTCGAGCAGGCCCTGTAAAGTTGTCAATTCCAAACCGCGGTCTTCGGCGATATGGGCGGTGGCGTTGTCATAAAGAGACGTCAGATAGGACGTCACGGCTTCCCGGTGGGCGTCGGTATAGCCTGTTTGCGTATATGTATTGGCCGCGTTCTTATATTCGTGGAATTGTTCGAATTGCGGTTTTGCGCCGATTTTCTCAAACACGCCGCCGTAAAACTCTGATTCGCTGCGAATGCCGGAAATGGCAAAACCGGTTGTGTCCTGCATCCAGATCTCATCCGCGCCGGAGACGACTTGAAAGGGAATCAGAGACGGGCTTTCAAAACCTTGGGCGTGGGCAATCACGAATTTGCCGCTGGTTTTGAAATCCAAAAGCGCCAGTCGAAGCTCTTCGGCGCTGGCCGGTGCCATGCCGAAGCTTTCAGCGCGAATAAAAACGCCTTTCACATCGTCATCAGTTTTGGCCCGCTTCAAAGCCCGGACCGTTGTAATCACCGAATTTGGCTTGGCGTTAAACAAAGAGGCAGAGCTGTCATGATCCTGCATGGGCTTGCGCAGGTCGAGTGTTAGAACTGTGTCCCCGGCATCATCACCAGAGGTCGCGGCGCCGATTGCGCCGATTCCCATCAACAGAAGGAACAATACAAAGAAGAATGCGAACATGCCGACGATGACGCCGATGACGGTGATGAAAAACTGACGCATGGATACTCCAATAACCCGTTTGTGCGGGCTTAATTTAATTTACCGATAAACGATAAGGGTATCCTGATTAAGATTCAAATGGTTTTTACAGAGCTCTATTGCGACAATCTGCCTGAAAATGTGTGATACTATGCCGAAAATCCCATTGCGTTTTTGGTTGCGAGGGCATAAAGACCGCGCTCACAAGACAAGCTCTTTATTTTGGGGCGTAGCCAAGCGGTAAGGCATCGGGTTTTGATCCCGTGATCGTTGGTTCGAATCCAGCCGCCCCAACCATTATTTTTCACGTTTTTTGTAGAGCTGCGCTGCATAGTTGATTATTTCAATCGGTTACATTATAACAATTTACGTTATTGTCATTTTTTTTCGGATTTTCCTTGCGATATATGTTCGGTAATGATTGATTAACATCTCGGTCGCGTGTAAGCGGCGAGAAAAGACATGCCTTAAGGCAGACAGAAACTAGGAGGACGTGAGTGGTGAACTCTAAAATCGCCCGTAAAATGCTTAGTGCTTGTGCCGTAATTGCGGTGTCAGTCTGCGGTCATATTAGCGTAGCGAATGCACAAGACGCAGATAGCAGAGCAGACACTTACACAGCTCTGCTTCAGCAAATCTCCGATCTGAAACTGTCGATCGCCCAGAAAGAGGCCTATCTGGCTCAGCAAGAAGGGCAGATCAGTAGCTTAAGAGCTCAAATCGCCGCCTTACCGGCGACCAAGGAAACAATTCGTCCATTGGTGGCGAGTATGGTCAGTGAGATCGAAAAAGAGATCAATAAAGATCTGCCATTTCGCCGTGTGGAGCGGTTCAATCGCCTAGATAACCTTAAAGAAAAATTGGCTAATGACGCGATTGGCGAAAGTGAGCTTTTCCGTCTCGCCATGACATTGTACGATGTAGAAATAAATTACGGAAACTCAGTGTCATCCTATCCGGGCAATGACCCCGTCAATCCGGGCGGACGTTTTGCAGCATGTGAGGCCAATCAAAGCTCATCTAAATGCGCTTTATCTGATGATCAGACAGAGGCGCTGGAAAATGGCGCGACATTGGCCGATCTAGAAGATTCGCTAAAAGACGGCAATTACCTGCATTTCGGACGTCTGTCTCTCGTCTATCTGGCTCAGGACAGTTCAGAAGGTTACCGCTACAATGCGGAAACGACCGAGTGGGATAAATTACCCGGCGGAGAGCTTATGGGCATTCGTAAGGCTGTCCGTATTTCGCGCGGCGAGAGTGCGCCAAGCCCTTTAATCGGGCCTGTGCGAGTCTCAGACGCGGCGCAATAGCTGTGAAATTTTCAGAAAAGAGCCTGATCAAGGGCCTTATAATAACGATAGTAAACTTGGAAGGAAACCATGCTTAAATCTTCAATAGCCAAGCGTTTGTGGCTGGCGGGGGCCGTGGGAGCGATGTTGTCGTCGCCGGCTTTTGCCCAGCTGGACAGCGCGCTTAACACAGCCAAGTCATCGACGGCGGCCTCTGCGGCTTCCCAGCAAACGGTGGAAAACCTTGACGAACAAGCAGACTCAGCGATCCGGGAATATCGGGCTGTGCTGCAACAGAAAGATAATATCGAGCTTTTTGTTGCCCAGCAGGAAATTTTCAAGGCGTCTCAAGACTCTGAAATCGCAAGTTTGCGCCGCCAACTCGGCACAGTTGAGCAGATCAAACAGGGTATGTCGCCCATGATGCTAAAGATGGCTGTGGCACTCGAAGACAGTGTGAACTCTGACCTTCCATTTAATAAGAGTGAGCGTCTTGCCAGAGTTGAAAGCGTCAAAGCGGTCTTAGCCAATCCGGACATCTCTCCGGCAGAGCAGTATCGTAAGGTGCTTAATGCCTATAAAATCGAAGTGTCATATGGCCTTGGTATCGATAGCTATGAAGGATCTCATCCGACGAAGGCGGGTAATGTCGTTAACTTCATCCGCTTCGGCCGGACGGCACTGGTCTATGTCACAAAGGATGAGACGGAAATCGCCCGTTATAATCTGGATACTAATTCTTGGGATGTGCTGAGCGGAGCGGATGCAATTGAAATGCGTCAGGCAACGCGTATCGCCAAAGGCGAAGCTGCCCCGGACATCGTCTATGCGCCTGTGAGCGTTGGAAATTAAAGGTAGGGATAATTAATCATGAGTAAGACTATGAAAATTTTCACCAAAGCTGCGACGGCTGTTGTCGCCTCAGCTGTTATGTTCTCTGCCGTTCCGGCGAGTGCACAAATCACATCTGTCTCGGATCTTTTAAACAAGGTGCGTCAGGATGCGGCTAAAACTGAAGCCGAAAACCGTGAGCGCGAAGCGCGCTTCCGCGCGCGGGCCAATGAACAGCAGGGTTTGCTAAATCAAGCCCGCGGTGAATTGGCGACGCTTGAGCGTAAAGCCTCCAGTGTTGAGAGCTCTTTCTCAGCGAATCGCCGGACCATTGACCGGCTCGAAGGTGAATTGCGCGCAGCACAAGGTGACTTTGGTGAAGTGTTTGGTCTGGCCCGTTCAAAGGCCGGTGAATTTAAGGCGCTTTTGGATAACTCGCTTATCACAGCGCAATATCCGACACGGACAGAAGTTTTAGGACGCGTTGCAGAATCAAAAGCTCTGCCGAGCTCTGATGATCTGAGCGCGATCTATCAAACGATGCTGCAGGAAATCAAAGCCCAGCGTCAGGTCGCAACTTTTAGCGCGCCTGTTGCCAATGTGAATGACGGTGCGGAGCAATCTGTGACCCGCGTCGGTCCATTCTCGATTTTCACAGCGGATTCTGCTGATTTCCTCGGCTATAGCGCCCCATCAGAAGAGAATAGCAGCGGCATTTTGCTGGCAAAGCTGCCAAAGCAGCCTGGTGGTCAGATTTCCAGCGCAGCAAGCAGCGTTGCAAAATCTTCCGGCGGCATTGTTTATGCGCCGATTGATCCGACTCGCGGCGAGCTTCTAAAATCATTTGAGCGTGTCCCGACAGCGGTTGAGCGTTTTGGTAACCCTCTGACATTCAGAAAAGGTCACGGCGGTACAATCGGTCTGATCATTCTGTGGTTGGCGGGTATCGGGATCTTGTTAGGTGTTCTGAACCTGATCCGTTTGTTCATGACGAAGATGGCCGTTGGCGGTCAAAAGCGTAAAGCACAACCTTCCAAGTCTAACCCTCTGGGCCGTGTGATGATGGCTTATGAAGGCGCGGCTAATAAGGATGCTGATACAGTTGAATTGAAACTGGACGAAGCCATCTTGCGCGAATCTCCGAAATTTGAATTGGGTCTGAACCTACTGAAACTCTTGGCTGGTATCGCACCGCTACTGGGTCTCTTGGGTACAGTGACAGGTATGATTAAAACCTTCCAAGCCATGATGATCTACGGAACAGGCGATCCCCAGCTAATGGCCGGTGGTATTTCCGAAGCTCTGGTGACCACAATGTTGGGTCTGGTTGCGGCTATCCCGCTGCTTATCCTGCACAGCTTCTGTTCGTCTCTGGCCCGCTCTATTCAGGGCACGCTGGAAGAGCAATCAGCCGGTATCGTGGCACGCCACGTCGAAACAAAAGGCACAGGCGTCTAATGACGCCTGAGCTGGCTAATCTGATTGCAGGAGGTAATTCACGATGACCAATGTATTTAACGGTCTACAGGAATTTCTGTCGCAAGGCGGAAATGTTCTGATCGGAATTATGGTTCTGACATTCTTTCTCTGGACCTTTATTCTGGAGCGGCTGGCCTATTATTTCTTTGCTCACAAGCCGATGAAAGCCCGGCTTGTGGCGGAGTGGGACGCCCGCGCAGACAAAGACTCCTGGCGGGCACATGCCATCCGGGATGAAATGATCAGCCAGGTCAAAGAACGCACAGACTCCAATGTCGGCATCATCAAGACATTGGTGGCCTTGGCTCCGCTTCTCGGCCTGCTGGGCACTGTGACAGGCATGATTCAGGTCTTTGATGTGATGGCTTTGTCAGGATCATCGAACGCCAGATTGATGGCGGAAGGTGTTTTCCGGGCCACAATTCCGACCATGGCCGGAATGTTGGTTGCGCTGTCAGGTCTGTATTTTTCAACTGTACTCCCGCGCTGGAGCGCCCGCGAAACGCAAAGATTCGCGGATGATCTGCAACACTAAAAGCGCGAAAGAGGTAAGATTATGAGACGTGGACGTAGAAACTCTCAGGCCGATGAAGCCGAAATTGATATGACCCCGATGCTCGACATCGTGTTTATCATGCTCATCTTCTTCATCGTCACGGCAACTTTCCTAGATGAGGTCGCGATTGATTTAACGCAGCCGCCGCCTCCGCCGGATGATTTGAATACGCCGCCCAGTGATACACCGGCCATTACGGTCTATGTGGATGGGCGCAATCAGTGCTCAGTAGATGGGCGCAGCACGGGCTGTGACCGTGTCACCCTCGCGGTGGAACGCCTCTTGGCGGACAAGCCGGGGGCCGCGGTTATCCTGCGAATGGATGAGAAAGCGCAACACAACGTATTGGTTGAGCTTAAAGACGGATTAGATTCGTCAGGGCTTAACTCTAAAATTGAAATTCTGCGAAACACGCAATCCTAGGGCGGCGTCTGCTATTCCTATTTGTGTTTCTGTGAAAATTGTGATAAGGTAACATTATGGCCAGACGTAGTCGTACAACGATTCCTGATGAGGATACAGAACTGAACATGACACCTATGTTGGATGTCGTCTTTATTTTGCTTATCTTCTTTATCGTAACATCGGTTTTCGTGAAAACGCCGGGAATTGACCCGTTCCAGCCAGAGGCCACACAGGATAAAGCCTGGAAGCCGTCCATTCTGATTGCGGTGAACGCGCAAAATGAAGTTTGGATCGACAAACGGCCTTATGCTGTCGAGGAAATTCGCCCTATCGTGAAGTCCATCCTGGATGAAAGCCCAAAGGCGGAAGCGATCATCAAAGCGGATAAGGACGCAGAGGTTGGCATCGTGATGTCGGTTCAAGAACTTATGCAGGATTTGGGCGTCAATACCCGCGTTGGTACTGAATAGTTGCAGGTAGAAGGAGTAATAAAATGAATTCCATTATACGTATTATTGTTGGAGCGGCTGTCGCGGCTGCTGTAACAATTGCTCTGTTCATGCTGATGCGGTTTTTGATTGCGGATGAATTTAAGCCTCAGGAAAAGCTTGAGACTGGTACATTTGAGATTAATCCCAAAGTGGAAGACATCAAAGTCATCCAGCGTGAAACCAAAGTCGACAAAGTCAAAAAAGTTGTCACGCCGCCGCCGCCGCCTATGATTGAACGCGCGAAGGCCGATAAACCGACGGAGCGGATTGCCTCTCTTGAGGGCGCTATACCTGAATTTGAAGCGCCCAAGATTGACAAGCAGAACTTCAAAATTGCGGTCTCTGATCGTGATGCGCAGCCTTTGGTGCGTATCCCGCCGATCATGCCGCCCCGCGCTGAAAAATCAGGTCACTGCCGTGTGCGTTTTGACGTGTCACCGGAAGGGCAGCCTTTCAACGTGACAGCTACATATTGCACGCAAAAACTGTTTGAGCGCGCAGCGACAAAATCCGTTCAAAAGTGGAAATATAACCCAAAGATCGTGGATGGCCGCTCTGTCTCGCGGACGGGCGTTGAATCCAAGATCACATTCCGCCTGACAGATGAGCGCGGTAAAATTATCCCTGAATAGGTCACAGCCAATTTATAAAGGACGACAGCATGTCTAAACTTGCCATAAGCCAGAAATTAGCCACTTTAATGGGAGCCAGCCTGCTGGCTTTCGCGGCTGTGGATTTTACGCCATTGGTTGACAATACCGCCCATGCGCAAGCACAGGAAGGCCGCCAATTTGGCGCCAAAGCCGGTGAGGTCGTGAATGAGGCGCTACAGTTCATTAATAGCGGTCAACATGCTGCGGCTTTGGGCAAGCTTAACCAAGCGATCGCTCTGCCGGAGCTCAATGCCTATGAGCGCTCCACAATCTACCAAATGATGGGCGCGAGCTATTACGAGCAAAATCAATATGGGCAGGCGATCAGCTCATTTGAAAACTCGATCAATGCCGGCGGTCTTATGCCGAATGAAGCCGATAGCCTGCGGGTGAATATCGCGCAGCTTCTGATTGCCAATGGTTCATATGCGCAAGGCGCGCAAATGCTTGAAAATCACCTCAATCGCGGCGGTCAGGAAAAGCCGCAATATGTTGAGATGTTGACTCAAGCCTGGGTTCAATCCGAAAATTACAGCAAGGCGCTTCCTTGGGCACAAAAATGGTTCAACCGAGCCAATCCGAAAGAGCGTAAGCATTTTGACCTAATGAACTTTCTGTTCAACAATCTGGGCATGAAGGGCCGTCAGGCCGATATCGTCAAAGAGATGATCAAACGCTGGCCCGAAGATAAAACCCTTTGGGATGCCTGGGCGTCCATGCTGGCCAATGGTGGCCGTGAACAGGAAGCCTTTGAAGTCACCAAGATGCTTTATCTGGGCGGCGCATTGAATTCCGAACAGGATTTGATGAAGGTCGTGCAATATTACAGCTTCTATGACATGCCATTTCAGGCGGCTCAGATTCTGGACCGTGAAATGAAGGCCGGGCGTATCTCCCGCAGCTCAGATAAGCTGGTTCAACTATCAACACTCTATCGTCAAGCGCGCGAATATGAAAAAGCTATTCCTATTCTGGAAAGCGCTGCGAGTAGTTCCGGCCAAGCCAAGCTTTATGCGGATCTGGGTGAGGCGCTTTACAATGAAGGCCAGTGCCAAAAATCAGAGAAGGCGTTCCGTGAGGCCATCAATAAAGGTTATGATGCCGGTAAATCATGGATGCTGATTGCAACATGTCGTTATGAGATGACGCAAAAGCAGGATCGCCTGAATTGCGAGATGAGCGAAGCGCAGAAAGATGCGGCTCCGATCACGAAAAGCCGACAAGCTGCTGTTGAGGCCTTTAACAATGTTCCGGCATCTTCCCGCGAGGGGCGCAATGCCAAGAAATGGGTGAAGTTCATCAGCGAAGAGCGCGCCTCTATTGATCGTCGTTGCGAGTTTGAGAAAACGGTTGAAAAAGAACTCTGCTTCCAGAAAATCAAAGGTGCTTATGCCGAAGAGGTCTTTGTTGGTAAATTGATCATTCCCGAAGAATGCGCCCAATTTAAAACTGAATATGACAGTAAGTTCCGCGTGAAAATCGTCGAAGAATAAATAGCTCTTCATATGAAAAACGAAACAGCCCGGACGCAGTGCCGGGCTGTTTGCTATTGGGACTTGCTCAATTGTGATGGTGTAATCCCGTATGTGATTGACCCGTCGACCCTTCGAGACGTCGCCTAATTGTTTGCGAGCAAACAAATGGGCAGCTCCTCAGGGTGAGGAGTTCTTTAAATTTTAGTTCTTCAATCCCCTCATCCTGAGGCATGTTCCCTCATTGAGGGAACATGGGACTCGAAGGATTGGTTCAGGATAATCCCTGTATTTAACCTCCCTAACCGTCTGAAATCATGTCTTTGTGCATTTAATAATCCTCACCCTGAAATTCTATGGAAGGGTTATGAGGTGAAAAATGAGCTACATAACACGCCCGATCGGGCGTTAGAGGAGGATCATTCGTCCCTGACGGAATATGTGTCGCATCTGCTGTCTGTCATCACGGCGGCTTATTTGCGGCTGATGAACGGGGCGGCGGGGGATGCGAAGGCGGCTTTGCGCTATGCCATGCAAATGCAGCGCATGATCCGCCGCACGGTGCGGATCAATTACCGCTTCGCGCAATATGAACGGCGGGAGGCTTTGAGACATAACCCCGACTTACGCAGGCAAGTCAGATATGATCTGGGCGGGAAAATGGCTATGGTGAAATGGGAACGCCGCAGACGCGAGGCCAAAGTCGCGCTGTCTGCCCGCAATGTGAAACCCGCTTACAGCCATATCCCCATGCCGGATTTTGCCAAACCCACGAAATCCTATCCGCGTAAGACCCCCTGTAAATGGCAACCCAAAACAGACCGCTCCGGCCATTACAGACTGGCCGCCATCAAGACGGGCCCCATGGAAACCCCGCCTAAGCGCAAAGCCAAGGCACCCACAAATTCTAATGAGCCCAAAATCACCCGCCGCTATGAAATGCGGTTCTTACCGCTCGAAGTCACACCGGATGAAATCAGTCCCAGACCTGCCTTGAGCAGTGGGTACGTTACGCCGTCCGATACCGGCTATCCCCCTGCGGGCCATTCCCCGCCAATAGAGCGCCCGCCGATTTAAAAATTAATCCCCCCTCTCCCATGGGGACTGGAGCCAAAGCCGTTCCAGTGGAACGGCGACGCGACAGGTGCCTGTGGGTGAGGGGCTCCAAGCCTCGATAGACTATCATGACTCTCGAGGTCATATCCCCTCATCCGTCGCTTCGCGACACCTTCTCCCCATGGGAGAAGGGGAGATGCACGCCGTGGAATATAGGCAAAGTGGCTGATGTATTGACTTTCATCAATTATTATGTTATGTTGTAACATAACTTAAATCAAGGGAGGATAGAATGAGCCATGAAAATAGAATTTTCGGTGGGGATGACCTCGGTCACACATATGAAACGGACGCCCCGGATGGATCACAGAACGGCAAGCTTTTCAGAGGTTTGAAATGGCCGGGGATTGGTGTGTTGGCCTTCGCTGTGACTACCGGATTGGCGGTCACGATGACGGCGTTAATCGCGGTGGAATATAAAGCCCAAGACGCTTTGGAGACCGGCGAGTTTGCCATTAACCCCATGCCGGATGATATTGTCATTGGCCCAAAACGCACCGAGATCGATTCCTATAAAAAGGTCGAAACCCCTCCACCGCCTCCGACCATCCCAAAGGATGCTGCGGAGAACGTTATAGTTGAGCCAGTGATAGTCGAGTGGCGGGGCACACCCTTTGATCCGGCCACGATAAAAGTCGCCAGCGTCAATGAGATCAAAATCACCAAAGACTATCAACCTATCTTGCGAACAGAGCCTCCAATGCCAATGCGCGCGACCAAATCCGGTCATTGCCAAATGATGTTCGACGTCTCGCCCGAAGGCCGGCCCTTTAATGTGACGACGACCTATTGCACGGAAAAGCATTTTGAGCGGCCATCAATCAAGGCGGTGCAGGGCTGGAAATATCTCCCCCAATATGAAGAGGGCCTCGCGGTGTCTGTCTCTGATGTCAAAACCCGGATCAGCTTCAACCTGACCGATGAACGCGGGCAAATCATCCCGGAATAAACCGCCAAACCATGAAGGGAGGACATCATGGAAAACTTAGCCCTCCGCCGAAAAGCCGCACGGATTACACTCTCCGGCCTGATGACAATTCTTTCTATGGGAATGGTTATGGGCCTGCCGCCCACGCGCAGCAAGAGGCGTCCCGCCAATTTGGCAGTGAAGCCGGGGCCATCGTGAATGAAGCTTTGGCCTTGACCAATCAGGACCGCCACGCAGAGGCTTTGTCAGGCTATGCCAAAGCCTTAGCCGTCAAAAATCTGACGGCTTATGAACTCTCCCAAATCCATCAAATGATGGCCATGAGCCATTATGAACAAAAGCAATATGATCCGGCCATCGCGGCGCTACAAAATGCCATTCAAGCGGGCGGGCTTCTGCCCAATGAAGCGGAGGATCTAAGGGTTCAAATCGCGCAGCTGCTCATCGCGGACGGGCAATATGCCAAAGGCGCAGAGGCGATGGAGGCTTATCTGAATGGCGGCGGCGAGCGCAAACCGGCATATATCGACTTATTGGTTCAGGCTTGGGTGCAATCCAATAATTACGCCAAGGCCCTGCCATGGGCGGAAATTTGGTTTGAGCAGGCAAGCCCGAAAGAGCGCAAACATTTTGACCTCATGAACTTCCTTTACAACCAACTCGGCATGCAAGCCCGGCAGGCCGATATCGTTAAACAGATGATTGCCCGCTGGCCGGAGGACGAGACGCTTTGGCATAGCTGGGCATCTATGCTCGCGGCGGGCGGGCGGGAAGGTGATGCCTTTGAAGTGACCAAAATGCTCTATCTGGGCGGGGCGCTCACCTCGGAACAAGACCTAAAGAAAATCGTTCAATATTACAGTTTCTATGACATGCCTTACCAAGCCGCCCGTATTTTGGAGCGTGAGATGAGCGGCGGGCGCATCGCGCGCACGAATGAAACGCTTGAACAGCTCTCCACCCTCTATCGTCAGGCCCGCGAATATAAAAAGGCGATCCCTGTATTGGAGGAGGCGGCTTCGCGCTCATCCGGCGCCAAGCTTCACGCGGCTTTGGGCGAAGCCTATTATAATGAAGGGCAATGCGATAAATCCGAAACCGTCTTCTGCACGGCCATGTCGCGCGGCTATGATGCGGGTAAATCCTGGATGCTGATCGGCACATGCCGTTACGAACAGGTGCAAAAGATGGAGCCGCTGAAATGCGACATGGAAAAAGGTGAAATGGCTCGCGCCGAAATTACACTGGCCCGCAAATCCGCGATAGAAGCCTTTCAGAACATTTCGGTCACGTCACGCCAAGCCCGCAACGCACAAAAATGGATCAAATTTATCGGGGCGGAACGAGATTCGTTTCACCACGGATGCGCAGAAAAAGATAGAATCATCAAGGAACGTTGCTTCTACCAAATCAAACAGGCCTATGACGCCGTGATTTTTACAAGAGACTTCAAACTCGACGACCCCGAAACCTGCGCCCAATACAAGGACGAATATGACAGCAAATTTCGGGTCACAATAGGCGGGGAGTGAGGAATATGCCTTTTGGAAAAATTGTGACTCAGGACTGTTTCAGGCGTGATTGTAAGACAATATGGGCTTCACTGTCTCTCACATCTGCCCATTCGCTGCCGCCACGGCAAAAGCGTATTCTTCTGCTGCCTCTTTCAAACTGTCATAACGGCCGGACTCTCCGGCGTGGCCTGCGGTCATGTTGATTTTCAGCAGGATGGGCGCGCCGCCCGTTTGGTGGTCGCGCAGCATGGCGGCCCATTTGGCGGGCTCCCAATATGTCACGCGGGGGTCGGTCAGACCGCCCGTGATAAACATGGGGGGATAGTCCTGGCCGCGCACATTATCATAGGGAGAATAGGCGCGGATTTGTTCAAAGGCGTCTTTGTCTGTCAGGGGGTTGCCCCATTCCGGCCATTCCGGCGGGGTCAGGGGCAGGGTGTCATCGCTCATCGTATTGAGCACATCGACAAAGGGAACGGCGGCAATGATGCCGCCAAAAATCTCCGGGGCCTGATTGACCGCCGCGCCCACGAGCAGCCCGCCCGCCGAGCCGCCATGCGCGATGATTTTACCCGGGCTCGTCCAGCCCAGATCGATCAGTGCGCGCCCGGCATCGACATAGTCGTTAAAGGTGTTGGTCTTCTTTTCCAGCTTGCCGTCCAGATACCATTGATAGCCTTTGGCCATAGAGCCTCGGATGTGGGCGATGGCAAAGACAAAGCCCCGGTCGACGAGCGAGAGGATACGCGTTCTGAAGGCGGCGGGAATGGTGATCCCATAGGACCCATATCCATAGAGCAGGAGCGGCGCAGTGCCATCCGCGACAGTGCCGCTGCGATAGAGCAGGGTGACCGGGACAGTTTCTCCGTCCCGGGCGGTAATGTGCAGGCGTTTGGTTTCGTAATCGCCTGGTTGATGACCGGATGGGACGATCTGTTCCTTGACCAGACGGCGCTCCCGGCTGTCCATGTCATAGGCAAAGACGCGAGAGGGGGTGGTCGGGGACGCGTAGCTAAAGAAAATCTGCGCCGTGTCATATTCAAAGCCCGAGACCAGGCCGAGGCTATAGGCCTCTTCTTCCATGGCGATGCTGTGCTCGTCTCCGGTTCGCATATCCCGGATGACGATACGGGGCAGGGCGTTTTCGCGCTCCAGCCGGATAAGGTGGTGCTCAAAGGCTTCGAGTCCCAAGATCAGCGTGCCGGGGCGGTGGGGAATGAAAGGCTTCCAGCTATCGCGGTCTCCGTCTTCCGTGACCATGACGGCGAAATCGGTCGCGCCATGGGCATTGGTCAGGATATAGGTTTTGCCGCCTTGGTCGGTTAGGCTGTACTCCTGCCCCTCCAATCGCGGGGCGAAGCAGATGGGCCGCGTATCGGGGGCATTGGCCGGGATGCGCCAAACCTCAGAGGTCGTGTGGTTGTGGGCGCTGATTTCAATGTAACGGTGGTCATCGGACAGTCCGGCGCTGACGAAAAAGCCCGGATCGCTTTCTTCATAGGCGGTTTGTATCGGAGCGGTTTCGTCAAAGACGTTTTTGTATCTGACAGCAAAAGGGCGCTGATTTTCATCCCGCTCGACCCAGAACAGAGTCTGATTGTCGGCCGCCCATGTCAAACCACCTGCCGAGCGGTCGATGCCTGTTTCTGTGACGGTTCCGCCTTTCAGATTTTTGACAAAGACGGCATAATTTTCCGAGCCCTGACGATCTACGGAATAAGCCAGCCAATTGTGATCATGGCTGTGAGTGACCGTGCCCAGATTGAAATAGCCATCCTGTTCTTTGGACAGCGCATCGGCGTCCAGCAATATGTCATCATCTCCGCCGCCTTTGGGCTGCCGCGCATAGACGCCGTGCTGATCGCCTTCGCGGTAGAAATGCAGATATTCATGGGGTCCGTCCGGCAGGGGCGTGCTGCGGGCGTTTGGCTCAAGGCGGTTCTTCATTTCCTCAAAAATAGAATCCTTAAGGTCTTGCAGACTTGTCATCATGGATTCGGTATAGGCATTTTCGGCTTCCAGATGCTCCCGTATAGCCGGGTCGAGTTTGGACGGGTCACGCATGACGGCCTGCCAGTTATCATCCTTCATCCAGAGATACGGATCCGTCCACATTTGGCCGAAGCGTTCATGTGTGACGGGATGCTTTGGGGCGGAAGGCGGAATGGGGTTTTTAGATAACTGAGTCATGCTGTCTATCTAGGGACGTGGCCGCGTTCTACAAGCGCAAAATTGGTCATCTTTAGTTAACTATACGCCGTTAAAAATTAACCTTAAATGGACCGAAATTGGCCGTTTTTTGACGATTTTCGACTTGGATTTTTGCATGAATGCACAGCCCGCCCCGCTTGAACTTCCCGCTGAGGCAATTGCGGATGGCGGCCAGGTCACGCATAATGTCCGCAGGCAGCTGGCCAAAAGACTGTCTGATGTCATTTGCATTCCGGCCAGCCAGCTTACGCCGCAAGAGCGGCATATGGCAGGGGATATCCTTGTTGAGTTGCTGCGGGACGCGGATTTAGACCTCAGAGTGAATGTGGCGAAACGTTTGGTTATGCTCAATGAAGCCCCCCGGACGATCCTTGTGATATTGGCAAAAGATGACATTGAAGTCGCGAAATATGTCTTGGAGGAGTCGCTCAGCCTGACGGATTCTGATCTTATTCAAATCGCCCGAAAAGTCTCAGGAGAGCACCGTAAAGTCATGGCACAGCGCCGAAAAATCACGGATTCGGTTGTGGATGCGCTGGTGGAGTTTCTGGAAGAGGATGTCGTTGAAACTTTGTTGAAAAATAAAGGGGCCCAGTTTTCAGAGACGGCTATTCAGCGCATATTGACAGTCTCTCGTACACATCAGACCTATGTGGAATTGCTGATCAGGCGCGATGAATTACGTCCCTCCCATGGACTGACTATGTTTTGGTGGGCCGACGCGCCCAGCCGGAAAAAAATCCTGCATCGCTTCGGAGTCACGAGGGATGTTTTACAGGATAGCTGCGCCGATTTGTTTCCCAAAGCCGCGGCAGATGGTTGGCAGGATGCGGCTGTACGTAAAGCCCTGCAATTTATAGAACGCCGCCAGCGTAACCGCGCCGCGATAGAACGTTCTGAATATGAAAATCTGGAGGCGGCGATTGATCACGCAGCGATCCATGGGCTTGACCGGAAATTGACGGAAGAAATTTCTTACATGGCCGGTATCAAACCAGCGACTGGTGCCCAGATTATGACGGATCAAGGTGGTCAGGGCATCGCTATCTTGTGTAAGGCCCCAGGTCTGGACCGCTCTTGCATTGAAAAAATTTGGAAAGCGATGAAACGGCCGAGTGTTGATGAAAATGGCGACGTGCACCCAAGATTGGCAGCCGTGATTGAAACCTATGATGTGATTTCTACCAATAAGGCGCAAACGATCCTGCGCTATTGGAATTGGTCACTTACAGCCTCCCTCAACGCTGATGTTCTCCGTTATATCAAGCGAGGCGTTATACCGCGCGAAGAAGAATTCGGCGCGGCGGCGATTACCGCAGCTCTTGTTTTCTCACATAAGCAATGAATTCAACTATAAGGGCATTGTTTCTGTGGAATAATTGCCCTGAAAGCTTTCTTTAGACTTTAAAGCTGCATATTTGCCCGCTAAGAGCAGATCATAAGAGCAATGTTTGGGAGGTGTTTTGTTTCGCTCAGCTTTAATCCTAGTATTAGCGCTGGTGGCGACATGGCTGACTCTGTCAGGCTATTTCAAGCCCTTGCTCTTGAAACTCGGTGTGATATCAATCTGCTTTGTACTCTTTCTGTGTTTTAGAATGAGAATTTTGGACCGTGAAACCGCTGCCTATGGCACACTGCCGCGCACGCTCTCTTATTTCGTCTGGCTCTTTGTTGAAATCGTGAAGGCCAATATGGCGGTTGTTCGCGCCGTTTTAAGTCCGTCTATGGAAGTGTCTCCAAAAGTCGTCAAAGTTCCTGCGCCGCAAAAGACAGATATAGCGAAATCCATGTTTGCCAACTCGATAACGCTTACGCCCGGCACAGTCAGTGTGAATATGGAGTCAGACCATATCCTCGTTCATGCATTGCTCTCTGAGATGAGCGATCCGGCGGACTTTGCTGAGATGGGCGTTCGCTCCGCTTGGGCGGTTGGTGAAGATATGGGCGACGTATAATGGAAACGGCACTTGGATATATGTTCCTTGCAGGGGCCTTTGCCTTGATCGTCTCTATGGCGCTTATGCTGGCCCGCTTGATAGGCGGCCCAACACTTTACGACCGGCTTTTGGCGGTAAACAGTTTCGGAACAAAGACCGTTCTGTTCCTTTGTGTCTTTTGTTTTATTATTGACCGCCCGGACGGCGTCGATATCGCGCTTTTATATGCGCTCATGAATTTCATCGCGACAATCGCAGTGTTGAAGTTCTTCAATTATCGCGCGCTGGATGTGAATTTGAACCGCGTCTCCGTAAAAGGAGAGGACGCATGATGATCGAACTTGTTCTGGCGGCGACTGCGCCCTCTGAAAGCGCGGTACATATAGACTGGCTAAGTGTCTTCAGATTTGCCGGAAGTCTGATTTCATTGGCGGCGGGTTTGTTTTTTGTCTTGGCGGGAACAATCGGGGTTATCAGATTGCCTGATTTTTATACGCGGCTACATGCGGCGGGCATGACAGATACACTTGGCGCTGAATTAATTCTGCTTGCACTCATGTTTCAGTCTGGATTTTCGCAGATGACTTTGAAGCTTGTCTTAGTCGCTATATTTCTTCTGATCACGAGCCCGACGGCAACCCATGCCGTGGCGCATGCAGCTCATGAGGCAGGTTTAAAGCCTCTATTGGGGCCCTATAAAGCCCCCGAAGTGGATGAGGGGACATGATGGCCGTCAGTCTAAATGCGTCGTCTGTGGCTATCCCAACAATTGCGCTTGATATCGGGTTGATGGCTCTGTTGGTCGTCGTTGCTTTCGCCATTGTCCGTATGCGTTCGCTGTTCGCGATTGTCATGTTGCAGGGTGTTTACAGCCTGGTTTGCGCGGCTTGGTTTGTCAGTCTTGATGCTGTTGATGTCGCCTTTACCGAAGCGGCAGTCGGGGCGGGCGTGTCCACGGTTTTGATGCTGGCGGCGATGCTTTTAGCTGATAGGAAATCTGAGCCTGTGCCAATGAAACGACAATGGGGGCCTCTGCTGATTGTTCTGATAGCTGGCGCGGCGATGATATTGGCCGTAGGAGACATGCCGAATTACGGGGCAGCTAACTCACCGGCTAATAGCTATGTCGGGATGGATTATATTGCCCGAACCGCAGAGGATATAGATATCCCGAATGTGGTGACGGCGGTTCTGGCGAGCTACCGAGGATATGATACGTTTGGCGAAACTGTGGTTATCTTTTCAGCGGGCCTAGGTGTTTTGCTGTTACTAGGTCTTAATGGAAATGCGGGCCGGTGGCGAGCCAAGCCTAATGGGCACCGGGTCTTTAGGCCAAGCGCTCCTGCTGCAGCCGTTTCAAAGACGTCGGACGAAACAAAGCCGAATGAAACCAAAAAGCGCCGCGGCAGACCTCGTAAGTCTAAAGCTTCCACGCCAGACGGGGGAGACAAGTAATGCATGATCCTCATGTTTTGTTACGGGTCATCAGTAAGTTTCTGATACCGATCATCGCTCTGTTCGCTCTATATGTGCAGTTCCATGGTGATTACGGACCAGGCGGAGGGTTCCAGGCGGGCGTGATTTTGGCCGCCTCCGTTATTCTCTACGCCCTGATTTTTGGTCTGGATGCCGCAAAAAAAGCTTTTCCGCCCAGTTGGGTACGTATCGGCATGACAATCGGCGTATTGCTTTACGGCGGTACAGGTGTCGTGACTTGGTTGCTTGGTGGCGAATATCTAAATTATAGTGTTTTGGCTCATGAGGCCAGCCACGGTCAGCACTATGGAATTTTGGCGGTGGAGCTTGGCGTATTAGTCACGGTTACAACGGTGATGATTGCGATTTTCTACGCGTTCGGCTCTCGCCAACCGGAAACTGATGAGCGGGATTGGTAATGTTCTCAGAGTTCTTGGCGGATTATAATTATATTGTCGTCATCATCTTGATGATGACAGGGCTTTATGTCGTCTTCGCATCGCGAAACCTTATCAAGAAGCTAGCGGGTCTTTCGGTGTTTCAGACATCCGTCTTCTTATTATATATCACGATCAGCAAAGTTTCGGGTGGACAGCCGCCAATCCTAGAAAAGGCTTATGCTAAAGATTACGCTGGATTGGCGCCAGAGACGCTCATAGCCGCGGCCGAGGGGGCCGGGAAGGCTGCTAAAGGGCATGGCTATAATCTTGACATTACATATTCCAACCCACTTCCGCATGTCTTGATCCTGACAGCGATTGTGGTTGGTGTGGCCACATTGGCGATTGGTTTGTCGCTTGTTGTGCGTATTCGAGAAGTTTACGGAACGATCGAAGAAGATCAGATCGAAAAAGCAGATTATATTTATAATCTTGAAGGCACGGCTGACTGATGGCGCTCATGGATTACATTCCGGAATGGTTACTGATTCACGGCCCGGCGGTTATCATTGTACTGCCTTTGATTATGGCGGCTGTGACGTCAATTTTGCCAGGCCGAAAGCCGGCTTGGTTTGTTGCAATGCTCGTGACAATCATCTGTACCGTGACGGCTTTTGCGGTCGCTATATATAATTTGAAAACGGGTGTGGATGTCTATCCTATGGGCGGGTGGGATCCACCGCATGGCATTTCCTTGCTCATTGACGCGCTCAACGCGCCTATACTGGTGCTTATTACGCTAATGGCCGTCGTGTCATTGGTTTATGCCCTGCCTGCTACCTTGGCTGAAGTGGAGCCGAAAAAACGCGCCCCATACTATGCGGCTTTCTTGCTTTGTGTCGCGGGCCTACTGGGCATGGTTGTGACAGGTGACGCGTTTAATGTTTTCGTATTTCTGGAAGTCAGTTCAATTGCGACCTATGTGTTAGTGGCTATGGGCGCTGCACGGGATAGACGCGCCTTATCTGCCGCGTATAATTATCTTATTCTTGGCTCTATCGGCGCTACGTTCTTTGTGATCGGTATCGGGTTCCTTTACATGGAAACGGGAACGCTGAATATGGCTGATATGGGCCGCATATTAGCGGATCTGGACGGCGGATCACGCGTTGCAAAAGTGGCCTTTGGATTTATCGTTGTCGGATTAGGTCTGAAGCTCGCGATGTTCCCGTTACATAATTGGTTGCCCGGAGCTTATGCATATGCCCCGACCCAAATTACGATGTTTCTGGCATCCACCGCGACGAAAGCGGCTTTGTACCTTCTGCTGAGATTTGTATTCTTTGTGTTTGATCCGGACTTTGATTACGTGGCGAATGTTCTCCAGTTCCTATTGGTTGGATTGGGCGTCATTGGTATGCTTTTCGCGAGTTTACAGGCGATCTTCCAAACAGACGCCCGAAGGCTTTTGGCATTTTCATCTGTCGCGCAAGTCGGGTATATGTTGTTGGGGGTCGGTATTGCGACAGCGGCAAGCGTAACGGCGGGTTATCTTCATCTTATCAATCATGCTATCATCAAGGGCGGCTTGTTTTTGGCGGTCGGTGCAATGTGGTATCGCTTTGGCATAACCCGAACTGCTGATGTCAATGGATTGGGTAAAACCATGCCGTGGACAACTGCGGCCTTTACCGTGTCCGGCTTGTCACTGATCGGTGTGCCATTCACAGCGGGATTTGTCTCTAAATATCAATTGGCGACGGCCGCTGCCGCGAATGGCTGGTGGTGGGCGGTGTTCGTCATCGTCCTCACATCAGTTTTGGCTATTTTCTATATTGGCCGTCTCTTGCTGGCAGCTTATTTTCAAGATGCGCCGGTTATGGAAGATGGGCAGGTCTGCACGCGTAACGAGGCTCCTCTTTTAATGCTTATACCGATGTGGGCCATGGCCATAGCGTCGGTCTTGATCGGAACGAATATTTTGGGTGCGAGTGATCTAGTTGTTGGGGCATCTGAACGTGCCGCCAATTTATTGCTTGGGTTAGGAGGCTAGAATGAGTTTCGATCCTCAAATGGCTCTGGCTTTATTGCTTCTAATACCGCTGGCAGCGGCCGCGTTGATTCCTTTGGTTGGCGCTAAGTCTCCGAATATGCGCGAAGGTATCACACTTGTGGCAGGCGTTTTATTGTTATGCGTCGTTGGGTATTTGGGTGTCCAGGTATCGAATGGCGTGCGCCCTGATTTGCATTTGGGGACATTCGCCGGCAATTTTGATGTACGCTTAAAACTGGAACCACTAGGGTTGACTTTCGCCGCGATTGCCAGCTCCCTTTGGATCGTCAATTCACTTTTCACGCTTGGCTACATGCGAGGTAATAATGAGAAAAACCAAACTAGGTTTTTTACTTTTGTCGCCATCGCAATCTTTGCGGCTATGGGCATTGCCGCATCCGCAAATTTAATTACCCTATTTATCTTCTACGAAGCTTTGACGATTTCAACCTTCCCATTGGTTACACATAAGGGTGACGATAAGGCAAAAAAAGGCGGCACAATCTACGCGTTGATCTTGATGGGGACATCACTCGCGCTGCTCCTTCCGGCGATTATTGGCGTGCAAGTTATTGCGGGCACAACCGACTTTCAAGTCGGCGGCGTGTTCCCGGAAGGCACCAGCTTACTGGCGACATCTATACTCTTATTTTTGTTTGCATTTGGTATAGGCAAGGCTGCGCTTATGCCGGTTCATCCATGGCTGCCCAATGCTATGGTGGCACCTACACCGGTTTCGGCATTGCTGCATGCTGTTGCAGTTGTGAAGGCTGGCGTTTTTGCCATGTTAAAAGTCGTGGTTTTTTCATTTGGTCCGTCTCTAACCGCCGCAACACCAGCCAGTACAACGCTTTCGTGGATAGCAGCAATCTCTATTGTTCTGGCGTCCGTAATTGCGCTACGCCAGGATAACCTCAAAGCCAGGTTGGCTTATTCGACAGTCTCCCAACTTTCATATGTCACATTGGGCGCCATGTTGGCCGCACCTTTTGCGATTATGGGCGGGGCCTTGCAGATAGTTATGCATGCCTGGGGTAAAATCACACTCTTTATGTGTGCGGGCGCCATTTACACAGTCACGCATCGCACGAATATCAGCCAGTTGGACGGCCTGGGACGCACTATGCCATGGGTGTTTGGGGCGTTTCTCGTGGGCGCACTTTCAATTATTGGTATTCCGCCAATGGGCGGCTCATGGCCTAAATTCTTCCTAATGGCGGGTGCATTGGATAGTGGCAAAGCCATATTAATTGCGGCTCTGATAGTGTCATCCATCTTGAACATCATTTATCTCGTGCCCATCGCCATTCGGGGATTTATGAAGCCTGCTGCAAATCCTGAGGACGATGCGCATATTGCATCGCTTCGCAGGAAACATCGTTGGGTAATTATCCCGCCTGTCATCACGGCCTTGGGGTCACTTATCTTGTTCTTCTATGCGGGAGGTATCGCTAACTTTCTCGAGCCCATATTGCCGGGGGGGCTGATGCCATGACCGATCGTTCATCTGTAGATCATAGCGCCGAGGGCGTGCATCCTGCGGCTAAGCCATTTTTGTTTCTTGGCAATGAAAACGTCAAAAGACGTTTCATATGGATACCACTAATCGGTATGCTGATTTGTATCGTATTGGGTATGCTTTACCCTCAAAAACATCCTTTGCCGATCGAGAAATATATCCCCGGCTCATGGGCGGTCTATGGTTTTCTTGCCTATAGTTTTATCGTTTTCTGCGCGCCAGTTCTGTTTAAATTACTCGGGCGGGATGAAAGTTATTACGGGGAGGGCGGCTTACCTGATCCTGATTATTCAACGGAGCATTTGCATGAGGAGGATCACTGATGTTTGATCTTATGCAAATAAATCCCGGACTTTGGGTGATCGCTGCAGGTCTGGTCTGTGCTCTAATTCCAAAGACGAGTGCGACAAGTTACATTCGTAAATTTTTGATAATTGCAGCGCCTGTTTTTGCGGCATGGTTGATCTTCCAAATATATGATTCAAGTGAGGTGTTGGGGGGAAAACTGAGTTTTTCCGGCATAGAACTGACAACGCTTCGCATTGATAATTTATCAGTCGTGTGGGGTTATTTATTTTGTTTGGCTGGTCTCATAAACGGAATTTACGGACTGCATGAGAAATGCCGTATTACCGATAGCTCGGCGCTCGTCTATACTGGTGCGGCAATTGCCGGTGTGTTGTCTGGCGATATGATATCGCTTTTCATCTTCTGGGAACTGACAGCTATATCCTCTGTATTCCTGATCTGGAAAGGTGGAGATCGTTCATACGCTGCGGGTATACGCTATCTAGCCATTCATGTTTTATCTGGTGTAATGTTGTTGGCCGGAGCCATCATATATGCGGGCGCGAATGGCGGAGACTTCTCATTTAATTATATAGGCCTGGATGCCCCCGGTGGCTGGCTACTCTTACTTGCTATGGGAATTAAATGCGGTTTTCCCATGCTGCATATGTGGATGCAGGATGCTTACCCTAAGGCATCAATTACGGGCACCGTTATTCTTTCGGCTTTTACCACAAAATTCGCAATCTATGCGCTGGCGCGCGCCTTCCCCGGTACGGATATTCTGATCTGGATCGGATGTGTGATGACCTTGTTCCCGGTCTTTTTTGCAGTCATTGAAAATGACCTGCGCCGCGTCTTAGCTTATTCTCTCAATAACCAGCTGGGTTTTATGGTGGCTGGAATAGGCATCGGTACGACCATGGCCCTAAATGGAGTCGTCGGTCAGGTTTTCGTACATGTGATTTTTAAGAGTCTTTTATTCATGTCGATCGGCGCTGTGATGTACAGAACGGGGACGGCGAAGGCATCGGAGTTGGGGGGATTGTTTCGATCGATGCCTTATACAACCGTATTTTGTTTGATTGGAGCCGGATCGATTGCGGCGTTCCCGCTGCTGGCGGCATTTGTCACCAAGGCCATGATCCTGTCCGCCGCGATTGAAGAGCATCTCTATATCCCGTTCCTGATGATGCTGTTCGCCTCAGCGGGCGTGATGGAGCATTCAGGGATTAAAGTCCCGCATTTCACATTTTTTGCACATGACAGCGGCCGCCGCGTCAAGGAAGCGCCCTGGAACATGCTCGCCGCGATGGGGATAGCCGCCGCGCTCTGTATCCTGCTGGCTTGGCCGTGGGGCGGATATCAGATGCTTTATGACCTGATGCCCTATGAGGCCGACTACAAGCCCTATACGGTCGACCATGTCGTGTTCCAGCTGCAATTGCTCTTCGCCGCGATCTTCGCCTTCACGCTTTTAAAGCGGTTCAAGCTCTACCCCGCCGAGCGTAGAGCGGAGATCATCGACGCAGACTGGCTATACCGTAAGCTTGGCCTGAACATCGTGACATGGATCTCGGCCATGTGGACGCGGCTGGGCGCCCACACCAACAGGCTCCGCCGCTCCACCACAGACGCGCTGGGACGCAAGCTATATCAAGCCTTTAGCCCCGCCGGCACCATGTCCGAAGGCACGCCCTCCGGCCTGCCGGCTGTGCTGACGGCGGGCGTGCTCGTCATCGTGCTGGCCATCGCCTATATGGCGGGTACATGAGCGATCTGAGCGAAACGCAAGCCCGCGACCCGCAAACGTCAGAGCTGCTCGCGCACACCGCTTCGATTGTCGCCGCCTATGTCGCCAAACAGGATGTCCCCCAATCGGCCATCCCGGATTTGATCGCGACCGTCTATGACAGCCTGCAAAAGGCTGCCTATCAAAGCGGGGAAACGGATAACACCCCCCGGCCCGAGCCGGCCGTCCCCATAGAGGATTCACTGACCGACAAAGTCCTGATCTGTCTGGAGGACGGTCTACCCTTCCAATCCCTTAAGCGGCATCTGCGCGTGAAATATAACCTCACGCCAGAGGCCTATCGTAAGAAATGGGGCTTGCCGCCGGACTATCCCATGGTCGCCCCCGATTATGCCAAACGCCGCTCGGCGCTCGCCAAGCGCACGGGACTCGGCAAAAAGCGACGTTGATTCGAAAAGTCCCGCTTGCGGCATTCATTGAATCGGATGCGAAACTAAAAACCCCTATTTTTGGCCATTTTCGATGCATTTATGGTTAACAAAGTCTTGATGCTCCGCCCGAACGCCTGAAAACCTGACGTTAAGGGCGCTTTCACAGACCGGAATGCCCTTCATGTGGGACCGCCCGGTGAAAACCGGGAAAGTGGGAAAAGGGGAAAATGATGTTGTCAGGGAATGCATTACGTCATCAAATTATACTGCCGGAGCAGCAGGCCTTTTACGATTATTGGCGCTCTCGCTGCCGAGAGAATAAACTGCCCTCCCGTCATGATATCCTACCCGAAGACATCGCCGCGCAATTGCCGATGACGACCATGGTCGAGCGCCGTCCCTCCGCCACCGGACATCGTTACCGCGTGCGCCTGGCCGGAACCGGATTTTGGAATCTCTATCATCAGGAAATTCAAGGCATGCATCTGGACGAGTTGCCCATCGGCTGCCGCGTCGAATATTGGCACCGCGTACTGGATCAAATCATCGAAACCCGTAAGCCCTATGTCGGCGTCACCAAACCCAACACACCCAACGGGTCGCATATGGCCCAGTTTTGGGTCCGCCTGCCGCTGTCTGATAATGGCCGCGACATCAACCTCATCCTAGGCTACGACCACCTCATCAAACTCTCCGACATAAAAACCGCAAACCCCATGCAGGAAAAGGTGTTTGCGTAGGGGAGTCAGCTTAGGGGGCATAGCGGACATCAGGATGGCTTGAAATTGATGCCTCGAAATCCCCATGAGCGGACAGAAAATAGTTGACTCTAGACCATTCCACGCAATGCTTATCACTTCTAGTGAAGTCAGTATAATGGCGCTGGCATTTCCCAAAAACGGCTCACACTTTCAAGTAATCAATGCCATTGCGAAATGGCTTCAATCATATATGATACCCAGACGCAAAAAAGGAGCGCCACTTGGCAGTAGAAAACATATCGCCAGAGCAGCTTCTTCTAGATGTAGAAAATCCAAGATTTGGATTATCTGAAAGCTCAAATCAGTCAGAGGCTCTTAGATTCCTATTTGACAACAGTGACCTTAAAGAGTTGTGGAACTCTATAGTTGAAAATGGGTTTTTACCATTTGAGCCTTTAGTCGCATATCAAGTTCCAGGCACGACCAACTACGTCGTAGTTGAAGGAAATCGTAGGCTCGCAGCAGTAAAAACTCTGTTGAACCCTGAGCTAATTCGAGACTTCTCTAAAACTATTGTACCAACTATTCCGGCGAAGCATCAAGCTTCGTTGACGCATCTACCTGTGACGGTAATTAGCACTCGTGATGATGCTGACGAATACATTGGCTATCGTCATGTTAATGGTTCAAGAAATTGGGAGCCTTTGGCGAAAGCTAGGTTTGGACTAAAACTTCTTACTAAGTTGAGGAGAAATTCAGCGCTCTCTGATAAGGAACGTGTCGAAATTCTTGCACGACAAATTGGCGATCAACCAACTCAAATTACGCGAAACCTATTTTCGTACAAAGTGCTCGAACAGGCGATGCGTTTGAGCCTTTTACAAGATAACTTTCTAGAAAAGACGAAAAATGACTTTTCGCATTTGTATTCCATTTTAAGTAATCCGGAAACAAGGGAGTACATAGGTTTAGGAACAAGTGCTTTGAAGGCTGAACAAATTCAGGATGACCCCATTCCAGAAACCCATTTCAAAAAACTTGGGCATTTGATGACTTGGCTGTTTGGCTCCCCAGATGGGACAACCCCCTCAATCATCAAACGTCAAGGGCAAGATCGGCCGGCACTACAAAAAGTAATAGCTTCGACAGATGCTTTATACCGACTTGAAAGAACAGGTGATTTTGATGACGCAAAACGTATTGCAGGGATAGACATCGAGGATTGGCTAGTCTCTGTTTTTGCTCTTGAAAGTCGCGTTAAAAAAGTATGGGATAGCTCCTCAGATGTTATAGCTACACTATCTATCGAAGAGAAGCATAAAGCCGGAAGCAGTTTGAAGGATGATATTTCCAAATTACAAAATTTATTAAAGTTGTTGTCTTAGAGGCTGAACGAATTGGCCCAATTTTATTCCATAGCATCCGTTAAACATATTGAAGATGCATCCATAATTGCAGAAATACAATGTTTTCTCAAAGGCGAATTCCGAATCCCTGAATTGCCATTCGACAGGGAAAACCTTTCAGCTTCTTTCATTGAGCACGTCAGAGAAAACGGGTCAGAATGGGATAGTCCAGATTATTACATTGCCGAGCCAGAAGCTTGTTATCAAGAGGGCCGCGCTCTAGTAGAGCGTGAGGTAGCTTTAGAGTTGGAGGAGTTTGCATCGATTTTAAACGATCATTACCCCTTCACGGTTTCAGGCCGAAACTCTCAGGTAATTACCCTTAAGGATGATGTTAGCCCCGTCGGGATAGCTTATATTTGGCTGAGATTATATATGCTGTCCGTCTCGGTGAATAACTATCTACAATTTGATGACTCCGCCGTTGCTGAAGTTGAGAAGGAAAGCAAAGTTTTTCATAGTCTTTTTACGAAAGTTTTTGAGTACCTTTCAGCCTTTGCGGTTTCGGGCAGGTATAAAGGTAAAACTTGGATGACGTCAAAGTCACGTAGTGCGCAAGACTATTTGGAAATTCTTGGTGATGTATGCGACAGCATTGGTCACGGTCGACCAAAGGCTCACGACAACCTGCGGCGAAATCAACGCGTAACTAATGACGGTAGAACTGATATGGTTACAATAACTATGCCTGATGGCGACTTTCAGGCGGACTCAGAGCTTTATTTGACCCAAGCGACTATTCAAAAAAAAGATTTAAAATCAAAAGTGGTTCGCCGCGATGACATTGATTTTTTCAATGATTTTTTTCTTGAGCAAATTGAGTATGCGAAAAGCGGCATATTAATTGTACCTCATGTTAATAACCCTTTGCATCAAAGCGAATGTGGTTCTGCAAACTGCGTGTATATGCACCTTGGTCGCATCTTTGAGTATCTAGGGCTTGTTGAAGCAAATGATAATTTTGAAATTATCGGGCAAGAATTTATCGCGTCATACCGTCATTTGGAGCAAGGTATAAACATACAGAGGTTTTCATAACGTCAAGCGGCCAATGAAGGGGATTTTATAAGCAACTCCCTTTGGTTTCTTTTCTTTTGAAGAGAATAGACAACAGTTAGGTCAGACTGGTGTGATCTAGAGTAAATGTCTTCAATCAATGGACAATGGTCATAAGTCACCACCCAATGAGGGATATGGCCACCTTCTAGGTATTCGCCCAGTTGTTTGTGTTTGCGCTCTGTCATCAGGTTTAAATAGAGCCTACCGCCCGCTTTGACATAAGGCGGATCAACAAAAAAAAGCGTCTTTCTGCTATACGCTGCTTTTCCCGCTCTCTTAAGGTATGCAAGGCCATCATGATTGCTTAAAGTGATGTGGTCAGATTTTTCACCAATCCATTTAATTCTCTTAATTAAACTATCTTTATTAAACCTAGCGTCTAATTTCCAGTCCCCTGCTTGTTTATGTCCGCCAATCGGGCCAGCCTTTAAGATAATGCCGGAGCGGTTCGTCCGATTCAAAAAGAAAGTGGCAAATCCTAGCTGGAAAGGATCTTGTGCTAATGCAGGATTTTTTACAATTTCTGCGTATTTGTTCCAATTTTTAATATCCACTCGAACTTCGTCGATGGAATGAATAAAACGTTCGTTGTCGTTCAGAATAGCTGACCACGCAGAAAATATCCTCTGGTCAGCATCATTAATACGAATGCGCCTAACCTTACCTGCTGAAAGTAATTTTATGGCCGCCCCAGCTCCACCAGCATATGGTTCTGCATAGTCAGGTATATCTACATCAATTTTGAGAAGCTCATTCTCTAGATACTCTGAAAGGAAACCTTTGCCGCCCGGGTATCGAAAGGGGGATTGAAAAACTTTCCCCAAATTTTTTGTCTTAGCCATCAGACCCGCCAATTAATGTAACTCAACCACTTGGTTAGACGTCACTAATTAGGGGTTATTAAAGCTTTTTTCTTTGAAAATAGCAAGCAACGCATCTTGAACCCATTATCCTCAACGCCTAATCCCTCGGCTGCTCGCGTTATCTCAATCAATACACCCGCCACTTAGGACACGTCTCTTGATATGCTTGCCCCATTTCTGCTTGTGATGACTCTCCCACAGTACAAGATTATAGGCGCGTTGTGTTTCAATCATTGCATGGGGGCAGTGAGGGAGTTCATATTTCTGCGACGTCCTATTTTGGGCATTTATCGCTACTTCGCTAACGTCCGGTATGGGTATAAATCGCGGTATTATCTAGGGGTGAGGCCAGTATTCTTGGCAGCTGATCTGGCGAAAATCTTAGCCCTTGATTTTGAACTGCGCGGGTAATGGCTCAATTCTGGATCCGCTTGCTGCTGTTTGACAATGGTCGCGATATAAACCTTATCCTAGGCAATGATCACCTCATCAACCTCTCCGACATAATAACCGCAAACCCCACCCAGGAAAAGTATTTACTTAAGGGCTCTCTCGACCTCGGCGTGCTTTTCGGGCATGATATCATCTCATTCGTCTTGGGGCCTTCGGGGTGGGGAGTTATTATATGTCATCCATTAGCGTCTTAATCGGCCGGGTTTTATTGGGTGTTTATTTTCTTTTGCCCGGGATCGGCAAGCTTATCGCGCCGGGCGCTCAATTGGAGTTGATGCAGGCGCAGGGGATACCGCTGGCGCATCCGCTTTTGATATTTGCGGGGATCTCCAGCCTGTTAGGGGCTGCGGCCTTGATGACCGGGCGTTATGTCAAACTCGCCGCTTACGGCTTTGTGATTTATGTGCTCTTGGTCAATGTCTTGATCCATCCATTTTGGATCATCCCGGGTGAAGCCCAGAACTTCTTTAAAAATCTCGGTATCATGAGCGGCCTGCTCGTCCTGGCCGGCTACGCGCCGCTGCGTTGGCCATCGCGCAGCAACTGGTGGAAAAGCGACTCGGCTGTGACCAAGCCGTAGCCTATTCATGCTTGGCGCAGGCTGGGCTAATGATTTCAGCCCTCGCGAATATAGTGTCAGTCATTTGTTTCCTCACTTTTCGCGAAAACCTTTTTTATTTTTTCGAAAAATCACAGCGTGCCGGCCGAATAATTTTTGGCCTATGATCAAGAGCTTAGACGTAGTTTTGGTATCAATACCGCTTGAGCCCGCTTGACTTCGTAAAAATAAAATAGGAATATAATCCTCACATTCGTATATGCGGCTATAGTGCTGGCCAAATAGCGAAAAGAGGATTCTCATGCGACGACAAAAAAACAGCCCTGATGATATTCTGCGTGTGCGCCTGATCATGGCGGCGGTGGCGCTGGAGTTTCATGTGCGGGATATGGATTTAACCAAGCCGGGCCGGGGCAGTCCGCAAATGGTTCTGGCGCGGCAAGTCGCCATGTATTTGACCATAACGGTTTTTCATCTGACGCAATCGCGCACCGCCGGAATTTTCCGCCGTGACCGCTCAACCATTTATCATGCCTGCAAGATTGTGGAGGAACATCGGGATGATCCGATCTTTGATGTGAAAATTTCCCGTCTGGAAAGTTTTCTCCATCAGGCACCCATGCCGGTGGCCGCCTAGATGTTGGCGCAAGGCGACATGAAACTCGTGCGCCGTATCGTGGCTGTGGCGGGTGTTATTGACCATAACCGCACGGCCAGCGAAGTGCAGGTCTTTCCCTATGGCAATCGGCGGCGCCGCAAAGATGTGTTCTGGGTGACGCAAAGTGATGTCGAGCGCTTAATTTGCGAAGATGCGGTCAAGCTGACGAAAAAGGGCTATGTCATTCGGGGGAGCGTTGTGCGGCGGCTGTCCGGGCCCGGCGGCCCGCAGGCTGAGACGGAAGAGCGCGATGTCTTTGTGCCCAGCGGGGTGATCCGCAAAGCCTCGGTCAATCGGCGCAGCCTGATCTTAGAGCGGCTGGCGCGGCGTAAAGATCGCAATGGCGAATTTATCCTGACGGCGGCAGAGGTCGAAGCCGGCCGTCATTTGGCCCGCGACTACATCATGGCCGGGGCTGGGTATGTCAGCACACAGAATTACGACACGCCCATGGTGGATGGCGGGCGGCGGGTCGATGCACAGGAACGTAAAATGCTCGCCCATATGACGGCCAAAACCCGCTTGCTGGCCGCGAGGGAGGCCATGGGGCCGGGCATAGAGCGGGGCGTGATCTGCGTCTGCTGCCGCGACGAGTCTCTGGAACTGGTCGAGCGCGCCGAAAGATGGGCGCGCAATTCCGGCATCACAATCCTGAAAATCGGGCTGGGCCGTCTGGTCAAGCTTTACGGCACGGAGGCCGGAATATGACAGATGAACCTAAGAAACGCCTGACCAAGCTCCAGCGCGAGGGCTATACGACAGAGACCAAGCGTGTCCAAAAGATCCGCAAATCCATCAAAGTGCTGGAAAAGCAATTGGAAGATGAAACCGACCCCGCCACGATTGACCGGATCATGCGGACGATCTCGACCTGCCTGAAAGCCATAGAAGATTACAAACGCGACGCCGAGCAGCGCGACGCCGAAATCAAAGAAAGCCTTTACACGCCTTATGCTGATTACCCACCCCCGTCTCTTGAAGATCGTGAAAGATTTATTGCCCGCATTCAATCTTTGCTCCCTCCTCTCGGAGACCCCCGAAACCCAATCCACGCTATTGTCGAGGAGGCCGTCCGAAGATTTAATGATGATGCTCCACACTTGGAGCCTATGGTCGCGTCCGGATCAGAGGGATCCGAAGACGGCTCATCCTGATTGGCACTCATGGCTGATTATGGGCGGGCGCGGCTGTGGCAAGACCCGCAGCGGGGCCGAATGGATTAGAGAGCAAGTCCGCTATGCGGGATGCAAACGCATTGCGCTGGTCGCGCCGACTTTGCAGGATGCGCGCGAGGTAATGCTCGAAGGCGCGAGCGGGTTACTGCACATAGGCTATCCGACGGAGCGGCCGGAATTCCTCCCTTCGCGCCGCATGGTCAAATGGCCAAACGGGGCGGTCGGCCATATCTTCTCCGCCGAAGACCCGGACAGCCTGCGCGGGCCGCAATTTGACGCCGCCTGGTGTGATGAATTTTGCGCTTGGGCGCATCCCGCCGATACGCTGTCCAATCTCAGATTGGCGCTGAGATTAGGGCAGGGCTCACGCATGGTCATTACCACCACGCCGCGCCCCATTCCGGCTTTGCGGGCCCTGATGGAAATGCCCAACACCGTGGTCACTCACGCTAAAACCTCTGATAATAGTTTGCATCTCTCCGCCGCTTTCATGCAGGCCGTGAAAAATATTTATGGCGGCACGGCTTTGGGGCGGCAGGAATTGGGCGGGGAGCTGATCGAAGATTTCGAAGGCGCGCTCTGGCCGCGTGATCTAATTGACCGCGCGCGGGTGGAGACGGCTCCGCCGCTGTCAAAGATCATTATCTCGATTGATCCGCCCACGACCTCCGGCCCAAAGTCAGATCGCTGCGGGCTGATTGTGGCCGGGCAAAGCGGGCAGGGGAGAGAGGCTTGCGCCTATATCCTTCAGGACGCCAGCGTGCAGGGCTACTCACCCGAAGCCTGGGCGCGGCGTGCGATTGATCTGTTTTATAAATGGGACGCAGATTGCCTGCTGGCGGAAACCAATCAGGGCGGGGAGATGATCCGCGCTATCATCGGCCAGATCGATCCGGATATCCCCCTGCGCACCGTCCATGCCAGCCGCAGCAAATCCGCCCGTGCCATGCCCGTCGCCGCGCTCTATGAACAGGGCCGGGTCAAACATGCGGGCTGCTTTGATGCGCTGGAAGATGAAATGGCCCTCTTCGGAACCCCCGCCCAAAAACACAGCCCCGACCGCACCGACGCCCTGGTCTGGGCCGTGCACCACCTCCTACTCGGGCAAAGGTCAATGCCAAGGATCAGGGTATTGTGAGGGTGCGTGATACTTCCTTCTCCCATAGTGAGAAGGTGTCGCGTCCCTGCCTGCGCAGGGATGAGCGGGCGACGGATGAGGGGTTCCGAGCCTCTATAGGGAGTAATGACTCTCGGGATCAGATCCCCTCACCCGCCCTTCGGGCACCCTCTCCCTATGGGAGAGGGGGAAGTACTGAATCATTCGGTCTCCGCCTTATCCTTGGCCTGCGCGGGGGTGAGCGAAGAGTGAAGGTAGGGGGTGAACGGAAGGAAGGGTTCGTAAGCC
Source organism: Hellea sp. (assembly GCA_020631215.1). Lineage (GTDB taxonomy): Bacteria > Pseudomonadota > Alphaproteobacteria > Caulobacterales > Maricaulaceae > Litorimonas. The sequence continues at coordinate 81,937 of JAHDHS010000004.1, read as the reverse complement.
TCGTTTCAGGAAGAATGAAGAGTATCTCGCTTCCATCGTGGGTATTCCACTTTCGCCCCCACACCCGCCCTAATGCGGCCACAATCTGCTTGAATTTAACACCTGGTTAACCAAGATGACTCATCATAATGGCTTAACTGGGAGAGGGTTTATTATGCGCCAATCGCGCAAGCATAAAAAAGCCGAGCTGACGCAAAAACTCGCCGAGACCAATGAGGAATTGGGCGAGCTGAACCGCGCTTTGGCGGTGCAGATGATCACGCTCGCCCGCCAGACCGGAGAGCTTGAGCCGCTGCGTGAGGCGGTCAAGGCGCTGCGCTCTGCCCGTACCTATTATTCTTTTGAACGCTGCCCCCGCGAACATGCAGAAATTCAGCAAGCCATGGCCGATACGCTGCTGATGCTGGGCAAGCAACAAGGCGATAAGGAATCCCTCGAGAAAGCCAAAGACGCCTATCGCGGCGCGATCACATTGGCCTCTATGCTGGGCGATGAGGCCATGCGCGAAGATTTGCGCAGCAATTACCGCCTGACTTTGGCGCTATTGGGACAGACCAAGCAATCTAGATCCCTGTTTAAGGTTGCGTAAACCTAAGTCTTTCAAGGGCTTATAAAAAAAACGCCGTTTCAATCCTCACTCTTGGGAAGCGGGTTATAACTCAGTCATAGTCGGAATTGGGCCTGAAATTTCGGGCCGTGACAGTGACAGGATAACCCTTATGAAAAACCCCTTTGCCCGCCCCTCCAAGGCGGCGTCTCCGCCTGCCATGAAATCAGCTCCGCCGCCATATGGCCAGCATCTGGCGGCCTTGCAGCTCACGGGCGATGCGCGCTGGACGCCATCTGATTTTAATGCCCTGTCGCGGGAGGGCTATGGCCGCAATCCGGTGGCTTATCGCTGCATCCGCATGATTTCAGAGGCGGCGGCCTCAGTCACTATCACCGCGCCGGAAGGGCCGGCCGCCGAGATGATGAGGCGCAGCCATACCCAGGGCTCTCTGACCGAAGTGTTGGAAAGCTTTTACGGCTATCTACAGCTAAGCGGGAATGCCTATCTGGAGGCCGTGCTGGACGGGGAGCGGCCTGTCATGCTGCGCGCGCTGCGCCCCGACCGGATGAGCCTGCTGACCGATAAGGCCGGGCGCGCCATGGGCTGGGCGCATAAGACCGGCGGGCGGACGCGCAGCTTTCGGCGGGACATGGCAACAAATCGCTGCGCCATCTTTCATATACGCCTATTTAATCCAGCGGATGATTGTTTCGGACAGCCCCCCATGCAGGCTGCGGCGCAGGCGGTGGATATTCACAATCAGGGCGGAGAATGGGCCAAGGGCCTGCTGGATAATTCCGCGCGGCCCAGCGGGGCGCTGATCTATCAGGGTCGGGCCGGGGATCAACTGACCGATGATCAGTTTGATCGTCTGAAAACAGAACTGGAGACCAATTTTACCGGCGCGAAGCGGGCCGGGCGGCCCATGGTGCTGGAAGGCGGGCTGGACTGGAAAAGCATGAGCCTGTCGCCCTCTGACATGGATTTCATCCAGACACGGCGGGAGGCCGCACGCGACATCGCTCTGGCCTTTGGGGTGCCGCCCATGTTGCTGGGTCTGCCCGGGGATAATACTTATGCCAATTATCATGAGGCTAATCAGGCCTTTTGGCGGCAGACGATTATTCCGCTGGTCAGTAAAACCGCGCGCGGGCTGCAAGGCTGGCTGCGGCCCTTTTACGGCGACGCGCTGACCCTGACGCCGGATCTGGAGCATATACCGGCCTTGTCGGAGGAACGCGCGCAGCTTTGGGCGCGACTCTCCGCCGCCAGTTTCATCACGGATGCGGAGCGCCGCGTCTTGGCGGGACTGGAAACAGGAGGTCGCCATGAGTGATATGAGCAAACATAATTTCGACCGGACGGTGACTTACGGCCTGTTGTTTTCGGTCATGCTGCAAACGGCGGGCGCGCTGATCTGGGCGGGGGCGGCGGATGCGCGGCTGAAAGCGCTAGAGACGCAAATGGCCATGGCGCCGGGCGTCGCGCAGCGCCTGGCCCGCGTCGAAGGCCAGACAACGGTTATGTCGCAAAGCCTGACCCGCATAGAGCGCAAGCTCGACGAACGCCGCTAACCACAGGACATCATTATGACGGAAATTATCCCCGCTGATCTGCGGATCAGCGGCTATGCCAGCCTGTTCGGACAGCGTGATTTATCCGGCGATAGTGTCTCGCGCGGGGCCTTTGCGGGCAGCCTGCTGTCCCTCCCGGGCGGCACGCTGCCCATGCTGTTCAGCCACCAGACAGACACGCCCATCGGCGTTTGGGATCGGTTGTTTGAAGACCGCACGGGGCTGTTTGTCTCAGGCCGGATTATAGCGGGCGCGCCCGAAGCGGACCGCGCCGCGCGCTTGGTGCGCTCTGGCGCAGTGTCCGGCCTGTCCATTGGCTACCGCGTGCGGCGCTCCGGCCGAACAAAGGGCGGTCGCAATCTATTGGAACTCGATCTTTGGGAGGTCTCTGTCACCGCCTTCCCGATGCTGCGCTCTGCGCGGATCACTCAAATCGGTGACAGACCCACTCATCACGACATCACAAAGGAGTATTGCGCGTGAGTAAAGACATCAAATTAGAAACCAAAATAGGCCCGGATATGAAAGAGGTAAAGGCCGATTTCGCTGCAACATTTGCCGCCTTTAAAGAGGCCAATGACGCCCGTCTGGCCGAAATCGAGCAGAAATCCTCGGCCGATACGCTGCTGGATGACAAGGTTGCGCGGCTAAACGCGGCGCTGGAGGCGCAGACGAAGAAAATCGACAATCTGTCAATGTCCTTGTCACAGCCGGGCCTTGAAACGGGCGGTCACAGCGAAGCCAAATCCGCCTGGGACAGCTATATTCGCGGCGGAGATACGGCCGACCTGATGGCGCTGGAAGGCAAGTCACTCTCTTCGGTCGATGGCGATGGCAGCTATATCGCGCCCGTGGAAACGCAGTCCACGATTGACAGCGCGCTAAAGGACAGCTCGCCCATGCGGCGTCTGGCGACCCTTCGCAATATCGGGACTGGCCTGTTCAAGAAACCCGTCAGCGCAGACGGCGCGGCCTCTGGCTGGGCGGGCGAAACCGAGGCGCGGCTGGAAACCGATGCGCCGGATTTACAGCTGCTGGATTTCCCGGTCGGCGAGCTTTACGCCATGCCCGCCGCGACCCAGGCTTTACTGGATGACGGCGTGGCCGATGTCGATGCCTGGCTGGCGGATGAGGTTCGGGACGTTTTTGCCGCGCAGGAAACAGCGGCCTTTGTCTCCGGCGACGGAGTAAACAAACCCAAGGGCTTTCTCTCCTATACGCTGGCCGATAATGACCTGCAGGATTGGGGCGAAATCGGCGCGATCAATACGGGCACGGCGGGCGGCTTTGATCCGGCCAATCCGGTCGATGATTTGCTTGACCTGATCTATGCGCCCAAATCGCGTTACCGCGCGAATGGCAGTTTTGTCATGAACCGACGCACCATCAATGAGGTGCGTAAGTTCAAAGACGCCGACGGTAATTATATCTGGCAACCCGCCAGTGAGGCCGGCGCGCCGAGCAGCCTGCTGGGCTATCCGCTGATCGAGATGGAGGATATGCCCGATATTGCCAGCGAAGGCGCGGCGGTGGCCTTTGGGGATTTCCGCCGGGGCTATCTGATTGTCGACCGTCAGGGCGTGCGCGTCTTGCGCGACCCATTCTCTGCCAAGCCCTATGTGCTGTTCTACACGACCAAACGCGTGGGCGGCGGCGTACAGGATTTCGACGCCATCAAAGTTCTGCGCACCGCGACTTAAATCCAAGAATTTTCCCTCTCCCTTAAGGGAGAGGGGGGACCGCGAAGCGGTGGGTGAGGGTGTAGTCAAGCCAGTTTAGCATACCCTCATCCGTCACTTCGTGACACCTTCTCCCTCAAGGGAGAAGGAAACTCTCACCCCCAAGGCCGCGTTTTCGCGGCCTTTTCTTATGCGCAAATTTTGAAAGGCCATTATGCATATTTTTGATATTAATCCGCCGCCTTCTCTTCCTGTCACGCTGGACAGCGCCAAGACGTTCTTGCGTGTCGACGGGCCGGATGAGGATGATTTAATTCGCGATCTGATTGTCGCCGCGCAGGGACAGATAGAAACCCGTTTGGGCCAAAGCCTGATCACCCGCGCGCAGCGCATGTGCCGCGCTGTGCCGGATGGTCAGGTGCTTTATCTCTCGCGCTTTCCGGCGTCTGAAATCACAGCCATCCGCATTGTGACAGATGAAGGAACGCAGGCGCTGGAACCGTCTGACTTTACGGCTAATCTGAAAGCCCGCCCGGCCCCTATTCGCCTGTCATCCGGGCAGGATTGGCGCGCCGCATACTCAGAAGCGCAAGAGGTTCAGGTCGATTTCATCGCCGGATATGGACCCACGCCGGACGACATTCCCATGCCCATTCGGCAGGCGCTTTTGCTGTTGATTGCGCATAGCTATGAATATCGCGGTGAGGCGGATATCCCGCAGCCGTTGATGGTCGATGCGCTGCTGATGCCTTATCAGGGGCTGCGGCTATGATCCGGCAAATGCGCAGCCGCGTCGGGCTTTATACGCCCAGCGAGACGCCGGATGATATGGGCGGGGCAAGCCGGACATGGGGCCTGTCCCAAGTCATCTGGGCGGGTGTGAAACCTTATAATCTCAGCGAAGCCAAGGAGAATGGCCGTCTGGCAGTGTTGCAGCCCTATAAGGTCACGATCCGTTACATGGCTAATTTCCCCGAACGCGCCCGCCTGATGTGGCAGGGCCGGATATTGCGGGTCATTGCGGCCTCTGATCCCGATGATCGGCGTGAGCGATTGCAGCTGATCTGTGAGGAGGAAGCGCAATGAGCGTCACGACAGATGCCGTGGCGCTGGCCAAAGCGGTGCATGAGGTCTTGCTGACCGATCCGGGGGTGCAGGGCGAATTGGGGCAGCCGCCCCGGCTTTATGACGCTGCGCCGGAGGACCCCGTCTTTCCCTATCTGACCTATGGCCCGCAGAGATCGACCGATGACAGCGCCGATGGCGGCGCGATCACGCGGCATCAAATGACGCTGCATGTCTGGTCACGCTATGCCGGACGGTCGGAAGTCTTTGGGATTTTGAAACAGATTGAACGGGCCCTAAGCCGGAGTGCTCTGACTGCGACGGGGGAGGCGCATGTGACCGCCGTGACCGTCATTTATTCCGATGTGTTGCGGGCCGTTGACGGTCTGACCCTGCATGGCCTGCTGCGCGTCTCTTTCACACTCGATACTGAACAATAGGAGGCCTTATGGCAGCCCAACGTGGGAGCGACATGCTCCTGAAACTTAAAGATGGCTCCGGCGCTTATATAACGGTGGCGGGGCTTCGGACGAAGACTTTCCGGCTGAATGCCCGGCCTGTGGACATCACGGATACAGGCTCCCCCGGCGGCTGGAAGGAACTCTTGCCCGGTGCAGGTATCAAATCAGCCGAAATTTCCGGGGCGGGCGTCTTTAGGGACGCTGCGTCCGATGCGCTTATCCGCGCGGCGTTTTTCGATCAAAGCGCGCAGGATTTGCAATGTATCATCCCCGATTTTGGCGTGATCAGCGGGCCGTTCCTGATTGCGGGCCTGTCTTATTCCGGCACTTATCAGGGCGAAGCAAATTTTGAACTGACTTTGCTCAGCGCCGGCGCGCCCGATTTCACGGCGGATTAGATGGCGGGATATCAGCCCGGTGACGGGTATTTGGAAATTAACGGCAGGGTTTACGCTCTGCGTCTGACCATGGGGGCGCTAGCTGAAGCGGCGCAGCGTATGAGCGCCCTTGGGCCAGCCGGGATGGCGCAGGCAATGCGTGATCTGACCTCCGGTTCGGCCCGCACGTTGCTGGCCTGTCTGCTTCGTCCTGACTTACCAAGGGATCAGGACGCAGACAGGCTGGCGGCGAGTTTGCCGGATGCAGAAATCAGCGAGGCGATCATGCGCGTGTCCGAAGTCTTACAGGAGCAATTAAATGCGCAAAGATGAGTGGCCATTTGACGATTGGATGCGCCTTGCGGTCACGCGCTTTGGGATCGCGCCAAGTGAGTTCTGGCGCATGAGTTTACGCGATTGGCTGACGCTCTCACGGCCCCGATTTCAGGGCGGATTATCCGCTGAAAATCTGGCGGAACTAATGCGCTGTTACCCGGATAAGGAAAAAGAAAATGGATGAAACAGAACATGCGGCCAAGGCGCTGGATGAGTTTGTCAAAGGCCCAGCCATGGAGGCGGCGGATGAGGTTGCGAGAGCCTTTGAAATCGCCGGAGACCGCATAGCCAAATCATTAGAACAGGCCGCGATACGCGGGGAGTTTTCCTTCTCCGGGCTCGCCGAATCTGTGTCGCGGGATTTAGCGCGGCTGGCGATTAATGAGCTGGTCGCCGCCCCGCTGGAGGCTGCCTTTGGTAATCTTGGCAGCAAGCTTTTGGGCGGAAGTAGCCAGAGCGCAAAGCCGCCCGTGATCGTCAATATGACGGTCAATGGGGGCGGCGCATCTGCGGATATTAAACAGTCCGAAGGGCAGATCGCCGCGCGTCTGGCGCAGGCCGTGGCGCGCGGACAGGGCCGCGCTTAAGCGAAATAAATAATTAGATTTATAAAGGAGAAATCGTGACAGACTTTCACGATGTCAGCTTCCCATGGCATCTGGCCTTTGGTGCGAGCGGCGGGCCGGAGCGGCAAACAGAGATCACACAGCTCGGCAGCGGGGCGGAGCGGCGCAATAGCCGCCATTATAACTCCCGCAGGCGCTATCAGGCGTCCTTAGGTATAAAGACATATCAACAAGCTATTGAAATATTGTCATTTTTCGAAGCGCGTCGCGGGTGGCTTTATAGTTTTCGATTTCGGGACAGGCTGGATTTCACGACCGCTATGCCGGACAAAGAGATCACAGCCACGGATCAAATCATTGGTACAGGCGATGGCCAACAAACAGAGTTTGCTCTGATCAAAACCTATGCCGATAGCGCGGGAGACTATCACCGCCGTATTACCAAACCCGTGACTGACACGCTTCTACTAGCGCTGGACGGGGTGGCTGTTGACACTTCGAACTATAGTGTCGATCCGTTGACCGGAAAGATCATATTTAATTCCCCGTCACCTTCCGGTGCGGTCGTGACTGCCGGATTTGAATTTGACGTGCCGGTGCGCTTTGACACGGATAGGCTGGACATCACTCTGGATGATTTTCAGTCTGTGCAGATCACTGATGTGCCTCTGATCGAGGTGCTGGATCATGTCTGAGTTTTCCGGCATTGCGACGACGCTCTGCTCTGCTTGGCGTTTGCGCCTAAAGGACGGTTCGGTACGTGGCCTGACCGATCATGACCAAAGCTTCGAACTGGACGGTACGACCTATCACCCCAGCCAAAGCCTCAATGAAACTGACCGCGATCACCGAATTAATTTCGCCGCCGACGGCGGAGAGATTGAGACGGTTTTTGACCTGCCGGATTTGACCGAAGAGGCGGTGAAAGAGGGCGTGTTGGATAACGCCATATTGGAACGCTTTACCGTCAATTGGCAGAACCCGTCTGAATACAAATTAACCTCTTCGGGGCGCATCGGGCGGGTCAAGATCAGCGGCGATGGATTTCAGGCAGAATGGCTCGGCCATGCAACCTTGCTGGAACGCGGCACGGGCCGTGTCTTTGGCAAGATCTGTGACGCGAGTTTCGGCGATGCCCGCTGCGGCGTCGATGCGGGCCTTTATCCCGAAGGCACGATTTGCCCGCGCAGCTTTGCGGCCTGCCGCGATCAATTTTCCAACACAGCTAACTTTCGCGGCTTTCCATTTTTGCTGGGTGATGATGCTTTGCAGGCTGCCCCGCAAGACGGGGAGCGCCGCGATGGCGGCTCCCGCTACGCGCATTTAAAGCTCCATGCCCAGTGACACTATGCGCGCTGAGGTGCTGCGCATTGCGCGGGACTGGATCGATACGCCTTACCAACATCAGGCTTCTTCGCGCGGAGCAGGGACCGATTGTTTGGGGCTGATCCGGGGCATTTGGCGGGAAATTTACGGCGAGGAGCCGGAAACACCGCCCAGCTATACGCCCGATTGGGGCGAAATGTCCGATGAGGAACCATTATTGAGGGCTGCGCAGCGTTGGCTCACACCCATCAAAGCCGCAAGGCCCGGCGATGTGCTGCTCTTTCGCATGCATCCGGCGGGGCCGTGCAAACATATCGGGGTTCTGAGCGCGCCTGACCGCCTGATCCATGCCTATTGGGGCAAGGCGGTCGTGGAGAGCTTCCTCGTGCCCTATTGGCAGCGCCGCTGGACACATAGTTTTGCTTTTCCGCCTATTCAACAGAGAGATTTATGACGACTTTAGCCATTTCCGGCCTGAATTTTCTGGGCAATTCACTGGTCAATATCGGCACGGGGTTGGCGCAATCCGCCGCGACGCAGGCCATCACCTCGCTCTTTGATGACCGCAAATTTGAAGGGCCGAGGCTGGACAGCCTGCATATTCAAACCTCACGGGACGGGGCGCCTATGTCTCGGATTTACGGGCGTGTGCGACTGGCGGGGCAGGTGATTTGGGCCTCGCGCCTGCGCGAAACGTCAGAAACCAGCCGTGTGGGCGGCGGTAAGGGCGGCGGGCCGCGTCAAACAAGTTACAGCTACTCGGTCAGCTTTGCGATTGGCCTGTGTGAAGGTGAAATTTTAGGCGTTGATCGGCTTTGGGCCAATGGCGCGCCCTTACAGACGGCTGGCCTGAATATGCGGGTTTATAAGGGCGGGGAGGATCAATTGCCTGACCCGATTATTGCGGCAACCGAGGGCGATGTGCCCGCTTTTCGCGGCACGGCCTATATCGTCTTTGAGGATTTCCCGCTGGACGGGCATGTCGGGCGTCTGCCGCAGATTAATGCCGAGATTATCCGCGTCCCGCCGGGGCAGGGCGATGAGCCGCGTCTGGAGACTTTGATCAAGAGCGTCAATTTACTGCCAGGCAGCGGGGAATATGCCTATGCGACCGATATTGTAGAGGAAACGCCGCGCCCCGGCGTGTCCCGTCCGGTGAATATGAATAATCTGTCGGGGCAGGCGGATATAGAATTGGCGCTGGATCAGCTGCAAAGTCAGCTGCCCAATTGCCGGAATGTGTCCGTCATCACGGCCTGGTTCGGCGATGATCTGAATTGCGGTACCTGCCAAATCCGCCCGGGCGTGGAGAGGCGCGACCGCGTCGTGCCGGGCCATGGCTGGCAGGTTGGGCAGGACACGCGCGGCAATGCCTATCTGATTTCACAAGACGATCAGAGCCGTCCCAATTATGGCGGTACGCCGTCTGATGAAAGTCTCATACAAGCGATTACCAGCCTGAAATCGCGGGGCTTTGAAGTCACGCTTTATCCCTTCCTTTTGATGGACGCGCCGGGCTTTCCATGGCGCGGGCGGATCACGGCGAGCGTGGACAAATCCGCGCAAACCGCCACAGAGATCATTAGCTTTTTTGAGGGGTCTAATGGGTACCGGAATTTCATCCTGCATTACGCGAATTTGGCGCAGCAGGCGGGGGGTGTGGCTCGCTTTATCATTGGCTCTGAACTCCGGGGTCTGACGACGCTCAGAGATGCACATAATAATTTCCCGGCGGTGACGAAACTGGCGGAACTGGCCGAGGATGTTCGGCAGGTTATGGGGCCGAATGTCGGTATCACCTATGCGGCCGATTGGACGGAATATTTCGGTTATCACCCGCAAGATGGCAGCGGTGATGTGTGTTTTCATCTGGATGAATTATGGGCGCATCCGGCGATATCCGCTGTCGGGATTGATGCCTATTTCCCGCTCTCTGACTGGCGGGAAAATCCGGGTCACGCCGATGAGGAAATAGCGGCAGGGCCTTATGATCTGGATTATCTGAAATCGCAAATTGAGGGCGGGGAAGGTTATGATTATTTCTATGCCTCGCGGGCAGATCGTGACGCCCAAATCCACACGCCTATCAAGGATGGCGGCGCGCAAAAACCCTGGGTGTTTCGCTATAAAGATTTGCGCAACTGGTGGAGCCATTCACATTATAACCGCATAGGCGGCAGTGAGGTCGCTCAGACTACAGCTTGGCAGGCAGAGTCCAAACCCATCTGGCTGTTGGAGATTGGCTGTCCCGCTATTCATAATGGCGCGCATCAGCCCAACGTATTCTTTGACCTGAAAAGCACGGAAAGTAAATTCCCATATTATTCATAGGTTTATAGAGATGATTTAATGCAGCGTCATTATCTTTCCGCGCTGATTGCCTATTGGGATGATCCGCAATTAAATCCCTCATCCTCCGTATATTCAGGCCATATGATTGATACAAATATGATGTCTGTCTGGGCCTGGGACGCGCGGCCTTTTCCTGATTTCCCCGCGCGGGGCGATGTCTGGGCGGACGGGCAAAACTGGCGGCGCGGTCATTGGCTGACCGGGCGTATGGGGCTGGTCAGTCTATCGTCGATCATTGCGGACTTATGCGATCAATGCGGCATAAATAATTACGATGTTTCGGGTGTGTCCGGGCTTGTGCAGGGCTATCATATTGACCGGCCCATGAGTGGGCGCGCCGCGCTGCAGGCCTTGTTTGAAACCTATAAAATCACCCTGTCGGAACGCGAGGGTGTTTTGGTTTTCAGCAGCCAAGGGCAGACGCCTTTGCATGAATTAAATCCCTTGGAGTTTGCGCAAACCAGCGGCCCGCTCTTGGTGAGTGATCGGCACGACCCTGACAGAAAATTAAAAGATGTGCGATTGCATTTTATTGACATCGGGAATGACTACCAGCTTGGCTCTGTGGCCGCGCGCGACCTGACGGCGGAGACAGTGCGCGTTTTGGATTTGCGCGTGCCAATCGTCATGGATCGGGCCTTTGCCAACTATACCGCGAGCAGCGTTTGAAAGACCATCACGCCGCCTTGGAACAGCTACATTTCCACTTGCCATTTCAAAGCGGCATCGAGCTTTCTGTCGGTGATCGTGTGAAGCTTTTGGACGAAGAACCACTCTATGAAATTGAACGCATAGATGCCGGAAAAACGCACAGTATCTCAGCCCGCAGATTGACGGATGATTCGGCGATATTTGTGGCAGGTTCAACGCCGCAAGTCACGGCAGAGATCGGTTGGGTCAGTCGCCCGGCGAGCTTCGGATTTGATCTGCCGGGCTATGATGGGCCGCTGGCGGGCTCGGCGATGGACCCATTTGAGATGCATGAGATCAGTGTAGGGGCTGAGATCGCTACGGCCCTCAGCCCGCTATGGATGGGCGCGACTTTATCTGACCTGACTGCCGGCCCGCTGGGCAGATGGGATAAGGCGGCGAGTTTTCAATTCTTCATGCCCGATGCGGTTCTGGCCGGACTACCGGAAGCGGATATCCTGTCTGGGCAAAACAAATTCGCGGTCGAGACCGAGACAGGCTGGGAGATTATCCAAATCGCTGAGCTGACCCTGACCGCGCCCAATATCTATGAAGGCAGGCGGCTTTTGCGCGGGCTGGCGGGGTCTGACGTCGATATAACGGCGAATATCCCGGCGGGCGCGCGTATTCTTTATCTGGATCAAGGCCTCTCCCCGCTCCCGCTGTCACCTGAATTACTTGAAGAAACCCTAACCGTGACGCCGAAACTGGCAGGGCAGGAGGGTGACAGCTCTGATTTCACCTATGTTGGGCGGCATTTACGCCCCCTCGCGCCCGTACATATCCGGTCATATCTATCAGGGCCAGACCGGATTATCAGCTGGATCAGGCGCACGCGTGAGGGCGGTGACAGCTGGGCAGGCGCAGATGTGCCGCTGGGCGAAACGGAAGAGCGTTACCGAATAGGGCGTTTTGAGGCGGGCTTACTTTCAGAGACTTATGAAACGAGCCAGCCCCAATTGACCCTATCCGCTTCTCTATCGGGGGAGCTCCGCATTTCCCAATTTTCCGGTCTTTATGGCTGGGGGGCGGAGGCAAAATTCACTCTCCCTTAAAATCACAAAACCCCTTTTAAAACAGCGAATTCCTCTTAAATACAGGCCATGGCCAAGAACCCTTATACATTGCTGGGTGTGAAGAAGACCGCATCAGAGGCGGAAATTCGCAAAGCCTATCGGGCTTTGGCGAAAAAATATCACCCGGACGTCAATCCGGGCGATGTTGCCGCCGAGACTAAGTTCAAGGAGATCACGGCGGCCTATAATCTGCTCTCTAATAAAGACTTACGCCGCCAATATGATACCGGACAGGTGGATAGTAGCGGTCAGCAGCAAAACCCCTTTGCCGGTGGATTTGGAGGCCGGAGCGGCCCGCAATTCCAGACCGGTTTTGGTGGCTTTGGCGGCATAGGCGGTCAGGACGATATGGCGGAGCTGTTCTCATCCTTGTTCGGCATGAATATGGGCGGTATGCGCGGCGGGATGAACCGTCGTCAAGCGCGCCCGGCCAAAGGTGCGGATGTGCGCTATAAAATGCAAATCAGTCTCGCTGATGCCCTAAAGGGCGGCTCTAAAACGCTCGATATCGGCCTGAAGGTCAAAATTCCCAAGGGGCTGAAAGACGGGCAGGTTTTACGCCTAAAGGGAAAAGGACAACCGGGCCAACATGGCGGGCCCAGCGGCGATGCCAAGATCGAAATCACGGTCAAACCGCATAAAAACCTCACCCGAAAAGGCGATTCGCTCTATCTGGATTTGCCAATCTCCCTGACCGAAGCGCTTCATGGCGCCAAGGTCAAAGTCGATATGCCGAGCGGAGCGGTACAACTCTCCATCCCGCCGGGCACAAATAGCGGCAAGAAAATGCGCCTGAAAGGTAAGGGTGTGGGGGCTGGTGATCTAGTCGTGACGCCGATCATTACGCTTACAGAGGATGAATTATCCAGTAAAAACAGTATTTTAGGCTCAATTGAGGCTTCGGATGGCGCGGCGTTAAGGAAAAACTTAATCTAGGCGGTGTTTTCGCGTGACACTGCGCTGAACTTAAGCCAAACATTCTATTCAGATTAGGTTCAGGGGATTTGTACTAATTCTGACGCATGTGTAAGTTAAGTCGATATCTTGTCGCCGCCTTGGGCGTGATGGTGATGGCCAGCGGCCATCAGTCCGCATTTGCGGATGAGGCTCTGAATGTGTCTTTTCCATCCTATTCGACTGAGACTTTGATCTCTAATTTTGCGGCCCCTGATATTACCCGTGAAATGCTGGCAGAACGCAAAGTTTCGGCATCCGAAGCAAAATCAATCGCCTTGTCGCAGGTTGGCGGCGGTGAAGTCGTCGATATTTCCCGGAAAGGTGACACATATCGCGTGCGCGTCATCGCAAAAAATGGCCGCGTTGTTGATGTTTACATTGACGCGACAACGGGACGTGTCAAAAGATAATCCAAATCGATAATCTATCGTTGGAGCTGTCCCATGCGTATACTCGTTGTTGAAGATGATCAGGATTTGTCCCGCCAGTTGCATCAGGCGCTGAAGGATACCGGCTATGCCGTAGACGTGGCCGCCGATGGTGAGGAAGGTCACTTTCTGGGTGATACGGAACCTTATGATGCGGTGATATTGGATCTGGGTCTGCCGCTTATAGACGGGGTCAGCATATTGCAGAAATGGCGCGCGGACGGGAAAACCTTCCCGGTGATCATTTTAACAGCACGGGATCAATGGTCTGAAAAAGTGGCAGGATTTGATGCGGGCGCGGATGATTATCTGACCAAGCCATTCCATACTGAGGAACTTCTGGCGCGTCTGCGGGCGCTTATCCGCCGGGCGTCGGGTCATACAACGGATATGATTGAACTCGGCGATTTGACCGTTGATAACCGCTCGGCCCGGGCTTTTGTCAGCGGCGCGCCGATCAAATTGACCAGTCATGAATTTCGCCTGCTGTCCTATATGGCGTCCCATCAGGGCCGTGTGATTTCACGTACCGAATTGGTCGAGCATATCTATGATCAGGATTTCGATCGTGACTCCAACACAATTGAAGTTTTTGTTGGGCGTCTACGCCGCAAAATCGGGACAGATCGGATCGAGACCGTGCGCGGCCTCGGCTACCGACTCGTTGATCCAGAGGACAGCAAAGCTTAGTCAGCCTCTATGGCGAATCGCTCACTTGTCTCATCTTTGGTGCGCAGCGCAGCTTTATGGGCTGTGCCGGCTCTGCTGATTGCTGCCATTATCCTGACGCTCGTATATCGTAACACGATTTACCGCAGCTTTGATGATCCTTTGGAAAGCGCTGTGACAGCTCTGATCGCATCTGTCGAAGTAGATGAAGAGGGGCAATTGCGTTTAACGCGGGAACCTTTGGACCCGCGTTATCAGCGGGCTTTATCCGGGCGTTATTGGTTGATTGGACAAGATGAGGGCGAGGGGCCACTCTCGATTTTCGTGGCTTCGCGGTCTCTTTACGGTGAGAGCGTCAGTATTCCCGAGACCGCTTTGTCAGATTTAAATGCCAAAGCCGGTGAATTTATCCGCAGTCCGGTTTTGGGGCCGGATGAAAATGAACCGCTTCGGGCACTGGCGCGGCAGGTCGTCCTGCCGGGTATGGACGATCCCGTCATCGTGCTGGCTGCGGCTGACCGCCGCCCGGCGAGCCGGTCTATCTCTCAATTTGCGGTGATTGCTTTAGGGCTTTTGATTATTATGACTGTGGGGCTGATGACCGCGATGTGGATGCAGGTGCGCGTCGGGCTTAGGCCGCTCTTTGCTTTGACAGACCGGGTGACGGATGTTCGTGAGGGCCGAGAAGCCCAAGTGGATGGCGATTATCCGCCGGAAATTGAGCCGCTCGCGCAAGAGCTTAACTCATTGATATCACATAATAAAAATATCGTTGAACGCGCCCGAACACATGTTGGAAATTTAGCCCATGCCTTGAAAACGCCCATTGCCGTTTTGCAAAATGAGGCCAGATTGAAAGATGACACACCTTCCGAAATCGTCAACCGCCAGACCGAGATCATGGCGTCTCAAGTGGATCACCATTTGCGCCGCGCACGAGCAGCTGCGCGCGGGCAATCCATTGGGGTCACGGCGCCGGTGGATGAGGTGATTGATAGCCTTGTACGTACATTGCCCCGTATTTATCGGGATAAAGAACTTGAAATCGTCCGGCGCGGAGAGGCGGGTTTGATATTTCGGGGTGCGAAACGTGATCTAGAAGAAATGGTTGGCAATTTGATGGATAATGCGGCGAAATGGACCGGTAGCCGTGTCATCGTCAATACGGAACTTCTATCGTCCGAAGTTGATATGAAAATTACAATCGAAGATGACGGGCCCGGCCTTTCGGAAAAAGATTATGCCGAGGCGCTCAAGCGCGGTGCCAGATTGGATGAGGCTACGCCCGGCAGCGGCTTGGGGCTTTCCATCGTGGATGATCTTTGCACGGCCTATAAGGGGCAGGTCACATTGGGGAAGTCTGATATAGGCGGGCTGAAAGTCAGCCTGACTCTGCCGCGCGTCAGGCCGAATGTATGAGTGATCAACCCAAGCAGCCGATCGCTCTCGAAGAACGTGGTCAGAAGGACGGGCGGCTCTTTTCGCCGTCAGCGGGCCGCAATAAAGGCGTCATCGCGGATGTACTGGCTGAGGTTTTATCCGCACAGGCGTCAGTTTTGGAAATCGCATCCGGCACGGGCGAACATGGTATCGAAACCCTCTCCCGAAGGCCTGATGTGACGTGGCAATTTTCCGATCCGGACCCTCAATCGCGCGAGAGTCAGGCCGCATGGATAGCCGCCGAGGGGCTTGATTTACCACAACCTTTAGACATCAACACGATGCAGGATGGCTGGACGGATGGCCTTGGCACATATGACGCGATTTTTTGCGCCAACATGATTCATATCGCCCCATGGGAAGCCGCATTAGGGATCGCATCCGGTGCTTCGCAGTGCCTGACTCATGACGGCATGGTCTGTTTTTACGGGCCATTTCAGGAAGGCGGTTCCACCGCGCCATCAAATCTCGACTTTGACCGCTCCCTAAAGGCCCGCAATCCGGCTTGGGGCGTCAGAGAGTTAGATTCTGTTAAGCATATCTTTGCAAAGCATGGGTTTAATCAGATGACCCGTCGTGTAATGCCAAAAAACAACCTGTTTTTATTGATATCACGGTGACGTCACCCAATATGACTATTTCGTCATCTTGTGGTAATAATTAGGTTATCTGTCAGACCCCACTCTGACATCTAGGTTAAGGAGTGCTTGTGCCAAAGCTAGCCCCCAAAAAACAAAGATTAAATCATGCGCTGCTGCTCAGCGTTGCCATATGTGCTGCGCCGGTAATGGCGTCTGCGCAATATGTGCCGGCGATCAATGATGCGCCTGCCGAAACGGTACATAGCCCAGTCCCACAAAACCCAATACCGGAAAATTCTGAACCGCAAAGCGCGCCAGCTATTCCAGAGGGCTTTGTTCCGCTGCGGGAGTTTTCGCAAAATGATCCCGCGCCGACGCCATCCACTGGAACTATAGAGATATTTGAAACGCCGCAAACCATTACGCCGCCCCCCGCAAGCGAAGCGAGCTTGCCATACATAGCGCCGCAACCGAGCAGTATGATGGATATGCCGGTCAGCGCTTTGCCATCTATCGCTGATCTGGTCGGACAAGTCAGCCCGTCAGTTGTCAATATTGTTGTCACGACCGAAAGCGGCGAGACAACATCAGAGGGACAGGGCTCAGGCTTTGTGATTTCTGACAAGCTGGAAGTTGTGACCAATTACCATGTGATTGATGGCGGCACCTATATCGACATCGAGTTTAATGACGGGCGTAAATATCCGGCCAAGATTATCGGGACGGATGAAGAAACCGATCTGGCTTTGCTGGAAATACAAACGCAGGAGAAAATTCCGCATGTCAAATTCCACAAAGGCAATGATATTCGCATCGGCGATTGGGTTGTCGCCATTGGTAATCCATTCGGGATTGGTCAATCGACATCGCTCGGCGTAATTTCAGCCATTGGCCGGGAGCGCGTGGAAAGCGGGTCTTATGTCGATTATATTCAGACCGATGCCACGATTAACCGGGGTAACTCTGGCGGGCCTTTGTTTAATCTGGACGGCGAAGTGGTCGGCGTGAACTCTGCGATCTACTCGCCTACCGGCGCAAGCGTTGGTATCGCTTTTGTCATCCCGCATCATACGGCCGAAGATGTGGTCAACGCAATCAGAGCCGATGGGCGTGTGCGGCGCGGATATCTGGGTGCAGGTCTGCGCACAGCGACCTTTGAAATGGAAGGTCGTCCCGGTATTTTCAAAGCCGGCGCAACGGTTAATAATGTCGTACCGGGCGGCCCGGCAGAACGTTATGGCTTGCAAGTGGATGACATCATTCTGCGTATTGGTGACACACCGGTCAGAAATTCGGTCGAAGCGACGCGCGCCATTGCGGCGCTGCGCCCTGGAGACGTCGCCAAAATTATTTATGAGCGCGAGGAAAAGACCTATGCGCTGGATGTGTCCATCGGCGAGCGTCCTGAAAAAGCCGAAGTGGATCGCGCCAATGCGATTTCCCAAGGCTTACCGCCACCCCCGCCCAAAGCAGCTCCGCATGCCAAGGTGAATATCGATACTGGCCTGCATTTGCTGGATTTGTCGGCCGAATTCCGCACGGCCATCGGCATGCGCTCCGATCAGGTGGGTGTCTATGTCGAAGCCGTTGAGCCAGGCAGTGATGCGGAAGCCGCCGGATTCAAAATGGGCATGGTTTTGCTCGAAGCTGACTCTCAGCCAATCGCAGAAGTCGCTGCGTTCAAGACCATTGTCCTGAACGCGAAATTGGCCAAGCAGGATGGGTTGGTCGTCAATGTGCGTCACAAAGATGGCCGCGAAACATATATGGTGCTGCCTTTGCCTTTATAATGCCAAATTAGGAATCAAGATTAACCAAAAATGGGTGGGGACCTATGGAGAAAAAAATGCGAATTTTAGTCGTAGAAGACGATGAAGTAGCGGCCGAATATGTCCGCAAAGGCTTAATGGAAGCCGGTCATGTTGTGGACCTTGCCGCGGATGGCGATCTGGGTCTAGAGATGGCCCGCGCGGCGGATTATGACGCGCTTATTTTGGACCGAATGCTGCCTAAAATGGACGGGCTCGAAGTGCTGGCCAATCTGCGCGAAGATGGCGACGCCACGCCGGTTCTGATTTTGTCAGCATTGGGTGAAGTCGACCACAAAGTCGAAGGTCTTCGCGCGGGTGGTGATGACTATCTGGCGAAGCCCTATTCCTTCACAGAATTATTGGCCCGCGTGGAAGCCATTGGCCGCCGGTCTGATCCGTCTGCGGCTGTGACCAAGCTGAAAGTCGGTGATTTGGAAATGGATTTGCTCGCCCGCACTGTGCGCCGGGGCGGTCAAAAGATATTGTTGCAACCGCGCGAGTTTCGCCTGCTGGAATGTTTAATGCGTAATGCTGGACGCGTAGTAACGCGGACCATGCTGCTGGAAAAAGTCTGGGATTATCATTTCGACCCCCAGACAAATGTTATCGATGTTCATATCTCTCGCTTGCGGGGGAAAATTGACAAAGAATTCGATGAGCAGCTTCTGCACACTGTTCGCGGTGCGGGTTATCGCTTGCAGGTATAGGCGCTGACCGCCTAAGAGCAGGCTGTGTTTGCCGCGCTTCAAAAATTACTTCGAAATACGCTCTTCAGATTATCTCTGTTGGGCGCATTTCTGTTTGTCGTCTCGCTATTCGCCGCGCTAGGCTATATTTATTACGCCACAATTTCATCAGAACTTCGCCGGGTCGACCGGGAAATCACGAAGGAAATTGCAGAGCTTCAAACCGTCTTTGATCGGGGCGGTGCTGCCAGAGTGGTGCGAGAAGTCGAGCTGGGTAATTTACCCGCTGATTATAAAGAGAGCGATCCCGCCTATCAGCGGACATATGATCTGGGCGGTATAGAAGAGGTCAGCCGCGCGGTGTTCCTGCGCGGAGCAAACTATGAAGGGCTTTATATTTTCCAAACGCCGCTCAGCACCGTTGGAAACCTGGCAGAGCAGGTTGTTCAAACAACCGAGCGTCAGGAAGGTTTTTTGACTGGAAACGGCACAAGCTTTTCCAAGATCGAATTTTTCTATCGCGATCCTCGCACGCAGGATGAAGGCGAATCGGAACGGCGAGGCCGTGGTATAGCCGGTTATTTTAAGTCCAAGAGTACAGATCGTTTAGGCGGCATTGTTGTTGCTCGGGATGTGGAAGCAACGATGCGCACCGGGGCAAGAGTTCGCACAGCAATTTTGACATCTTCGGCTATCGCCTTGCTGCTGGGTTTGATTTCATCATGGTATGTCTCACGCCGTTTTGCACGCCGCGTAGAGGCTTTTAACCGCTTGGCGACGGATGTGCGGGCTGGGCATCTAGACCGCCGCGCCCCGCGTAATTACTCCGAAGACGAGATGGATATGCTGGCCGAGCATTTGAATGCCATGCTGGATCATATTGACCGCCTGATGAAAGCCATGCGTTATGCCGGAGACAGTGTGGCTCATGATTTACGCACGCCTTTAACCCGTCTGCGCACGCGGCTGGAAAGCGCGGCTGTTGAGCTGGGCGATACCAAAGAAGCCGAAATTTTATTTGCCGCTGCGGGCGATGCCGGAGAGCTTTTATCAACCTTTGACAGTGTTCTTCGCATTGCGCGGCTGGAGGCCGGAGAGAGGCGGGAGCTGCTAAAATCTATAGATCCGAAACCCTTATTAGATGATTTGGCAGAACTTTATGAGCCAGCCTGTGAAGAGGCGGGACTGGGCTTCACAGCCAAGATATCAGATAAAACCAAAATATTGGCGGATCGCGGGCTGCTGTCACAAGCCGTGTCTAACTTGCTGGAAAACGCCATTAAATATACACCCAAAGGCGGACGTATACATTTGGAAAGCCGCAGAGGGCGACAAGGCCGCGTTGAAATTTCTGTATCCGATAATGGCCCCGGGATTCCATCATGGGACCGGGAGCGTGTTAAAGAACGTTTTGTGCGTCTGGACAAAAGCCGGACGTTACCCGGCAGTGGTTTGGGACTGGCCTTGGTCGATGCCGTTGCAGATTTACACAGAGCGGAATTTAAAATGGATGACGGGCTGGGTGATGAACCGGATGCTCCGGGTTTAAAATCAAGTCTGATTTTCCCACGCCGTAAAAATCAATCCACTGAGCCTCGCGGAGACGCTTAGGCCGCAGAGCTGTTCGCAGGTGGAATATAAGGCGGAGGGGTTGGGGTGCCTTGCTGTGGGCTTGTCGGTGCCTGGTATGCTTGAGGAGCGGGTGGTGCTTGAGGTGTTGGTGAAGGCTGAGCCGGAGCCGTCTGCGCAGACGCCCCCGTATGAACACCGCCTTCGGCAAGAACATCCGCAATATCCTGTGCGAGACGGGAAATCTCGTCACCAACTTCAGTATCAGGCGTTGCGTCTTTTTGTTCAGGCGGACGGCTCGGCAGTGTAAATATGACCGTGGTGCCTTGGCCGACTTGACTCTCAATCGTGAAGTTGCCGCCATGTAATTCGACGAGTGATTTTGAAAGTGCCAACCCAAGACCTGTGCCTTCATGTTTTCTGGAGTGCTGACTGTCAATTTGCTCGAAGGGTTGCGCAAGGCGTTGAATATCTTCTTCGGAGATACCGATACCTGTATCCGATACGCGAATAATCAGTCCGGCTGATTTGGGCTCAACCGCAATCCGAACGACGCCGCCTTCGGGTGTAAATTTGATTGCATTGGTGGCCAGATTCAACAAGACCTGTTTAACCGCTCTTGGGTCGGCCTCGATCTCTGGCACGTCTGTTTCTTGGAAAACAAGCTTTAATCGGTTGTCATCGGCGCGGCCTCGAACGATCCGTATAACCTGTTTGATCATATCATTGAGGAGCATAGGCTCAACATTGAGAGTCATCTTGCCGGCTTCAATTTTGGACATATCCAAAATATCATTGATAAGGCTGAGCAAATGTTGACCCGAAAACAAGATGTCATTGACATATTCTTTGTAGCGCGTGTCGCCTAAAGGGCCGAACATTTCTTTCTGCATAATATCGGAAAAGCCATTGATAGCATTTAATGGCGTACGTAGCTCATGGCTCATATTTGCCAGGAATTCAGATTTGGATTGATTGGCCTCTTCGGCGCGGATTTTTTCCTGCTCATAATTTTCGGCTAGCTCAACAATCCTGACTTGAGATTTCTTAAGGACAGCGATGGTGCGCTCCAACGCCTCTTGATTGACTTGTAATTGATATTCACGGGTCCTGATTGCAGTCACATCTGTTCCGATACTCACGCGTCCGCCATCGACTGTGTGGGTCTCCAGATAGCGCAGCCATCGCCCATCCTTCAGATATATTTCATTTCCGGTTCCATCCTCTAGAGCATAGATCTGCTCTATGGCTTGATTGGCGTGATATTCGACAACACTATGTTCGATGCCTTGCTGAAGCTGCCCGGGCTGGAAACCAAAAAAGTCTTCAAATTTTGCGTTCCATAGAACCAAACGATCCATCTGGTCCCAGATAACAAAACTGTCGCTCATGGAGCCGAGTGCATCATGCAATCTGGCTTCGGCCGCTTGCAGGCGCATACTCGCGCCTTTTGCCTCTGTTACATCCATCGCCATGCCCGTGATAATCTTGGCCTGATCGGCTTCGTTGAATGAAGGCTTACCTGTTGCCATGATGATAATCGGCAGATGTGCAATTCCAAGATCAAGCTCGAACGGGCCGGAAACATGGCTGCGCCTGATTGCGTTGTAAAGTTTATCGCGGTCACCGGCGACGAAAAGGCCTAAAAATTGTGGCAGAGTGATGGTTGTCTCTTTCTCAGCCATACCAAATAATTTAGCGAATGAGGATGAAAGAAATACATTGTTATTGGTTAGGTCCATCTCCCACAATCCACCATTGTAACCTGACATCGCGGCATTAACCCGGCGCTGAGAGGCTTCATTGGCAAAGTGTTGATTGCGTACAGAGTCAATTTGCCGAAGTAATAAGGACATAAGCCTCCAAATCAGCCATGCGGTTCCAGCGAATAATAGACCAAAGAGAAAAATGTTCTGTTTTAGTCCGGGAGATAGCTGACGAGGTAATGAGTCTATAACAGTCAGAAAAGAATTAGGTACCTTGGCTGCACCCAACCATATATTGTCAGAGCCGAGTGAATGGGCTGTTATGGTCTCTCCGGAAGATTGCTTGCTTAAATAATTAAGTTTGGCTGGGCTCATTTGAAAATAGCCAAGTATGCCTTCTTTGGCTATTTGGGCCTGACCATCGACGACCCGCCCTCCGTCTAAAATCAATACGCGATTGGTATTCTGATCCCCGATTAATGTGCCTGAACGTAAGGCGACGACCAGGAATACATCGCCTTTCTTGCGCGTGATGACAGGTGTCACCGTCCCGCTGTCATTGACCAACGAAGAGATTGAGACGCCACTTTTCGGGAAATCCCGGCGATCGACGGAGGCAAGCGGATCGCCGGCTCCGGGGGTTGCGCTTACGACTTGTCCTGCTGAGTCGATAATGGCTGCGCCGACAACTCGCGGGCCGCGGGCAACAAAATTGATGATTTGCTTTGGGCTGCCTTGCAGAGACAAAGCCGTATCAATCCAGGCTATTTCTGCGTCCAGAGTTCGCGCAACATTTGTGGCCGAGCTTGCCATTTCAGATTGGAAGGCATCTGTAGCTGCTTTTTTATAGCGGTTGTTGTCATTGACAAATTTGAAAGCCGCTAAAATGACAAACAATAAGAAAAAGGCGAGGGTTGTATAAATTATCTGCTTTAAGGATGTTTTGCCGCCAATCCGTTGTGCCAATTCAGATACTTTGTCATCTGACTTTCGTTTGGATGAAGCCTGAGGTCTTTGTCTTGTGGGCTCCGGGCTTGGCCGAGCGATTGATCTGTTTTGAGTTCTGGCATGGGCAGGCGCCGGGGCAGCCTTTCTGGCGCGTCCCGGGTGGGGCGGCATTGCTGAATTGACTGCGCCTGTTCGCACGCCATCTCCCTTATTCGAATCAACGCTATAACAGGCCTACGAAATCCATGCAGCGAAGTCGAGCAAACGTAGTTAATGACCAGTTACCAGAGGCTTAATTTTTAGCTTTAATTAGCTTAAAATTCGCAATTCAGGCTCCGGCTCGCCGATGGCGTAACCTTGCGCCGCATCAAATCCCAAATCGGCGACGAACTGCTTGATTTCCTGTGTTTCGACGCCCTCAGCTATAAACCTGACATCCAGTGGTTCCCTTAGGGACAATAGCGCCTGTAAAATAGCGCGGTCGCGCATATTATTCAGCGCAGCTGCAACAAAGCCGCCATCAATTTTCAACCAGTTTGAGGGCAGGGCTCTTAAATATCGGATTGATGCAGCGCCTGCGCCAACATCATCCAGGCAAACCGGATGACCGCGCCGTTTCAGCTCGGCTAACAGGCTTGCAGCCGGGCCTAAATTCTGCATGTCCCAGCTTTCAGTCAATTCGATGATCAGTTTCGTCGGAGAGGCTTCCAAAGCTGTCAAACATGCGAGCACTGACCCTTTAAACGTTTCCTTATCGACGGAGGCGCCTGACAAATTGATCGCAATCCCGGTATCCAGAGGATTAGCATTGAGCACGATGATCGCTTGGGCCAGCATGGACAGATCCAAATCTCTAATGACGCCACTAATTTCCGCCGGGCGGATGACACCGGCAAGGTGATCGTCATGATCAAAACGAACCAACCATTCATGGTGGTGAATTTTCCCGGATTTTAAGTCTATGATCGGTTGACGCAGCACGGAAAAGCGCTGCTCAGAGACATGATCTCGAAATCCTTCAACTGTGCGTAATTCTGTCATGACGCCGATCTATCACGGGAGCCCTAAAAACAAGTTACTAAGGTGCACTATTCGCCAAGTAATTTTCGGGCGATTTCCATGACATTTTTCGAGGGTTTGTCTGTTATGGCCCGTTTCATTTCGGCTCTGATCAAAGCCTGACGTGTCTGATCAAGCTTGGGGGCGATCTCAAATACGCCTAATAAACGGGCCGCAATAGAAGGATTACGACGATCCATATCTTGAACTTCTCGGGTGAAGAAATGATAACCTGCCCCGTCCAGTTGATGAAATAGTTCCATATTCCCCGCTGCAAACCCACCAATCAGGGCCCGCACACGATTAGGATTTTGGCGGTTATAGGCGGGATGCTCGGTCAGTTTTTGAATCGCGTCAATACCTCCGGCATGGTGCCGCATGGATTGCACTGAAAACCATTTGTCAATGACGAGCGGATTGTCTTCCCAGCGGTTATAAAAGTCGTCAATAAAGTAATCCACTCTTTGTCCGCCAAGATGTGTCAGTGCGACCAATGCTGATAATTCATCGGTCATATTATCGGCGGTCTTATATTGCTCCGTAGCGAGGGTCGCTGCAACAGGATCCTTGCGCGCCGTGAGAAGTTGTAGGCAGCGATTGCGGAGCGCTCTGCGCCCGGCCGAAGCCGCATCAGGACTGAAAGCTTGATCTGTTCCAAGCGCTTGATAGGTTTCACGTAAACCAGTTCGTAATTTATCGCCAATGGCTCGGCTTAGCCATTTGCCCGCTTGCTCAACGGCCAGTGGATCAATTGGCCCTGCAGCTTGCAGGATTGCGCCATATGATGGAGGTGATAGGCATAAAGCTTTGAATTGATTGTTAAATTCATGTTTTTCTAATGTCGCGCTCAGAGCATGACAATAGCCATTTAAAGCTTGGTCAGGCTTTGGGGCTTTTCCGCTTTCAATCGCTTTAGCCATATTAATGAGAAGAGATTGCGCCAATGTTTGACCTGCCTCCCAGCGGTTAAACTGGTTGGGGTCATGGGCCATCAGGCGAATTAAATCCTCGGTCGATCGCGGCATGTCCAGGATTACGGGCGCGGAAAAATCCTGCAAGACCGATAGGGTCGCCGGAGCGTCAGTTCGCGGAAGAGAAATCGTGTCCTTAGCAGTGGTCAGGACGGTCATTTGCGGATCGCCTATGGGGCCGCTATCGCCGATTAATTGCCATTTAATTGGAATTACCGTCGGTGCTTTGCCTGCCTGCCCGGGCGTTGGCGGAATTTTCTGCGCAAAGGTAATTTTGTGTGCGGCTGTCGGCGTGTTCATTGACTTGTCTTCTTGGACAGAGAGGCGCGGCGTACCGGCCTGTTCATACCAGCGCATGAATTGAGAAAGATCCTCGCCAGTGGCCGCCTCGAAACTTGCGATGAACTCCTCGACAGTTGCGGCTGTGCCGTCCAGCGTCTCGAAATAGACATCACAACCTTGCCGGAATTTTTCTGCGCCCAGATAGGTTTTGAGCATGCGGATGATTTCCGCGCCTTTTTCATAAATCGTGGCGGTGTAAAAATTATCAATCTTCACATATTCTTTGGGCCGTACCGGATGAGCGAGCGGGCCGTTGTCTTCGGGGAATTGCCGTGCGCGCAAGGCGCGAACATCTTTGATGCGCTGCACTGCCGCGCCGCGCTGGTCGGCTGAAAATTCCTGGTCTCTGAAAACGGTAAAACCTTCTTTGAGGCAGAGCTGAAACCAATCTCGACAGGTAATGCGGTTACCTGTCCAGTTGTGGAAATACTCATGAGCCACAACGGATTCTATGCGTTCAAAGTTCATATCTGTTGCGGTTTTTGCATCAGCCAAGAGGAGGGCTGAGTTAAAGATGTTCAAGCCTTTGTTTTCCATCGCGCCGAAATTAAAATCCCGAACAGCCACGATCATGAAACGATCCAGATCATATTCCCGCCCGAATGCCTCTTCATCCCATTTCATGGAGCGTTTCAGCGCGTCCATAGCATATTCAGCGCGGGGTGCGTTGCCGGGATCAACATAGATGGTGAGCGGTATGTGCCGCCCGCTCATCGTGGTGAAGCTGTCTTCCAGGATATCAAATTCACCCGCGACTAGCGCAAACAAATAAACGGGCTTAGGGAAGGGGTCATGCCAGATCGCAAAGTGACGGGTGCTGCTGGTCTCGCCGCTGTCAGTCATATTGCCATTGGCGAGCAAGTATGGATATTTCGTTTTGTCTGCTTCGATCCTAACAGTAAAAACGCTCATCGCGTCGGGACGGTCGAGATAATAGGAGATCCGCCGAAAGCCTTCGGCCTCGCACTGGGTACAAAACCGCCCGCCAGAGACATAAAGCCCCATCAGGGTTGAATTGGCAGATGGATTACACCGCGTTTCAATTTCCAGTGTAAATTGATCAGGTAGGTCCGACAGCATCAACTGCGTCTGTGTCAGTCTATAATCGCGTCGCGATAATTGACGCCCATCAAGCTGAACACTGATCAACTCGATGTTCTCTCCATCCAGCTCCAGCGGGCCATTGGATAATCGTCTGATCTCCATGCGGCTTTTGACGCGGGTTTTTTGCTGTCCCAAGTCGAAATCCAAATATACCTGCTCAATTTTGAAATTGGGGGGGCTATATTCAGATAGTCGGGTCGGGGTTGGTGCGGCATCAGTTCTCATGGCGTGTATGTGGCCTGTGTCGCGCCGCTGCGCAATAGGGCGTTTATAAATTAGACGCATCAATTTAACCGATATTTACGCTAGACTTTCGCCGCGCATGGCTTAAGGCGCGCGCCATGACAGACTCTATTCAAACGCTTCGCAATGTCGCCATTGTGGCCCACGTCGATCACGGCAAAACCACGCTTGTTGACAAGCTTCTACGCCAGTCCGGTACGTTGGATGAGCGGGGTGAACGTGAAGAACGCGTTATGGACTCCAATGACATCGAAAAAGAGCGCGGCATTACCATTCTGGCCAAAAATACGGCGATCCGCTGGACAGATGGGGAAGCCACGAATTGGCGCATCAATATTGTCGATACGCCGGGTCACGCGGATTTCGGCGGCGAGGTAGAGCGCGTGCTGTCCATGGTGGACTCAGTCGTGCTGCTGGTCGATGCCGTTGAAGGGCCGATGCCGCAAACGACGTTTGTGACCAAAAAGGCACTCGCACAAGGCTTAAAACCAATCGTCGTGGTCAATAAAATTGACCGCCAAGGCGCGCGTCCGGATTGGGTCGTGGATCAGACGTTTGATTTGTTTGACCGTCTGGGCGCCACAGACGAGCAGCTGGACTTTCCAGTCGTTTTCGCTTCGGCGCTGAATGGCTGGGCATCGGATGAGAGCGACGTGACAGGCACAGATATGACGCCGCTCTTTAACGCGATCATCAAACATGTGCCTGTGCCCAATGTGGACCCGGATGCGCCCTTACAACTGCAAGTCTCGGCGCTGGATTATAACAGCTACACAGGCGTGATCGGGATTGGCCGCGTTGTGCGCGGCACGCTGAACCGTAATCAAGCCGTTATGGTCGCGACGCCGGATGGCAAAGAGCGAAAAGCCAAAGTGCTCGATATTTTCGGCTTTATGGGGCTGGAGCGCGTCAAACAGGATAGCGTGTCAGCTGGCGATATTTGCTGTTTCACCGGTATCGATAATCTCGGCATCTCCGACATGATCTGCGATCCTGACCACATTGAGCTTCTGCCGCCGCTCACCGTGGATGAGCCCACCATCTCTATGACTTTCCAAGTCAATGACAGTCCCTTTGCGGGCCGGGAAGGCAAGTTTGTTACGTCACGTAATATCAAAGACCGACTGGATAAAGAGCTGATCCACAATGTCGCTTTGCGGGTACAGCAACTCGATGATGCTGATAAGTTTCGCGTTTCGGGCCGGGGCGAGCTGCATCTGTCTATCCTGATCGAAAATATGCGCCGCGAAGGTTATGAGCTCGCCATCTCCCGCCCGCAAGTTATCAATAAAGAGGTTGACGGCGTGCTCTGTGAGCCTTGGGAAACTCTGACTGTCGATGTCGAGGCCGATCATCAAGGTTCCATCATGGAGAAGCTGGGTGAGCGCAAGGGGCAGCTAAAAGACATGACACCAGACGGACAGGGGCGTGTCCGTCTGGATTATGAAATCCCGACCCGCGGTCTGATCGGATTTCGCAGCGAATTTCTGACGCTCACCTCGGGCACAGGCTTGATGTATCACAATTTTGACCGCTACGCGCCGCGCACCAAGGCGGGTATTGGCCGCCGCCATAAAGGCGTGCTCATCTCCAAGGAAACCGGAAAGGCCGTCGGCTTTGCACTCTGGAATTTACAGGAACGCGGCAAGATGTTCATCGGCCATGGCACTGAGGTTTATGAAGGCATGATCATCGGGATCAATGCCCGCGACAATGACCTGACCGTCAACCCGCTCAAAGGCAAGCAGCTTACCAATGTGCGCGCCTCAGGTTCAGACGAAGCGGTCGTGCTTGTCACGCCGATTGATGTGACGCTGGAATATGCGCTGGAATTTATCAATGATGATGAACTCGTTGAAGTTACGCCTGAGTCCATTCGCATTCGCAAACGCTATTTGCTGGAACATGAGCGTAAAAAAGACATGCGCCGCCGTGAAGCCTTAGAGCGCGAGGAGGGTTAAACTCTCTGTCAGGCGTCAATTGCGCTGATGACGTTGTAGGTGTAAGAAAAACCCATGAAAGTCACGCCCGAACATAATGCCCGCATTGCGAATATGACTTTTGCGGCTGTTTATCCTCATTACGTCAATAAGGTCGAAAAGAAGGGGCGAACGCAGGAGGAATTGCATGAGGCTATTCGTTGGCTGACAGGCTTTACGGATGCCGAAATTCAAACCATGATTGATGAAAAAGTTACCTTCAAGACTTTCTTTGACAAAGCCCAACTTCATCCCAATGCACACCTGATTAAAGGCGTGATTTGCGGATACCGGATTGAAGAAATTGACAATGACCTGACCCGTCAGGCCCGCTATCTGGACAAGCTGGTCGATGAGCTCGCGCGGGGCCGCAAGATGGAAAAAATCCTTCGAGTTGGCTAGTCTTTCGATTTTTATATAGGGTATTTCTATATACCCTATAGATTATTTGTCATTTTACTTATTGTAATTCTCTCATAATTGCCGCATCAGATTGCCGCCTGGCTCGCCGGGTGCTTAGTATTTTGAAAAAAGGACAAACCATGCGCTCACTCTACATATCCCTCGCTGCCAGTTCGATTTTATTGTCGGCTTGTTCGGGCGATAAAGCCTCTGATACATCTGCAATGACAGATGCCACTAAAGCTGAAGCTACCAATCTTTGTACGGATATGGGCCCGCAGACCCCACGAGATATCAGTAGCCTGACGGGCACAAACCCTGTCATGTTCAAGATGGCTCCAGCGTCGACCGAGCTGAACCTCTGTAATATCCACACCCATACAAATGCTGAACATAAAGGCCCCGGCTTTAGTGTTTTCATTAATAATAGTGATAGCGGTGGTTACGCATGTAACGACAGCAAGGATCTAACGGCAGAAGAGCTCACTGACCCTATGGATGGTAAAGGCGCTTATAAAGGCGTGAAGCCCGGTGACACTATAGAAGTGCATTGGGTGCATACATCTTGTGACATCACGCCGGGCGAGGGCTTGGGGTCGTGTTTGTCAGACACATGTACAGATCCATTACTGCGCGTAGAAGCACAGGTGTTCCTGGTTGTGAATGATCCTGAAAATGCTCTGGACTTCACAGAGATGGCTTATGGGCAAACTATGAGAAACGGTAAGCATCAACCGAAAATGATTCCGTCCAATACGGGTGATCCGGTTGTCTTCAGAGGCTCAACGACTGGACCCAGCTATGATCAGTCTACCTGTTCCCCATTAAATGTAACATGGTCTGTGCGTCCGAATTGTGCGCGTGTCGATATCGGATCGCTTCATCGTTGGGCCGAGCAAGGTAATGTCTTTAATGAGACCAAGTCACATGGCGTTCGCCAATTAGTAACAGCACCGGAATTGCTGTCACCCATTCAGTAAGCTCTTTTCTTCCCCTGAAGTGAGCTGGGCCCTGCAATTGCTGCGGGGCCTTTTTTTGGGGCGGTCGAAAATAATGCATAAGATAAATATTAATTCTGTCTAATCTGTATAGTTTGTGTTTATGCTATGCGTATGAAGCCCACACTTAGACAGTTAGAATATTTAGTCGCTATTGCTGATACCGGGACGTTTAGCGCGGCGGCGAAAACCACCTATGTCAGCCAGCCCAGCTTGTCCGCACAAGTCAAAGACATGGAAGATCATCTTGGGGCCTCCTTGCTAGAGCGCGGTCGTCATGGCGCGCTGCTAACACCGATCGGCAAAGACGTGGTGGCCCGAGCCCGTATTGTTTTACGTCAGGTGGAGGAGCTAAAAGTCCTCGCACGGGAGGCTGAGGGTACTTTTTCAGGCCGGATCAAATTGGGTGTCTTGCCGACTGTTGGCCCGTATTTATTGCCACAAGTCACACGAGAGTTGCATGCCGCTTATCCGGAGCTACGCTTGTTCGTGCGGGAGGAACGCACAGTTGATTTACAAGAGCATCTGTCTGATGGACGGTTTGACTTGATATTATCAACTGCAGAAGATCATCCTGATACGCAAAGCATCAATATAGTCCGGGAGAATATTTATATCTGCGTTGCCCCTGACGACGTTCTGGCGAGCTCACGTGACGCAATCCCGCTTATGGCTTTGAAAGGCCGGGAATTTTTAACGCTGGGTTATGGTCATAAATTCGCAACCGTCGTCAAAGACCTTGCGGCCAAGGCCGGGGCGACAGCCAGCGGTGAATATGAAGGCACAAGTCTCGATGCTTTGCGCCAGATGGCATCGATGGGAGGCGGCATTGCTATATTACCCAGCCTATATGCCATTTCGGAAGCTAAACGTGATCCACAACTCATCGTCCGCCGCATTGATCACAAGCTTGCGCAAAGAGAGATTAGCCTTGTCTGGCGAAACGCTTCACCTCTAACAAAAAAATTCACGACAATAGGCGAAGTTATGAAAAGCGTCGCCGCCCATATCATGAACTAGATACGACGTGCCAAAGTTCTGTCTGACTTAGTCGATAAGCATCGCAACCTGTCCGAAGCGCAAGAATACCCTAGAGAGCATAACTGACTCTGCTGATCAGCTTGCGCCGAAGAGTGTCAACAAATCGCTTGATGGATCGGTAGACTGAATTATGGAAGATTTCATGACTGATACGCCGTCACAGATGGATAATGCCCCCTTTGCGGTGACGGTGCGCGGAGAGCCGGCGCAGACGGCTATGTCTGTGCGGGCTGGAGACGGTGATTGGTTTATCCCCGAGGAGGTCCCGATTGCCTTCGTTTATAACCGCCGAAATTACGCGGTGATGATGGGAACGCCGAATGATTTGCTGGATTTTGCGGTCGGATTTTCATTGACCGAAGAAATTATTCAATCTCCCGAGGAGATCAAATCTCTGGAAATTATTCTATCGAATAAAGGCGCAGACTTAAGGTTCAAGATTTCGGATGAGGCGGTTGAGAAACTGGACATCACCCAGCGCCGACGGAATATGGTTGGCAGTGCGAGTTGCGGGCTCTGCGGGCTGGAAAATGTGGACACTCTGTTCAAAACACTTTCGCCAGTTGCAAAAACGCGCCGTGAATTATCAGACGCCGCAATGCGTAAATCCATAGCGGAGCTTTCTGAGCATCAACCGATAAATGCCAAAACCCGCAGCAATCATGCAGCCGCTTGGGCCGATCTGTCCGGGACTATTTTGATGGCGCGCGAGGATGTGGGACGGCATAATGCGCTGGATAAATTACTTGGCGCTATGGCGCTATCGAGGGTGGATGTGCAAAGCGGATTCGTGATTATGTCCAGCCGCTGTTCCTATGAAATTGTTGAGAAAGCCGGCCGGCGGGGGGTCACAGCCTTGTTGTCCGTGTCCGGACCAACAGCATTTGCCTTGCGTAAAGCGAGAGAGGCAAATATGGCGATTTACGCACGATCCGGCGAAGGCGCCGTTAGGCTGCATTAAAGGGGATTGGCCATGAAGGCTGTTCTTTCATCCGTTGGCGCTTTGTTGATCTCTGCGGCGATTTTGCTCGCCGGGGGTGGATTGATGTCGACCTTGATTGCAGTGCGAGCACAGGTCGAGGGGTTCCCTGTAGAGGCGATTGGCTTAATGACCTCAGCCTATTTTATGGGGTTTATCGGCGGCTGTTTTGGCACGCCACATTTGGTCAAACGGGTCGGCCATGTCCGGGTTTTTGCGGCTCTGTCGTCGATTATTGCTGCGGCATCTCTCATCCATGCGATTTTCCTAAACATTCCCGTTTGGATCATACTTCGAATTTTGGTCGGGTTTAGTTTTGCAGGGCTCTATATGTTGATCGAAAGCTGGATCAATGAGCAAACCCCAAATCAGCAACGCGGACAGGTTTTGTCGATTTACCGGATGGTGGATTTGGCGGCCGTTACGGCTGGGCAGTTCATGCTGGTTCTGGCGAAACCAGGTGAGTTTATCTTGTTCTCATTGGTTGCGATCTTAATTTGTCTGGCGATTTTCCCGATTTCATTATCGGCGGCCAAGACACCTGTTCCGGTGACGCAGACATCGCTGAATTTGAAAAAACTCATCAAGACATCACCGCTGGCTGTAGTTGGTTGTTTCGGCGTCGGTCTGGCCAATGGCGCTTTTTGGGGTGTTGCGCCGGTTTTTGTACAGCAACTGGGTCATCCGGTTGTTATAGTCTCAACTTTTATGAGCATTGTGATTTTTTCTGGGGCCGTCTTGCAATGGCCCGCAGGTTTCCTGTCCGATAAAATTGGTCGGCGCGCAGTCTTATTCATGGCGGCGGTCGGAGCTGCAGGAGCGGGTTTGTTTTCTTGGTATATGGCACCAAATTCGCTTTCGTTCATGCTAATAGGCGGAGCGCTTTACGGCATGTTCGCTATGCAGATTTACGGCATGAGCGCAGCCCATGCGAATGATTTCGCTGAGCCGCATGAATTTGTTGCGATCAGCGGGGGGCTGCTTCTAATATATGGTATAGGCTCGGTGATCGGGCCATCGCTGGCACCTTTGGTCATGTCGGAGTTTGGGCCGTCAGCATTATTTGCGTTCACAGCGGGTGTTCATGCCTTATTGGCGGTTTATGCCGCGCTGCGGATTGTTGTTCGCCGCGTGCCGCGCCAACTCACAGATTACGTCACAATCCCGAGGCCGCGCTCTATGAACTTGATCTTACGTGCCGATCCACGCATGATTTTGAAACGCAAAAAGTAATTATTTTTGCCGCTCTTCAGAGGGTGGGTAACCCATGGATTTGCGGTAGCTTTGTGTGAAATGCGACGCGGATGAAAATCCCGTGGCGATTGCGATTTCCATAACAGACATAGGGGTTTGGCGGAGTAATTGCCGGGCTCTTCTAAGGCGAAGCTCCAGATAATAGCGGGCCGGTGTTGTATTGATTTTACTTTTGAAGAGCCGTTCCAATTGGCGCAGGGATAGGCCAACTTCGTGACACAGTTCCGTCAACGCGATGGGGTTTTCAACATGCGCCTCCATATAGGCAATGGCACTCAGTAATTTGGGGTGACGGATGCCTGTGCGGTGCTCAATCGCCATTCGCTGGTCTGCCTCGGGCTCTCTGACAAAGCTCATCAACATTTGCTCAGCGACATTCAAAGCCAGGGTTTCACCATGATCCAGCCGTATAGAATGGATCATCATATCCAAAGGCGCTGTACCGCCCGAACAAGTATATCGGTTGCGGTCCACTTCAAACAATGTCGCCGTAATGTCCAGATCAGGATAGCGCTCGGCAAAGCCTTCGATGTTTTCCCAATGGATAGTGCAGCGATATCCATTGAGCAATCCAGCCTCTGCCAGCGCAACGGAACCCGTACAGACACTGCCCAGAGACATGCCTTTACGGACCAGACTGCGAAGCTTCCCGTTCAGATTGTTGGGAAGGTTGCGGTGAGGTTTCACACCCGAACACACAAAAATGACGTCGCATGACGAGTTATCATCCAAACCAATATCAGGCGTGATGGTAACTCCATTACTGGCCATAACCGCTTTGCCATCATGACTTATGGTTTTCCAATGATACAGATCTTCACGCTTGATTCGGTTGGCAGCGCGTAAGGGCTCGATCGAGGCCGTGAAGGCAATCATCGAAAATTCTGGAAGCAGCAAGAACCCGATCGTTTGAGGGGACTTGCGGACGGTTCCGAACATTTATGGCTCGGGGTTGGTTCTGCGGCGTTTATTGACCCGCCGCCGGGATCTGCGTTCTTCGAGTTTGATGCGTAGTGGCGGCATACGGGCGGGAAGTAGAGCAAGAATTTCATCACGTTCTTGCTTGGTTTTCAGTGTCCAATAGGCGATTTCATCAGTGGTGCGTCCACAGCCGAAACAATGGCCGCTCTCCTTGTCCATGGAACAAACAAGCTGGCAGGGGCTATCTATGGGTTCTAGTGGGTCATGCTCGGACATATCAACTCAGCAGTTTTTCCTCATAAGGGTAGGCACATAGGTTTTCATGGCCGTCTTCTGTAATCAAAACCTGATTTTCCAGTTTCACGCCGTCTTGTCCACCGACTTTTCCCATATAGGCTTCGACTGTAAAGCACATACCGGGTTGTACAACATAGTCAAATGCACCCTCTATGTAATCTTCGGGGTAATAGATAGATGGAAACTCATCGCACATGCCAACGCCATGCATCTTCACGCAATATCGCTGAGCGGCATATTCCGGCGGTAATTGATGTCCGCCAAATGTCAGTTCTTTAAATAATGTACCTGGCTTGAGCAGCTGGATGTTTTCAGTGATGTGATCATAGGCTGCTTGGTAGGCGGCTTTCTGTTCGGCACTTGGCGTGCTGTCCCCGACATACCAAGTTCGGGACATGTCACAGCAATAACCGTACAGCCCAACCATATCCGTATCGAAGGCGAAAAGATCTCCATCCTTCAATTTGCGTGGGCCAGCTTCTTGCATCCAGGGATTCGTTCGCGGGCCTGAAGCTACGAGGCGCGTTTCAATCCACTCGCCGCCACGGGCAATATTTCCAGCATGTAGTACAGACCATAATTCAACTTCGGCTATTCCCGGCTTCATCGCTTGGTGCATTTCTCCGACTGAGAGCTCACATGCGGCAACAGCGCAGCGCATGGCTTTTATTTCATCTGGGCCTTTGATTAGCCTTGCATGTTCCATCACGCCTTGTCCTGGCAAGACTTGAATTTGCTGTTGGGCGAGACTGTTGGATGTTGCAACATCCGTCATATCTACAGCAATGCGCTGCCCGCAATTATGCTCATGCATGACATCTATGACTTGTCGGGTGAAACTATCAGCCGCCTGAATTTCTTGGTCTCCATAAGAGAAATAGAGAGCCCCAGCGCTGTTGCGAACCTCATTGATTAGCGGCAGGTGAGCTGTCAGGTGTTCGCAGCGAACAAAGTCCCACAGAACAATGTAACCATCGGCCGATATGAAAGCGGCGCGTGAAATATTTCGGGACGTCCAAACTTGCATATTCTGTGCGCCCGTCGCGAAACGTATATTGATCGGATCAAACAAAAGGATACCGCCGAGATCGCGTTGTTTAAGCTGTTCGGTCACCCGACCTAGACGATAAGTATTCATGGCAGACTCATCCGGCAGCGTCAGCCCGAGCCGTGTTAGTTCCGAAATGGCACGGTCTGTTGGGCCAATGGTTGGCGTGTCGTTTTCGCCTGGCTTAGGCCCAATTTTGCGATTGCGTGATAGTGACATAACCTTCACTCCAAACTTTCCGGCATGTGATAACAGTCCATTTAAAATGTGTCAGAGAAAAAGTGCCGAGAAGGCCGGATATCGTTTTTTATAATTTTGAGTATTAGATGTAGTGCAGCCCTCAGCCTACTTCTTGGAAAGGATGACTTGAGATGATAAGTGTGTGGTGTCGTAATTTAACAATTGAATGTCGTAATTTAGTAAGCCGCGCGTGAACTTATTATTAGTCTGAGCAACAGCAATGGCGGTAAGCCTGCGAATTAAAGGGGAGGCGGCCACGCCGTCAAAGATATATGACACAACAGAATTTGCCCGCGCCCGGAGCTCCCGATATTGAAATTGCCCGCGCAGCAGTCATGAAACCTTTATTGCCGCTTGCTGAAGAAAAGCTTGGTATTCCGGCAGAGGCGTTGGTGCCCTTTGGTCATTACAAAGCTAAGCTTTCTTTGGATTATATTGATGGGCTGAAGTCAAAAAAAGACGGCAAGTTGGTGCTTGTCACTGCTGTCACGCCGACCCCGGCGGGAGAGGGAAAGACAACTACCAGTGTTGGGCTAAATGACGGATTAAATCGTATCGGCGTAAATTCTATGGTTTGTCTGCGCGAGCCATCTTTGGGGCCGTGTTTTGGTATGAAAGGCGGTGCTGCCGGTGGGGGGCGCGCGCAGGTTCTGCCAATGGAAGACATTAATTTGCATTTCAATGGTGACTTTCACGCGATCACCTCAGCTCATAGTCTGATTTCTGCGATGCTGGATAACCACATGCAGTGGGGCAATGAGCTTGATATTGATCCGCGCCGCATCACATGGCGCCGCGTTGTCGATATGAATGACCGGGCCTTGCGCCATATTGTTATGGGCTTGGGAGGCCCGACACAGGGTATTGTCCGTGAAGGTGGGTTTGACATCACAGTCGCTTCTGAAATCATGGCCATTTTCTGCCTCGCTACAGATTTGAAAGACCTACAAAAGCGGATTGGCGATATTATTGTTGCGAAAACGCACAAAAAGAAGCCTGTCACAGTTCGCGACCTCGGCGCAGACGGGGCTGTAACGGTTCTGCTGAAAGACGCTTTCCAGCCAAACCTTGTGCAGTCCATTGAACATAATATGGCCTTCATCCATGGCGGGCCGTTTGCGAATATCGCCCATGGCTGTAATTCGGTTGTCGCAACACAAACTGCGCTGAAACTGGCAGATGTCGTCGTCACAGAAGCCGGATTTGGGGCTGACCTAGGGGCTGAAAAATTCTTGGATATTAAGTGTCGTCAGTCTGGATTGCGTCCGGATGCTGTGGTTCTGGTATGCACCATTCGCGCGATGAAAATGCAGGGCGGGGTTGCCAAAAATGATCTGGGGCCAGCCAATGTCGATGCCGTGCGTGAGGGCTGTGTGAATGTTGAGCGTCACATTCAAAACTTGAAAAAATTTGGTGTTATGCCGGTCGTTTCAATCAACCATTTTGTGCATGATACAGATGAAGAGATCGCAGTTGTCAAAGAGGTGTGTGACCGTGAAGGCGTTCAGATGGTCATTGCCAGACATTGGGCCGAAGGCGGCGCAGGCGCCGAAGACTTGGCGCAAGCTGTGAAAGCTGAGCTGGATAAGCCGAAACCAACCATCAACCTGATGTATGAGGACAGTGACAAGATGGCCGTCAAGGTCGAAAAGGTCGCCAAAGAAATCTACCGGGCGGAGTCCGTAGTGATCAGTGCCTCCGCTCGAAGCACGTTCCGTGAAGTTGAAAAAATGGGCTTTGGGCATTTGCCGATTTGTATTGCGAAGACACAGTCAAGTTTTTCAACCGACCCGAAAAAGCTCGGCGCGACCAGCGACCATGTCGTTGAAGTACGTGAGGCCACGCTGAATGCCGGGGCGGGTTTTGTCGTCGCGATTTGCGGAACCATTATGCGAATGCCGGGTCTGCCGCGCCATCCCGCCGCGCTGGATATCGGGCTGGACGAAGACGGACAAATCGTGGGATTAGCCTAAGCATTGCCCTGAACGTGATTCATCAAAAGGAATAGAGCCATGAGTGACGAAGAAGATATCATACTGAAGGACCTCGATGATAATGAGCTTGTCCAGCAAATGCAGGACGACCTTTATGACGGGCTTATCCCGGAGGTCACAGAAGGGACGAAAATACTGTTGGATCGCGGTTGGGATGCCAATATGGTGCTCAATGATGCTCTGGTTGAAGGCATGCGTATTGTTGGCGTCGATTTCCGTGACGGAATTTTGTTCGTCCCGGAAGTGCTCCAATCAGCTAATGCCATGAAAGGCGGAATGGAATTGCTTCGTCCCATTCTGGCAGACAGCGACAACAAATCCAGCACCGGTAAATATGTGATCGGGACTGTGAAGGGCGATATTCACGACATCGGCAAAAATCTGGTCGGAATGATGCTTGAAGGTGCGGGTTTTGAAGTAATTGATCTGGGGATTAACACACCTGTTGAAGAATATCTCGAAGCGATTGAAAAACATGAACCAGATATTCTGGGCATGTCGGCCCTCTTGACGACGACTATGCCTTATATGGGTGTGGTGATTGAAGAGCTGGACAAGCGCGGTATTTTGAAAGAATTGCCGGTCATGGTCGGCGGTGCTCCGCTAAACCAGGAATTTGCTGATGCGATCAATGCCCATACATATGGCCGTGACGCAGCGATGAGTAGTGAACTGGCCAAAGCCATTATGGGTAAGAACCGATAGGTTATGTATAAGGTTCGCCTATGGTCCGTCCGGCATTCCCGGTTCATGGAACGTCTTTATAATGGCGTTAACCCCGCCATATTGGCAACGCTAAGAGGTGTCACAAAAGTCTTTGGTACAAAACTAGACAAGCCTATTACCTCTATGGAGGCTGGGCTGAAAGGGTTTCTGTTTGATTGCCAAATGTGCGGCAATTGCCAGCTATCCAAAACGGGCATGAGCTGTCCGATGAACTGCCCTAAGACTCTGCGCAACGGGCCGTGTGGTGGCGTGCGCGCAAACGGAATGTGTGAGGTTAAGCCCGATATGAAATGTGTTTGGGTTCTGGCGTGGGATGGCGCCGAGCGCATGAAGGGTGGTGATGCCATTCATGATATGGAGTTTTCCGGCGACCATCGCGATAAAGGTAAATCGACTTGGCTAAAACTCGCGCGCGACAGTCGTCCTGACGCGACCGTCAAGCCGATGCAGAACACCAATGTCTAAGAACCAACTTGATCAAAGCGGAGAGGTTCAAGATGTCGAACGCCTAGGTACCAATCCGGGCGATCCTTTACCAATGCTGGATGGTCACGTGTCTCATGGCCGGTTTGAGCGTGTGCTGCGGGCAGGGCACTTTGCTGTCACGACCGAGATCGCGCCGCCGGATTCGGCAGACCCAGACGAAGTTCTGGTTAGGGCGGCTTTGTTTGATGGTCATGTCGACGCGATTAATGCGACGGATGGCTCGGGCGCGCATTGTCATATGTCCAGCCTGGCCGTTTGCGCGATTCTGACACGGGTTGGCTATTCTCCTATCCTACAAATTTCCTGCCGCGACCGTAACCGAATCTCTATCCAAGGAGACACGTTAGGCGCGGCGGCGCTCGGGGTATGTAATGTGCTGACCCTATCTGGAGATGATGTTGGCGCCGGAGATCATCCGGAGGCAAAACCGGTCTTTGATTTGGACTCGGTTTCCCTAACGAAAACCTTGCGCATCTTGCGTGACGAATCCCGTTTTCTCAGCGGGCGAAAGCTGGACTTGCCGCCCAAGCTTTTCATCGGATCATCCATAAATCCCTTTGTCCCGCCAATTAAAAACCGCGTCGATCAATTGGCTAAGAAAATTAATGCAGGCGCTGAATACATTCAGTCGCAATATTGTTTCGATGTGCCGATGTTGAAAGATTTTATGGCGCGGGCGGTTGATATGGGACTGACAGAGAAGTGTTACATTCTGATCGGTGTGGGCGTTCTTCCATCAGCCCGTACGGCCAGTTGGATGCGGGACAATGTCCCTGGAGTCCATATTCCTGATTCTGTCATTGCGCGTTTGAAAGGCGCAGAAAAACCGCTGCGCGAAGGCCGAAATATTTGCGTCGAGCTGATGCAAGAGATAAAGGAAATTGAAGGCGTTTCTGGCCTTCACGTCATGGCCTACCGACAGGAAAAATGGGTGGGTGACGTCGTCAAACGCTCCGGCGTTCTGGAAGGCCGTGTTCCGTGGTCTCCGGATCATTCGGACACAACCATCGGAACAGTCAGCTAGGATATATTATGGCCCGCACAATTCTTTCATCAGCCACTAAAGAGGTCGCTATCGGCTTTGATCAGCCTTTCGTCATGATTGGTGAGCGTATCAACCCGACCGGCCGGAAACTGTTTTCCAAAGAGCTGAAAGAGTTTAATTATTGGCGCGTCAAAAAAGAGGCCTTGGCTCAGGTCGAAGCTGGCGCACAGGTGCTAGATGTCAATGTTGGTGTGCCGCTGGCTGATGAAGCTTTGATTATGTCAGAGGTTATCCCGCTCATTCAAGGTCTAACAGACGTTCCGCTCTGTATTGATAGCTCTGTTATGGACGCGCTGGAGTCCGGCCTGAAAGCCTATAAAGGCCGCCCGCTCTTAAATTCCACAACCGCCGAAGAAGAAGTGATGGAGCGTATCCTGCCTTTGGTTGCCAAATATGACTGTGCAGTTGTTGCGATCTCCAATGATGATACGGGCATCTCTGAAGACCCGGATGTACGTTTTGAAGTCGCCAAGCGGATTGTTAACCGTGCCGCGGATTATGGCATTAAGGCCGAGGACGTTGTGGTTGACCCGCTGGTCATGCCAGTGGGCGCAGTCAACAGCGCAGGCAAGGACGTCTTTCGTTTGGTTCACCGCCTGCGCACAGAATTAGGTGTGAATACGACTTGCGGCGCATCAAATATTGCCTTTGGCTTGCCCAACCGTCACGCGATTAATAATGCCTTCCTGCCGATGTTGGCCGGAGCCGGTATGACATCCGCCATCGTCAATCCTCTGCATGAAGGTCTGGTTCCGGCCGTCAGGGCAGCGGATATTTTGACGGGTAATGATGCAGGCTGTGCCAATTGGATCAAAGCCTACCGTCCGGCGCCTGCTGAAGGTGAGAGCGGACGAGGTAGAGGTGGACGCGGTGGTCGTCGAGGCGGAGGCCGCAGACGTGGCTAACACGTATAAAGGCCAATGTCTTTGCGGGGCTGTAAGCTTCGAAGCCATTGACCTGTCCGATATCTGGTATTGTCATTGCAAACAGTGCCAAAAACTGACCGGGCACTACATTGCGGCTGCGGGTGTAACCCGCGAAAACCTGACCATTCATGGCGATGTCAATTGGCTGCCGATCTCAGATAGATCGAAATCAGGTCATTGCCGGGCCTGCGGAAGCTACATGTTCTGGGACGAGGCCGCTCGCGATACAGTCAGCATTCTGGCCGGTTCATTAAATGACGCAGCGGGACTGGAGGTGAAGGGACATATCTTCATCGAGGAAAAAGGCAGTTACTACGAAATCACAGATGACCTTCCGCAATATAAGGGGTTCCCGTCACAAGGGACACGCGGCGAAGGAATACAATAGAGGAGGACGCTATGGCCAGACGAGGACGATCAGGAGGACGCGCCGGGCGCGCCGCCGCAAATGCAGCAGAAGCCGCTCCGCGTGAGCCTTATATCAAACGGAATATTCCGACTTATTCTGTCTTGAATGATACAGATTTAGCGCAGCTGGAGCATAATGCGGATACGATCCTTGAAGAGATCGGCTTGGAAATTCAGGAAGATCAGGAATCGATAGATTACTTCGTCAAAGCTGGTGCTAAAGCCGATGGGCAGCGCGTTCGGTTTCCGCGCGGTATGTGCCGTGAAATCATTCAGGCGACGGCCCCAAAAGAGTTCACGCAACATGCGCGTAATCCGGCCAATAATGTGCAAATTGGCGGTAATAATACAGTGCTGGTTCCTGCCTATGGTCCGCCCTTTGTTTATTCCAAGGAAGGCGGACGCCGTTATGCCAATATCGAAGATTTTCGTAACTTCGTAAAACTGGCTTACATGTCACCATCCTTACATCATAGCGGGGGAACTGTGTGTGAACCTGTAGATTTGCCGGTCAATAAGCGCCATTTTGATATGAATTACAGCCATATCAAATATTCCGACAAAGCCTTTATGGGGTCTGTGACACAGCCTGAGAGAGCTCTCGATACCGTTGATATGGCGAAAATCGTCTTTGGCGATGATTTCGTTGAAGAGAACTGTGTGTTAGTGAATTTGATCAATGCCAATTCGCCGATGACATGGGACCGTGTCATGCTGGGCGCGTTGAAAAATTATGCGCGTCATGGGCAATGCGCTATGCCGAGCCCCTTTGTGGTCTCCGGCGCAATGTCGCCTGTCACTGCGGCTGGCGTGGCTGCGCAAAGCCTAGCCGAGGGATTGGCGGGCATGGCGTTGACCCAGCTTGTTCGCCCTGGCGCGCCTGTGATTTACGGAAATTTTGTGACGTCTATGTCTATGCAAACGGGAGCGCCAACTTTCGGGACACCCGAAGCCTCTCTTATCATTAATATGAGCGCCGCTTTGGCAAGGCGTTTGGGAGTACCGTTCCGGTCTGCGGGTGGATTTAACGCCTCTAAAGTCCCCGATGCACAGGCAGGATATGAAGCCGCGAATTCTTTGCAGACTGGCTTGATGGCGGGCGTGAATTTCATGCTGCATACTGCGGGCTGGCTAGAAGGCGGGCTGGCCATGGGCTATGAGAAATTCATCATGGATGCGGATCAGGCTGGAATGATGGCCGTTTTTGCAAAAGGTGTTGATATGTCCGCCAATGGTCAAGCCATGGACGCCATAGCAGAAGTTGGGCCGGGTAAGCATTTTCTCGGCTGTGAGCATACGCAAAAGAATTTCAAAACAGCGTTCTATCAATCCAAGGTCTCTGACAATAACAGTTTTGAACAATGGGTTGAGGACGGGTCGCTATCTGCGGAAGATCGGGCCGAGAAAGTTTATAAAACTATGCTGGCTGAATATACACCGCCGGAGCTGGATCCTGATATTGATGCAAGGTTGATCAAATATATGGACGAGCGAAAAGCCAGTTTTCCAGATAGCAATATCAGCTAATAACGCTATCTGTCGTGTGAGTCAGGGCATCCAGAAAACTCCGGGCGGAGGATCGTGGCGTGAGTAGTCGCCATCCTCCATCCGGTGACTTTATGACAATCACAGCTATGTGGTGAGCGACTGTACGTGCAGCGAAATCATTGGGGGCATTGCGTAGATCCAGTGGAATAAATCGCTCCAACACATCCATGATTTTTGGGCCGTCTACTTGCAGGCACGCCCAACCGTCACTTTGCAGAACGCAATAGGCACTTTCGCCAAATCTTTCAGACATTTTTAAGTCGGCTTTCTCGTCAATATTATCCATCATGAGCATATATTGATTTTGCCCGGTCCAAATCACGAAACCATTTTCTACTTCGACATATTGGTTAGGTTTGGGCGGGTTGACCTTTAAAACTGACTTGAACCGCTTTTCGAAATCGGAGTCTTTACCTTGTGCGACCGCTATGGAGACGAGTTCATAGTCTGATAGTTCTGTCAGAGAAACGCTTTTCCAATCACGGGAAAAACCGCCAAGGGGAGATTTTGTTGCAAGTTTAGACACGCAGCCGCTCCCCATCTGGATCAAAGAAATGCGGGCTGACAACTTTGACTTCGACATGATTGTTACGCACGAAGTCCTTCGCCACTAAAGTTTCGCCCATGCGTTTTTTACCGTTTGTGAGAAAGCCCAAGCCAATGTAAGTCTCAAGCATTGGGGACCAAGCGACCGAGCTCATATAACCTTGATCATTTTCGGGCGTGCTGTCGTCACCTTGATTGATGAAATGTGCACCATTTGTCAGGGTTTCACCTTTTTTGTCGGGCACGAATCCGACTAGGTTCAGTTGATCTTCTCCGGTTAGACCTTCGCGCCCAGACAGAACCTTGCCGATACAATCTTTCTTTTGGGAGACAAAGCCGCCGAGGCCGAGATTGGTCGCCGTTGTCGTCCCGTTTAGTTCATTCCCGGCGGCATGGCCTTTTTCTATGCGCATCACGCCCAGAGCTTCGGTGCCATACATAATGGCGTCAAACTCTTTGCCTTGAGCGATCATTTCGCGGATGAGCGCGTCGCCATAACGGGCGGGTACAGAAATTTCATAGGCTAGCTCACCGGAAAAAGAGAGGCGGAATAACCTGGCTCGAGTTCCCCCGCATACGGTCATTTGCCCGCAGGCCATATAAGGGAAAGCCTCATTAGATATATCAAATTCAGGGTCGACAATCTTCTGTAAAAGTTTTCGGGCATTCGGCCCGGCCACCGAATATTGCGCCCATTGATCAGTTGTTGAAATCAGGTGTACATCCATGTCTGGGAACAATAGCTGACGGCAAAATTCCAAATGCCGGAAGACAGGCCCTGCCTTGGCCGTCGTTGTTGTCATTATGAAATGAGTCTCTGATAGGCGCGCGGTTGTACCATCATCCATGGCAATTCCATCTTCACGCAGCATCAACCCATAGCGACATTTTCCGACTTTGAGCAGCTTAAAACTATTGACGTAAACCTTGTTAAGAAAGGCTCCGGCGTCGCGGCCTTGGATATCGATTTTGCCCAGAGTCGAGACATCGCAAATACCGACCGAGTTGCGCGTCATCAGGACTTCCCGATCAACGCTGTCGCGCCAACCTTGTTCGCCCGTCCGTGCCAGCCATTGGGCGCGCTTCCAATATCCGGTCTCGACAAATGTCGCACCCTGTTCAGCGGCGAAATCATGGCTTGGCGTTAAGCGCGTAGGTTTGAAATGCTGCCCGCGATGCGCGCCCGCAAAAGCGCCGATTGGGACGGGCGTATAGGGCGGCCGAAAGATGGTCGTGCCGGTTTCGGGTATGGTCTGGCCGGTCGCATCTGCCAAAACGGCCAGACCGATGACGTTGGAAGTCTTGCCTTGATCCGTTGCCATGCCCAGCGTTGTGTAGCGTTTCACATGCTCGACTGAAGAAAAACCTTCCTGATGTGCCAGCGTGATGTCCTTTGTGGTGACATCATTTTGGAAATCGACCCAGCCGCGCTTGTTGCCTTTGACATACCAAAAAGGCGTGATGTTAACGGGCGCGTCCTCAGCGGCGGGGAGGGCCCCGGATTTCACGCCCAATAGCTCAGAAACCGTATTGGCATCGATAAATGCGCCATGT
The DNA here is from genome assembly GCA_020631215.1 of Hellea sp. GTDB lineage: Bacteria > Pseudomonadota > Alphaproteobacteria > Caulobacterales > Maricaulaceae > Litorimonas. Next base: position 36,979 of record JAHDHS010000004.1, on the reverse strand, counting down.
GTTGAGAAACTGCCATTCGCGGCGCCAATGACATGCATTTCGGCGGGCAGGTTTTGTGCGTCAGGGACAAAACAAGCGAGGGTCTCATCCCATTTCGGCCGTCCGCGCTTATGGCAAGTCAAATGGACATTCGGGTTCCATCCCCCTGAGACAGCTAGGTGCTGGACAGACAATTTACGCCCTGTATTCAGCGTGACCTGTTTGATGCCGCCGCGGCCCTGCGTGTCGACAATATGTTCGCCTTTGCGAATATCGATCACATGATCCACCGGCGTTCCAAGTGCGTCATCATGATTGGTCAGCAAAGCCGAATTCGGCATCTCAATACCAAAGCGGTTGGCATAGCTTCGCACGGCACTGGCCAGCATAATGCCGGGGCGGTCATTATTGGCGAAGGCGATGGGTCTTTCTGTTGCGCCAGCGGCCAGCACGCTTTTTTTGGCATAAATCCGCCAGAGAACTTGTTTGGCGCCTTTGGCGCCAATCTGATCGGTCATGGTTTCCAGGCCGCCATAAATACCGTGATCATAAACGCCAAATATCGTAGTGCGCGGCATCAGGCGCACATTAGGGAGGGTTTTGAGTTCAGCTATCGCCGAAGAAACCCAGTCCAAAGCATTGCTTCCATTGATCTCTTCGCGCTCGGATAATAGCCGTCCACCCATGCGGAAATCCTCATCGGCCAGAATGATGGATTTCCCGGCGCGCCCGGCATTCAGTGCCGTCAATAATCCCGACGGCCCGGCCCCAATGATGAGGACATCACAATGCAGGAACCCTTTATCATATTGATCAGGATCTGGGGTGGCTGATAGCGCCCCTAATCCCGCCGCGCGCCGAATAGCAGGCTCGTAGAGTTTTTCCCAAAAAGCGCGCGGCCACATAAAGGTCTTGTAGTAAAATCCAGCGGCCAGAAAGGGCGAAAGCAGATCATTGACCGCAAGCAGGTCAAAATTCACACTGCCCATATGGTTTTGGCTTTTTGCTTCCAGCCCATCAAAGAGTTTTATGGTTGTTGCGCGGCGGTTTGGCTCCTGCGAACCTCCGCCAATCAAAGTCACGAGCGCATTGGGCTCTTCACTGCCGGCTGTCATGATGCCGCGTGGGCGGTGATATTTGAAACTCCTTCCGACGATTTTGATACCGTTTCGCAAAAGCGCGGAGGCGAGCGTGTCGCCTTCAAAGCCTTGATAGGCTTTACCGTTCCAAGTGAAACCCAGCGGTGTGTTGTAGTCGACGAGACTCATGTCCCGCTCCTTGCAACGTCCCGTGCCAATTCCACCTTGGTGATTTCATGGGTGCTGATATTTCTGGTGACGACTAACCAACTTCGATCGCCTTGCTCATGATACCAAAGCTCGCGATGCTCCCCGGGCGTGTTCTCGCGCAGATATAGATAGCGGTAAAAGTCATCAATCGCCGTCTCTGATTTCGGGTTAGGACGCTGCATGAGAGATGCATCCCCCAAATAGGTGAATTCAGAAGCATCGCGCGGGCCAAGGAGAGGGTGATTGATAATCATGACTAATGCAAATTGGGCTGTGCGCCCTGTCCTTTTTCATCAATCATAAGGCCGCGAGAGAAACGGTCCATGCGGTAGGCACGCGCTGTTTCATGCGGCGTATCTGTCGCCAGTAAATGCGCGAAGGCATAGCCGCTCGCGGGTGTGGCTTTAAAGCCGCCATAACACCAACCGCCATTGAAATAGAGCCCGTCAATATGAGTCTTATCAATCATGGGCGAACCATCCATGGACATATCCATAATCCCGCCCCACATCCGTAGCAGCCGCGCTTTACCGATGGCTGGCATCAGGCTCATGCCGCCCTCACAGACATCTTCAACAACCGGCAGGTTACCGCGCTGTGCGTATGAATTATAGCCGTCAATATCCCCGCCAAAGACCAAACCGCCTTTGTCCGATTGACTGACATAAAAATGCCCAGCGCCGTAGGTTATGACCCCGGGGAGAAACGGTTTAAAGCCTTCGGATACAAAGGCCTGCAAGACATGGGACTCTAGCGGCAAATGCATATCCGCCATCGCCATGACGCGGGAGCTGTTTCCCGCGACGGCGACGCCGACTTTTTTGGCCAAGATTTTACCGCGTGTCGTCTTCACGCCGACGCAGCGCCCATTTTGAATGTCAAATCCTGTGACTTCGCAATTTTCAATAATGTCTACGCCTTTGCTGTCTGCGGCGCGGGCATATCCCCAGGCCACGGCGTCATGACGCACAGTACCGCCGCGCGGTTGCCAAAGCCCGCCCTTGATCGGGAACCTAGCATTGTCGAAATTCAAAAACGGGTATTGCTTGCGCACACCATCTTGATCAAGCAAGACGGCATCCGCACCGTTCATGATCATGGCGTTGCCGCGCCGCGCATAGGCATCGCGCTGTGGGTCAGAGTGATAAAGATTGATAATCCCGCGCTGGCTGACCATGGCGTTGTAATTTAAATCCTGTTCCAGCCCTTCCCATAATTTGAGCGAGAACTCGTAGAAACCCTCATTCTCATGATGGAGGTAGTTGGACCGGATAATGGTTGTATTCCGTCCGACATTGCCGCCACCAATCCAACCTTTTTCCAAGACCGCGATATTTTTGCCGTCAAATTTCGAGGCCAAGTAATGCGCTGTCGCCAGTCCGTGCCCCCCGCCGCCAATGATGATAAAGTCATAGGATGGCTTGGGGGCAGGCTTACGCCAAACAGGTTTCCAGCCTTTGTGACCCGTCACAGCCTCTTTGAAAATTTTCAGAGCTGAGTAGCGCATGGCTTCACCTTATCCGCTGAGAGGCAAGTCACAAGCTTTCCGGCTGTGGATTAGACTTATTAAGACCGCTCAATAAGACCAGACGATTATATCAAAGGCCCATAATGTTGGTTTATGACGTCAGTGAGTTTGCCAAGGTTCGGAGTTTGGCTTCGACCTCATCTAAGACTGACTCATCGCGGCCACGGACGACGAAATTTACGCCTGTGAGGTTTTGGTTGAAGAACGGATAGCTGCCGATGGAGACGCCGTCATAATCTTTTTCGATCTCCGCCAAGGGCGCGGCGGCGTCACCCTCGCCAATGCCTTCGGCCAGAACGGTGCGGGAATAGACTTTCGCTCCGCCTTGAATGCGGTGACCTATGTCTGCCAGCATGCCCTTCATGATCGACGGCACACCTGCCATAGTAAAGACGTTTTCGGTTTGGAAGCCAGGCGCTTGGCTGACGGGGTTTTTGATAAGGCTTGCGCCATCGGGAATTCGGGCCATTCGGCGGCGGGCCGCATTCAGATCTTCTTCGCTGTAGCGCGTGCGCAGCTCGGCCATAGCGTCTTCTCTTTCGGAAATACCCCGGTCAAAAGCCGACGCGATACAGTCCGCTGTGATGTCATCATGGGTCGGGCCAATCCCGCCCGTCGTGAAGACATAATCAAACTGCGCGGAGAAATGCCTGACTGTCTCGATAATGGTGCTGCGATCATCGGCAATGATGCGGGCTTCCATAACCTGTACGCCCAAAGGCTCCAGCCATTTGGCAATTGTTGACAGATTTGTGTCTTTTGTCCGTCCGGATAAAAGCTCGTCGCCGATGAGGATAATTCCCGCTGTAACTGTGTGCGTCATAGGAATCTCTTACCCACTTAAGCGGGAATCACAAGATGAATAGAAAATGAAAATAGGGGTCAGGAAGAGTTCAGATAGTCGGGTGTAGCAAAAGAAATCGTTTGGTATTCTCCGGCGGTAGAACATGACAGGGAGGACATTATGAAGTTCCTTTTGAAAACATCGGCCTTTGCATTGCTGACAATCGGGTTGGCAGGAAATGCACAAGCCCGGGATTATAATTCCGGTTACACACCTCATGAGGCCTGTAAAAAAGATGAAAAGCGTGACAAATTGATCGGCGGCGGTATTGGCGCTGTGGCAGGGGCTGTCATAGGATCCCAAGTATCCGGCAATGGCGCCCGCACTGAAGGCTCTGTGATTGGCGGCGTATTGGGCGGACTGGCCGGAGCCGGTATCGCTGACAAGCGTGTGGACTGTGACCCTGTCTATGAAAACCGTCATCAGTCAACTTATCCAAGCTCCAGTTATGAAACCTATCCCAGCTCAGGATATCAGACATCAGGGTATCAGACATATCCAAGCGGAGGCTATTCACAGCATAATTATGGAACGCGCGTAACCGTATCTGACCATCCGGTTTATTCTGATCCAACCTATGGCGCGCGCCAGACTCAAACTTACCACACGCAATCATATCCGGTGCAAAGCTACCCAAGCCAGTCGCAGCCCGTCTATACGCAGACAAGCTACAGTCAACCAACCTACAGCCAGCCGAGTTATAGTCAGACGACTTACAGTCAGCCGGTTTATTCGCAGCGGACATATACTCAGCCGAGCTACTCGCATCGTAGCTATTCTGCGCCGGTCACACATCGGACGCAGACATCTGGGCAGACGCGTTATTACGGGGCGACACATTATCACGGAAAATACATCTGCGATGATAATCACTAGTCTACTTTTGCAGTAGCAATTACGCCATAGCCGCCTTATGTAGGCGGCTATGAACTATATTGATGCCAAAGACGCCGATAACATCCGCGATGGAGCCATAAAGCTTCACAGTCCCGCCGATTTTGAAGGCATGCGCAAGGCCGGCCGTTTGGCGGCGGAATGTTTGGATATGCTGGCCGGGATGGTCAAACCGGGCGCCAGCACGGCCATGTTGGATGTGGCCGCCTTTGATTTCATCACAAGCCATGGCGCATTACCCGCTACAGTTGGATATAGAGGCTATCAGCACGCGCTGTGCACATCCATCAATCATGTTGTCTGTCATGGCATTCCAAACGACAAGCCACTCAAAGAGGGTGATATTTTGAACATTGATGTCACGGTCATCGTCGATGGCTGGCATGGCGATACGTCCCGCATGTATACAGTTGGCAATGTCAACCGGCGGGCGGAGCGCCTGATCCAGATCACCTATGACTCCCTTATGCTGGGTATTGCCGCCGTAAAGCCGGGCAATACAACAGGTGACATCGGTCATGCTATTCAAACCTTTGCCGAAGGTGAGCGCTGTTCGGTCGTCGAGGATTTCTGCGGCCATGGATTGGGAAGGCTGTTTCATGACGCGCCGAATATCCTGCATTTTGGCCGCCCCGGTGAGGGCGAAATGTTGCGCGAAGGCATGTTTTTCACGATTGAGCCGATGATCAATCTGGGTAAGCCGGATGTGAAAATCCTCTCCGATGGCTGGACAGCTGTTACGAGGGATAAGAAATTGACCGCGCAGTTCGAGCATTCCATTGGTGTGACCAAAGATGGATGTGAGATATTCACGCAATCGCCTGCCGGCCTTCATCATCCGCCTTACGCCTAGTAGCCAATGGCGGAGTCGAAACCCAAGCCGCATTATCATGGACATCGCGACCGATTGCGGGCGCGATTTGCCGAGGGCGGGGCTGAGGCACTGGCCGATTATGAGCTATTGGAGCTTTATCTATTTCGCTCTATCCCGCGCCGGGATGTCAAACCTCTGGCGAAAGATTTGATTACCAAATTTGGCAGCTTTGCTGAAGTCATCGCTGCGCCTGTTCACCGCCTGACCGAAGTCAAAGGTATCAGCGATAAGATTGCGCTGGATTTGAAAATCCTGCGGGCAGCGGCGACTAAGTTAGGACAAGAAAGTCTGCTCGGCCGTCCTGTTTTGTCTTCATGGACGGCTCTACTTGATTACTGTCGCTCGGCCATGCAATTCGAAGGGAAGGAACAGTTCCGCGTGTTGTTCCTGGATCGAAAAAACCGCCTTATTGCAGATGAAATATTAGGCCATGGCACGGTTAATCGCGCCCCGGTCTATCCGCGTGAAATTATCAAACGCGCTCTGGCATTAGAAGCAACAGCTATCATTTTGGCCCACAACCACCCTTCCGGTGACCCAACGCCCAGCCACGCAGACATCAAAATGACTGAGGCAATCATAGAGGCCACCAAGTCCGTAGAGATTACGGTCCATGATCACCTCATCATAGGCCGGGAAAACATCGCCAGTTTTAAGACTTTAGGGCTGATGTGATGAAGCGATACGGATTGGCGTTTTTATCTTGGCCGTTTTCAATTTTGCTTCTACTTTCAGTTGACTTTCTGGTGCGAAGTTCAACGAACGAATATACGAAACCACGCTCAGATGGGACTGCCTTTTCGGGGGAAGGATTCTTCGAGCTTTTAGGCCCTTATCCCATACACGTCGTCGCCGCGCTATGTGTGCTCCCAATGCTATTTATCCTCTGGCAGGTAAGAAGGCGATATGCCGCTTTAATGTCGGTTATATTTTTTGCTTTGACGTTGCTTTTATTTCCTTGGGTTTTGTTGTTTTACGGTTGTATGGGCGGGTTCGGCTGCATTTAAATGTTGCGTTTGATGAAGTGATGTAACTTGACCATCCGCACGCAATGCTTTCTTGTGCCGCAAAGATAATCCGGGGGATATATGACTGATAAACCTAGCCAAGCGGTAGCTAAACCACGATACCGAACATTCGTGTTATTATTGCTGACGCTCGTATACGGCTTTAATTTCATTGATCGTCAAATTGTCGGCATTCTCGCGCCTTGGATTCAAGCAGATCTGGATTTAACCAACACCCAACTGGGTCTTCTGGTCGGGTTGGCCTTTGCAGCTTTTTATACAATTATGGGAATTCCGCTCGCTTTTCTCGCGGATCGTATGAACCGCGTAACCCTGCTATCATTGGCTTTGGCCGTCTGGAGCGGATTTACAGCCCTGACAGGTTATGCGCAGAATTTCCTACATATTGCTCTGGCCCGAGTCGGTGTCGGGATTGGTGAAGCCGGGGGCAGCCCGCCCTCTCACTCCATGATTTCAGATTTTTACGCCAAGGAGGAACGTGCAGGCGCGTTAGGTGTTTACTCGCTCGGTATTCCGTTAGGAATTATGTCGGCTTATTTTCTGACAGCCGCGCTATTGGGGGCAGATGCAGAAGCCGTGAACTGGCGACGCATATTCATCACATTGGGTGTCATCGGGATATTATTAGCTGTCATAGTCAGGCTCGCCATCCGAGAGCCCGTTCGCGGCGCAATGGAAACCGGCGATAAAATACCTTCTGGCTACATCCCGTTAGGTCAGTCATTTAGAGAAGCCAATCTCCCAATCCGCTTTGCAATATTTGGTGCGTTGCTTGCCATTAATGTAGGTGCTTGGATGTATGGAATGCCCTTTGTGTTTTTCGTTCCATTTTTGATCTTCATCGTCACCATGTTCCTGCTTAGCCTGCAGCCGGGCGTCATGACTATATTGTCGATTAAGTCTTGGTGGTGGATGGCATTGGGTATCGCTTTTGCGAGTTTCGCCAGCTATGCCATTTCCGGCTTTCAAACGAAGTTCCTTCGCTTGTTGGAGCCTGATTTCAGTCCCCGGACTTTTATCTTCTGGATTGGGGTCATTAACGGCACATTCTATGTGGCAGGCACCTATTTCGGGGCGAAACTCGTTGACTGGAAAGCGAAAACGGATATCCGCGCCTATGGCACAGTCCCAGCAGTTTCCATCCTTTTAGCTTTACCTTTGGCTGTCGCGGCGTTCTGGGCGCCCACTATCACGCTCCATCTTATCATTGGCGCAGCCTTGCAACTTTGCTTGGGCGTTTATCTCGGGCCAAGCTTTGCGATCGCCCAGACACTCGCACCCGTTAAGTTAAGGGCCATGTCGACAGCGCTGTTTTTCTTCGTGCTCAATATGATCGCTTTGGGCGGAGGCCCGACATTCGCCGGAGCTATGATTGATGTTTTCCTGGGCACAGGTGAGACCGAACTCAACGCCACTCGTTACGCCATGTATGTCACATTTGGAGCCTATGCGCTCGCCTTCTTTTTCTACATGTTGGTCAGAAAAACCTTACCTAAAGACTGGGCTATTGCAGAGGCGCGAAACGAGGGCTAAAGCGCGGCTCAAACATTATAGGTGAGTCTTCATGATTGAACGTTACGCGCGTAAGGAAATGACTGCGATTTGGTCGCAGGCTATGAAATATCGTATCTGGTTCGAGATTGAAGCCCATGGCTGTGACGCGCTGGCTGAGCTCGGCGTTATCCCAAAAGAAGCGGCTAAAAATATTTGGGAGCGGGGCGGTAAGGCCGAATTTGACGTTGCGAAAATCGATGAGATCGAACGTGAGGTCAAACATGACGTGATCGCTTTCCTGACCCATCTGGCCGAATTTATCGGTGAGGATGCGCGCTTTGTGCATCAGGGTTTCACCAGTTCCGACATTCTTGACACCACTCTGTCCGTACAGCTGGCCCGGGCGACGGATGTGCTGATGGTGGGGATGGACCGGGTTCTGGCGGCCCTGAAAAAACGTGCTGAAGAACACAAGCATACGATCACGATTGGCCGTAGCCACGGTATACATGCCGAACCGACAACTTTTGGCGTGAAGCTTGCGCGTTTCCATGCGGAATTTGCGCGCGGCAAAGAGCGCCTGATTGCGGCCCGCAAAGAAATCGCTGTTTGCGCCATTTCCGGCGCGATTGGTACGTTCGCCAATATTGACCCCAAGGTTGAAGCGCATGTGGCCAAGGAAATGGGCCTGTCCATCGAGCCCGTCTCCAGCCAAGTCATTCCGCGAGACCGTCATGCGGCCTATTTTGCGGCGCTTGGCGTCATTGCGTCTTCCATAGAAAACATTGCCGTCGAAATCCGCCATCTACAGCGCACCGAAGTCCTCGAAGCCGAAGAGTTTTTCTCCAAGGGCCAAAAAGGCAGCTCCGCCATGCCGCATAAACGCAATCCGGTTTTGACTGAAAACCTGACCGGTCTGGCGCGGCTCGTCCGCATGGCCGTCATCCCGTCAATGGAAAACGTTGCGCTTTGGCATGAGCGCGATATTTCGCATTCCTCCGTCGAGCGCGGCATAGCACCCGACACGACCATCCATCTGGATTTCGCCCTGCACCGCCTCGCGGGCGTCATTGAAAATCTTGTGGTCTATCCCGAAAAGATGAAGGCCAATATGGACCGTCTCGGCGGTCTACATAATTCACAGCGCTTCCTTCTTGCCCTGACTCAGGCCGGGGAGCAGCGCGAGAGTGCCTACCGCCTTGTGCAGCGCAACGCCATGAAAGTCTGGGAACAATTCCGTACCGAAGGCAATGCGGGCGAGGGCGCTTTCCTTGACCTCATCCTGCAAGACAAAGATGTCATGGCGCTGCTGTCAGAAGAGCAAGTCCGCGACATGTTCGATGATGACTATCACCTTAAACATGTCGACACGATCTTTGATCGGGTGTTCACTTAAGCCTCACAAAGTAAGTGTTAAATTTACACAGCTTGACCTTTTACCCCGCGCGAGAGATGATACGGTATGACTGTTAAAGATGATTTGATTAAAGGCTATCGCGAATTTCGGGCGGGCGGTTTCTCTGAGCAAAAAGCGCTTTACGAGACTCTGGGCACGAAAGGGCAAAAGCCGAAAGTGCTGGTGATTAGCTGTGCGGATAGCCGCGTTGATCCAAGCGATATCTTTAATGCCTATCCAGGCGAGCTTTTCGTTGCGCGTAATGTCGCCAATATCGTCCCGCCTCATAATATTGGCGATGATATCGACAGCACATCAGCCGCCATCGAATATGCGGTGACGGCCTTGGGCGTTGAGATGATCATGGTGATGGGCCATGAAAGCTGCGGCGGCGTGGCCGGCTGTCTGGCTGGGATGGGCGATGAACCACATTCTGGTTATGTCGGTAAATGGGTCAGCCTGATCAATGAGGTTCGGGATCGGATCGCTGCGCAAAACCTTCCCGAAGAAGATGTTACTCTGGCGATGGAGCTAGAAAATGTGCGCTACTCACTTGAAAACCTGATGACCTATCCTTTTGTCAAAGACGCTGTTGAAGCCGGCAAGCTGTCATTACAAGGTGCGTATTTCTCGATTATCTCTGCCAAGCTGTTGCTGGCTGATGAGGCAGGTAAGTTTTCAGAGGTGATAGCCTAGCTGTCAGAAACCTGTTTTAAGCAGCCTGATTTTAGGCAGCCTGAGCGCCAACCACTTCATAAGGATCAATCCCGTGATCGCGCATCATCTGATGGATCAGATGATAAGTTTCCGGACGTTTGATCCCAAGTTGTTCTCGGACCTCTTCCAAGGGTAACGGCAATAGGGCCATAATATCCTGATTGATAATTTTGGCGGCTTCCTTACCTAAACGCCGACCCTCACGAATGCATTTGATAACGGGTGCACCTTTCGGGGCAGATTTTTTGATTTCCAAGGCCGCGCCATAGGCGATAAAAATAATGCCCGGATCACGATGTTGGCTGTGAGTAAACGCCAGAACTGTGGCTTCTCCCAATGCGTCACGGCCATAACCTGTGAGCACATGTAGCATATCATGCGTGTCACGGCGGCGCTCAGCATACCAGAGCAAGTCTTCGCCCATGGGGTTGTCCGTATCGTCCTTATATTGGCTTAGCTCATCGACCAGACCTTGTGCGGTTAGTCCCTCTCTCTGCATAAACTCCACATAGGAACGACCAAAGGAACCGGCGGGCATTTGCATTAGGCTGTCATGATCATCGAGCAAAGGCGGGAGGTAACGCCGCTCTTGATAACGCTGCTTGCCTTCGGGCGTTGTAATAAATTCATTATAGCATTTCACGAGGGAATTGCCTGAAAGTGCCTCGACGATATGATAGACCTGCGCCGTATCTTCCTTATTGGCGATAAGCTTACGGAAATGCTTATAGGCCTTCAAAGGGCGGACAGGGCGGCGATAGCTTGATAGAGGCAATGGTTCCATATCAATCCAGTAGGACAATTGCTCTTCGGTCGCAATTAATAAGCCTGCATAGGGTTTATGCAGACGTATGCAGGGAGCTTAGGCAGCCAGAGGTGCGGCTTTGCGCACATCCTCAGTGACATGGCTTTCAAATTTGGCGAAGTTTTCGATGAACATGCCGACCAGCTTTTTGGCTTGTGCGTCATAGGCGGCAGGGTCTGACCATGTGCTGCGTGGGGTCAGCAGAGCACTGTCAACGCCATCAACTGCAACAGGCACCATAACGCCGAAATTCTCATCCTGACGGAACTCGCCTTTGGCCAGAGACCCGTCCAGCGCCGCATTCAACATGGTGCGGGTGGCGTTGATCGGCATGCGGTGGCCGGTGCCATATGGCCCAGCCGTCCAGCCTGTATTGACCAGCCAGCAATCCACATCATGTTCGGCGATCAAGTCGCGAAGCAGCTCGCCATAAACCACCGGGTGACGCGGCATGAAGGGCGCGCCAAAACAGGCGGAGAATGTCGCTGTGGGCTCTGTTACGCCTTTTTCAGTCCCGGCAACCTTAGCCGTATAACCGGATAGGAAGTGATACATCGCCTGATGCGGGGTGAGCTTCGAGATAGGAGGCAGCACGCCAAAGGCATCAGCGGTCAGCATGACCAGTGTTTTCGGCTGTCCGCAGCGCCCGGTCGGGCTGGCATTTGGGATCGCTGTGAGATCATAAGCGCCGCGGCTGTTTTCAGCCAGGCTGCCATCGTCAAAGTCGATTTCACGGGTCTCAGGATCCATGACAACATTTTCCAGAACCGTGCCCCACATTTTTGTGGTCGCATAAATTTCCGGCTCTTGAACTTCGTTCAGGCGAATCATCTTGGCATAACAACCACCCTCGAAATTGAAGAGACCATTTTCTGACCAGCCATGCTCGTCATCGCCGACCAAGGTGCGGTCAGGATTGGCGGATAATGTGGTCTTGCCTGTGCCGGAGAGGCCAAAGAAAATCGCGGCATTATCATCGTCATCCACATTAACAGAGCAGTGCATCGGCATGACGCGTTTCTGCGGCAGGTAGTAATTTAGCGCAGAAAAGACTGACTTCTTGGTCTCACCCGCATAGGATGTTCCGCCGATCAGGACCATGCGCTCGCTCATATTGACCGCGATGACCGTTTCGGACCGCGTGCCGTGTTTGGCCGGATCTGCGCGGAAAGAGGGCAGGTTGATGATTGTGAATTCTGATTTGAAATTAGCGAGTTCATCAGCGCTAGGCTGGCGCAGTAGGTGATGAACAAACAGTCCGTGCCACGCATATTCCGTTATGATCTGAACCGGCAGACGATGATCCAGATCAGCCCCGCCAAATGTATCCTGTCCATAAAGAGTTTTGCCATTCATGTGGTCGGCGAAATCGGCTTTCAGGGCCGCGAAATGTTCGGGTGACATTTCGGCATTGCCGTCCCACCAAACTGTGTCTTCGGTCTCGGCATCGCGGACGACGAACTTATCTGTGGCAGAGCGCCCTGTATGTTTGCCAGTTTTGACGACCAGTGCGCCGCCTTTGGCGATTTCAGCGCCTTCATTGCGGACAGCTTCTTCGTAAAAACGCGCCGGTGTCCAGTTCCAATGTATAGTTGCACGACCTGCAAATTCCGGCAGGTTAATATCCCGATCTGACATGTAATGTCCTCACCCTTTTAAAGATTGCGGGGTGCCTAGCAGAATTCGTGCCGATTTCAACCGGTTAGTCCAATTTAGGGTGAATAAAGACAGTGCATGACTAGCACGTAGAATTTATTTCCCCATTTCGCAGGGGTTAGGGGGAATTTATAGCTTCACTCAGGTCATGAGTCAGCTATAGCTGTCACATTATGCTCAGAACCCATTTTTTTCCCTTATGGATCACTATTTGTATGGCTATGGGGTCCTGCCAAAAGTCTGAAAAACCTGCTGCGCCTATCGTGATTGTTCAAGCGGACCAGATTCTGACAATCGAAAATGCCTATGGCGCGTTTCAGGATGACAGGCTGGGCAGTCTGGAAGCGGGGAAATGGGCGGATTTTATCGTCGTGGATTCAAACCCGCTAACCACCAACCCCGATGCCCTGAAGGACATCAAGGTTGAGCAAGTCTGGGTGGCGGGTCGGCAAATCCATTAAAGGCTATAGCTGGGCCGTTCCTGCATCCGTTTATGCCATGCCAGCAGGGCGGTCTGATCTTCTTTCGGGGCCGCTTTGACCCATTTGGCGAAGTCCACGACAATTGTGGCCGTGATATCCGCGACGGAATAGCTGTCCCCCGCCACATATTCGGATGTTTGTAGGCGCGCGTCCAAATCTTCGAAAAACGCCGCGATTTTCTTTTGCCCGCGTTCGGCCAACTCCGGGATTTGCACGTAATTGCGCGGGCCTGGCAGGGCGCGGTCTTTCATGGCAGGGGAGGCATTGCGCAGCGCTTCGGCAATCGCCAGCAGCCCTTCCATCTCCATTTTCCAGTTCCATTTGGCGATGGCTGCCTTTTCCATCGGCGTTGTCCCGGTCAGCGGCGTGTCAGGATATTCCGCCTCTAAATAGGCCAGTATCTCTGCGTTTTCGGTCATCACATGCCCGTCTTCGGTCTGTAGTGCTGGGACGGTGCAGCCCGGATTGATCTTGCGGTAGCTCTCGCTCATCTGCTCGCCCTTGCGCAGATCAATCTCGACGGTTTCGTGCGCAATCCCTTTTTCCGCGAGGGTCATGCGCGCGCGGCGCGGGCTGGGGGCGGTGGAACAATCGTAAAGCGTAAGCATTGCATTCATCCTTCAAAATGTGATTTAAAAAACCCTATGACAGAGACTGCCGCAATCAAAGCCATTTTAAAACCCCGCGAGAAAGATATCGGGGAATTTTCCGTGCGCCGCGCGCTGCCTTTCATACAGCAGCGCAGCATCGGCCCATGGGTGTTTTTTGATCATTTCGGCCCGGTCAGTTTCAAACCGGGCGAGGGGATCAATGTCCGCCCGCATCCGCATATCAATCTGGCGACGGTGACTTACCTGTTTGAGGGCGAGATTTACCACCGCGACAGTCTGGGCAACAGCCTGCCGATTCACCCCGGGGCGATCAATCTGATGGTGGCGGGGAAGGGCATCACCCATTCCGAGCGCACGCGCGAAGAACTCCGAGCCAGTGGCTACGATCTGCATGGCCTACAGCTCTGGCATGCTCTGCCAGAGGAGTATGAAGAAGTGGATCCGGCCTTTTACCACACGCCAGCCGAAGACATCCCAGAGACAGAGATCGGCGGTGTGACCATCCGCGTCATGATGGGCACGGCTTACGGCCTGACCAGCCCGGTCAAAACCTTCTCCGAGACACTTTACATAGAGGCCGATATGCCGGACGGGGCTTCGCTGGATTTACCGGTCACCGAAGAGCTTGGGATTTATGTGGTTAAAGGCGAGGGCGTAATCGGCGGAACTTCCGCCCCGATCAATGCCATGACGGTCATGAAACCGGGAGCCCATACGATCACTGCCCAAGGCAATACGCGGCTGGCAATGATTGGCGGCAGGCCTCTGGGCCGCCGCTATCTGGACTGGAACTTCGTCTCCAGCCGCAAAGAACGGTTGGAGCAAGCCAAAGCCGATTGGAAAGCCGGACGTTTTGATAAGGTTCCCGGCGATGAAGAAGAATATATCCCGCTCCCTGAGTAACTGGCGTAAAGTTTGCTGAGCCATGTTCAATTGTTTCAAAATGATTGGACCCGCCATGCAAAAGGCAAATACGAACCCATTACAGCGCCGGATCACCGATCTTGAGTGGCAGCTAAATTTCGCCAAGATACAGCTAAGCAATTCGCAGCGCGTGGGGACGGCGGCATCAGAGAGTTTCATCGCCATGAAAAGCCGCGCCGAAACAGAGCTGTCTAAACTGACGGCGTAAATCACTATTCATATTTGACTCTTGACGTGGCGCGCGTCAGCCGCTTCATCTTGGGATCACATTTTGACCCAAGAGGAAATCCATGACGACTTATTATCAAATGCTCTCCACCATCACCGAAGATGGGCTGGAAATGAAACTGCATGAGAAAACCCTGCCGGAGCCCAAAGCCGATCAGGTCGTCATCAAAGTCGAAGCCACGCCGATCAATCCGTCCGATCACGGGGTCATGTTTGGCTGGGCCGATCTGTCCAAAGCCGTGACCGAAGGCGAAGGTGTCAATGCTGTGCTGAAAGCGCCGCTGGCGCCCGGCGGCGCGGCGCGCATGAAAGGCCGTTTGGGCCAAGACCTGCCCGTAGGCAATGAAGGCGCGGGTATGGTCATCGCGGCGGGATCAGACCCGGCGGCGCAGGCGCTGATGGGCAAACGCGTCGCGGCCATGGGCGGGGGCATGTATGGCGAATATCGCGTGGTGTCTGCCATGATGACCCTACCCTTGCCGGAGGATGCCACATCGCGCGATGGGGCGTCGTGTTTCGTAAATCCGCTGACCGCACTTTGCTTTGTCGAAACTATGAAAAATGAAGGCCATAAGGCGATTGTTCATACGGCGGCTGCGTCCAACCTGGGACAAATGCTCAATAAAATCTGCCAAGCCGATGGCGTTGATCTGGTCAATATTGTGCGGCGGCAGGAACAGGTCGACATCCTGAAAGGCCTGGGCGCGAAATATATCGTCAATAGCAGCGATCAAGATTTCATGGCGCAGCTCACCGACGCGATCCACGAAACCGGCGCGACGCTGGCTTTTGACGCGACGGGCGGGGGCGAGCTCGCCTCGCAAATTCTGCTGGCAATGGAAGCCGCCGCCGCGCGCACGCCGGGGGCTTACTCGATTTACGGCTCCGTCCATCACAAACAGGTCTATCTCTATGGGTCTCTGGATATGCGCCCGACCACGCTAAACCGTGCATACGGCATGGCCTGGGGCGTCGGCGGATGGCTCCTGCCTAATTTCCTCGCCAAAGCCGGAATGGAAACCGCCATCCGCCTACGCCAACGCGTCGCCGCCGAACTAAAAACCACCTTCGCCAGCCACTATACGGATGAAATTTCACTGGTCGAAGCGCTCGATGCCGACACCGTGCGGAGATATAATGCCAAGAAGACGGGCGAGAAGTTTTTGATTAATCCAAGGATGGGAATCAAATAACCGTCACACCGACGCGGCGGCCTAGACGTCGCCCTCACACCTCCTCCCCCGTAAACGGGGGAGGAGAGTTAAAACAAAAAACACCCGGCTAAAGCCGGGTGTATGGAAATGATTTGAAAAAGTTTATCGGCGTTTTCTTAGGCCTTTACCTTTACCGCGACCAGGGTGTTCGGAAAAGACAGGGTGAGATTTTTTCCGTCCATCGTAGTGATAATACGGATCGCTACCGCCAATAGGGAATGAGACGAATCCATATTCGTCATTTTTGTAACGGCGATAGGGCTCACCTTTATAGATGTAATATTCACCGGCGCGATTGCTGTAACGTTTGCGGTACTCATTGTCTTTCTCAAGTTCGCCGCCAATGACGTAGCCGAGCGTACCGCCAACCAGACCACCAATAATTTTACCTTCTTTATTGGAGCCTTTCTTGTCGATTTCGCCGCCAATATAAGTGCCAGCCGTGCCGCCAATAACGGCGCCGACGACTTCTTCTGTGCTTTGCGCGTGAGCTGTGCCAGCGCAAATGCCAAATGCAGTTGCGACAGCGAAAACCTTGAGGGTTTTTGAAATATTTAAATGTGTCATAACGTGCCTTTCTCTATGTAATTCACACAGTAAAAAAGCCTAAAAGCACATTGAGTTCCAACCTAAGCTGAATAGAGGCCTATATGGACTGGATTTAATGGATTCGTAGGAAAATTAGCCGTTTTTACGGCTTGAACGTTAATGTTATAGCGTTTTTCGCATTTATAAATTACCGCCGAAAGCCATAAAAGTGCGATTTGGGCTAATTCGCAAACACCTGCCCCATATCTTCAAAACTCTTAAACTCCAGCGCGTTGCCGGAGGGGTCTAGGAAGAACATGGTGGCTTGTTCGCCGGGTTCGCCTTTGAACCGGATATAGGGGTCGATCACGAACTCTGTGCCGGCTTCGATCAGGCGGTCACGCAGCGCATGCCAATCTTCCCATTCCAGCACAGCGCCGAAATGGCGGACGGGGACGTCTTTGCCGTCGACGGGATTGGTGGCGTCGGGCACGATGAAGGCCTCCGGTTTAACGTGGAAGCTGACCTGATGACCGAAGAAATCAAAATCGATCCAGGTTTCGGCCTCGCGTCCTTGGTCGCATCCTATCAAATCACGGTAAAATTTACGGGTCTGTTCCTTATCCTTGACCGGATAGGCCAAGTGGAAAATCGACGCCTTATTTGCGCGGGCCATAGGCGTAGTCGCCGCCTTTTTCCAGTGCACGCAGATAAGCCGGGCGGGCCTGTATTTTGTCAACATATTCATTGCAGGCTTCATAGCCTTTCAAGCGGCCGCGCGCCTTGGCGGCTTCGAGCGGGAAGATCATTTGAATATCCGCCCCGGTCAGTTCATCGCCCGCGAAATACTCATTGCTGATGAGTTGATATTCGCAATAATCCAGCACGCCCTTAATCTCTTTCATGATGATAGGCTGCAATGGCGCCGCCGCCTCGCCCAGATAACCCGTGTAAAGTGCGAGCAGGAAGGGCAGCATGGCCGAGCCTTCGGCGAAATGCAGGAAGTGGACATAGTCAACATATTCCTGCGTGCCCTTTTTGGGGCGCAGGCGATCCTTGCCATATTTGTCCAGAATATAGACGATGATCGCGCCGGTTTCGGCCACGATGTCGTCGCCGTCTTCGATCACCGGGCTTTTGCCGAGTTGATGCACGGCTTTCAGCTCGTCCGGGGCGCGGTTGGTGTCCGGGTCGCGCTGATAGAATTTGATCTCATATTCCAGCTCCAATTCTTCGAGCAGCCAAAGGATGCGTTGTGAGCGGGAATTGTTCAGATGGTGTAATATCAACATGACTCTGTCATGCTGTGATTATGCGAGCTTGGCAATAGGGCAGGCATAAAAAATCCCCGCGCGGGCGGCAGCTCCGGCGGGGATTTGGAGGAATGGGTTGGGAGCGGGGTTAGTCCTGCCCCAGCATACGCTCGAGGGTTTTCTCCAGCGCGGATTTCTCGCGTTTTTTCTTTTTCTTCTTTTTGCGGGACTTTTCCTTGGCCGCTGCATCGGGTTTGTCCAGAGGCACGGCCTTTTTGGCCTCATCGTCCTCGCCCTTTTTGCTTGTTAGTTTAACAAGGCTGTCGGCCATCATGTCTTTACGCGTGAAGTTGGATTTTTTCAGCTTCAAACGATCAGAGGCGATGGTCGGCGGAAAGATATTATTGGAGAAGTCGGCATCGGCGGTTTGGTGCCGCTCGTCCAGCTTGATGGACACAATCGGATCATCCCGGATGATCAGCTTGGTGACGAATTGCGAATTGCGGCGCCAGATTTCCGCCGGGATCATTAACTCTTCAACGCGGCCATTCTCATATTCCAGCGAAAGCGGCAGCGGCGTGATCAGCCCGCCAATATTCTCGAAATCGACAAAATAGAGATATTTGACTTCATCCATCGCGCGCTCATAGGCCTTGCGCTCCCAGCCTTTCAGGCCTTTCAGGAAGGATGAATAGGTATTGCGATCTTTGTTCGTGACGGTGAATTTGTCGTTTTTGTTGTAGAAATCCTCCAGATCGTTATAGCGGCGCAGGCGGGTTGTCATGCCTTCCTCGCGGTTACGGATTTGAGAGATGTTTTCCGGGCGTTTGCGGGCGTCTTCTTCGCGGTCCAGATCAAACTCGATTTCCGGGTCTTGCGAGGAAATTTGATATTCGCGGACGCTCGTCACGGCGACATCGACGTGATCCGTTCCGAAATACCAGCCGCGCCAGAACCAGTCCAGATCGACAGCCGAGGCGTCTTCCATGGTGCGGAAGAAATCAGCCGGGGTTGGGCGTTTGAACTTCCAGCGGCGGGAATATTCCCGGAAGGCATGATCAAACAGCTCGCGTCCCATGACAGTCTCGCGCAGCACGATCAAAGAGGCGGCGGGCTTGGAATAGGCATTGGGGCCGAATTGCAGCACGCTGTCAGACTGCGTCATGATTGGCACCTGATTGGCCGATTGCATATAGCGCGGAATGACATCCAGCGGGTTTTGCTGACCGCCAGAAATCGGGAAATTTTCTTCCCACTCATATTCGGCCAGATATTCCAGAAAAGAGTTCAGCCCTTCATCCATCCAAGTCCAGCGGCGCTCATCAGAGTTCACCGTCATAGGGAAGTAAATATGCCCAATCTCGTGAATGATCACACCGATCAGGCCGTATTTCACGCCACGTGAATAGGTGACATCGCCGGTCTTCTCGTCTTCCGTCGGGCGGTAACCATTAAAGGTGATCATCGGATATTCCATCCCGCCGCGTTCCCATGAGTTCACGGATTGCGCGATGGGGTAGGGATAGTTGAAGGCGAAACGGTTATAGACATCCATCGTATGGACAACGGCCTGGGTGGAATATTGGCTCCAGATCGGGTCGGCTTCTTTGGGGAAGAAGCTCATAGCGGTGACGACAGGATGCTTCTCGTCATCCTGCTCAAACAGCATCGCGTCCCAGATATATTTGCGCGAGGATGACCAGGCAAAGTCCCGAACATTTTCCGCCTTAAAGCGCCAGGTCTTAGTGCCGCGCGCTTTGGTCTTTTCATTTTCTTCGGCTTCTTCGGGCGTGACGATATAGACGGGGCTTTCTGTGTTGGCGCTGTCGAGACGCTCACGCTGCTCGGCCGTCAGCACGTCACGCGGATTTTGCAGCACGCCCGTCGAAGACACGATATGATCAGATGGCACCGTCAGATTGACTTCGTAATCACCAAATTCCAGCGTAAACTCACCGCGTCCCAAAAACTGCTTATTCTGCCAGCCCGTATAATCCGTATAGGCCGCCAAACGCGGGAACCACTGGGCGAGGCCGAAAATATAATTGCCTTCATCTTCGAAATATTCGTAACCGCCACGGCCGCCCACAGCGACTTCGTCGATGATGTTATGCTCCCAATCAATCTGAACCGTGACGCTCTCATTGGGCTCAAGGACTTCGGGTAAATCAATCCGCAGCATCGTGTCATTCACGACATAGGGCAAGGTGTCGCCGTCCTCATCCATGATGGCCTTGAACTCGAACCCATATTCGCGGTCCGCCATGGCTTGCTCGTAGCGCAGCGCGCCAAAGCTATAGCTATCTTCACCGCCGGAGCCCTGCCCGCGTCGGGAGCCTGTCGCAGAGGCAACATTGGCTATGCGGGCAGTGGAACCATCTTTAAACCGGTTCTGATCCAGCGCCACCCAGAGATAGCGCAGCGGATCAGGTGAATTATTTTTATATGTGATATCGCTCTCGGCAAAGATGCGGCGCTTATCCTCATCCAGACGGGCATCGATCACATAGTCGACCTGTTGCTGCCAATAGGCCGGGCCGGGCGCGCCAGAGGCAGAGCGGTAAACATTGGGCGAGGGCAGTTCCGTGCCGAGTTGCCGGAACTTCTTGACCTGATCGCCGGCGCTGCCCGCAGGGCCGTCTTCATTGGCAATCGCGCTCTGCCCGATAACCAAAACGCCAATCGCGCCGATTGTGCTGGCAAACCCTAATTTCATTGCTTTTTTGATGGCTGACATGTCCGTCTCCCGTCCTTTTCACCCTTTTAAGGCAGACGAGTGACATATTCATACTAAATTCCCGTAAACCACGAAAATTCTGTGCTAATACCCGCGCCCTGTATTGGATGTTTAATAGCCGCGATATCCGATCCGCTCATGGGTAAAAACACCCGGCGTCAACAAAGTTTTCCAGCCGGAATTTCGCCAAGCCCGGCTTTTGTTAAGCTCGATTTCCAAATTCGGCATCCCGTTTGCGCCCCGCCGACTTGGTTCGGCTCTGGCCATAGGGATAATTTCATTTATGAATTGCTCGCGGCGCACCAAGACTGATTGGTTCGTCCAATTTCCAACGCGATTGTCGATCAGTATATAGCCGTCCCTCAAATTCTTAAAATAACCAGGGTGGCGGGCCATGGCCTCTGGCCCCAGATAGGCGGCATATCCGCTTAATCGTTTCACCTTGCCGGGCCTTAAAGCGCGATGCAATCGATTGACTATACCGGGCGCATAGAGCTTGGAATATTTTTCCGGTCCGAAGGGTTCCGGCGCGCCGGGATGTTTGACACTTCTAAATCTGGCGGCCACCACAGATTCATCCTGCATAATTGTCAGGCTGCGTTCGAATTGCTCCCGCGCGGTTTGCGTGGTCTCATATAATGGGCAATCATTTTCGAGCATGAGCAAATAATCTGTCTCAATCCTTTGGGCAGCCTCGGCCAGATTTCCGAGAATGCCGAGGTTTTTCTCGGCCTGTTCCATCCTCACGTTATAGCCTCTGACAACATTTAGGACAGTTTCATCCGGATCCGGCAAAAAGACTTGAGACGCATCAAATAAGTCAAACAGTTTGGCATTTTGATAGCTTTCCAAACTGTGCTTCAGAGTTTCACCGCCTCGCCATGACAGGATAGACAACCCGATTGTGATGTCGTCTAAACTTACCAATGCTCAGTGATCCAAGGCGTTGGCCGGACATGTTTGTAGATTTTCTTGTACCAAGGGGCCGGCCATTTCCCGATCGCGGCCTCATCCTGATCGGGTTTGCCGGTAAAGGCGACGATTTTGGTTTCAGAGGGCAGTTGCGCTGGCTTGAAGAAATTCATCGGCCATTTGGGCAGTAATGTGTGTTTGAAACTGGCGCACCAAAGGGAGGGCCAGAACACCATGTCTTCGATTTCGCGGGAAATATATTCCTGCTCGATTTGGTATTTAGCCAGGACGGGGCCGGGGTCCTCCTGAATACGGTTATAAATATGAGTGTATTTCCCGACCGGAAAGCGAAAACAGGAGGTATTGCCCAGACCCTGTCCCATCTGAGTCCAGTTCTCGATGACGCAATATCTGCCCGGCTCATAATCAAAAAGCGGGTCAATCGATCCCGTCACCACCAAATCCAAATCCAGAAACAACACATCGCCTGTCAGATCATGCAGCGGCGCCTTCCAGAGCGTTAGTTTCCGCCAAGGTGTATTGATCAGATTATCGGGCAGGTTGATGTCCGGGATGGAACGGCATTGCACATCCGGGTGAACGCCGCTGTCATCATCCGTCAGGCAAACAAGCCGCAAGGGGCGGCTCGTCTGCCGTTTCAAGGCCGAATAAAGACGATTGACGAATTCGGGCCCGTAACGGGTGCCCCATTTCATGCAGATGACAGTTTGCACGTCGAGGCGCAGCTTACTTCATCATCTCATCACGAAGCGCGCGGAACTCTGTGCCTTCATACCAGGTCGGCCAGTCATTGCTGTCGGCCATGCTGTAACCCATATCCAACAGGATATCAGACGCCTGAACAATCCCAGACAAATCCCAGCTATTGTCATATTCATCGCCGGGTTTGTGATAACGTTCTTTGGTATATTCATTGGCAAAATCTTCGCCATAGGTCAGGCCGTTGGTCACATGATCATTGCCTGGATCGGCATAGAGCATCGGCACACCTTTTTTGGCGAGGCTGATATGGTCAGACCGGTAATAATAACCCGCCTCAGGCTTGTCGTCGGGCACCATATACATGCCGCGCTTGTCCAATTGTATTTTCAAGCGGTCTTCAAGCTCGGACGCGCCAAAGCCGATGACTTTAAAGTCTTTGGTTTCCCCAATCGGCAGGATCGCATCAATATTGATACCGGCCACAGTTTTATTCAGCGGCACCAGCGGATCTTCGGCATAATAGGCAGAGCCCAGCAGCCCGCTTTCTTCAGCAGTGACCGCCACAAAAATGGCGGAACGTTCCGGCGCGCCGCGTTCGACAAAGGTCTCACCAATCTCAATGATCGCAGCCGTGCCGGTCGCATTGTCCACTGCGCCATTATAAATCTGGTCACCCTCCAGCGTTTCATTCTTACCCAGATGATCCCAATGCGCCATGTAAAGCACATATTCATCCGGCCGGGTTGTGCCTTTGATGCCGCCGGCAACATTGTTGGATTTCGTCGTTTTAACCGTCTGGTTCAGCGTGGCATTCAGTGTCAACCCGTCCATGGAAACGGGGCTGAACCCTTTCACAGCGGCTTGGGTTTTCAAAGTTCCATAGTCGAGCCCTGCGGCTGCGAAAATTTGCTCGGCTGTATCCAAATGCAACCAGCCTTCAATGGCCGTGCGCGAGGCGCCGCCATCCGGCCGCACCAGATCATATTGCGCGCCTGTCCAAGACCCGGAAACGACATCCCAGCCATAGCTGGCTGGTTCGGTTTCATGGACAATCAATGCGGCAGCCGCGCCCTGACGGCCTGCTTCTTCGTATTTATAAGTCCAGCGGCCATAATAGGTCATGGCATTGCCTTTGAACAAAGCCTCGTCTTTGGTCGCAAAGCCTGGGTCATTGACCAGCATCACGACGGTTTTGCCTTTCACGTCCAGACCTTCATAATCATTCCAGCCAAATTCAGGGGCGACCACGCCGTAACCTACAAAGACCAATTCAGACTCTTCTACATTGATCGTCTCAGCCAAACGTTTCGTCCAGAACACTGAATTTGTGTTCTGGTCACTGCTCAGCATCGGTGCGTCTTCACCCGTTTTGCCAATCGTCATAGTGGAGTTTGGCGCAACGGTGGCTTCGGTCAATTCCACGCCTTGGAAATATGTACCGTTCTCACCCATAGGGGCCAGACCCGCCGCCTTCATTTCATCGGCAATATATTGGGCCGCGGCCTTTCCGCCCGGTGTGCCCGGTGCGCGACCTTCAAAGGCGTCATCGGACAGTTTGGCGATTCGGCGCTGTAGGTCATTGACAGAGACTTTGGCGTCCGGATTGGTCTTTGGTGCTTCGACGGTTGGCTCGCAGGCGATTAAGGCTGTGCTGGCCAAGGTCATGGTTATGAGTTTAAGATGTTTCATTGATTATACCGGATGGGATTTTACCGCTCATCCGTCCCCATTTGTCGAGAATTCAAAATTATTGTATTGCCATTTGGCATCGGCTGCTGTTCAACCACATCCAGCCAGCCTTGAAAAGCGTGAATCTGACTTTGCGCGACCTCTATGAACAGGGAAATGATGATGACACGACTTCTTCTCTCCGCCGCCATGGTACTCAGCTTAGCTGCCTGCGGGCAGTCCGCCCCGTCGGGCGATAAAGCCACTGCGTCATCCAAACCCGCCAAGGCGGAGAGTGCGGTGTCTTTGTCACCGGAATTACAATCGCTCAAAGAGATCGCAATGAATGGCTCACATGGCTATGACATTGTTGAAGGGCTAACGACAGAGATCGGGCAGAGACTGGCCGGAACAGAGGCAGAGGCCCGCGCCCGTGATTGGACGGTGGCCAAATTTAAAGAGATCGGGCTGCAAAATGTCCGCGTAGAGGAATTCACCATGCCCGGCTGGATCAGGGGCGAAGAGACGGCCTCTATCCTAGCGCCTTTTGCGCAGGATATGTATATCACATCCCTCGGCGGTTCTGTCGCCACGCCCGAAGGCGGCGTCACAGCGCCGATTGCCTATTTTAAGACCTTTCAGGATCTGGAAAATGCCCCCGAAGGCGGGCTTGAGGGCAAAATTGTCTTTATTTCCGGCAAAATGAAAAAAGCGCCGGACGGGGCAGGTTATGGCCCGGCAAATTTGAAGCGGCAGCGCGGCGCGACCGAAGCCGGTAAGCGCGGCGCTTTGGCGGTCGTTATCCGGTCCGTTGGTACGGACAGCCACCGTTTCCCTCATACGGGCCAGATGAGATATGCCAAAGACGTTGCGCCCATTCCTATCGGGGCTTTGTCAGCGCCAGACGCGGATCAGCTGGAACGTTTGCTGGAACGCGGTCAAGAGATTGAGATGAAACTGACCTTGACGCCCAAGGCCATCGGGCCTGTGACTTCCGGTAATGTCATTGGCGAGATTGTCGGCACTGAAAAGCCCGAAGAGATTGTCGTCATTGGCGGACATTTGGACAGCTGGGATTTGGGCACAGGCGCGATTGATGACGGGGCCGGGGTCGGGATTTCCGCAGGGGCCGCGCAGGTCATTCTCGAAGCGGGCCTGAAACCCAAACGCACCATCCGGGTCATCGCATTCGGCGCGGAAGAAGTCGGGTTACTGGGGGCTTTTGCCTATGCCGAAAAGCATAAGGATGATTTGAAGAACCATGTTCTGGCAACCGAGTCCGATTTCGGGGCCGAGCCGCCTTATGAGGTTCAGATGGGTGTGAAGTCCGGTCAGGATGTTATTAAGGCGATGGCTGCGGCGATGAACCTTCCCATGAGTGATGCGCCGACCTCCGGCGGGCCGGATATTATTCCGATGGCCAATGCAGGCGTGCCGGTCATGCGATTCCAGCAGGACGGGACCGATTACTTCGACCTCCATCACACCCCTGATGACACGCTGGATAAAATCGACCCTGAGGATATCGCGATCAACACTTGGGCTTTTGCGCTCATGGCGTGGATGGCCTCAGAGGCGGACACCGATTTCCGGGCTAGTGCTGAAAATGCGGCGGCTGAGTAGGGCGCTTTGTAAAAAATTAACCATAAATCGATCGAAAATCACCGAAAATTGAGAGAAAAACTATGTCATTACCCCCTATTTTGAGGGATTTACCTCTGCCTGTCGTCGGCTCACCTATGTTCATCGTGTCCGGCCCAGAGCTGGTTATCGCCCAATGTAAAGCGGGGATTGTCGGCACATTTCCGGCGCTCAATGCCCGTCCGGCAGAGATGCTGGAGAAATGGATTGTGAGGATTAAGCTTGAACTCGAAGAATATCAAAAGGCGAATCCGGATAAGAAAGTCGCGCCTTTTGGGGTCAATCAAATCTGTCACCCGTCCAATGACCGCTTGCAGCATGACATGGAAGTTTGCGTCAAACATGAAGTGCCGATCATCATCACCAGCCTGCAAGCCAATCAACAGGTTTATGACGCCACGCATTCCTATGGCGGGATTATTCTGCATGACGTCATTAACATCAGGCACGCGAAAAAGGCGATTTCTATGGGCGCGGACGGCATTATTGCGGTCTGTACGGGCGCGGGCGGGCATGCGGGGCGTTTATCGCCTTTCGCGCTAATCCCCGAAATCAGGCAGTTTTTTGACGGGCCGTTATTGCTCTCAGGCTCGATCGCGACGGGCAGGGCTGTGGCCGCTGCGCAGGCTATCGGCGCGGATATGGCCTATATAGGCACGCGTTTTATTGCCTCCGAAGAGGCGAATGCGGAAGACGGCTATAAGCAGGAAATCGTGGAAAGCGCGGGGAAAGATATTGTCTACTCCTCGCTCTTCACCGGCGTGCACGGAAATTACTTGCGGGGATCCATCGAGAAGGCCGGGTTGGATCCGGACAACCTTCCCGAGGCAGATAAAACATCGATGAATTTCGGATCAGGCGGAAACACAGATGCCAAAGCCTGGAAAGACATCTGGGGCGCGGGCCAAGGCGTCGGCTCAATTGACAGTTCTCCATCCGTGGAAACAATCGTTTCTGAATTGAAAAGGGAATATGATGAAGCCTGTTCGCGTCTGACGCGATGATGTTGATTTTAAAAATGAATGTCGCCTGAATAAGGCTCCAAAATAATCGGTAATTAATTAGGCCAAACGTTGCATGATGGGCGCGCTTGGTTTAGGGAAGGCGCGTGAGTCCTTTGGACTTGCCTAAATTAAGGAGGAAATAATGGGAGCTAAATGGTTTTGGGGGATAATTATCCTCTCCATTGCTTCACTCATTTTAGGTTGGTTATTCGGCATGCCGAAAGTGGCCAGCATGGAAGATGACATTCGTAATTCACTGTCCGAAGCCGGATATGAATTTGCAAATGTTGAGATGAGTGGCAATGTTGCGACGCTGACAGGTGAAGCACCATCAGAGGCATTCGCAAGAGATGCAGCAAATGTTGCGGAAAATACAAAATGTTCTGCCTGTAAGGGAGAGCGTCAATGGCATGAAGTTGATAGTCAGTTGACATTTGCAACACTGCCAACGCAGTCACCTTACACATTTGACGCGACAAAAGATGCAAACGGAAATGTGGTTTTATCCGGATATGTGCAAAACGAGACACAGAAGAATAAAATCCTGTCCAAAGCTCGCTCTACATTTTCAGGGAATGTGACGGACCGTACAATTAAGCTTGCGGTTGGTGCGCCTGATGGAAATTGGGGCAATGTGATTGAGAAGAATATTGAAGAACTAAACCTTCTCAATTCCGGACGTTTTGCAATGGAGGACCGCACAAGTTTCATCAGCGGTGATGCTGCATCTGCTGACGTGAGATCCCGCATCAATGCTTTGGGGGCTAACTTGCCCAGCGGTTACGAATTTGCGGCCAATATATCTGTTCCGGACATGGCTGCAGAAAATGTTGGTACGGTTGCGTCCAAGTCAATTTGCCAAACTTTATTTGATGACCTGAATCAAGGCAGCACAATTGAGTTTGCCAATAACCGGGCTCAAATCCGCGGCGATGCCAGCTTTGATTTGCTCAATGCTCTGTCCTCGGCGGCAAACCAATGTAAGTCATTCCGTATCGCGATTGACGGACATACTGATAATGTCGGCAATGAGCGTTACAATCAGCGTTTATCTGAAACGCGGGCTAATACAGTCTTGGCTTACCTGGCTGAGAATGACGTGGAATTGTCACGTATGACGGCTACGGGCTATGGCGAGACCAAGCCGCGCGCATCCAATGATACACCAGAAGGTCGGGCGCTTAACCGCCGGATCGAATTCACTCTTACACAGTCCGAATAAGGAGGACGTCCCATGAGCAATATAATTGCATTTGTACTTTGTTTCCTGCTGCTGCCTTTGCTGCTGGCAGGTTTGTTAGGCCTTCTACTCGGTTGGCTGTTTTTCCGCGGTAAAAAGCAGGTCGGAGATTTATCCGTCGAAGGCGAAGGTGCATTGCGCGCTGAAGCTAATAGCCTGCGTGCCCGCGTTCAAGAGCTTGAGGGTCATGTTTCCACCCGCGATGGTGAAGTATCCGACCTGAAAAGCAAGTTGGCCGCTGCTGCTGCCGGAGCCGGTGCTGCCGGTCTTGCTGCAACAGCTGCTTCCAAGAGCGATGATGACGATTCATATGCGCTGGAATGGCGTAACCGCTATCTGGCTGCACGTGTGAAATATCTGGAAGGCCGTTTATCCGACGCGCCAAAAGCCAAGAAGAAGCCTGCTGCCAAAAAGAAAGCTGCACCTAAAAAGGCTGCTCCAAAGAAAAAGCCGGCCGCTAAGAAGAAGGCTCCAGCCAAAACAAGAGCCAAGGCGACACCTAAGCCTAAGGTTCTTTACACGGATGGCCCGACAGACGGTAAGCCCGATGATCTTAAACTGATCAAAGGTATTGGTCCTAAGTTTGAGAAAGATTTGAACGGTAAGGGTATCTACTATTTCCGTCAGATCGCCAACTGGAAAGCTGCCGACGTGAAAATGGTAGAAGGCGTCATTGACTCCATTCCAGGCCGCATCAAGCGTGACGAATGGGTCAGACAAGCTAAAGGACTGGCCAAATCATCGGCTAAACCCGCAGCCAAGAAGTCTGCGTCCAAAGCGTCTGCGTCAAAGACACGCAAGAAGCCTGGGCCAAAGCCGGGTTCCAAGCGCGGCGCTCTGACTGCAGCCGGTAAACCTCGCAAGAAGCCGGGACCTAAGCCCGGATCAACGCGCGGTACTGCAGCGAAGAAAAGCGATGCTGAAAAGGCAATGGATAAATATTATGCCAATGTCCAAAAATATGACCGCTCTGCCAAGCGCGGCACAGTTGAAAGCATTGTGAAATATTGTGGAGTTGCCCTTCGCAGCCGTGATTCATCACTGGTCGCTTGCTCTGACGAAACAGAGAAGAAAACTGTCGCCAAAGGCTTTGTGACCAAGAAATTGGGTCTAAACACAGGTCAAGAGGCATTGGTTGAGGATGTCTGCGCGCAGATGAAAGGCGAACGCTTCAAAAATCGCGTGACGTTCTATTATCTCGCAGCCAAGAAGGCTGGTAAACTCAGCATGTTTGGCGGCTAAATAAACTTATTTCCTCGCAAATATTGCATTTAGACCCGCCTTCATGGCGGGTTTTTTATTTGAATCCTCCCATATAAGTTTGCGCCTATTTTTTTAGGGGTGAAGTCTGAAACTGATATCAAACGTCCCGAGTGGATTTGGCCAAGCTTTACCGAAAGAGAGATGGCTTGCCGTCATTGCGGTGAAAGCTATCCTTGGCCCGAATTCATGGATCGATTGCAAAGGGCCCGGGATTTAACCGGAGCGCCTTTTATTATCTTGTCGGCGCATCGCTGTGCTTTGCATAATGCCAAAGTTGGCGGGGCGCCATTGTCACAGCATCTAAAGCTAGCGGCTGATGTCTCACTTCAGAATCACAACCCGAAACATCTTTATGCCATGTGCCGCGAGGCGGGGTTTACTGGGTTTGGGTTTTATTCAACATTTTTACACATGGATTTGGGACGCCCGCGCCATTGGTATGGCGGCCCGAAAGCGAGGCAATTATGGCAGACCCTTTAATTCTTGGTATGGACGCCGCCGCAGGCGGATTATTCGGCATTGTCGGCACGGCTCTGGGCCGCGTGGCAGGTTTCTTTGAACGGCGGCAGACTTTCAAACAGGAACAAGCCAGATGGAGCCATGAATACCGTCTGCATGAGCTCAATATGCAAGCCAAAGCGCAAGAGAGTGAAATCGAACTGGCCCTCGTAGCGCAGGCGGGTTCTTGGGCGGGGTTGGAGGCCTCAATCAAGGCGGATGCGGCGATCGGCAAGGCTAGTCAATGGGTCATCAATATACTGCGCTTGGTCAGACCGATTTTGACGCTTTTGCTTTGGCTGATAACCGGATGGATATTTGCCAAGACCCAAAATGGCGCGATTGTCGAAGCCGCCGTATTTGCGGCGACAGCTGCGACCCTATGGTGGTTTGGGGATCGGGCCCCTAAGCCGCCGCTAAGAAGCAACCCTTAGCTTTGCGTAACGGCATATTCCGCAGCGATATCCAGCGCGCCCAAGCTTATCAGGTAAACGAGAATAAGGCTCATGATAAAGGTATATACCGAGCCGACGCCATAGCTGGTTAAAAAGGATTTGAACCACCCACGCTTGAACATGCGCTTTGCGGATATTGGCAGATATATCAGCAAAATGAGCGTATAGATGATGAGCAGGTTTGGAAATTGTGTGAATTGCACCAGCAGAATAAAGATAAACAACAACAGAAAAGAGAAAGCGTGAATATAGGCGGCATGCACCAAATGGTCATAGAGCATCGCCGTCTCTTTCCCGCGAATGAAAATCGCGCCCATCAACATTGAAAAGGGCATCATCAAAAACATGATCCGGGGCAGCCATCGACCAATTGCGGCATTTAGACGTTCCGGTTGACGCAAAGCTGCGATGGCGATTAGCCTTATCTCTTCATTGGAAAGACTGTAGGTTTTCCCGTCCAGGCCAGTGATTTTGATATTGCTGTTGCTATCGCTATCCTCATTGGTTTCCGGAGTCTCAGGCGGTTCTATGTCTTCGGCATCAGGGTCTGGCTGTGTCGGGATTTCTGCAGACGCCGCATCCGGATCAAGCTTTTTTTCAATCAGTTTTTCAATTGCCTCATTACGTGCTTGAAGTGCATTGACGCCGGTTTGGACGCCTTGTTTGCCATAAGTCATGGATTCCATCTGCTTTTGCATTCGGGCAATATTTTTATTGTTGCTCTCGATCTCGGCCTTGAGCTCTTCGACAGATTTCTCTGAGTCGCTAGACATGATTTGGTTCAGCCCATCTTCAAATGCGGATAGAGCTTCGTCCGTAACCAGTTCGCTTAACTCGCCTTTGCGTTTGAAAAAATAGATCGCGGGCGTGAAGGCTTCATTTCCGGTTTCCAATTGCAGCGTCTCAGCCGCAGTTTTCTTAGGTCCAAAGGCAATGAGCTGCGTGCCCGATAAAGTGATATATCCAAATAGGATCAGAGACATGGCCAGATATATACGAACAGGGGACGTCCATTTTTGGCGCGCCCCATCTGCATATTCACGTGCCATCTGCCCTGGTTTTAAGATCAAGCTGCGCAGGCTGCGCCATGTGCGGCCTTCTAAAGCCGTCAGAGAGGCGAAGAGCTCCCATCCGAGTGAGAAGATAGAGCGGCGGTAATTATCGTTCTTTTGGCCGCATTCCGCGCAATAGAGCCCGACCACAGGTTCATCGCAGGCAAAACAGGTGACGCTCTGGTTCTCATTCGGGATGTTATCCCGATCCAAAACCGAATGGGCGTCCAGGCTGAGATCGTTTTCGGTGTCCATGAGACTGTTATGCAACATTGCGAGTCCATTATTCAATATAAATGAGGCCGCAAATCCTTGCACCGAACCAAGGGATGTTTGATAAGAGCCTATGTTTAAAGATCAGACAGTCGCCGTAACCGGCGCATCCGGCGGCATTGGCCGCGCCATTGCCGAAATGTTTGTGGCCAATGGGGCCAAAGTAGCCATATGCGATTTAGAGCTGCCGATGGAAACAGCCACCGAAATCGGCGCGAGCGCCTATGGCTTTGACGCCTCAAACGAAGCTCAGGTTAAATCGGCGATTACGGCGATCGAAGAGGATTTTGGCCCGATTGACATTTATGTGTCCAATGCCGGCGTTGGGTCGGGCAATGGGCCGCATGTGGCCGGCGGCAGTAATGAAAGCTGGGAACTGGCATGGCAGGTCAATGTGATGGCATCCGTCTATGCGGCCAGGGCCCTGATGCCATCTTGGATCGAACGTGGCTCCGGCCGTTTCGTGATCACGGCATCAGCCGCGGGGTTGCTGAATCAGATTGGTAGCGCCTCCTATTCCGCCACCAAGCACGCCGCCGTATCATTTGCAGAATCGATCCAAATTGAACATGCGCAACACGGCATTAGAGCCCATTGCATATGCCCGCAATATGTGCGCACCAATATGACCAAAGGCTTTGACATGGCCGAAAACAGCAAAGACGGCTTCCTGGAGCCGTCTGATGTCGCCGAAGCGCTGAAAGCTTCCATCGAGGCTGACAAGTTTCTTGTGCTGTCACATCCGGTTGTGGCGGATTATTTTGCGCATCGCGCCACGAAACATGATGATTATCTGGCGGGGATGGGCAAGCTGCGCCAGAAAATGGCGGGCGAAACTTTACCGACTTCAAAATAGGAACAGAATATGACCCAAAGATTTGACTTAAGCGGAAAAGTAGCACTGGTTGCGGGCGCAAGCCGCGGCATTGGTGAGGCGGTCGCCCACGGTATGGCCGAACATGGCGCGACGGTTATCTGCTCATCCCGCAAGCAAGCCGATTGCGAAAAAGTCGCCGAGGCCATTCGGGCCAAGGGCGGAAAGGCGGTCTCAGCAGAGCTGCATCTGGGCGAGCTTGACCATCATGACAAAACACTGGCGATGATCGAGGCAGAATTTGGCCGTCTGGATATCCTGATCAATAATGGCGCGACCAACCCTTATTTCGGCCCGGCCCATCAAACACCGGAATCGGCCTATGACAAGACATGGGACGTCAATGTCAAAGGCCCGTTCTTTTTGTCGTCCAAAGCCATGCCCCTGCTGATGAAAGATGGCGGCGGTTCCATCGTCAATGTCGCCTCGATTGACGGCATACAGCCGGGTCAACAGCGCGTGGTTTACGGCATGACCAAAGCCGCCGTGATCAATATGACTAAAGGCATGGCAAAAGAATATTCTAATTCCGGCGTGCGCGTGAACGCGCTTCTGCCCGGCTTTACGGATACAAAACTTGCGGCGGGCCTAAAAGACCTGCCCGGTATGGACGCGCATATGAAACATTACCTTGCGATCTCCCGTATGGCCCAACCCGAAGAAATGGTCGGCGCGGTGCTTTATATGGTTTCAGGTGAAGCCAGCTATTTCACAGGCCAAGGCATGGTCGTTGACGGCGGCGCTATCATTTCATGAGCAGCGAAAACCCCACAGTTGAAGTCCGCAAGGGCGAAGAGCTCAATATCGACGCCGTCGATGCGATCTTGAAAGACTTGCTACCGGATCTGAAAGGCACGCCCAAAGTCGCGCAATACCCGTCCGGCGCGTCAAACATAACCTATGCGATTGACTACCCGGAGCGGCGCATGGTGTTGCGCCGCCCTCCGACAGGCGACAAGCCGAAATCCGGCCATGATATGCACCGCGAATATCGGGTCATGACGGCGCTAAAAGGCATCGTGCCTGTGCCCAATACGCTCTATTATACGGATGACGCTTCTGTCATTGGGTCGGAATTTTATGTGATGGACCGCAATGAGGGCCATCTAATTCATACCAAAATCCCCAAAGATTGGAACTGGAGCCCGAAAGAAACGCGTCAGCTTTGTGAAAATTTCTTCCAGACCCTCGTCGATATGCACACAGCGGATTACAAAGCGGTCGGGCTGGGGGATTTCGGCAAACCCGAAGGCTATGTTTCACGCCAGATTTTAGGCTGGAACCGCCGCTGGGAAAAAGCCTGGACAGAAGATGTTGAAAAATTCGAAGACGTGCAGGGCTGGCTGGTCGATAATATGCCGGAGACCGAGCGCGGGGCAGGGGTGATTCATGGCGATTACCGCATTGATAATTGCATTTTGCGCCAAAATGACCCCACCCAAATCGAAGCCATTCTGGACTGGGAGATTTCCGCTCTGGGCGACCCCATGATGGATCTGGGCAATACGCTTGCCTATTGGATACAAGCCGATGATCCGGATTTTATGAAGCTGACCGTGCGCCAACCGTCTCAGGCTGAGGGCATGATGACCCGGCAGGAAATACTGGATTTCTACGCCGCTAAAACCGGCGCAGATGTCTCGGGGTTTCAGTTCTACTACGTCTATGGAATCTGGCGGCTGGCCGTGATTATCCAGCAAATCTATGCCCGTTTCTATCGCGGGCAAAATGATAATCCCCGTTTCAAGGATTACGGACAAATGACATCCGCGCTGGGCAATCTCGCGCGCTACAAAATCAAAACAGGACAATTATAAAGGAAAGCAATATGGCCGATATGGACCTTGGCATGACAGAGAAAGTCAAGCCGCTCGTAAAAAAAATCAGAGAATTTACCCGCGAATTTGTCGCTCCGTTGGATGAAGAATTCCACGCGCTCGTGGGCACTGCACCCGGCGGACGGTTTGATTTTTCAGAGCGGCAGCTTGAAATTCTGGATATCCTAAAATCCGAAGCCCGCAAACGCGGCCTATGGAATTTCTGGCTGACCGACTCGGATGAAGGCTACGGCCTGACGACGGTCGAATATGCCTATATCGCCGAAGAGCTGGGCTGGGTTCATATGGCCAGTGAGGCGATGAACTGCTCCGCGCCCGATACAGGCAATATGGAAGTGCTCGAGCGTTACGGCACGAAAGGCCACAAGGAAAAATGGCTTAAGCCGTTATTGGAAGGCGAAATCCGTTCGGCCTATTTGATGACAGAGCCGGATGTGGCCTCCTCTGACGCGATCAATCTGGAATTCTCCGCCGTCAAAGACGGCGATGAATGGGTGCTCAATGGAGAGAAATATTGGTCATCGGGGGCAGGGGATCCGCGCTGTAAAGTTTATATCCTGATGGCGAAAACGCCGGATGAAAGCCGCAAGAAACATGAGCAACATTCGATGTTTGTCGTTGACGCGTCCACGCCCGGAATTGAAATCCTGCGTCCCATGATGGTCTTCGGCCATGATGATGCGCCTCATGGTCATATGCATATCCGCTTTACCGATGTGCGTATTCCGGCCGATGCCCTGCTGATCCGCGAAGGGGCCGGCTTTGAAGTGTCCCAAGGCCGCCTAGGCCCGGGCCGTATCCATCACTGCATGCGCTCTATCGGACAGGCCGAGAAGGCGCTCTCATTACTCTGCAAGCGGTCTTTGGAACGTGAAGCCTTTGGCAAGCAGCTCGCTTTTCTGGGCGGGAATTTTGACTATATCGCCGAAGCCCGCATCAAGATTGAACAGGCGCGTCTGCTCTGCCTGAAGGCAGCTTGGGCGATGGACACAATGTCCAAACGCGACGCCGCGCCATGGATTTCCATGATCAAGGTCGAGGCCCCGCGCATGTCACTCGAGGTCATCGACCAAGCCATGCAAATGCATGGCGGCACAGGCGTATCGCAAGACACGCCACTGGCCGGTATGTGGCAGGGTCAGCGGACGCTTCGATTCGCCGATGGCCCGGACGCCGTTCACCGCCGTCAGGTTGCCCGCCGCGAGCTGCGCCAATATACCAATCAGAAAATCTAGAGAGCCAGTCCATGCCCAGCTTTGATGTCGTCTCTGAAGTCAATATGTCCGAAGTGGACAATGCCGTGCAAAATGTCATGCGCGAGATTTCTGTGCGCTATGATTTCAAAGGGTCTAAATCCTCGGTTGAGGCCAAGGAGGGCGGCATACTCGTCATCGCGGATGATGAATTAAAGCTCAAACAGATGCATGAAATCCTGCGCGGACAACTCCATAAGCGCGGGATCGAACCGGGGCAGCTTGACTACCAAAAAGTCGAGCCGGCCTCGGGCCTGTCTGTGCGGCAAATGATTGCCGTGAAAGAAGGTATCGACAAAGAGATGGCCAAAAAAATTGTCAAAGATATCAAAGGCTCCAAGATCAAGGTGCAGGTCGCCATTCAAGGCGAAGAGCTGCGCGTCTCCGGCAAAAAACGCGACGATCTTCAGGCAACCATCCAATTCATCAAAGACCTGGGATTGGAACAACCCGTTCAGTTCAAAAACTTCCGGGATTAACTCAAAGCCTGCATCCCACTTGAAACTCTAATTAAATTCCCCACCTGATATAGAAGCAGGAGGGACGTTATGCCTTTATCCAAAGCCGAATGGTTTAAAGCCGGACTTATTTTGACCGCGTCTGTGGCCGTCATGTGGGCACTCATGGTCCAGCCGCACAGCTATACGTGGCAGGCTCAAGGTGAAACCACAGGTGAAGTCCGAACACTTTTATCTAACTCGAATGTGCTAGGCAGCCCGCAAATCAAAGCCGTTATTGATCTAAGCGATGGCCGCAACACAATCATTACGGTTCCTATGCGTAGCGACGTCAGAGCCGGTGACCGCATAGAGCTCACCACATTCACTGCCACCGAAAACCCGAAAAAGACCCGATATCAATATAAGGCGAAAGTGCTTAATGAATAGCTTAGCCTGCTGCAAAAGAACGCTGAGTTATGGGCCTTTAATTTCGTTTAATACCCCAAGCAATGTTCGACTTACCCTTCTTTTGCACGGTTTCAAAAATTTAAACCTCCGCATTGAAATCCTTGTCACCCTTAGAGGGTGAAAGGTGATGTTTATATCACTGTGGAACCAGACTCATTCAAGGGAGAAGGAAGGTTTAATTGAAGCCGCGTTTTCTCTAAATTTTCCTGCGTGCTTTCAATCACTTATAAAATAATCACCCATTTGAATCCTCACTCCCCGCAACCGTAGTATTTTAGAATTGTTCTTTTGGTCACGGGACGGGTGAGACGTCACTTACCTGATCAAGGGACGGTGCGGGTTGAGCGCTGGGTGGTGACACATCCGGTTGTGCCGGGCCTGCTGGCGAGAGCTGACCAGACGTGTAGATATTTACAACATCTGCATTGACTGTCTGCGTATATACCGGCCGTCAGCGAAAACGCACCGCCGCGAACCTTGGCGTTCGTGTAAAATATGATTCTAACCCTATGGTGTCCATCATGAACGCCAGGGTTCGCGGGCTGTCCTTCACCAAGGATTTAACCCAATAGCTGAGCGCCAGATCGCCAGCAGGAGGAAGCGCATGGGCGGAACAATATCGTAGGGCGGATTAGACCGTTAGGTCGTAATCCGCCAATTCCGCAAAACGGCAGGTTACGCTGCGCTAACCTGCCCTACGGATGTCGGGGTTGGGATAAACGGTCCGGGATGACAGAGAAAGAAAGTTCACCTCTCGGTCTCCAAAGAGTCTTAGATCATCAAATGTGAAAGACTTCGATATTGCTGCATTGTCATGAAATCTTAGTGGGACATTAACTTATGATGTTCCTATATTTTATCAAAGAAAGAGGCTGATTCATGCTCCCACGCTCACT
>JAHDHS010000073.1 GCA_020631215.1 Hellea sp. | reverse complement strand
CCTTTGGTTTCCATCGGAGGCTTAAGCTTCGCGGGCATGTCCTGCTTTGTTTAACACCAAAGGCTGAGCGCCAGATCGCCAGCAGGAAAGGAAACTCGCCTGAATTTCTGATAATCGTCATCAGGAATGGCTATGATGTGAAAAAGGAGGTTTCCTGCATTGCAGGGCGGAAGGTTTCGGACTATCTGACGGGCCTAAACCCAATATGGAGTCGTCGCCATGACCGCCGCAGCCAATGATGCATCCACCGCCCATCTGAGCAATTACTTTACGCAGTCTCTGAAAGACCGCGATCCGGAACTGTTCCAATCCATGCAAAAAGAGCTGGAGCGTCAGCAGCATGAGATTGAACTCATCGCATCGGAAAATATTGTCTCCCAGGCTGTGCTTGAGGCGCAGGGGTCTGTCCTGACAAATAAATACGCCGAAGGCTATCCGGGGAAGCGTTATTATGGCGGGTGCCAGCATGTCGATGTCGCGGAACAACTCGCGATTGACCGGGCCTGTGAGCTCTTTGATTGCGGTTTTGCCAATGTCCAGCCAAGCTCCGGGTCACAGGCCAATCAGGGTGTGTTCTTTGCCCTATTGACTCCCGGTGACACAATCCTAGGCATGGATTTGGCGTCCGGCGGACATTTAACTCACGGGGCACCGCCCAACCAATCCGGCAAATGGTTCAATGCCATTTCCTATGGCGTCAAGGACGACACGCATTTGATCGATTATGATCAGGTCGAGGCTTTGGCTTTGGAGCATAAGCCCAAACTGATTATTTGCGGCGGGTCGGCCTATTCGCGTCAGATCGATTTTGTGCGCTTTCGCGAAATCGCCGACAAGGTCGGGGCTTACTTGCATTGCGACATGGCGCATTTCGCCGGTCTTGTCGCGGGCGGCACGCACCCATCACCATTCCCGC
Organism: Hellea sp.; assembly: GCA_020631215.1. Classification (GTDB taxonomy): domain Bacteria; phylum Pseudomonadota; class Alphaproteobacteria; order Caulobacterales; family Maricaulaceae; genus Litorimonas. The sequence goes on along the minus strand of JAHDHS010000073.1, from coordinate 4,566 downwards.
ATGCCCATGTCGCAACAACGACAACGCATAAAACATTGCGCGGGCCCCGTGGCGGCATGATCCTGACCAATGATGAGACACTGGCCAAGAAGTTTAACTCTGCGATCTTCCCGGGTATTCAGGGCGGCCCGCTTATGCATGTAATCGCAGGTAAAGCCGTCGCATTTGGCGATGCATTGAGGCCTGAGTTTAAAGCTTACAGCCAAGCCGTCATTGATAATTGCCAAGCCATGGCGAGTGCTTTGGTCGAGGCCGGATACGCCGTTGTCTCCGGCGGCACGGATACGCATTTGGCTTTGATCGATCTGACGCCTAAAGGCGTGAAAGGCAAAGCCGCCGAGCAGGCTTTGGGCCGGGCCTATATTACCTGCAATAAAAACGGCATTCCGAATGACCCGGAGAAATTCACCATCACCTCCGGTATTCGTGTTGGCTCGCCCGCAGGCACGACCCGCGGCTTTGGCGTGGCCGAATTCCGTGAAATCGGACTTCTGATGGCGGAAGTCCTCGATGCGCTTGCGGAAAACCCCAAAGGTAATCCGGAAGTGGAAGCCTCTGTGCGTGAGCGCGTGAAGGCCCTAACATCGCGATTCCCGATTTACGGAGGCTAAATCTCTCTATAGATAAACCCATTATGAGGTGCCCGTTTTGTTCATCCGAAGACACTCAAGTCAAAGACAGCCGTCAGGCTGAGGATGGCAATGCAGTGCGTCGGCGCCGGCTCTGCGGGAAATGTGGCGGGCGCTTTACGACCTATGAACGGGTGCAATTGGCCGAGTTGACTGTGGTCAAAAAGACGGGACGCCGAGCCCCCTTTGACCGCGAAAAGCTAAAACGTTCAGTCATGATCGCTATGCAGAAACGGCCGGTCGATCCTGAGCGGATTGAACAAATGATTAGCGGTGTTGTGCGGCAATTAGAGACCTCCGGCAAATCGGACATAACGTCTGACCAAATCGGTGAGCTGGTCATGGAGGGCCTGGCGGGGCTCGATAAGGTGGCTTATGTGCGTTACGCGTCCGTCTATAAGGATTTTCGCGCGACTGCCGATTTCGAACAATTCATCGAACGCGAGAAACTCGATTCAGAAGATGAGGAAGAATAGGGCTTGAGACGTCCTTTCGTGACATTGAAACTGGCAACCTCGCTCGACGGGAAAATAGCCTTGGCCAATGGGCAATCTGAATGGATTACGGGTGAAAAATCCCGTCAAAAAGGCCGCCTTTTAAGGGCCGAACATGACGCGATCGTGGTCGGGGCCAATACGGCGGTGCTGGATAATCCGCAATTAACGACCCGTATCGACGGGCAGCCTGATCCAATCCGGGTCATTTTTGATACGACGCTCCGGTTGTCCCCAGAATCGAACCTAGCCCGAACGGCCACTCTAACGCCTGTCTGGATTTTCACCAGGGACAGCTCTGGCGCGAAGGCCAAAGCACTGGAAGAATTGGGCGTCCGCTTGTTCGAAGTTCCATGCTCTGACAAAGTCGAAGCGGTGACAGCCTTGCAGGCCCTTAAAACGAATGGCGTGAATAGTTTGCTGCTAGAAGGCGGCGGGACATTGGCGGCGTCATTCATTCAATGCGATGCCATCGACAGGATTGAATGGTTTCGGGCGCCAATATTGCTGGGCGGTGATGGCCGAAGCGGCATAGGAGCGCTGAATATGCAGGATCTCAATCTGGCTATGCGCTTTAACCGGATTGACGTAAGCGAGCTGGGCGACGATCTTCATGAAAGATATGAGCGAGTGCGATAATGTTTACAGGCATCATCACAGATATGGGCGTGATCAAATCGGTGACCCGTGAAACTGGCGGGGAGTGGGGCGATACCCGTATGGAAGTCATTTGCCGCTATGACACGTCTTCTATCGATATCGGAGCCTCTATTTCCCATGCTGGGGCCTGTATGACGGTGACAGAAAAAGGCAAAGATTGGTACGCCTTTGATGTGTCAGATGAAAGCCTGTCCAAAACCACTATGGGTGACTGGAAAGCAGGCCGGAAGGTCAATTTGGAACGCGCTTTGACGGGGGCCGATGAGCTGGGTGGTCATTTGGTCACGGGACATGTTGACGGGGTAGGGGCTTTGGTCTCGCGGAAGGAAATTGCCGGTTCACTGAATTTACGCTTCCAAGCGCCAAAAGACATCGCTTTTGGCATTGCCCCCAAAGGCTCGATCACCATTGACGGTGTTTCCCTGACGGTAAATACAGTTCAGGGCCCTGAGTTTGAGGTGAATATCATCCCTCATACGGCGGAGGTCACGACTCTCGGAAAATTACAGCCGGGTGACCAAGTAAATCTGGAAATTGACCTCATAGCCCGCTATGTGGCCCGCTATCTGGAGCATATGAAAGCATGAGTGTGACTGATCTGAACAAAGCCAGCCTTGATGACGTCTATGAATTGGCGACGCCTGAAGAGATTATCGAAGATGCCCGTAATGGGCGGATGTATATTCTTGTCGACGCGGAAGACCGCGAAAATGAGGGTGATCTTATCATTCCGGCCCAATTTGCCACGCCTGACGCCGTTAATTTCATGGCCAAACATGGGCGGGGGCTGATCTGTCTGGCGATTGAAGAAGCGCGGGCCGAAGCATTAGGGCTGCGCAATATGAGCGCCGAAAATAAATCTCGCTTTGAAACGGCCTTTACCCAATCCATTGAAGCGCGCGAGGGCGTGACGACCGGGATTAGCGCTGGTGACCGAAGTCTGACAATTCAATGCGCAATTGACCCGGCTTCCCGTGCTGATGACATAGTCTCGCCCGGTCACATGTTTCCGATCATTGCCCGCGATGGCGGTGTGTTGGTTCGAACAGGCCACACCGAGGCGTCCGTTGATATATCCCGTATGGCCGGGCTGAACCCGTCTGCGGTGATTTGCGAGATTATGAATGATGACGGTTCCATGGCCCGCCTGCCGGATTTGATTGGCTTTGCCCAATTGCATGGCCTCAAGATCGGAACAATCGAGGATTTGGTCGCTTATCGCATGAAGAAGGATCATTTCGTCAAACATGTCGCAAGTTCTGATTTTACGTCACAAAATGGGGACGAGTTTAAAATTCATGTCTATCGGAATTTCCTCGATGGTTTGGAACATGTGGCTTTGTCGAAAGGCGATCCTAAGGCCGATAAAGAAAGTCTTGTACGAGTCCACAAGGTCGATTTTGCGGGCGATATCCTTTATGAAGAAAGCCCGCGATCCGGGCTTATTTGGGACGCCATGAAACAGCTTGCGTCTCATGATGGGCATTCTGTTTTGGTACTTATCCGGGAAGGGTCGATTGATACGTTGCTTGAACGGCTGGGCGCTCATAGCTCTATGGTTGACCGTAAGGAACAGACGATCCGGGAATATGGGGTCGGGGCTCAAATTCTGTCCCATCAGGGCGTGCATAAAATGCGCCTGATCACCAATACGATGCCTAAATTGATCGGCCTTGAGGCCTATGATTTGGAGCTTACCGGTATTACGCCACTTATCAGCGGGACAAGCACATGAAGGTCCTCGTCATAGAAGCGCGGTATTATGAAGCGATTTCCGAAGATTTGCTCCAAGGCGCGTTGGCGAAATTACAGGCCGCTGGCACAGAGGTCGTCAAAGTGAATGTGCCGGGGGCGCTGGAAATTCCGCATGTGATTTCTTACGCCGAGGCAGCGGATGCGGGTTATGACGGCTATGTCGCATTGGGCTGCGTTATTCGGGGCGAGACAACCCACTATGATTATGTCTGTCAGGAAAGCGCAAGGGCATTGATGGATTTGGCGGTTAATCAGCAACTGGCAATTGGCAACGGCATTATCACCGTTGAAAATGAAGCGCAGGCAATTGCGCGGTCCAAACCGGACCAAAAAGATAAGGGCGGGTTTGCGGCGTCGGCGGCTCTTCGGATGATACAAATCCGCAAAGAATTGGCCAAAGACGGATGAGCGGAGCCAATCCGAAATTACGCCGTGCGGCCAGGGTCGCAGCGGTACAGGCGCTTTATCAAATGGATTTGTCATCTGAACCGCAAAAGTCTGTCATTAGGCAGTTTCTGGATCACCGGTTCGGACAAAAAGATGAAACCGGCATGATCACAGCGGACGAGGCTTATTTTGAAGATATCGTCAATGGTTGCGTCGCGTTTCAGGATGATATTGATCTAGCTATATCCGGCAAACTTTCCGAGGGGTGGCCAATTCGCCGTCTGGATATGACCCTGCGGGCGACTTTACGGGCTGCGACCTATGAAATTATGCGCCGGCCGGATGTGCCCGCGCTCGTCATCATCAGTGAATATGTTGACATTGCCGGAGACTTTTTTGACGGCAAAGAGCCCGGCATGGTCAATGGGATCGTTGAAAATATCGCCAAAGATATCCGGGCCGCTGAGTTTGGCTTGATTGGGGAAAGCTGATATTTCTTTTCTATGGATGAATTTGATTTCATTGAGACCTATTTAAAGCCTTTGGCAGGGCCTGAAGCATTAGGGTTTCTCGATGATGCGGCGCTTTATAAACCTGCCGCTGGATATGATCTGGTTTTATCCAGCGATATGTTGGTCGAA
>JAHDHS010000019.1 GCA_020631215.1 Hellea sp. | reverse complement strand
CCCTCACTATCACGACTTCTTTAATGGCCATGACTGCGCCCGCCTATGCGCAGCTAGACGAAATCGTTGTTACAGCAACAAAAAAGGAGGAGTCGCTCCAGGATGTTTCTGCGTCAATTATTGCATTTGACGCCGAGGCTTTAGAAAATAACCGTATTGAAGGCTTGGAAGACATCGCGCAATACACCCCTGGTTTGTACTCATATCCCGCCGCCGCTAACTCGAACGGCTTACGCCTAAGCCTTCGCGGTATTGGGACATTCGACCCTCAGTTGGGGCTTGATAATAAAGTCGCGATTTATACCGATGGTGTATATCTAGGGAAGGTCGTTGGGCTTGCCTTTGACTCTCCGGATCTAGCGCGCGTCGAAGTTCTCAAGGGGCCGCAAGGCACGCTTTATGGCCGGAATGCAGTGGCAGGGGCAATTAATCTGGTTTCTGCGGCGCCTGATCCGTCAGAGTTCTCTGGTCAGGTAAGCGTTGATTACGGAAATTATAATGCGCTTGGCGTTACCGCAGGTTTTAATATGCCAATGGGTGATACCGCGGCGTTCCGGGCTTCAGGCAAATTTTCTGCCCGTGATGGCTGGGTTAAAAACCTAGGTGAAGGAAATGATTGGGCAGGATATGATCGTATAGGTGGTCGTATGGCATTTCTCATCGAATTCTCTGACAAATTCGATATGACTATGGCGGCTGATTATAATAAATCTACCAATGAGCCATATTTTTACCAAGCTTTCAATATCGGTTGTGGATTAGACAATGAACCAGCAGTTGGGTGCCGCCCAGGTTCGTCTGCCGTTTTTGGCGCAGCTGTGCAGGGCGCTACGGATGACAGAATAGATGAATTCACCGCAAATGGAGTTGTGGGTGATGGCTTTGCTGAAAACAAAGGCGTTAGCATCACAACGAATTGGAATTTCCACGAAAACCACAGTATGAGAACGACTCTTGCGTGGCGCGGTCTGGACTCAGAGCGTTATGTCCAACTTAATCCTCAAGTTAATCCTGCGATTGTGAATGTTATACTGAACTCCAACACGGTTCCAAATGCCCAATTTTTTGGGCAGAATTATTCATTCAACAATGTTTTCGCGCGCTTGCCAGAGCTTCTGGCTCGGGTGGGAGTACAGGCTCGCGCCGATTGGGATGATTTCATTCCACGCGACCCTGTTACAGGATTTTATCAATCACCTGATGGTGAGAGATCGCCGACAGTTGATGGGCATTCCCAGATTAGCTTTGAGACAACATCTACAGGTAGCTTTTCTGATGGTAAGATTGATTACACTGCGGGTGTCTATTACTTCGATGAATCTACCGCCACAGGCAGAGCTGGATTTAACGGCGGGGATGCGCAGGACTATCTTGATTTACTAGCGCCTGGTTTAGGTGTCGGTCTGCCTGGGCTTTTATGTGCTGATGCGGCTGCGGGACGTATTCCATTGGCTTTCTGTCAAGTGCAAGGAAACCCTGCTCCAAATGCTTTCGTGGCAGGTTTAGCCGCTGACGGCTCGGCCAATTTTCTTGCGGGGGTTCTTCCTGAAGTTCGTTTTGCGACCGGAAACTTTCTGAGTGTTGATACAAAGGCTTATGCCGCATATGGGCAGCTGACATACCACGTGAATGACGATTTGCGTTTGATCGGTGGTCTGCGTTACTCAGATGAAACTAAGAAAGGATTTCAACAAAATTTATCTCCTTTCTTCCGCGATACAATAGACTTACTGGGTAACCCAATCTTGCCGCAATCGGATAAGGTAAGTTTTGACAGCCTGGATCCACAAGCAATCATTGAGTATGATGTTAATGACGATCTTATGGTATATGCTAGTTACTCGCAGGCATTCCGTTCAGGCGGATTTAATGCCAGTGCTTCATTGCTGCCTGCTGCGGGCGAAACTGTTGGGGCAGACTTCATTTTCCAACCTGAAGAGATCACGTCTTACGAATTTGGCTTTAAGGGCGATTTTGGCGATAGATTCCGCTTAAATGCAGCAGCTTTCATATATGATATTCCTAATGAACAAGTCACAGTTTCAATTGACCCATTAATTTCGACAAAACGTGCAATCGTAAACAGTAAGACTGACATATGGGGTATTGAAGCAGATGCTACATTTGCAATGACAGAAGATTTCACACTATCCGGAAATATTGCATATATTAATGGAGAGACAGATGATCTTGTATCACCAAACCCTCAAGTTGGCGTTGTGACAAGGGAATCAATTCAAGGCACTCCGGAGCTTAGTTACTCTGTGGCGGCTAATTATGACCGGACACTCAGTAATGGCATGGGAGTGTTTGGTACCATCAACTACAGCTACAAAGACGAAGTGGAAACCACGCCTTTTGCTTATTTAACAGAACAAAAACTCCTGAGCGGCCGTATTGGTCTCTCTAAAGAGCTGGACTCAGGAAATGAGATCAGTCTGGCACTTTGGGGGCAAAACCTGACAGATGATGAATATACTATAGACACTCTGCCATTCGGCCCGCTCTCGTCAGTCGTGAATGTGTTTGGGACACCTCGCACATATGGTATGACAGCAGCAATGAAGTTCTAAGCGTTCTGATAATAACTCTATATTTAAGGCCGCCCAATCGGGCGGCTTTTTTTGTGCGTCAACGAACGAAGAAAAAAGGCCAGGCAAGCCCGGCCATGATTGCGTGTTAAAATTTCTAGCTTGCTATTCCGCTGCTTCCACCCAAGGGTCGCGCTTCGTGCCTTTGGTGACCCAGTGACCATTGGATTTGGCTTGATATTTTTTAGCGTCCTTGCGGGGGTTGTAGAATTGTTTGTACCAAGCCCGCGCTTTGCCAAAGGGGCCATCGCCAACGACTTGCATAATAGACAGGCAAGGCGCCTTATTGGCCCAGACATCAAAATCCTGCAGCAGGGCCATTTTGGATCCTTCTTGAAAAGCGGGTACAGCGGCCTTGTCTTCATCATTCATTGGATAATTAGGCGGCTCCACCATCAATCCATGCCAAGCGCGTAAGCTGCCATCCTCAATCGGTGTATGGCAGATCATCATCAGGCTGCTGTAATAGCCGTTCATACGTGAGAGCAAAATTCCTGGTCCCGTATACCATGTGTCATTGGTCATGACTTCATCGGACAATGTTCTATGGCCCGCCGCCAGTACCTGCCGGATGACATGATCTTTACATTCGCTTTCAAAATATTCCATGTCGGTTGAGCCATGGATCGGACCGAGATGTGCCTTATCGGTCATATTGTCGATGATTTCCTGTGGGTGACAATCCAAAGTGCCGAGGTGATCCACTCTCCAGTTCACCCATTTCGGATCATCCCATTCGGGCAGGGCGTGCGGCTCAAAATCCGGCTCATTTTCTTCTTCGTCATGCCAGATCAAAATCAACCCGCCCCATTCACGCACAGGGAAGCTGCGGATTTTGGCGGCTTTCGGGATTGGGGCAGGGGAGTACGGGATTTCATTACATTTGCCATCGGGCCCAAACTTCCAGGCATGGTAAGGGCAGCGTATATCATCCCCTTCAATCTGCTGTCCATCCAGAACGATATAGCTGGTTTCATTCTTCGCCAGATGGGTTTTCATATGCGGGCAATAAGCGTCCATGACGACAACGCGGCCCGAGGCCCCGCGATACATAATCATGTCGCGGCCAAAATAACGCAGTGGAATTGGTTTTTCGGTCGCGTCCTTACTTTCGCCGACCATGAACCACCCTCGCGGGAAGGTAAACTCGCCTATGCCGTATTCTGCTGTCGTTGCCATGATATGCCTCCGCGGAGAATTTCCCTAATTTTGCGCCTTTATTTTACGCATTTCAAGTCTTTTGAAGCCATAAGACCTTCTTTTGCGCAGTTACTCTCTATTTTTATTACGCATTTTATCAAAGCCCGTAGCCGCCTGCCACAGCAATTTGTTGCCCGGTCACATAAGCGGCCTTATTTGAGGCAAGGAAAATTGCGGCATTGGCGATCTCCTCTGGCTGTCCCCAGCGTTTCAGCGCCAGGTTTTTTTGTACTTCCGCCGTCCAAGCCTCGTCGAACACGCCCTGTTTGGATAGCTCCAGAAACATACCGGCTTCGATCACGCCGATCAGAACGCTATTGGCCCGGATATTGTTCACGCCTTCTTCACGGGCAATGCCTTTGATCAGGCTTTCATTCGCGGCTTTGGGGGAAACAGAAAGGAAGTCTTTGGGCGGGAACGATAAATCACCCGCAGATCCCAAATGCACAAAACTCCCGCCGCCAGCGTCACGCATATGCGGGATCAGGGCTTTGCTGGCATCAAAAAATCCATGGACTTCTACATCCACGGCTTTGCGCCATTGCTCTCGGGTAGCCTCGCCAATATGGACTTGATCGACCAAGGGCCCCGCGCCCCAGACCATGGAGTGAATACGGCCATGGTTATTGATCGCATCAGTTACGCTCTGGGTCAGGCCTTCATGATCTGTGACATCGCATTGATGAAGTGTGGCTTTCACGCCCGCCGCTTCGGCTTCGGCTTTCAGCTCTTCAGCAACTGCCAGACTGGAGCGATACATGATGGCGATATCGCTGCCCGCCTTGGCAAATTCTCGGGCGACCACGCGACCAATTCCGCCTGTCGCCCCGAAGATCAAGGTTGCGCCATTTGGAAACATGTCAGCCCGCCTTGTCTTTCAAGATATCCAGCGCGACATCGACAATCATGTCTTCCTGTCCTCCGACCATGCGCCTGCGGCCCAGTTCGACCAGTATTTCGCGAGTGTCCAGCCCATAATCCTCCGCCGCTTTTTCGGCGTGACGCAGGAAGCTTGAATAAACGCCTGAATAGCCAAGAGAGAGCGTCTCGCGGTCAACACGGACCGGCCGATCCTGTAATGGCCGAACCAGTTCTTCGGCCGCATCCATCAGCTTGAATACGTCGCAGCCATGGTTCCAGCCTTTCTTGTCGATGGTTGCGATAAACACTTCCAGCGGCGCATTGCCCGCGCCTGCGCCCATCGCCGCGAGCGAAGCGTCCACCCGCCGTGCGCCATTCTGAACGGCGACGATGGAATTAGCCACGCCAAGTGAGAGATTGTGATGAGCGTGCACGCCGCGTTCTGTTTCCGGCTTCAGGATATCATTATAGGCCTTCAGACGATCTGCATAACCGTCCATATCCAGCGCCCCTCCGCTATCCGTGACATAGACACAGGTCGCACCATAATCTTCCATCAATTTGGCTTGCTCTGCCAGGTGCTTCGGTTCGGCCATATGGCTCATCATCAAAAAACCGACCGTGTCCATGCCCAACTCCCGCGCCATTTCAATATGCTGCCGCGAAACATCGGCTTCGGTGCAATGTGTTGCCACGCGAACGCTGCGCACGCCTAGATCATAAGCGCGTTTCAGCTCGTCTATGGTGGCAATACCGGGCAGGATAAGTGTCGCGACGGTTGCGTTTTTCACAACATCACAGACGGCCTCGATCCATTCCCAATCTGTATGCGCGCCAAAGCCGTAATTAAAGGCCCCGCCATTCAGCCCGTCACCGTGAGCGATTTCAATGGCATCTACGCCTGCCTCATCCAAGGCTTTGGCAATGCTGCGCACATGCTCAATCCCATATTGATGACGAATGGCATGCATGCCGTCGCGCAAGGTAACGTCTTGAACATAGAGACGGTCTTTTGTGGGGTCTGTGACAATACCGGTCATGTCACAGCTCCGAATTTCTTCCTCGCAATCGCTTCTGCCGTGCCAAGTCCGGCGGAGGTCATAATATCGAGATTTCCGGCATATTTGGGCAGGTAATGTCCCGCGCCTTCCACCTCGAGGAAGATTGTAACTTTGGTGCCCTCATAGGTGCCCAATCCCGGAATATGAAGCTTATTGTTCCCGCTAAAACGCTCAAATTGCACCTCTTGTTTCAGGCGGTAACCCGGCACATAGGCTTGAACATCGGCGCACATATCGGCGACAGATTTGCGGATAGCATCTTCATCACCTCCGACAGACAGCGCGTAGACTGTATCGCGCATCAGCATGGGAGGCTCCGCCGGGTTGAGGATAATAATGGCTTTGCCTTTCTGCGCGCCGCCAACATCTTCAGTGCCTTTAGCCGTAGTACGGGTAAATTCATCGATATTAGCGCGTGTGCCCGGTCCAGCAGAGCGGGAAGAGACAGAGGCAACAATTTCAGCATAAGGCACAGAGTTAGAAACCCGCGTTACGGCATAGACCATTGGAATGGTCGCCTGACCACCACATGTCACCATATTGACATTGGGCGCGTCCAGATGTTCATCCATATTCACGACGGGCACGCAAAATGGCCCAATCGCAGCGGGCGTTAAATCCACCATCTGCTTGCCCTGCGCTGTGCAAATATCGGAATGTTTTTGATGCACATAAGCTGAGGTCGCGTCAAAGACGACTTTGACGTCTTTCCAGACATCCAATTCCTGTGCGCCCTCAATTCCGGTGTGGCTGGTGGCGTAACCGCGCTCCCTTGCCATGGCCAGGCTTTCGGAATGTTCGTCAATGCCAATGACACACCCCACTTCAAGCACGTCCGACATTTCACCAATTTTCATCATCAAATCCGTGCCAATATTGCCCGAACCGATAATAGCTGTTTTGATTTTACTCATTGTCTTATCTCGCTCCGGCTGTGTCTGGTCAGCGGGAGTGATTAAACAAACGACACCTCACAGTCGCCTATTCCATCAATGGTCACTTGCATTTTATCACCTGCCACGACAGGTTCAAGGGCTACGAGCGATCCGGAAAGAATTATTTCCCCTGCCTTAAAGGGAATGCCGCGATCCCCCAGCGTATTGGCCAGCCAGGCGACTGCCGTCAGAGGCGAACCAAGGGTCGCCGCGCCCACCCCTTCAGATAATTTTTCCCCATTTTTCATGACAACTGCTTTGCAGCCCAAAAGGTCTACATCATGGGGATCAATCCAATCATGCCCGATCGCCATAGTCCCGCAAGAGGCATTATCAGCAATCGTATCTTGAATCTTGATTTGCCAATTGTGAATGCGGCTGTCGACCACTTCGAAACAAGCGGCGATGGCGTCTGTCGCGGCGAGAACATCGGCTTCCGTCACACCGGGGCCTTGCAGATCGGATTTCAGGCGAAAGGCTATTTCGGCTTCGGCACGGGGCTGGATCATTTCTGATGTATCAATGACATTATCCTTGGCCCACATGGCGCTGGTTAGAAATCCATAATCCGGCTGGTTAACGCCCAGCATATTCATGACGGGTTTGGAGGTGACGCCGATTTTCTTGCCAATGACTGTCTCGCCATCCTGATCCACGCGCAGCTTTAAAAATTCCCGAGAAATGGCATAGGCATCATCAATCGTCAGATCATCATAAGTTTCAGTCAACGGCGCGATGCTGTCCCCACTTCGCAGCGCGTCATACAGCGCGCGTGATGCGGCTGATCTAATGTCATTTGCCATGATGTCCCCAAAATAACCTTGTCTCTTATGGAATAAAACGTAATCCTACAGTCCCGTAACCGCAAGGCCCTACCATGTTGACCAACCCTTTTGACAACGATGAACGCCGCGCTTTTCGCGAGACTATTCGCGGCTTCGTCGAAACGGAAATCATACCCCATGCCCATGAATGGGATGAAGCCGGACAGGTGCCTTGGGCACTGCATGAGAAGCTCGGCGCGCTCGGTTTTTTTGGATTTGGCATTGATGAGCAATATGGCGGGCTAGGATTTGATGACCCGTTCATGCGGGCAATCGCGTCGGAGGAAATGGGAAAATGCGGCTTTGGCGGCGTCGGCGCGGCGGTCGGCGGCCGCGGGATTTCGCTAGACCCGATCCAGAAACTCGCCGCGCCGGAAATCCGTGACCGGGTGCTGAAAGATATTGTACTGGGCAAGAAGGGCTCCAGCCTCGGTATTACCGAGCCCGGCGGCGGGTCGGATGTAGCCAATTTGAAAACGACTGCTAAACGTAACGGCAATCATTTTGTGCTCAATGGCTCCAAGACCTTCATCACGGGCGGCATGAAATCCGACTATTTTGTGATCGGCGCGCGCACAGGCGGGCCGGGACTGACGGGCATTTCGCTGTTTTTCGTCGAGGCTGATACGCCGGGTTTTTCGCGCACACCGCTAAAGCAGAAAATGGGCTGGTGGGCCTCAGATCAAGCGACGCTTTACATGGATGATTGCCGCGTGCCCGCTACCAATTTGATGGGGCAGGAAGATTACGGTTTCATCGCTATCATGCATAATTTCAACAATGAACGTCTCTCGCTGATCGCTTCCTCTTTGGGTATGATGAAGGCGGCGCTGGAGGATTCTATAGCCTGGGCCAAAGAGCGCGAAACCTTCGGCAAGCCTCTGATTAAGCACCAGATCATCCGTCATAAAATCGCGGACATGTCCGCGAAAATCGAAGCGGTGGAGAGTTATATGCTAAATATTTGCTGGCACATGGAGCAGGGAAATGTTCCGGTTGCCTCGCTCTCCAAGGCCAAATTCTTTGCCACAAAGGCACTGGAATTTGTCGCCAGCGAGGCTATGCAAATTCTTGGCGGGGCAGGGTATTTACGTGGCAACCGCGTGGAATGTATTTACCGCGAAGTCAAAGTCATGGCTATTGGCGGCGGGTCCGAAGAAATCATGCGCGACCTCGCTGTCCGGCAGATGGGGCTGTAACTACGACATCGTCAAAACGACTTTGCCCATGACGCGGCGTTCAGTCAGGGCCGTCATGGCGTCGGCGAAGTTTTCCAATTTATGAGCGCCGGAGACGCGAGGCTTGATCTCGCCTTTCTCATACATGGCCATCAGCTCGCCCATATTTTCCATGTGGCCCTTCGGGTTGCGGGGGATCCACGCGCCCCAGTGAATGCCGCGAACATCGAGTTCTTTGAGCAGCATCCAGTTAAAGGCCACTTTGGGGATATCGCCTGCGGCAAACCCAATGACAAGATAACGCCCGCCCCAAGCCAAAGACCGGAGTGCGGGTTCGGCGAATTTATCGCCGACCGGATCATAACAAACATCTGCGCCTTTGCCGTCGGTGAGTTCCCGCACCCGGGTTTTCAGGTCTTCCTCAGTATAGAGAATGCCGTGATCAGCCCCATAATCTTTGCAAATATCCAGCTTTTCCTGCGTGCTGGCTGCCGCAACCACAGTTGCGCCCATACGTTTGCCAAGCTCCACGGCGGTAAGGCCCACCCCGCCAGCAGCTCCGAGGACGAGCAAAGTTTCGCCGGGTTTCAAATCAGAACGGTCTTTGAGCGCGTGATGAGAGGTCGCGTAAACCATGACAAATCCGGCGGCTTCTTCATAGCTCATCTTGTCAGAAATCGGCACGCAAATCTCGGCGGGGACGACGGCTTCTTCGGCGAAACATCCCACGCCGGGCAGGGCGGCGACACGCTGGCCAATTTTAAGATGTTTGACGCCTTCGCCGAGCTCTGTGACTTCGCCCGCACATTCCGCGCCCGCGATAAAGGGGAAGGGTGGTTTGACCTGATATTGGCCCTGAACCATTAATATATCCGGGAAGTTTACGCCCGCAGCATGGATTTTCAGGCGCACATGGCCGGGTTTAATTTTCGGCGCGTCGATCTCGACGACTTTGTGATCTGTATAGGGCGCGAATTCTGTGACTTGTAGGGCTTTCATAATCTGTCCTTAATGGGCTTTGTGGCGCGTTCCGGCAGGCGGCGGGGTTTCCGCGCCGCCCGCGAAACATTGGGCAATTTTCATCCATGAAGTGGCGGCGTCTCCAATAGTTGTCAAATCTGTATCTTCAACATTGCGGCATTGGGTAACGACTTGAGAAAATTCGGTCGCGGAGCCTTCAACTCGGTTATCGTCTTGCGGTTCATTCCACTCCCAGATCGCCCCGCTGGGCGCGGTCAGTCGAATATAGGGCTTGGGCTTGGGCGGCTCCATCTGCCGCACTTTGAACGACCAGCTATAAGTTGTGACCCCGATATGGGCGACATTTTTCAGGCGATCTTCATTGACGCGGTCCAGCCCAAAGACATCGAAGATGGCTTGCGCGTGTGCCCAATGTTCCATCTGCCGCGCGATGATACAGGATTTGACCGACATATCCGGCCCCGCCCATTTGACGCGAGCTTCCGGATCGGCGGCAGCAAAGCGTTCGGCCATGGCGGGATAGTAGTCTTTCCAAGCTTGATAAATCTCCAGCCCGCTTTGTCCAGAGAAAAACTCCGCCTGTAGCTCCGGATGGGTTTGACCTTTCATAATCCCGCCCATCGCTTTGGTGACAAAGGTGATAAATTCATCCGGCTTGGTCAGGGTCAAATCGGCGGCGATATTCCAAAGGTGCAAATGGCCGACAATTTCATTGACCGTCCAGGATTTGAAAAGCGTTTCAGTTTGGAAATCAGCTTCTGATTTACCGTCAAGGATTGCCGCAATGGAATCGCATTCGGCTTTAAAGTCCCAAGCCTCCTGCATAGTGCCTTCCTGCATCAGCTTTCCTCCCCGGTATCAATTTCAATCATGATTGTATCCGCCGAGACTTGTGTTCCTGCCTGAACATGGATGGCTGTGATTTCACCCTCCGCCTCAGCCAGAATTTCATGCTGCATTTTCATGGCTTCTAGAATGGCAAGACGTTGGCCCTTTGAGACCTTGTTTCCGGTTTTGACGAAGAGTTCCAGCAGCGACCCATGCATGGGCGCGATAACGGCCCCGGCGCCTGCGGCGTCTTCGGCGCTGACAATTATGGCGTTGAGATTGGTCACGCTATGGGTGCGTGCACCGACGGAGAATTCCAAAATGGCTTCAGAGGGCGCATTAAAATGGGCTCTATGGCGCTGTCCATCCACTGATATGAGGGCCGTGTTGGCATGTCGAGACAGGACGGAGACTTCGTATGTTTTGTCTTCAATGTCGGCGGCATAATGTCCGCCGCTTTTGGGCGTGATGACGACAAGGCAATCTTCATACTGAAAAGGCGTGCCGATTTTGCTCGCGCTCGTCCAATCCAATAGATCGCAAGCGATTGGCAGGCTGCGCTTGAGAGCGTCCTCACGGCTAAGCAGATATTGCGTGGTTGCGGCGATGGCGGCGTCTTCATTTGAGAGCGGCCTTTCCGCCAGATCATTATCGGAAAAGTTCTCTGCAATGAAAGCTGTCGTGGCCTCACAATCTGCAAAGACCGGATGGCCAAGAGCGTCGATCAAGAAGGCGCGATTGGTTTTCACGCCGAAAATGGCAGTCTCTTCCAAGGCTTTAATTAATTTGGTTCTCGCCTCTTCGCGCGTCTGTCCATAGGCGATGACTTTGGCGATCATTGGGTCATAGAAAGGCGAAACCTCGCCGCCTGTTTCAATCCCGCTATCGATACGAATGCCATCACCTTGATAAGGTTGCCACAGATGGATCGGGCCAGTGGCAGGCAAGAAATCATTGGCGGGGTCTTCGGCATAGAGACGGGCTTCAATAGCGTGACCAGTCAAAGATATGTTGTCTTGTTGTAGGCCAAGCTTCTCCCCCCGGGCGACCCGGATTTGCAGAGCGACCAGATCAAGCCCGGTCACCATTTCCGTCACGGGATGTTCGACTTGCAGGCGTGTGTTCATTTCCAAGAAATAAAACTCGTCACTGCTATCGAGCATGAACTCCACGGTCCCCGCACCGACATAGCCAATATCTTTGGCGGCTTTCACGGCGGCGGCGCCCATGGCCTCACGTAGTTCCGGCGTCATGACAGGGCAAGGTGCTTCTTCCAGCACTTTTTGGTGACGGCGCTGTACAGAGCAATCTCGCTCGCCCAAATGGATGGTGTTACCATATTTATCGGCGAAGACTTGAATTTCGACATGGCGGGGCCGCTGTACGGCGCGTTCCAATATCAGCACTTCCGAGCCGAAGGCATTGGCGGCTTCTGACCGCGCGTCTTTAATCGCGTCGGGCAGTGCCTTGGGATCATCCACGAAACGCATGCCGCGCCCGCCGCCGCCCGCCGCGGCTTTGACCATGATTGGAAAGCCGATGGATTTGGATTCTTTCAGCAGTGTTTTATCGTCTTGCTTTTCGCCCTGATAGCCCGGCACACAAGGCACGCCTGCTTTGATCATGCGGCGTTTGGATTTGGCCTTATCACCCATCAGCTCGATCGCGTCAGGTTCAGGCCCGATAAAGACGAGTCCAGCCTTCTTACAGGCTTTGGCAAAAGCGGCATTTTCAGACAGGAAACCATAGCCAGGGTGAATGGCTTCTGCGCCTGTCTCTTTTGCGGCGGTCAATATTTTGTCCATATCCAGATAGCTCTCACCGACAGGTGAGGTCCCGATATGAACGGCTTGATCGGCCAGCTTCACATGCGGGGCGTCGGCGTCCGCATCGGAATAGACGGCGATGGTTGTCAGGCCCATCTCTTTGGCTGTTCGCATGACACGGCAGGCGATTTCGCCGCGATTGGCGATCAGGATAGAATTAAAAGGTGTGGGTTTAACTTTGGCCATGATCTACATCCGCGCAATGCCGAAGCTGTTTTCTTTGACGGTGCGCTTGCGACCTTCCCAGACTGTGGCGAGAAGAAACCCGAGTAAATGACGTGTGTCGCGTGGATCGATCATACCATCATCGCAGAGGTGACCAGACGTATAAAACGCCCCGGCTTGACTATCAAATATGTGCGTCAGCATCGCCCGCTGCTGTGCCTGAACCTGTTTGTCGATCTCAACACCGGCGCGTTTGGCCTGGGCGGTGGCGACGATCTCCATCACCGTCGCAGCTTGCTCCCCGCCCATCACGCCCGTCATGGCATTGGGCCATGTGAAGAGGAAATCCGGATCGTAGCCCCTCCCGCACATGCCGTAATTCCCCGCGCCAAAACTTGCTCCGATCATCATAGTTATGCGCGGGACAGAGGTGTTGGTCACAGCTTGAATCATCTTGGAGCCATGCTTGATCATGCCGCCTTGCTCATATTCCTTGCCGACCAAATAGCCAGTCGTATTTTGCAAGAAGATCAATGGTGTATCGGCTTGATCCATCAATTGGATAAACTGCGCGGCCTTGGTCGCCCCATTGGGATCGATGGGGCCGTTATTGGAAATGATCCCGCATTTGCGGCCATAGATTTCCGCTTGCAGGCAGACGGTCGAGGTGCCGTATCGTGGTTTGAAATCGGCAAAATCTGACCCATCGACAATACGGGCAACAACTTCGCGCACATCATACGGTTTGCGATAATTAATTGGGACTATCCCGGCAATCTCATCGGCATCATAGGCCGGCTCGGCCCAGCTTTGCGCGTTCGGCATCGGGACATTTTCGTTCCAGCCCAGGCGCGATACGACCTCTCGCATCATCAAGACAGCTTCGCCGTCATTCTCCGCCAGATATTCCACCAAGCCCGTGACATTGGCATGCATTTCCGCGCCGCCCAATTCTTCATCTGTGGCAATTTCCCCTGTGGCGGCTTTCAGGAGCGGAGGGCCTGCGAGGAAGGCTTTGCCGCCGCCTTTGACGCCCACCACATAATCCGACAATCCCGGCATATAGGCCCCGCCAGCGGTTGAAGAACCGTGTAAGATCGCCAGAACCGGAATACCCGCCTTGGAAAGTTTGGCCAGATTGGCGAAAAGCCGCCCGCCTTCAACAAATCCCTCAACGGTATAATTCATCAAATCCCCGCCAGCAGATTCCACCAGATGGACAAAAGGCAGTTTCTGCTCCAGCGCGATCTGTTGCGTCCGCATCAAGCGGTATCCCCCCGCCGTGGTCAGTGACCCGGCCTTGATACCACTATCATCGACGACGATAGCTGTTCTGACCCCGTTGATAAATCCGATACCCGCCATGATCGTACTGCCGGGGATGGATTTCTCTTCCTTCTTTGTATCAAGAAGATATCCCGCAATATTACCGATCTCCACAAAAGGCATGCCGGGATCGAGCAGGCGGGCGAGCCTTTCACGCGGCAGAAGCTGTCCACGTTTACCGAATTTTGGTTTCTTGGACGCTGATATCGCAGGCGCGCGGGCATTCAGCTCGTTTAATTTGCCGACCAGTTCGAGCATGGCGGCTCGGTTTTCAGCGAAGCTGTCAGAGGCTGTATTTATTTTAGATTTAAAAACCGCCATCAGAGTTTACCCGCAATCTCTTTGGACACTTTGATGGTCCGCTTTAGGAGGATCTGTCCATAACCTTTGGCCTGAGCGTCATTACGCAAAGACGCCGCGCCGCCGCCGCCCAAAACATGATCGATCAGGATATTCACCGCGTTCGAACCCGGAAGATAAAATCTATCAATCCGGCTGTCAGTTTCCATGAAGTGCGCATAGGTCTTCATAATGTTCTCTTCGGTCAAACTTGCCCAGATATAGGGCAGATACTCTGCCTCTCGGGCGATGATACCGATATTGGCTTTATCGCCTTTATCGCCAGAGCGAACCCAGGCTAGCGACTCCAGCGGGACATCGACGACTGGGTCTTTCGGGGTCTTGGGTGGCGTGGGGGCTTTGGGGGTAGGCGCCTCTCGAAAGCTGCGATCCTTATGAGTCAGGATATGGCCCAGCATATTGATCTGGATAGTAATTTTGTCCTTGGGCGTGAGGTAGGAAAACAATCGCACGACAGGGGATGGCCGGGCGCGGCCTGCGCCTGTGAAACCGGACAGGCCGGGCGGTGTGGCGAGGCCCAGCCCCGCCAGCTCTTTCAAAAAGATACCAACCCCGCGCGCTTCGGGGTGTTTGACCGCGATTTTCATGACAACTTCATCGCTGTCCCGCATCTCTCCAAATTGACTACCCGCCCCCATGATCTCCGTAGAGATCTCTGTGAATTCACCGAGATTGAACAGGCGCAGGGTTTTATTCGCGCGGGCAAAGGCGGCCTTGCCGAGCTTCTCCGCCTTAGCCGCCGCATTGCCGCCATATAGCGTCAAATAAGTCCCGGCCCGGTACCCATCCATATAGGTCAGGCAGGTCTTGTAGCTGTCCGGTGCAGGGCGGCCCCTGGCCGGGCTGACATGGACGCGATTCTTACCGGCCTGTTTGATCTCGACTTCAGAGAAATCACAGATGACATCTGGCAAAATATAGGCCTGAGGATCACCGATCTCATAGAGCATTTGCTCGGAGACTGTGCCGACATTGACAAGCCCGCCCGTGCCTTCGGCTTTGGTTGTGATGAAGCTGCCATCTTCTGACACTTCGGCAATGGGATAGCCGATATTGGCAATCTCAGGGACATTGTCCCAATCCGTGAAATTACCGCCGGTTACTTGCGGGCCGCATTCCAGAATATGCCCGCAGAGAGAGCCGCTGGCCAGCTTGTCCCAATCATCCTCTTTCCAGCCAAATTCATGGATCAAAGCGCCTAGTGTGACGGCGCTGTCCACACAGCGCCCGGTAATCACGATGTCGGCATTTTTGCGCAAGGCATGGGCAATCGGAAATGCGCCGAGATAAGCATTTACTGAAGCGATCTTGTCTTTATCCGGCAGAGCTGACCCGGAAAACATATCAACGGGGGCGGCTTCAATGACCTTATCCAGATTGTCCATGAAATTATCGCCCGTTATTACGGCGACGCGAAGGTTCAAGCCCTTGTCTTTAATGACCTGTCTGACGGCTTCGGCGCAGCTTTCTGGATTCACGCCGCCTGCATTGGCAATCAGTTTGACGCCGCTGCTTGCGATTTGTCCGATGAAAGGCTTAATGACGAAATCGACAAAGTCGGTCGCATAGCCCTTGGACGGGTCTTTGGCTTTGGCGCGGGCCATGATCGACATGGTAATTTCCGCCAGATAATCATAAACCAGATAATCCAAATCACCTGCGGCCAAGAGCTGTGGCGTGGCCATGGGGCTCTCGCCCCAATAACCGCTCGCACCGCCAATCCTTACGATTTTACCCATTCACCAATCTCATTATCCGGGATTATGCAGGGCTTGATCTGTCTTGACAATCTCAAGTCACTGAGTAATCCTCATATAAAATGAATAAACTTCATTTTATAAATGTCAAGTCAGCTGAAGTTGGCGTAGCACCCCAAATTATGTAGGGTGATTTGCAAAATAGGCGGAGGGTATGATGATATCTGTAGACGAGTTTAGTGCCAGTGCGGATGCCTGGTTTGCAGAGAACACACCCAGAGATTTGGACTTCATGTTGCCGCTGACTTTTATGGAAGTCGGCACGGATCAGCAATTTGAATTCCTGCAAAACTGGCAGCGCAAAGTCTATGAGGCCGGATATCTCGGCGCGGCCTGGCCGAGTGAATATGGCGGCGGCGGTCTCACCCAGGCCCATCAGGATGCCGCGACCGCCGCGATGCGAAAACATAAATCCCCAATCATGTTCAACACAATCGGGCTGGGCTGGGCCGGGCCGCTGATCATGGATATCGGCACGGAAGAAATGAAGCACAAATATATCAAAGGCATTCTGACCGGCGAGGATGTCTGGTGTCAGGGGTTTTCTGAACCCGAGCATGGTTCGGATTTGGGCAATGCCCAGCTGAGGGCCGTGCGCGATGGTGATGAATATGTGCTCAATGGTTCAAAAATCTGGACGACCCATGGCCACTACGCCAAATATATGATCCTGCTGGCGCGCACCAATCCCGATGCGCCGAATAAATATGCAGGTCTGTCTTTCATCTTGACCCCCATGAATGTGCCGGGGATCGAGACCGTGAAGATCCGCAAACTAACTGGCGAGCATGGCTTTACCCAGACTTTCTTTACAGATGCTCGGATTCCGGCAGATGGGTTGATGGGTAAAGAAGGCGAAGGTTGGAAAGTGGCCATGCAGACCTTGATGTATGAGCGTAATGCCAAAGGCGGACAGGCCGGCGGGTTGTCCATTACAGAGGTTGACCCGCTTGAGATCATGAAACTGGCCCGCAAAGCAGAGCGCGCCGGGGAACCGGTCCTGGATGATCCTGTCATTCGGGAAAAGCTCGTCGACTTCATGATTGAGGTTCAAGGTTTTCGCCTAAATGCTGAGCGCGCAAAATTGCCGCCGCTCAATCAGGATTGCCCGCAAGCCATACCGTTGATGTCCAAACTGATCATGACGGAATATACGCGCGAGATAAATGAATTTGCTCTCAGCCTCTTGGGCACAAAGGGCGGTTACTATGTCGGGGAGCCCAACGCCATGGATGAAGGTTATTGGCACCGGAGTTATCTCAATGCCTTCTCGGCCACAATTGGCGGCGGCACATCCCAGATACAGCGTAATATTATCGGCGAGCATGCGCTTGGCCTGCCCAAGACGCGATAGGAGCCGGTCATGGATTTAGGACAGATCGGCTTTACCGAAGAACAAATTGATATGCTGAATGTGGCAGAGGAGTTCTGCCGCAATAAATCCCCTATGGAAAAAGTCCGCGCGCTCATTACCGAAGACGCGGGTTATGACCCCGATATTTGGAAAGAGATAGGACAGCTTGGGTGGTTGGGCATCGCCATCCCTGAAGAATTCGGAGGCGTCGGCCTCTCCCTGACAGAAGTTGTGCCTGTAGTAGAGCAGATGGGGCGGCGCATGATGAATACGCCTTTTGTGTCAACTACACTGGCCGCGCAGGCCATATTAACCGGAGGCACGCCGAAGCAAAAGGCGGTTATCCTACCAAAGATTGCTTCGGGCACAGCCGCAACTCTGGCATTGTCAGAAAACAACGGGGATTGGGATTTAACCCGGATTGAGGCTGCGGCCACGCCATCAGGCGATAATTTCAAACTCTCCGGCACGAAAACTTTCGTCATGGATATGGAGGCCGCGCAATATATTGTTGCCTCTGTCAAGCTGGAGGGAAAACCCGCTTTGGTCATCCTGAGCAAAGACGACATTACCGCAAAGGCTTTGCGGCGGGAAGATTTGATTGATGAAACCAAGCGGTCTCATGAATTAAATCTAGACGCTATCACGATCCCGAAGACCGCCCTGATGATTCCGGAAGAAACCAGCAAAACTCTCGCCCATATCCATCTGGCCGCAAACCTGCTGAGCGCGGCTGAAATGACCGGGGCCTGCCAATCCTGCATTGATTATACGGTCGAATATCTGGGCACACGCAAACAATTCGGCAAATTAATTGGCAGTTTTCAGGCCTTGAAACATCCGACCGTGGACGCCTTTGTCGATTATCAAAAATCGCGCTCTCTGCTTTATGCGGCGGCTTTTAGCTTCGGCAAACAGGGCGAAGGTGAAATTGCCACCCGCATGGCCAAGGTCAAAGCTGAAACGGCGCTGTCCTTTGCGGCTGATAGGTCCATTCAGTTCCATGGAGGTTTCGGTTTCACCTATGATTGCGACGCGCAGCTCTATCGCCGCCGCGCCATTTTCCACGCCAGCCAATATGGCGATGCTCGCTATCATAAACAAAAGCTGGCGGAAATTTTGCTCTAAGCCTCGCGCCGCCTAATCTGATCCTGCACATCGGCTAATCGGTCGCGATTCACATTATAACGCCAGAAACAAAACAGCCCCGCCGCCCCAAAAAAGACGGCGGTGACGATTGACACGACAGCGAGCCCATCAATGGTCGCCGGGGCGACATCGGACACAGCCGATTGCCGGGGAAACCCGATGGCTATCAAGGATAGGCTGGCCACAGCTGTCCCGACGGCGAAAGTCATTTTCTGTGCAAAGGTGAATGCCGCTGACAGAACGCCTTCCTGCCGCTTATAGGTTTCCAATTCCATGACATCGGCAATATCTGCCATCATGGAATAGGCCACGACAATCATGCCTGTTAATCCCATAAAGGCAAAGGCGCTAAACCCGGCAACTATGTAAAGCAGCGCCGCCGTCCCAACGGGGGGCAGCATGCCCGCCAGATATAGAATATAGGGCATAAGTGCGCAAAACACATAAATCCCGCCCAGAATCAGGGCTGCGGGTTTCTTATCCATTTTGGAAGACAATAAAGTCGCCAAGATCACAGCGGGCAGCAGGGTCAAAAGCGGCGCAATTGTCACCAAGGCTTTGCCCGTATCGGAAATCTGCCAGAGATAATCGCCCAGATACAGGCTCAGGGCTGTGCCGGTTCCATAAAGTATAATCAGCAGGCTGTAGCCCCCGCAAAGCCACCGAAAGGGTTTGATCTGGAGGGCTTTGCCCAGTTCACAAAAAGTCTGTTTCCAATCGCTGCGCTGATCATCTTCATAACCTGTGATCCGGTCTGCCGCCCGTTTTGTCCCCAAGGTCGAGATGATGGCCATGACCCCTGCAATCACGCTCATAAACAGCACAAATGGCCCATAGCCTTGGGCGTTCATCAAGCCATTGGGAAAGGCCTCGCTATCAGCGAGGAAAATAACAAATCCCGTAATCACCACGATGACATTAAAAATCGTATTAAAAAATTCGCGGAATGAAACGATGCTCGTGCGCTCATTATAATTGGTCGAAAGCTCCGCGCCGAGTGAGTAATAGGGCACGCCGTAAACGGTCAGACCCAACCGCACAATAATGGTAAATCCCATCATCCAGATAAACAGCCCGGCCTGCCCCAGCCCGTCCGGCGGAGAAAATAACAACCATAGCCCGATCATGGTAGGGGCGATGCCAAACAGCATGAAGCCATGCCGGCGGCCCCATTTTTTAGATCTGAAATTATCGGAGATCTGCCCCATAATCGGGTCTGAAAAGGCGTCGATCATGATGGCGATGGTTGTCGCCAGCAGGACCAGAATTTCCGACACGCCCATGACATTGGAGAAGAAAAACAAAAAGAAGACATGAAACAACATGTTCTTCACAGAAACGAGGCCGTGCCCCATCCCGTACGCGACTTTACCCGGCAGGGAGACCTGCCGTTTGGTTGCGTGTGATGTCATTTAATCCCCCAATAGCCGCGCTTGATTTAAATCCATTTGCGCCAGCGCATCAAAGCCATAATAAATATTGCTGCGATCGCGCAGGCTGTGCAGACGATCCAGAACCCGGCGGTGGTTTCCGTCCATGGCATGCCGCCGACATTGATCCCAAACAGACCTGTAATGAAGCCCAGCGGTAAAAAGACCAAAGAAATAATCGCCAAGACATACATATTCTTGTTCATACGGTCTGAAATAATCGCCGTAATTTCCTCCTGGATCAGGGAAAGCCGTTCGCGCAAAGCGTCCAGATGATCGCAAATACGGGCAGCCCGGAAATATTGGTTGGTCATAACTTCGCGTTGTTGCGGAGTTAAGAGTTTAGAGCTGCCGCGTGAGAGCATCATCATGGTCTCGCGCTGTGGCAGCAAATAGCGTCTCAGGGCAATGATTTCGCGCCGGAAACTTAAAATGGTATGGCGCTGTTTCTGATCCGGATTTTCCAGCGCATGTTCTTCGGACTCATCCACGCGTTCTTCCATTTCGAAAATATGGCCCTCAATCCGGTCAAACAGCTCATCCGTCAAATCGATCAACACATCCACCGGGCGGCTATGCCTGGCCAAACGTGTTTGAACGACATCCACGGATTTTACCGGATTATTCTGGCTGACGATGATTTTCTGCTCATTCAGCCATATCCGAACCGAGACCATATCTTCTTTATTGGCGTCTTCATTTAAATTGATCCCGCGAAGCACAATCGTCATATCTGTATCTGAAATGATGGCTTTGGGGCGGGGCGGATCAACCATCAGAAGTGTTTCCACGGCAATGGAATCAGAGAGTTCTGTGAGTTTCTCGCGCTCTTGCGCCAAGACATTCTTACAGCGTTCAACCTCGATAAAGGTCTTACCTTTGCCAAATGGTGTTTCCGTAATCTGTGACATACACTCTTCTATGTCCGGGCGTCCCTCGTGGCAAGACAGGCTATATGCCTCCGGTTGGAAATGGTGCTGTTATGTATCGCTATTCTGATGAAGGGTCGTCCTGTGGCTTATGATCTGGAAAATCCCGTTCATAGCGCCAGCGATCCTTACCCATTAAGAGGCGATGGCGGGGGCCGGAGGCGGTGATGTCCTGACCATCATAACCTGCGTCAGGCCGCCAGAAAAGATTATGCCCGCCTTCGCCCTGCACGAATAAGGTTTCAAACAATAAAGAGGTTTCATCTGTTATGCTCTGCATAACACCGGCAACCGTCTCATATTTCGCGAGTTCCCAAAGTGAAACATAGGTGGGCGGAAAGATTTTCAGCGCCGGATCAGGCGTGGCGGCGACGGCCTGTTTCGGACAGACCCAACGGTAGTCATGAATTTCGCCTTCATCAATTTTCACGCTCTGGTTCGGCATTGGGGCTATGAAAAAATGCGTCGAGAAGCGGCGGATTTCGACCTTGGGCGGAATCCATTGCGACAAGTGGATTAAGCTGTCAGCCGATAAATCCAGATCCGCTTCTTCCTTGGCTTCGCGAATGGCCGCAGCTTTGGCGCGGGACATCTCGTCCCCGCCGGGCAGATCCGCCGCGTCCACACGCCCGCCGGGGAAAACCCAGACCCCGCCAAAAGCTTTCAGCGATTTATTCCGCCTTAGCATCAAGGTCTCCAGCCCGGCCTGACCGTCGCGGATGATGATGACAGTCGCCGCCGGAATTAATGCGGATGGCGCCTTTGTTTCATCCATTTCCATCATTGACCAATCCCTTATCCGTGCCGCAAAGCCTGTCCCAAAAGCGGAAGTATAGTCCGTAATTGCCGCGAAATTGCGTGTGATGCAAATTATGGTGGCTGGCGGTAATGATATGCTGCCCCCATAGGCCGCGCACCCAGCTTTGCGGATAGACCTCCCATCCCGCATGATTAAAGACGGCATTAATCGTCATGATCATCAACAGCGCCAAAGCCGTGCCAACATGAATGGGAATGAACAGGGCCATAACCGGCAGCAGCCAAGCAGCGCTGACGGCCTCTATCGGATCAAAGGAGAAACTGGCCCAAGGCGTGGGCTGGACGGATTTGTGGTGCCCGGCATGGGCCCAGCGAAAGATTCGTTTGTGATGCATGATACGGTGCGTCCAGTAAAACCATGTATCTTGCGCAAGAAGATAAATTGCGGTGGAAATCAAAATATAGGCCCATCCCGAAAGTCTCTCCGGCCAGCCGTTATACATGGCTGTCCCGCCCGCTTTCCACATTTCCAAAACAATGGCTGCGGGCAAGGCATAAATAAAAGCACTGACGGTGGAGAGCCAGATCTCATGACGGATGGTTTCTCGTGTGGGTTCTCGCTTGGATAATCTTTTTGCCTTGTGCGGCGTGCGTTTCCACAGCGCCCAATGGATGGGGGCCACGATCAAAAAATAGCGGCCAATGATTATGGCTGTGAAAGCCAAATAAGTGACCAGAGTCTGGCCAAAATCTATCGGCCAGCCCGCCATCTAAACGGCCGTGTTGAACCAATCAGTGAAAGCGGCGATTTCATCATCGGACAAATGCACACCCAATTTGGTGCGCCTCCATAATATATCATCGGCTTGCGTTGCCCATTCATGATGGATCAGATAGCGGGCTTCGGCTTCATAAAGCCCTTGCCCGAAATGCCGGCCCAGATCGGGCGCTGGGTCATCCCCCAATATCAGCGTCAAGCGCGTCCCGTAAGAGCGGCAGAGACGCCTAAGCAAATCAGCGCTGACTTGCGGATATTGCGACTGCATCCCGGCATAAAAGGTTTCAAAATCCGCCTTGGCCATATCACCGCCCGGCAGAATAGAATCCTCTGTCCATCCCGTCTTCTCTGTGCCCAGATAGGGCGCGAGTTTTTCCATCGCATGTTCGGCGAGCTTGCGCGATGTCGTGATCTTCCCGCCATAAATCGACAGGAAGGGCGCACCATCGGCAAATTCCTCGATGTCGAGCACATAATCCCGTGTCACGGCAGAAGCATTTTCTGATTTATCATCATAAAGCGGGCGCACGCCGGAATAGGTCCAGGTGACATCATCCGGCGTGATATCTTTTTCCAGATATTCGCTGGCCGCCGAACAGAGATAATCGATTTCTTCCTGACTGATTTTCACCGGGCCTTCGGAGGGATCATAGGGCTGATCCGTTGTGCCGATCAGCGTATAATCACGTTCATAAGGGATGGCGAAAATGATGCGGTTATCGGCATTTTGGAAAATAAAGGCAAAATCCCCATCAAAGAGTTTTTTCGTGACGATATGGCTGCCCTTAACGAGACGCAGGCTTTGCTCATTTTTTGTGCGCTGGATTTTCTTCAGCACTTCATCCACCCAAGGCCCCGCCGAATTAATCACGGCTTTGGCGGTAACTGTTTTGGTGGTAGCCTGTTGCCGGATTTCAGCTTGATAACCCTGACCATTTGCTTCGATAGAGATGACTTCAGTGCGTGTTTGAATCTTGGCGCCGCGATGGGCGGCGTCGACGGCATTCAGAACAACCAGACGCGCATCCTCGACCCAGCAATCGGAATATTCAAAGCCTTTGGACAGGCGCTTTTCCAAAATACCAGCAAAGGGTGATTTGTGTAGATTGACCGTTTTCGTACCCGGAAGCTTTTCCCGCCCGCCGAGACTGTCATAGAGGAACAGACCTGCCCGCAGCATCCAGGCCGGGCGCAGGCCCTTATCATAAGGCAAGACAAAGCGCATGGGCCAGATGATATGCGGGGCTGATCGTAACAGAACCTCGCGTTCAATCAGAGCCTCGCGTACCAGACGAAACTCATAATATTCCAGATAGCGTAACCCGCCATGGATCAACTTGGTCGAAGAGGACGAGGTGTGATTGGCGAGATCATCGCGCTCGCAAAGCAAAACGCTCAGTCCGCGACCGGCGGCGTCACGCGCAATGGCCGTGCCGTTGATCCCGCCGCCAATTATCAAAAGATCATAGTCAGTCATGCCGTTCGCTTATCATGAATTTTCGTTTTCGAACATTTATAAATTGACCCTTTTGTCGCAGACAGATTAATAACCTAATATGACTCAGATAATACTATCCATTGATCAAGGCACGACCAGCTCCCGGACGCTTGTTTTTTCATCTAAAGGTGAAATTCTGTTTACGGCGCAGGAGGAATTCCCGCAAATATACCCGCAGGATGGCTGGGTGGAACATGACCCTGAAGCTATTTGGGACACGACGTATAAAACCCTCAAACAGGCTTATGATTTCGCCAAAAAGGCAGGGCACGAGATTCTAGCCATTGGCATTACCAATCAGCGGGAGACCACGGTGGTCTGGGACCGCAAAAGCGGCAAAGCCATCTATAATGCGATTGTCTGGCAGGACCGGCGCACAGCCGAGATCTGCCGGGAGATTAAAACCCGATATGACGAAGCCAAGCTGACCGAGAAAACAGGCTTGCTGCTCGATCCGTATTTTAGCGCGACGAAAGCCGCCTGGATTTTGGACCATACGGATAGTCGCGGCCGGGCAGGGGAACTGGCTTTTGGGACAATTGACAGCTTCCTGATCTGGCGGCTGACGGGCGGGAAAGTCCACGCCACGGACGCGACCAATGCCAGCCGGACAAATCTGTTTAATATCCATAGTTCCGATTGGGATGAGGCGTTGCTGGAGCTATTTGACGTGCCTGCTGAAATTTTGCCGGAGGTCAAAGACTGCGCGGATGATTATGGAGTCTGCGAATTACTTGGCGAAGCGATCCCGATTTTAGGTGTCGCGGGAGACCAACAGGCCGCCGCTATTGGGCAGAACTGTTTTCAGCGCGGCGATATCAAAAGCACATATGGCACGGGCTGTTTTGTTATTCTGAACACCGGGCAAGACTGCATCACCTCCGAGAATCGTCTGCTGTCTACGGTTTGTTACCGCCTGAACGGGCAGACGACCTATGCGCTGGAAGGCTCGATCTTTATCGCAGGCGCGGCGGTGCAATGGCTGCGTGACGGCATTCAAATCATCGAAGATGCCCAGGAAACGGAAAGCCTCTGTGAAAGTCTGGACGGCAATCACGGTGTCTATCTGGTGCCCGCCTTTACGGGTCTTGGCGCGCCGCATTGGGACCCGGAGGCACGCGGGGCGATCTTCGGCCTGACCCGCGACACAGGGCGCGAGCATCTGGCCCGCGCGACGGTCGAAAGCGTTGTTTATCAGACTTACGACTTATTCAAGGCCATGGCAGAGGACGGTGTCGCCCCGACATCGCTGCGGGTCGATGGCGGCATGGTGCATAATAGCTGGATGGTGCAGCATCTCTCAGATGTTTTAAATATCCCGGTTGACCGGCCGAAAGTTTTGGAAACCACGGCTTTGGGGGCGGCTTATCTGGCGGGTTTGCAGGCCGGGCTTTACAGCTCGCTGGATGAGGTTGCCAAAAATTGGCAGATTGACCGGGCCTTTAAACCTGACATGACAGAGCAGACCCGCAACGAAAATCTGCACGGCTGGCACAGCGCTGTCGAAAAAGTGCTAACAGACTAATCTTCGCTGTTGATACGCGGCGCTTTTTTCGGCATATCGCATGCCGACTGGCCAAGGGGGGATAGCTCAATTGGTTAGAGCCGTCGGCTCATAACCGATTGGTTGGGGGTTCGAGTCCCTCTCCCCCTACCATTTATTTACGCATGACCAGATTGACAAATTCACACAATAGAGGGCGGGTTTCGGCGGGGTCGATGATGTCTTCGATCAGGAAGTTTTCTGCCGTTCGAAAAGGGGATGTCACGGCCTTTAGGCGTGCCTTGATCGCTTCGAGTTCTTTGACCGGGTCTTTGGCGGCCTTAAGGTCGGATTGATAGGCAACTTCAACGCCTCCCTCGATTGGCAGGCTGCCCCAGTCCCCGCTCGGCCAGGCAAAGCGATATTGAAACCGTGTGTGATCGCTCATCGCCGCGCCCGCTACGCCGTAAGCCTTGCGGATAATCACCGTCGCCCACGGCATAGAGGCTTTATAGATCCCGTTCATCGCCTCGACCCCCCGCCGGATGGTTGCGGCCTTCTCAGCCTCCAGCCCGATCATAAAGCCGGGATTATCGACCAGATGAATGACGGGTAAGCCAAACTTCTCCGCAAGTTCGACAAATCGTTTGGCCTTCCCCGCAGAATCCGCCGTCCATGAACCACCTAGAAAAGTCGGATCAGAAGCCAGTACCGCGACGGGCCAGCCGTCAAAGCGGGCAAAGGCTGTAATCACCGCGCGGCCCCAACGCCGTCCCATTTCAAAGACTGTGCCCTGATCAGCAAGACTGTCCAATACGCGCCGCATATTATAGGCTTTGCGCTTATCCTCCGGCACGGCGCCGCGCAGATTTTCATCCATGCGATTTGCGCGGTCATGTGTTTCAGCTTGGCGCAATTCACCGCCAACATAATCCGGTAGATAAGATAAAAACTGCCGCGCCATAACAAAGGCCTCGGCCTCACTTTCGGCTTCATCATCAATCACGCCATTGCGCGTGTGAATGATTGACCCGCCCAGGCTTTCTTTATCTTGTTCTTCCCCTAATGCTGCGACAACTGCCGGCCCCGCTGTGAAAATTTGCGACAGGCCTTTTACCATCACGGAATAATGGCTGGCAACAGCCCGCGCCGCGCCCAAACCTGCCGTCGGGCCAAGCGCCAAACTGACGACCGGCACAGAGTCTAGATTCTTCACGACATGATCCCAACCCGGCACAAAAGGCACATAGGTAAAGCCCATCTGCTCCAGCATTTTGACCGAGCCGCCTCCGCCTGTGCCGTCAATCATACGAATGAGCGGTAGACGCAGCTCATGCGCCATCTGTTCGGCCTGGGTGAATTTGCGGTGGATGGCGGCGTCCGCCGCCCCGCCGCGCACGGTGAAATCATCGGCGGTGGCGACGACAGGCCGCGCCGCAATATCACCGCGTCCGAAGATAAAATTACTCGGGCTGACCGATTTCAGTTTGCCCTTGGCGTCATATTCTCCGTTACCCGCCAGCTTGCCGATCTCGCGAAAACTGCCATCATCCAGCAGAGCCTCCAGACGCTCTCGCGCATTGAGTTTGCCGCGATCCTTTTGGCGTTTCAACTTCTCCGCCCCGCCCATAGCGCCGCCCAGCTTTTGGCGCTTGGCGAGTTCGTCACGTTGTTTTTTCCAGTTCATGCTCTCCCTATAGGCATGGCA
Organism: Hellea sp.; assembly: GCA_020631215.1. Lineage (GTDB taxonomy): Bacteria > Pseudomonadota > Alphaproteobacteria > Caulobacterales > Maricaulaceae > Litorimonas. The sequence continues at coordinate 15,309 of JAHDHS010000019.1, read as the reverse complement.
GGATTACAGTGGCAAGTGCTTGAGTGGTCGGGCTGTGGCTGCTAGCTTTACCCAAAGATGGAGATAGCGACATGAAACAATTTTTCCTTATTCCGGCGATCGGTGCGGTGCTGGCGCTAAGTGGCTGTCAACCCGCCGCACCGACTTATATTTCTTCAGGAGGCAATATGCAGATCCCCCAAATTAATGTCAGCGCCACCGGACAGGCTGATGTCGCCCCGGATCGGGCCATCGTCACGGCTGGCGTGATGACCCAGGGCAAGACGGCGCGCGAGGCCATGATGGCCAATGCCACGCTGATGACGGCTGTCTATGACGAGCTTGAAGCGGCAGGCATACCCAAGAAAAATGTGACCACCAGCCAGCTCTCCTTACAGCCGCGTTTTGATTACCGCGATCGTCGCAGCCCTAAGATTGACGGCTATGATGCGCGCAATAATGTGACGGTCAAAGCGGATGATCTGGACAAGGTCGGGCCCATGCTGGACGCGCTGGTCGCGGCCGGCGTGAATAATATCAACGGCGTGAACTTTACAGTCAAAGACCCGAAGGCCGCCCGTGACAAGGCCCGTGACGATGCTATTCGCGCCGCCAAAGACCAAGCCGAAGCTATGGCCGCTGCGGCTGGCGTTAAACTTGGTAAATTGATGAGCCTGTCCGAATCCGGGGGCTATAATCCGCGCCCCGTTGCCTATGCCCGAATGGAAATGGCCGCTGATGGCGGCGGCGCCACGCCTATCTCAGCCGGTGAGCAAACCATGTCTGTGACCGTTAATATGAGCTACGCCATTGCGGAATAGTCGTTTTCTATTCCTCTTTGGGCTGGCATCCTGAAATAGTTTTTACGGGACTATTTTTTGGAAAGGACCCATTTGATCCAAAGCCAGAAAATCTTTGGGCCTTCGACGAGGTAGCGCTTCCAAAGGCGCTTCGGTTCAGAGGCGAGACGGAACAGCCATTCCAGCCTTAGATTTTGCATCCATTTCGGCGCGCGTTTCACGCGGCCGGTCAAAAATTCCAGTGAGGCCCCGACACAGAGGCCAAGCCCGACGCAGTCGCCACGTTCCAAACAGGCATTGGCGACCATTTCCTGCTGCGGGCTGCCGACACAAATGAATGTGTAGCGCGCCGGATGATTGGCGACAAATTCCGCCGCGGCTTTAACGGCCTCAGGCTTATGACGCAGGCCGAAAGGCGGTTCATGGTGATTGATCTTTTCAAAACCATATAGGGATTTGATCTTGGCTATGATTTCCGCGTCCGCGCCGATTACATTGATTGTATCATCGCGCGTAATGACATTGTCAAAGAGTTGCTGCGTCAGATCAGAGCCCGGCACAGCCTTTAGCGGCACGCCGGAGAAATTGGCGAGTAATTCTAAAATCCGGGAATCGCAAACTGATAACCAGCTGGCATCATAAAGCGGTTTGAATACATCCGGTTCTTTGGCCAAACGCACAAGATGGTCCACATTGGGCGTAACAATGAAACGAAAGCCGTGATCAACGGTCATCCATTTACAGCGCGCCAAAGTCTGCATCGGCGTCAGCGGGTCAAAGACCGCGCCAATAAAGCTATAGGAACGTGGATTGACACGCCAATCCTGCTGGCCCGGACGCGGCTGTCCACGCCGGTCTGTCCCGCGCGGTTGTACTGGCATAATGTCTTTCACGGTCTTGCTCGGCACAGCTCCGTCCCCACTTCTTATTTAATCTGGCCATACGATAGCAAAAGAGAGTTAGGATTGGGTTTACAACGGGCCGGGCAGGCCCCACATGGTCGCCATGCCGCCCGAGAGTTCTACCAAACCGAATGAAGAGAAATTGCTGACGCAATTGCGCGGGCTGTTGCGGCTAAAGCCTTATCTATGGCCCGAGGGGAATTGGGCGTTTAAGTTTCGCACATTTGCGGCGATCTGCCTGACGATTTTGTCCAAGGTTCTCGCAGTCGGCTCGCCATTTCTTTTTGGCTGGGCCGTCGATGCGACGGCTCGTGCGTTAGGTTCAGGCCAAAGCTGGGGCGCGATCTGGATCGGCGTGATTGGATATGTGCTGGGCTATGGGGCTTTGAAGCTGCTCTCCGTGATTTTAACGGAAGGGCGGGAATATATTTTCGCGCCTGTTGCGCAATTCGCGCAGCGCAGCGTCGCCACCGCGACCTTCGCCCATATGCATAATCTGTCTTTGCGCTATCACTTGGAAAAGCGCACCGGCGGTCTGTCACGCATTATAGAACGCGGTGTGCGTTCGATAGATTTTCTATTCCGGTTTTTGCTGTTTAATATCGGGCCGACCTTCATTGAATTAATCATGGCCGCGATTGCATTCTGGCTGGCCTATAATGGTTATTTTTCGGTCATCGCGATTGTCATCGTCGTCAGCTATGTCGCCTTCACGGTGATGACGACAGAATGGCGGCTGAAATTCCGCCGGGAAATGAACCGCAAAGACACCGAGGCCGCAGGCAAGGCGGTGGACAGCCTGCTGAATTACGAAACTGTGAAATATTTCGGGGCGGAAGACTTTGAAACAGGCCGCTATGACCAGGCTATGGCGGGCTATCAAAAAGCGGCCATCCGCTCGCGCACATCCTTGGCAACCGTCAATATCGGGCAGAGTTTTTTGATGAATTTAGGGCTGGTTTTGATGATGGCTCTGGCCGCCTATGAGATCGTGAATGGACGCATGAGCATTGGCGATATCACGGCGGTGACATTGATCATGACGCAGCTGTACCGCCCGCTGAATATTTTGGGCTTTGCCTATCGGGAAATCAAACAGGCCCTGACAGATATGGAAAAAATGTTCACCTTGATGGAACAAGACCCCGAAGTTCAGGATATTGCGGCCGCGACAGAACTGGCGGAGGTCAAAGGCCGGATCGAATTTGATCAGGTTCGTTTTCATTATGATGAAGACCGTCCGATCTTAAAAGATGTCAGTTTTGCGATTGAGACGGGACAGACCGTGGCGGTGGTCGGGCCGACGGGCGCGGGCAAGTCGACCCTCTCGCGTATCTTATTCCGGTTTTATAATTTGGCGGGCGGGTGCGTTTTGATTGACGGGCAGAACATAAATGATCTGACCCAAGCCAGTGTCCGCCGCGCCATTGGAATTGTGCCGCAGGATACGGTTATGTTTAATGACTCAATTGGCTATAATATTGCCTATGCCCGCCCCGGAGCCAGCCAAGCCGACATAGAGCGGGCCGCCAAAGATGCCCAGATCCATGACTTCATTGCCGCGCTGCCCAAGGGCTATGATACTTTGGTGGGGGAACGAGGTCTAAAGCTGTCCGGCGGGGAGAAACAGCGCGTCGCGATTGCGCGCACATTGCTAAAAGACCCGGCCATCCTGATTTTGGATGAAGCAACTTCGGCTCTGGATAGCGCGACCGAACGTGATATTCAGGCCGCCTTGGAGCGCGCCTCAGAAAGCCGCACGACGCTGGTCATCGCGCATAGGCTTTCGACCATTGAACGTGCCGATTTAATTTTAGTGATGGACGAAGGCCGTATTGTCGAACGCGGAACGCATAAGGCTCTGCTCGGACAAGGCGGGCTCTATTCAGCTTTGTGGAAACGTCAGCAGGAAACTGAGACAGCTTAGAATTTGCGGACTAAACCGAGAGAGATTGAATCGGCTGCGCCGCGATCCAGATTGTATTTTGTATAATCAAAGCGTAATTGGTTGCGGGCGCTGAGTGAATATTCCGCGCCAATACCGTAAGCCAGCCCTGTATCTGTCGTAGAGCTGCTGGTCACAGCCGTGCCGTCATCGAAATCAGTAGAATAGCGCGTGCTGTGGAGCCCAAACCGGCCGTGAACGGAAAGTTTCTCTTTCAAAGGCAAACGCGCAAGACCAAATGCCCCAAAGGAGTTATCAAATTTTCTGGTCAGCTGGCCAGTATTATACGCACCGCTTTCCTCTGTCAGGCCGATCGACCCTTCCAGTTCAGCCCCGAAGAGACCGCGCGATTGATAGCCCGCCCGGCCTTGAATGCCGTAATTATCCGAAGCGTGATCATACATGATGACCCCGGCTGTGCCATATTTATAGCCTTGCGCGGCATGAGGATTGTGCATGCCTCTAAGCGCTGGAGTGCCCATACCTGCATATTGACCCGCGCCCGCGTAATGACCCGTGCCCGCAGACTGATAAGGCCTGTGGTGAAATTGCGTTGCATATTGCGGCGCGGCAGGCTGCGAAGCCGCATTATATCCGTAAGCCATATTTGCTGGCGCTGCCATTTGCATGGGCGCGCAACGCGGCATGCAGCCCGCCGCCGAATAGGGCGCGTAAGCTTGCGGTTGCGGTGCAGACGCCCCGCCAAATCCAGCTCCCGAACAGGCGGTCATAAGAATAGCGGGCAATATGACATTTAGCTGGCGCATGACGGTCCAATCCTCGAATCAGTCAGATATGCCTCAAAACATGGTTAATGCAGGTTAAGGTTTACTTAAGTTGGATCCATTCCTGTGAGCCCATGCAGATACGCAGCCGGAATATGTTTCCCTGCAGCCTTGAGACATCTCCAAATCTCGCCTAGCGTGCCGCGAAACGAAACAGGAGTGATCGATGTCCTTAGAAGGCAAAACAATTTTCATGTCCGGCGGTTCACGCGGGATTGGTCTGGCAATTGCCAAAAAATGTGCGGCTGACGGGGCGAATGTCGCGATTGCGGCCAAGACCGACAAGCCGCATCCGAAATTGGCTGGCACGATCTACACAGCGGCAGAGGAAATCGAAGCGGCAGGCGGCAAGGCATTGCCGGTGGTCTGTGACATCCGCGATGAAGCGGCTGTGGATAAAGCTGTGGGCGCTTGTGTGGATAAGTTTGGCGGGATTGATATTTGCATCAATAATGCCAGCGCGATCTCCCTGACCCCGACGCCGGCGACGCCGATCAAACGCTATGATTTGATGAACCAGGTTAATGCGCGGGGGACGTTTTTGTTGTCGCAAAAATGCCATCCTTACTTAAAAAAATCCCGCAATCCGCACGTCGTCAATATTGCGCCGCCTTTGGACATGAGCGCGAAATGGTTTAAAAACCACGTCGCTTATACCATGGCCAAATATGGCATGAGCCTTTGCACCTTGGGCATGGCGGAAGAGTTTCGGAAGGACGGGATTGCGGTTAATTCGCTCTGGCCCATGACCTCAATCGATACGGCGGCTGTGCGCAACGTGCTGGGCGGGGACAGTATGGCCAAGATGAGCCGCACACCCGATATTATGGCGGACGCGGCCTATGTGCTGCTACATCAGGATGCCAAAGATTATACAGGGCAGTTCGTGATTGATGAATTTATTCTGGCCTCGGTCGGCGTGACAGATTTCAAGCAATATAATCAACCGGGATATGACGGCCCGCTTGCGGCGGATTTCTTCGTGCCCGCTGACTGGATCGCGAAATCCAAATCCAATGTGATGGAACATCCCGGATATAAAGATTAGGAAGTATTTATCATGCCCACGCTCAATGCCCTTGACCCAACGCCGCAGCAGATCAAAGATTTCCTGGCGCATAAGAAGGCGGGCGAGCCTGTCTTCATGCTGAATTTGCTAAAATTTAAAGACAAGGCGACCTATAAGGACGGTGAGGATATCAGCGGCCGCGAGGCCTATGGCCGCTACGCCACGGCCTTCGGAAAGATGGTCAAAGAGGCGGGCGTGGATGGCGGCGCGATCTTCGGCGGCAGCGCGAATGCCTGGCTGATCGGCGAAGGCGAGGGCGAATGGGATGCGGTCGCGATTTTCCGCTATCCCGATGCCGCAACTATGTTCAAAATGGTCAGCAGTGATGACTACCGCAAAATCCACAAACACAGACGTGCCGGGCTGGCAGGGCAGCTGCTGATCAGCTGTGACAATTCAGGAGTGTTTTAATGCCCCAGACTTTACTCGTTAACCGCAGCGATTTTACCGATGTCGCAATTGTGAAACATGACCCGGCTAAATTAGCCAAAGGAGAGATCGCGGTGGAGATCGGCCCTTGGGCGCTGACCTCTAATAATATCACCTATATGGTGACCGGCGATCAGATCGGATATTGGAAGTTTTTTGAACCCTCTGATTACGGTATCAAGATGGATAGTCCGGAGAACGAACAATGGGGCCGTATGCCGGTTTGGGGCTATGCCGCAGTCACAGAGTCTCAATGCGAAGACGTGCCGGTTGGCACAAAGCTTTACGGGTTTTTCCCTGTGGCGGGAACCTTGGTCATGAAGCCGGTTAAGCTCAGCCCGCTCGGATTTCAGGACGGCAATGATCACCGCACAGCTTTGCATCCGGTTTATAACAGCTACACATTTGTGGATAAGGATCCGGGATTTGCTGGCCACCGGGATTTACAGCCTATCCTGCGCCCGCTCTTTACAACCAGTTTCCTGATTGATGATTTCCTCGCCGATGAAAACTTCTTTGGGGCAGAGCAAGTCTTGCTGCTATCGGCGTCTTCCAAGACGGCGCTCGGCACGGCATTTTGTTTGAAACAGCGCGGCGACATTAAAGTCACAGGGCTGACTTCCGGCATGAACCAGGCCTTTGTTATGGAGACCGGGTTTTATGATGAAACCCAGACCTATGACACCATCACCGATCTGAATCCCGATGTGAAAACCGCAGTCGTCGACATGGCGGGCAATGGCACGGTCATGGCGAATGTCTATGATCATTTCGAAGAAAACATTGTCTATAATTGCATGGTTGGAAAATCTCATTGGGACGGTGCTCCGCCATCACGCCCGCCCGCAGGCGCGCCCGCCATCATGTTTTTCGCGCCGGATCAGGCCAAGAAACGTATGGGAGAATGGGGCGGGCAGGGCTTTGCCGAAAATCTCGCCGCCCGCTGGCTGCCCTTTTGTGACAGCGCCAAAGACTGGCTGGAGGTCGAACGCGTGAAAGGTCTGCCGGAGATGCTGGAAACCTACAAAGCGTTTTTGGGCGGGGAAGCTGATCCCGCCAAAGGTCATTTGTTTAAATTATAGGAAGCCGTCATGAGCTATAAATGTTTTGAGGTCTCCATTGAGAACCAGATTGCCCATATTGTGCTCTCGCGGCCTGAGAAGCGCAATGCGATGAGCGCGGATTTCTGGCGCGAACTGCCGGAAATTATCCGCGATATCGATGATAATTCACGGGCGCGCGTGATTGTCATTTCCTCGACGGGGCCGGTATTTTCCGCAGGCATCGATCTGGGGATGTTCACCGGCGACATTGGGGCCATCAGAGATAAGAATGATCCGCAATATGGCAGCTATTTCTACGATAATAATGTTCGCAGATTACAGGACAGTTTTACGTCTCTGGAACAATGCCGCATTCCCGTCATTGCCGCGATTCAGGGCGGTTGCTATGGGGGCGGTGTCGATTTGATTACGGCGTGTGACATGCGGTTTGGCACGCAGGACAGCTTTATCACGATCTATGAGATCAATGTTGGCATGACGGCCGATGTCGGAACATTTCCGCGCATATTAAACCACATGCCCGAAGGCATTGTCAGAGAATTAGCCTATACGGGCCGCAAGATGAATGCGCAGGAATGTAAATCACGCGGCCTTTATAACGAAGTTCATGAAGATCAGGAAACCATGATGGAAAAGGTCATGGCTTTGGCGGCGGAAATTGCCAGCAAGCCGCCACTGGCGGTTTATGGCTGTAAGCGTATCATAACCTATGCACGCGACCATGATACGATGGACACGCTGGATAATATCGCCGTCTGGAATATGTCCATGCTGATCCCGACAGAAATGATGGAAGCGATGATTGCCGGTAAAGAAAAACGTCCCGGCAAGTTCGCGGATTTACCCAAGAAGAACCAATCCTGAAACTAGCAACGCACGAAAACTGGAGTTTTCGTGCGTTTTACAGTTTGCGCCCCTGCAACTGTAGTTATCGGCTCGCCCCTAAGCCTGACCGTTATTTAACGATTAATATCTTCTTAATCTTGTCAGAAAGTACAGTTCGGCGTTGTCATTTTTGTCAGTGAGCTTGTCATTATTGACAATCTTGTCTTGCCATTTATGACAACTAAAGGGCGATTATGACTGACCGTAACATTAAACATCCAAATCTGCACATGACGATGTCGCTGCACTATCTGGCGACACAATTGGATCAATTGGAAGCTTTCGGCTTTGACCGGGCTCGCGCGCTTGAGGTTCTGGAGCTATCTGAAGCTGCTTTCGAGATGCCGCAAAACCGCATTGAAGCAGAACGTGTGGAGCAAATGTATCAACACGCGGCCAAGGTTCTTTCAGATCCCAGAATAGCTATTCGGGTTGGGTATCGCTTTCGCGTTCCTGAATTTGGCAAAACGGGATCTATCTATTCTCATGCCGATAATATGATGCAGGTTTTCGACCTGAACCGTAAATATCAATGCCTGTCCGTGGATATCGGCGTGTCCGAGCACCGCATAGAGGAAGGCCGTCATTTCTTTCTTTATAACCGCTATGAAGACGCGAAACACATGCATCATGTCATGGGGGCTATTCTGGGGAGTTGGGCAACGGCCTTAAGGTGGTTAAGCTGGGCGGCGGGTCACGAGCTTAAAGAAGTTCATCTGATGCCAAATGCGCCTGATGATGACAGCTTTTACAGAGAGATTGTGCAGTGCCCGGTTTATTTTGGCAAACCCCGCAATCACGTCGAGCTGCATCCGGAATCTGTGACAAAACCATTGATCACAAGTGATCCGGAAAAGCTGGCCCGGTCAATTGCCATTCTCGATAAGTTGCTGGATAGCGGCGACGAGGCGGAAAACTTCAAACGGTCAGTCCAAGCCTCTATAAAGGCTGCCATGGCAGAGGGGGCTGCGAATTTTACGAATGTGGCCCGGCGCATGGAAATTCCCGAAAGACGGTTGCGGCAGAAGATGCGCGACACCAATCTAAGCTTTCGTGATATGCTTGAGGGGGAGCGGAAAAAACTTTTCCGGCAGCTTCACGCAAAGGGCGAGAGTTTCGCGTCAATCGCGCAATCTTTGGCCTATAATGATCAGGCCGCTTTTACCCGCGCCTTCAAACGCTGGTATGGTGTCTCGCCCGGCACTTATAAAGGTGAAACTCTGCGCCGGTCTGAATAGACCTCAAGCTCGCCCGTATCATCTAATGCCATTATCTATTGATTGACCCGGCTACCCAATCCCTATAGAGCGCGGCGCTTATTCAAGGACTATGTTCGTCCCGCCTAAAGGTTTCCCATGATCCGTTCCGCCCTGTCAGATTTTGCTGACCGCATCACGATTCCCGCCCGCCGCCGCAGCGGCCCGCTGACCTTCACGCCGAACCGGATCAAGGTCGAGGTTTTGGCGGGGTTAACTGTGGCTTTGGCGTTGGTGCCCGAAGCCGTGGCCTTTGCCTTTGTCGCGGGTGTTGAGCCTTTGGTTGGATTATATGCGGCCTTTATTGTCGGGCTGATCACGGCGGTTATCGGCGGGCGCCCGGGGATGATCTCCGGCGCGACAGGCGCATTGGCCGTTGTCATGGTCGCCTTGGTGGCGCAGCACGGCGTGGAATATCTTTTCGCGACCGTCGTGTTGATGGGTATATTACAAATTCTGGCGGGCATATTTAAACTCGGGAAATTCATTCGCCTCGTGCCGCATCCGGTTATGTTGGGTTTTGTCAATGGTCTGGCGATTGTGATTTTCCTCGCGCAGATGACGCAGTTTCAAACCGCGCCAGCACCCGCCGGAGAACATCACGGCCCGTTTAATATGCTGCACGGCACATGGATGACGGGGACAAAGCTTTACCTCATGTTGGGGCTGGTCGCGCTGACCATGTTTTTAATATGGGCGACCCCCAAAGTGACGAAGATTATCCCGGCGCCTTTGGCCGGGATCGGGATTGTGTCTTTGCTGGTCATCGGCCTGAATATCCCCGTGCCGAATGTTGGCGATATGAGCTCGATCAAGGGCGGCTTGCCGCCGCTGCATATTCCTCAGGTGCCGCTAAACCTCGAAACCTTGAAAATCATTGCGCCTTATTCGGTGATCCTCGCCGCGATTGGTTTGATCGAAAGCCTGCTGACACTCAATTTGGTGGGCGAGATTAAGGAAGAGCGCGGCGGCGCATCTCAGGAATGTGTGGCCCAAGGCGTGGCCAATACCGTGACCGGTTTCTTTGGCGGCATGGGCGGCTGCGCCATGATTGGCCAGTCCATGATTAACGTCAAAAGTGGCGGTCGCACGCGGCTTTCCGGCATATCAGCGGCGCTGTTCCTGCTCGCCTTTATCCTGTTTGGGTCATCCATCATTGAGCAAATCCCACTGGCCGCCCTGGTCGGGGTGATGTTTATGGTCGTGATCGGCACCTTTGCCTGGCAGTCCCTGACCATTATGCGCCGCATCCCGAAAATCGATGCCTTTGTGATTATCCTCGTGACCTTGGTAACCGTTTGGCACGATCTGGCGATTGCTGTGGTCGTGGGCGTGATCGTCTCAGCTTTAGCCTATGCCTGGAATAATGCCCGCCGCATTGACAGCCAGACAGAAATGGAAGGCGGGGCGAAAGTCTACAAGATCGAAGGCCCGCTATTCTTTGGCTCGGTTGAGGGCTTTAATGAAATGTTTGATGTGGCGGCTGACCCGAATGATGTCATCATCGATTTCGCCAATAGCCGCGTCGTGGATCAATCCGCTCTGCAAGCGATTGAGGCTTTGGCGTCGAAATATACGGCCGCGAGCAAATCCATCCAATTGCGTCACCTGACCCGGGATTGCCATGCTCTGTTGAACCGGGCCGGGCAGTTGATTATCGATTCTGATGATGATCCCGAATATGGGCTGGCCGTGGATTACAATGTCCAAACCGGACGTCTGGGCGGGGGTCACTAAAGATTGACCTTATAAGGATTTGGCGGCACATTCCTATGTGGAGGACGCCATGACATTTAAAACCCTATCTATTCTGACCCTGTCCACAGCCTTGGTCGCCTGCCAAGCCACTGAAGCGCCGAAGGCCGAAGCGGATTTATCTTATCAGGACACGCTCCTGACGCAGCTGATTGACGCCAAGCCCGGCGATGTCATCACCATCCCCGAAGGCAAGTTTGAATTTGACCGCAGCCTGTCCCTGACGGTGGACGGCGTGACCATTCGCGGGGCGGGGATGGATAAGTCGATCCTGTCCTTTAAAAATCAGGTTCAGGGCGCAGAAGGCCTGCTGGTCACGGCCTCTGATTTCACCATTGAAAATCTCGCCGTTGAGGACACGGTGGGCGATGCGATTAAAGTCAATGAAGGGGATAATATCACCTTTCGCAATGTCCGCACAGAATGGACGAATGGCCCCGATACGAAAAACGGCGCATATGGCCTGTATCCGGTTCAGACAACCAATGTCCTGATTGATGGCTGCGTGGCCATCGCGGCGGCTGATGCGGGGATTTATGTCGGGCAGTCTAAAAATGTCATCGTGCGCAATTCCCGCGCTGAATATAATGTGGCCGGGATTGAGATCGAGAACACGATCGATGCCGATGTTTATGACAATGTTACCGCCTATAATACGGGCGGAATTTTGGTCTTTAATATGCCGAACCTGACGCAATATGGCGCCAATGTGCGCGTCTATAATAATGAGGTCTATGAGAATAATACCAAGAATTTCGGCCATAAAGGCACGCCTGTCGCCTCTATTCCGGCGGGCACAGGGCTGATGGTCAATTCCCACGACAAGATCGAGTTTTTCGGTAATAAGGTGCGCGACCATAATACGGCTAACATGATTATCTCCTCGATCTTCTCGGCCAATTACGCCGAGAGCGGCATGGAAGAGACCTTCGATCCTTACCCGCAGGAAATCTATGTCTATGACAATGAATTTTCCGGCGGCGGTGACAAGCCCGACGGCATGGATTTAAAGGCGTTGAAAGTCGCCATGTTTGGCCTGAAAGGTAATTTTCCGCATGTGCTGTGGGATGGATATTCTGACAGTGCAGTCGCGGATCCCAAAATATGCATCCAAGGCGAAGGCGTGGAGGTGCTGAATGCAGACCTGCCCAATGGCGTGAAAGACCCGTCTGTGATGACAGATGAATTTAAATGCGACCTGCCCAAGCTTGGCGCTGTGACCCTGTCTCAAGGGCAATGATTTACCGCTTTGTTCTGATCACATTCGCCGTGCTGCTCGCGGCGTGCAGCGCCCAAAAACCGACACCGGTTTTTCACGCCGCGGATAATCCGGCCGCGCTTAGCGAATGGGGCGTGCTCGCCCTCAGCGGTGATAGGCTTGAATTAGGGCAGGGCGTTATCCCCTATGATTTGAACACACCGCTCTTTACCGATTACGCCCATAAACTTCGCACAATCTGGATGCCGGAGGGCATGAGCGCCAGCTACCGGGAGGGCGATGTTCTGGACTTTCCGGTCGGGACGGTGATTTCCAAAACTTTTTATTATCCCTCCGATGGTGACGCCGTTTTAAAGCGCGATGACTTACAGCCGGTCTCGGGGGCAAAGGGGCTTGATTTACGAACCCACCGCCTGATCGAAACGCGGCTTTTGGTTCGGCGGGCGGCGGGCTGGGAACCTGTCTCTTATGTCTGGAATGCGGCACAAACCGAGGCGAAACTGACGCGTATCGGGGCGATCGTGAAATTGACATTACATGAGAGCGCAGCAGAGACGCCCTTTGCTTATGCCGTGCCCAATATCAACCAATGTGCGGGGTGCCATGCGCCGAATAACACAACCAAGCTGATGACGCCGATCGGCCCCAAGCCGCGTTATCTGAACCGCGATTATAATTACGGTGGCGGCGCGATGAACCAGCTGGATAAGCTGACTGAGGCCGGGTTCCTGACAGGCTCTGTTGCCGAGCCGCCCAAAGCCGCCATTTGGGATGATACGGCATTATCTGTTGATGCGCGGGCGCGGGCCTATCTGGATATGAATTGCGCCCATTGTCATAACCCGGCCGGCCCGGCGGACACATCGGGTCTGCATCTGAATATTGAAAATGACAGCGCCCCGCATCTGGGTATTTGTAAAAATGCGGTTGCGGCGGGCGGCGGCACGGGTGGACGCAAATATGACATCACCCCGGGCAGGCCGGATCAATCCATCACGACTTACCGCATGGCCTCAACAGATCCCGGCGCCATGATGCCGGAACTGGGCCGAAGCCTGACCCATAAAGAAGGCGTGGCCTTGATCGAAGAATGGATCGCCGCAATGGACTCGGTGTGTGATCAACCCCGCGCCGAGCCCCAGTAGTTATAGCTTAGGACTTTTGGACCGGGGATGTACATCTCTTCCAGCGTGTCGAGTTTAATATCCGCTTGCCGGAATAGACCCGGGATGTCGCGACCGCTGTGACAGCCGCCGGCGATTTTCCCCCAGATCGGGTCAATGCGGTTTTGCCATTTATGGACACCTGCATCGGGCGCTTTGCCATGTTCTGAAAACAGGATTTGCCCGCCGGGTTTGAGGATGCGTTTCATTTCATGCAGCGCCTTAACCGGATCGGGGATAGTGCAGAGGCTATAGGTGCAGACCACCGTATCGGCCATATTCGCGTCCAATGGAATATCCTCGCCGGACAGGCCGATGCGTTCGATCGGAATTTGGCTGGCTTCCCGGCGTTTGGCGCTGCGCTTCCAGATATGGTCATCGGGGTCGACGCCGATAATTTTGGTGACTTTATCGGGATTATAATGCGGCAGGTTTTGCCCGGACCCAATCCCGATTTCCAGCACAACGCCTTCGGCATGCGGCACGACTTTCTCCCGCTGTTTGGTGATGGGTTTTACGCCGCAGGCCATATCCAGACAGGCAGGCAGGATATGTTTGCCGTAAAACCCCATATCCTATGTCCCTAAATCGACCCATAATTTGCCGATGGAATGGGTGAAGCCATTGGGCAGGATTTCCTCTTCGCCCGTCCATTTCATATCGGGGAAGCGCGCGAGGATTTGGCGGTAGGCGGCCTCGATTTGCATATTGGCCACGCGCTGCCCCAGACAGACATGCGGCCCTGTGCCAAAGGCGATATGGTCTTTGGCATTGGCGCGGTGAATGTCAAAGATATCGGGATTTTCAAAGATTTCCGGGTCACGATTGGCCGCGCCAAAGTAAAGAATAACTTTTTCACCTTCGGCAATTTTCTGACTGCGAATTTCTGTGTCCTGTGTGGCTGTCCGGCGCATATACATGACGGGGCTGACCATGCGCACGGCCTCATGCACCATATTCGGGATCAGCTCAGGATTGGCGATGAGCTGTTTTTTCTGATCCGGAAATTGTGTCAGCAATTTCATTGTGCCGGACAGGGAGTTTCGCGTGGTGTCATTGCCGGCAATAATGATGAGCAGCCATGACCCATCCAGATAGGCATCGGGCAATTTCGCCCCGTCAATTTCAACATTGGCAATGGCGGAGAGCATGTCATCTTTCGGATTGGCGCGGCGATCCAGCAAAGCGGCGCGGCCATAGGCAAACATCTCTTGGACGCCGGTCATAAATTGCATGACTTGCGCCGGATCGACATTGGCAAAATCGGCGCTTTCCAGCACATATTGCGCCAGCTCCAGCATATCCATCCATTCCCGGATTTTGGGTCGGTCGGCCTCGGGGATGCCCAGCATTTCACACAGGGTGAAGAGCGGCAATTGGGACGAAAAATGCCTCACCATATCCAGCTTCGGCCCTTTGGCGGCCATGTCATCCAGCAAAGCCGTCACCTTGGCTTCGACCTTGGCCTTCAGGCGGCTGACATAGCCGGGCGTGAAATAGGCCATATGTTCCCGGCGCAGCTGCATGTGATGCGGACGGTCCAGACAGATCATCGTGTCCAGTGATGCCGAGTGAAGCTGCGGGTGGCGGCGATCATCGGCGGGATAGGCCATCATGATGCCGCCCTTTTGGGAGGACAAAACCTCGGTGTTCAAATTCGCCGCGCGCACATCATCATAGCGCGTCAATGCCCAGAACCCCTCAAGGTTTTTATCTGACAGGGAATGCCACATGACGGGGGCGTTTTCCCGCATGGTTTTGAAGGCTTCAAAGGGCTGCCCTGCGGTGAAATTGGCCGCGAGACCCAAATCCAGCGGCGGGGTCAGGTCGAATATGGGTTTATGAACGGGATCGCGCGCTCCGCGATCCTCCAGGCAGGTTTCACTGACAAGTTCCAATCCCATATCCATAGGCCCTTATGATCAACAGGCATCAGGTATCCTGTTTTTGGTCGGCGATCCATTCATTGACCTTCTCATCTGAAACAGCAACCCCAGCCCGAGACGTTTCACCCATTTCATAGCTTTCCCCTTTTTTATCGGAAGAAAGCTATAACAT
>JAHDHS010000072.1:3933-5808 GCA_020631215.1 Hellea sp. | reverse complement strand
AATGAAGGAACTTGCTTAACAAGCCGTTTAGGCGAGACATTTTCATCACCTAAGAACCTAAATTTCGAGGATGAGACTGTAACTGTGGCCCTATAGCAGGGGTTTAACCGCCTCCGGCGGACGGCCAATGATGGCCTTATGGCCATTAGAGACAACAGGTCTCTCAATCAAAATCGGGTTTTCCGCCATGGCTTTGATAAGCTCTTGAGCCGATGAAACGGATTTCAGGCCTTTCTCTTTATATATAGCCTCTCCGCGCCGCATGAGCGCTCTAGCCTCATCAAAACCCAGTTGCTGCAGCATATCCTCTATCTCCGCAACGCTTGGCGCGTCCTCCAAATAACGCCGCACGGAGACATCTGCGCTTGCGGCTTCTATCAAAGCCAGCGTCTCCCTGGATTTACGACAGCGCGGGTTGTGCCAAATTGTCAACATGAGACGTCCTCATTCGGGTGTGTGTTGCGTTAGTTGGCACTTATCGTCAAAGGAGAGCTGTGACCACGTCTATTCCAAAAGTTCTGATCCTCAGCTCAACTGTCGCAAGTTCTCGTGTGGGCGCCAGTGCGGCGAGCTTCTGTCTGCAAAGGCTGGGGATAGAGACCGTTGTCCTGCCGACAACCTTAATGGGGCGCCATCCCGGATGGGGCGCGCCGGGCGGCGGTGCCACAGACTCAGCCATGCTGCGCGATGTCTGGGCAGGTGTCGCCGCGCAGGACATCAAATTTGATGCCGTCTTGACCGGATATATGGGCGCAATCGGCCACATTGATTTAGGCGTCGAGATTATCGAACACGTGAGAGCCAATAATCCGGATGCCCTGATCGCTGTTGACCCGGTGATGGGCGATCATGGTCAACTCTATATTCCCGAGGACCGGGCGGCGGCCATTATTGAACAGCTTATTCCCAAAGCGGATTTCATGACACCAAATCTGTGGGAGTTGGAATTCATAACCTCCCGCGCGGCCGACCTACCCGACCGTTTAATTACCTCTGTCTTGGACGGCGAAAAGATTGGGGCTGTTTGGCAGGACACGACTGTCCGCCACCAGGTCAGCCATGCAAAGTTCGAAACTGTGCCGCATGGCGGCGGTGACAGTTTGGCGGCCCTGTTTTTGGGGCGTCGCCTTTTAGGGGAGACGCCGGCCAGCGCCCTCGCAAAGTCAGTTGCATCCGTTTTTGAACTCATGCGGGCAGCGGATGCACTCGATGCAGGTGAATTGCCGCTCGTCAGAATGCAGGCCTTTATAAATGACGCCATTGCGTTAGAGCTGCGCTCATGAATGCTTATCCGATAAATGGCCATCTGCCCGCGCAATTCGATGCGCTTCGTGACGTTATCAACGCCAATCACACGGAGCATGACGAGCTGGGATTTCAGTTTTGCGTCATGCAGCGCGGCGATACGCTGATTGATATACAAGCGGGATGGACGGATCGCCGCCAGACCCAAGAGGTCGCGGATGACACACTCTTCGCCGTCTTCTCCTCCGGTAAAGTCGCCGCGGCACTGGTTATTGCCTGGTTGGTTGAAGAAGACCGGATTGGATATGATCAGCTGGTCTCCACACTCTGGCCTGAATTCGCGCAAGCCGGGAAAGAGCATCTCACCATCGGGCAAGTCATGAGTCATCAGGCAGGCCTGTCGGGGATTACCAATCCAGATTGGACCGCCAAAGACTGGTTTGATTGGGACAAAACAATTGCCCAATTAGAGCAACAAGAGCCAATTTTCGAACCGGGCAGCGCCTCCGGATATCATCCTGTAACCTACGGCTTTCTCGCAGGAGAGATCGCGCGGCGGGCCGATAAGCAGCAGCGCAGTTTGGGCCGCATCCTACGCGAAGAGCTTTGCCAACCGGGCGATGCGGATGT
>JAHDHS010000072.1:1869-3833 GCA_020631215.1 Hellea sp. | reverse complement strand
ATTGATTTTGCAGCAGGCGTCATGCGCAATGCCCCGAATTATTTTTACGGGCCTAATGCGGACACACTGGGCCATAGCGGCTGGGGGGGGTCATGCGTCTTTGCCGATCCGATCAGCGGATTGCACGGCGCTTATGTCATGAACCGACAACGCAATAGCTTGCTGGGTGATGTCAGGCCGCGCGCGCTCATTGATGCCGTGTTCGACGCCCTATGAGTGCCTTCATCGAAAGACTCTGGGAGATTGGTCCGGGCCTGGTTGAAGGCACGCCCCATGCGAAGAAGCTCGGCATGAAATTCGTCGCGATTGACAAAGGCCTCGCGACACTCTCCCTGCCCTATAATGTCGCTTTGATCGGCGATCCCCGCTCTCGCGTGATTGCGGGCGGCGCCGTGACGACAGTTTTGGATCAAGCCTGCGGTTTGGCTGCGATTGCCGGATTTGACGGATTTGCTCAGCTTGCCACTCTATCTCTGCGCATTGATTATCAGCGTGCCGCAATACCCGGTGAAACCGTTATCGCAGAGGCCGTCTGTTACAAAACCACCCGGCATGTCGCCTTTATCCGGGCGGTTGCCCATGACGGTGATCCAGATGATCCGGTCGCGACAGCGCAAGCCGCTTTCATGTTGACCGGACCGATTTATAAATTGCCGGAAGCTGAGGAGGAAGAGGAATGACCCAGCGCCTCTCTGACGACCTTATCGCCTCCATCCCTTACGCAAAAACACTTGGCATTCGTGCGGAGTTTTCTGACGATGGTTTGCTCCTCATCCTGCCCTATCAGGACAGCAATATCGGAAACCCGACATTGCCCGCATTGCATGGCGGCGCGATTGGCGGATTTATGGAAGTCTGTGCTATGGCGGAACTACGCCGCCGCTCCCCTGACCTGCCTTTCTCCAAACCCATAGGAATCAATATTGATTATTTGCGCCGCGGAAAACCGGTCGAGACCTATGCCCGCGCGGATATTTTTAGGGAAGGGTCTCGTGTCGCCAATGTCCGTGTTCGAGCTTGGCAAGAGAGTGAAGAGAAACCCATTGCCGCTTTGAGCGGGCATTTCCTACTGCCGAAAAAATCATGAACGCTCTCGATATTTGCACATTGAAACGCTGGAACGGCCTCTGCCAAAAACTGGGCATTGCCGCAGATGGCGAAACCTATGACGAACTGGTCACCGCCCACGCGCAGAAGCACCGCGCTTATCACACGCTGGACCATATCGCGGCCTGCCTGCGCCATTTGGATAGTGTGAGCGATAAGGTCGAAAGCGCGGAAGAGATCGAAATGGCGCTCTGGTTTCATGACGCGGTTTACGAACCTTTCTCGGATTCGAATGAGGAAGACAGTGCGGAGTGGGCGGCGGATTGGCTGCAGGAACGCGGCGCGGATAAACCGGTAATCTCCCGGATCACAGATCATATTCTCGACACGAAAAACCACGAAACACCGGAAAATCTGGACGGTCAATTTATGCTGGATATTGATCTGTCCATACTTGGGACGCCGCCGGATATTTATGACGAATTTGAACGCAATATTCGCCGTGAATATAAGCGGGTTCCCGGTTTTATCTTTCGCAAAAAACGAAAAGCCATCTTGGAAGGCTTTCTGGGACGAGACCGGATTTATGCGACAGACCATTTTTTTGAAAAATTGGAAACGCAAGCTCGGGTAAATTTGGGTCGCGCTATTTCACAACTCTAAAATCGGCTCTCAAAACTTGAGCGCAGTTTGTCTTTGGCCACCTCCCCAATCAGGAAATCATTACCGCCCACGCCGTAAAGCGCGACGACGTCAAACCAGCCATTGCCTATGCCCTGATTGAGAAGCTCTTCAGCGGACAAACAATGCCGTCCGGCCTGCAATGTGAGATCAAAATTGATTGGTCCCATTCCGTGATAGGTGCGGTAGATCACTTCCGTACAGACAAGGCGGTCCGTCGTGCGGAAATCAAATAT
>JAHDHS010000072.1:0-1769 GCA_020631215.1 Hellea sp. | reverse complement strand
ATATGCCGACGTTTGACGGAATGCCGCACAAAACTGCGGTAGCGTTTCAAATGATCGCCGCGCGACGCAGTGGGTAAATTCAATGTCGTGAGAATTTGCGAAATTTCAGGGGGAGCCACGGACATGACCTTATCCCGATGGGCGTCAAAGATATCACAGGCCCGGTAAAATCCGCGCATCCGGAAGGCGGAGGTCAGTTGCCGATAGAGCCGCGTGAAACTTTTCCGTGGCAGCGCATATCTTTGATCGGCTTCATCCAGTTTTTTCCAAACGATGTCGCGATCACGGGCCAGATCGATAAGATACTCACCGGTCCGCACAATCAATTCGGCCGCGCAGAAGGCAATTGCGAAGCCGCGCCATTCATCCTGATCTGCACCGCTTGGATCCCGCTGGACACGTTTGGCTGGCTCCGGCAAAGCTTGAATAACTTCCCAAAGGGCCATGCGGATGGCCAGGTAGCGCGTATAGGTTTCGCGCAAACGCTCATCTTCGACCGGGTTATAATAGCCGCGCGCTTCCGCGGCGCGGCTATCTTCAATAAGAGCTGACATGTCCTCAAGCGCGGGTAATCCCGCCTGCGCGGCAAGCAGGGTTTTGAGGGCTGTGTCATATGTCTTATCAGCCATAATTAGAGGCGTTTTACAGTGTACCCTCTGGCTTTCAGAATTTCTTGGACGCTATCATCACCGACAAGATGCCCGGCGCCAACTGCGATGAAATCTGTACCTGAACCTTTCATCTCTTCCTCAATCTGATCCGCCCAATTTGTATTTCTCTGGGTAAACATAATTTCAAAAGCGGCAGGCATTTCCGACTTCATCTCTTCGATCAGCTCGTCTTCCAAGTCATCAACATCTCCGACGGCCCAATCATTGGCGACTTCCCGAATCTCCTCAATGACATCATCCAATTCGGTCAATGTCTCTTTGAGCATTAAAATCTGCATATCTTCGGGTATGGAAGCCAGCATTTTCATCTGACCCTCAGCGGTTTCCAAGGCTCTGATTGTTTTCCCGGCAACCATAGGCTGAAGCTGTTTCTCCACGCCTGACGCGGGATCAAAGCCCTTGCTTGTCAGCGCACCCACGCTGACAAGGGTAGAGACCAACCAAGGCCGCATTGTATCCACCGCAGCAAATGGCATTCCCATCGGTTCAATCGCAGTTTTCAATGCCGCGACTTCGTCTTCTGTTAGCTTAGCAGAGAGAGACGAGCCGGGTGCCATACCCAGGCGCATCATTGTTTGTTGCAAGGCCGGATCAGTTTCAGAGCCCGGCATAATTTCAAACCAAACCTCTTCCGCATCAGCAAGACGCTGGGTAAGCTCTTCGGACTTCCACTCGACCTCTTTCGGCAAGATGTGAAGCGTTGGATAAAGCGTGATTTCTGAATCCGCATCACTAACTACCCACATTGGTGGCTGGGGCGGGAGATCGGATTTGGCTTCGCTACCGCACGCCCCCAAAGCCAGGATAGGTAAGAGCGCCAGGTTGCGAAGTGTAGATGACATAGGTTTTTCCGTCTCAAAGGTGTTTGTGAATAGAAGGGTCAGGCTAACGCCCACAGGTGAAAAAGAAAGGTAGTATTCCCTTGAATTACATCCAATTTTTGAAGGAGCGTTATCGTCGTAAATGAAGCGGGCGGACGCCAAAACGCAAAATGCCCCGCTGCGGTAACAGCGGGGCATTTTGAGTAATAAGGAGGATCATATCATGACTTGGATAAACCGGGCGGTGACCTACTCTCCCGTGCCTTAAGACAAAGTA
>JAHDHS010000071.1 GCA_020631215.1 Hellea sp. | reverse complement strand
AATCCGGCGATCTGAACGCCGATGAAAACAAAGCCGACATATAAGATCAGTGAACGAATGATTGTGTAGGTCAGGCCGAAAAGCGGACGCCCTATTGCGTTTAAACCTGCCGCGGCGACAAAAACAAATCCATAGCCAAATAATGTAATCGGCACGATATAAAAATAAGGAATGATTTTTTCGATCAACGTCTCATCATTCGTAAATATATGCGCGATGGGTTCTGCAAAGGCGGCCATGATGATGGCCATGAACGAGCACCAGATGAAACAAATCCAAAAACAGATCCGAAAGGTTTCTCGCACGCGCTCCGTTTTCCCTGCGCCGCCATTGCGCCCGGTTATCGCGCCGATACAAGCGGACAGGCCGTAGATCACGCCGATAGAGATAAGCTCCGCGCGGCTGGCCACCCCAAAAGCCGCGATCTCTACTTCGGTCAGCGTCAGGCCCAAAATAGCCACGGCCGTGAAGGTCGCGACAGGCACGATAATATTTGTACCCGCCGCCGGAATCCCGACTTCGCCAATGATCCTCCATGCACGTTTTATGGATCGCAGTGTCATCTCTGCAAAGGAGATCGCCTTACGGCGAAACATGATCAGATAGAACCCGTAACTTGCGCCCACAATATTGCCGGTCAGGGTGGCCAGGGCGGCCCCTTGAAGTTCAAGCCGTGGGAATGGCCCAATCCCAAATATCAAAAACGGATCGAGGATGATATTGACGATGGCGGCCAGGATCATGATCGAGCTTGGCAGGGCCGCTTCGCCATAGGCCCGAAGAATATTATTGCTCATGGAGGCCACTGAAACAATGACCAGTCCCGGAAGGGAAATTGACAGATAGCCAATCGCCATCTGACGAACTTCATCACTCGCCCCGGCCAATCGCAAGACGGTGGGCATCGCAAGCAACATGGCGCTTACCAGGATTGACATGACAGTCAGCCCCATCAAGACGGCGGCGGCAGCGTGACGTCGGGCGCGCTCATCTTCTCCCTGACCCAGTGCGCGCGAGACAGCCGACATTGTGCCAGCGCCCAAACCGATATTCGCGCTATTCCCAATAAAAGTCAGCGGAAAGGCAAAGGTCAGAGCCGCCAAGGCCAGAATGGCCAGATCAGGCCGCGCGGGGTCTGAGAGGCGGCCCAGATAAATCGTATCAACTATGCCCGTTGAAATGAGGGCCAAGACTGCCAATGAAAACGGCCCCATCATGCGCAGGACATGTTTAAGGATCGATCCCTCTAGGACATTGGTTTTCGTAGACCTAGGCAAATTTGTCAGTCGTCATCGCGGTGGGAGGGTGCAAAGGCCGCCAGCGTTGCCATTTGCGTGATCTCAGAAGCGGTTGCGCCCAGCGAACAAATCTGAACCGGTTTTTCAAGGCCGGTCAGGAACGGCCCGAGCACAGTCGCCCCGCCGACAGCGTCCAGCAGCTTCGTCGAAATCGACGCGGAATGAATGGCTGGCATGACGAGAACATTCGCCACATCTGACAGGCGTGAAAACGGGTAAGTCAGGGTGTGCAGCGGATCGAGCGCCACATCGGCGGCAATGTCGCCCTCATATTCAAAATCAACCTCGCGCTCATCCAGAATGCTCACCGCATCGCGCACCTTTTGCATGCGCTCACCCACAGGATTGCCAAAGGTGGAATAAGACAGGAAGGCCACGCGCGGCTCGAAGCCGAATTGCGCTGCGAAATGCGCCGTCGTCTCGGCAATGTCAGCCAGGTCTTCGGCGGTTGGCAGCTCGGTGATGTTGGTATCGGCTATGAAAAGTGTCCGGTTACTATTGACCACGACCGACACGCCCATCGTCCGTTCTTCGCTTTGATGTTTCAGCACCATACGCACATCCCGCAGCACAACGTCATAGCTTCTGGTCACGCCGGAGACCATGCCATCGGCCAAGCCGAAATGCAGCAGCAGAGCGGAGAAAACATTCCGGTCATTATTGACCAGACGCTGCGCATCCCGGCGCAAAAAGCCCTTGCGCTGTAATCGGCTATAGAGAAACTCCGTAAATTCGGCATTGCGGTCGAACAGACGGGCATTGAGCACGGTCAGGCTTTCCGGTTTTTCAATCCCGAGGAGTTTCATATTATCATAAATCGGCTTTTCCCGGCCAATCAGAATGGCCTTACCAAGGCCGCGCTGCTGATAGGCCTGCGCCGCGCGGATGACGGCGGGCTCTTCGCCTTCGGCAAAGACGATGGTTTTCGGGTTTTCGATGACCGAGGTTGTGATGCCTTGCAGGATCGCCGCGGTCGGGTCCTGACGCCGGGCGAGTGATTTCTTATAGGCCTCCATGTCCTCAATCGGTTTGCGGGCCTCGCCCGTATCCATCGCGGCCTGTGCCACATAAGGCGGAATTTCGGAAATCAGACGCGGGTCAAAGGGCGCAGGAATAATATATTCCGGTCCGTATTTCGGACGCTTACCGTGATAGGCGGCGGCGACTTCTTCGGGCACGTCCTGCCGTGCCAAATCGGCTAGCGCCTGCGCGCAGGCCAGCTTCATCGTCTCATTCACATTGCGCGCGCGGACATCCAGCGCGCCCCGAAAGATATAAGGAAAGCCCAGAACATTATTGACCTGATTGGGATAATCAGACCGGCCTGTCGCGATGATGGCATCACTGCGCACCTCTTTAATATCCTCGGGCAGGATTTCCGGATCGGGATTGGCCATGGCAAAGATGATCGGGTTTTTGGCCATGGATTTGACCATATCCTGCGTGACGATTCCGGCAACGGACAGACCCAGAAAAACATCTGCGCCTTTCATGGCCTCCTCAAGTGTGCGCAGTTTGGTGTCCACCGCATGTGGGGCTTTCCACTGATCCATATATTCCTGACGGCCCTGATAAATCACGCCGCGGCTGTCCAGCACGATGGCGTTTTCATCCTTCACGCCCAGGCTTTTGATCAAGCCGAGCACAGACAATCCCGCCGCGCCTGCACCGGAGAGCACAACCTTCATATCTTTAAATTTACGCCCCGTCAGATGCGCGGCATTGATCAGGCCCGCCGTGGCGATAATCGCTGTGCCATGTTGATCGTCATGAAAGACCGGAATATCAAGACGGTCCCGTAATTCCTGTTCAATGATGAAACATTCCGGCGACCCGATATCTTCGAGGTTAATCCCGCCAAAGGTATTGCCAAAGCGCGCGACGCATTCGATGAATTTCTCTGCGTCCTCTTCCTCGACTTCGATATCGAAACTGTCGATATCGGCAAAGCGTTTGAACAGAACAGACTTACCTTCCATCACGGGTTTTGACGCCGCCGCGCCCAGATTCCCGAGACCCAAAATGGCCGTGCCATTGGAAATCACGGCGACCATATTCCCCTTGGATGTGTAGTCGTAAGCGAGGTCTTTATCCTTGGCGATTTCCTCCACCGGCACCGCCACGCCGGGCGAATAGGCCAATGACAAATCCCGCTGCGTTGCCATAGGCTTAGTGGGTTTTAAGGCCAGCTTTCCGGGGATTGGGTGTGAGTGGAACTTCAGCGCCTGCTCATCTGTTATGAAGGCTTTGCGGGGCGGACGTTTTTCTAACTTAGCCAAGACATCTCTCCATTTGTCGACTCAGGCGGCGCTTTGGGGCTCTTTAGACAGTTTATCCTGCGGGTGATAGGGGTTTTGCAAAGCATCTGCGAAATGACGCTGCATAATTATGTGGCGAGTCATTCCATGAACGATGAAAATATGTGCAATATTCATTTTGCTCACAGCCTGACCACAGCTTCGGCCTCGCGCCTGTCGACTCCGGCTTTCTCTGCCTGCATGACCACACCTGAACAATCGTAGGCGTATCATTAGGAGACCCCCGTGAAAAAAATCGAAGCCATTATCAAACCCTTCAAATTGGATGAAGTCAAAGAGGCCCTCCAAGCGGTCGGCTTGCAAGGCATGACGGTCATCGAGGCCAAAGGCTTTGGACGACAGAAGGGCCATACAGAACTCTATCGCGGCGCGGAATATGTGGTCGACTTCCTACCCAAGCTGAAACTGGAACTGGTTGTCGCGGATGACCAGGTCGAAGGCGCTCTGGAAGCGATCCAGACAGCCGCCAAAACCGGCAAGATCGGGGACGGCAAAATCTTTGTCTCTGACGTCAGCCAGGCCATCCGCATCCGCACAGGCGAGACAGGCGACGCGGCGCTTTAGAAACATTTTAAATCTCATAAAATCTCCAATTTAGGGAAAGGATTGGAACCCATGTCAGATAAACTGCTTAAACATATCAAAGATAACGATATCAAATTCGTCGATCTGCGCTTCACCGACCCGCGCGGAAAAATGCAACATGTCACATTCCACAGCGATCTGGTCGATGAAGACCTGTTCAAGGATGGCACCATGTTTGATGGTTCCTCCATTGGCGGTTGGAAAGACATCAATGAATCCGACATGGTGCTATTACCTGATCCGGACACAGCCAAGATGGACCCGTTCTTCCAGCAAGACACTCTGGCGGTTTTCTGTGACATTCTGGAACCCGACACAGGCGAGGCTTATAACCGCGACCCGCGCGGCACCGCCAAAGCCGCCGAGAACTATATGCGCTCTGCCAAGGTTGGTGACGATGTATTCTTTGGCCCCGAAGCTGAGTTTTTCGTCTTTGATGATGTGCGCTGGGACACAGATCAAAACGTCACGGGATATTCCATTGACAGTACCGAACTGCCGCAAAATACCGGCACGACCTATCATGGCGGCAATATGGGCCATCGCCCCGGACCAAAAGGCGGTTACTTCCCTGTCCCGCCGGTCGACAGCGCGCAAGACATGCGCTCCGAGATGCTGTCCATCATGGAAGAACTGGGCCTGGCCCCGGAAAAACATCACCATGAAGTGGCTCCGGCGCAGCACGAGCTTGGCATGAAATTCAACACATTGCTGCAAATGGGCGACAACATGCAGCTCTATAAATATATCGTGCACAATGTGGCCCATGCTTATGGGAAGACGGCGACCTTTATGCCCAAGCCAATGTGGAATGATAACGGCACCGGCATGCATGTGCATATGTCGATCTGGAAAGACGGCAAGCCGACTTTCGCAGGTGATGAATATGCCGGTCTGTCCAAAAACTGCCTCTATTATATTGGCGGGATCATCAAACATTCCAAAGCCATCAACGCGTTTTCCAATGCCTCGACCAATTCTTACAAGCGTCTGGTTCCCGGCTTTGAAGCGCCGGTCATGCTGGCTTACTCATCCCGTAACCGCTCCGCCTCGATCCGTATCCCATGGACGGCCTCTCGCAATGGTAAGCGCCTAGAGGTTCGCTATCCTGATCCAGCCGGTAACCCTTATTTGACCTATACAGCGCTACTGATGGCGGGTCTTGATGGGATCAAAAATAAAATCCACCCGGGCGATCCGATGGATATGGACCTCTATGAACTCTCTGCTGAAGAGGCCAAAGACATCCCGCAAGTTTGCGGCAGCTTGCGTGAGGCCCTCGAAAGCCTCGACGGTGACCGTGACTTCCTCAAAGCCGGCGGTGTCTTTGATGACGACCAAATCGACGCCTATATCGATCTGAAAATGGAAGAAGTTCACCGCGTCGCCATGCACCCCCACCCGGTCGAATTTGACCTTTATTATAAGTGCTAATCACGCATTAGCCACCCGGCTTTCCGGGGAGAAAAAACCGTACCCTTGGGTGCGGTTTTTTTATGCCCACCCCGCCAATCAAATGGCCAAAGCAAAATCCTGACGATGTCAAATAGCTGATTATTCTGCCGTAAACGGCCGCTTGTGCGGCATGACATTTATTCCCCTTCTCCCATAGGGAGAAGGTGGCCCGCTAGGGTCGGATGAGGGGTTCCAAGCC
>JAHDHS010000018.1 GCA_020631215.1 Hellea sp. | reverse complement strand
CGGCAAACGCCGTCCCCTCACCAGCCAGCCAACGATCACTTGCCTGCCCCTGTGAGAGGAACAAGATGAATATAGGCGAGTTTTGAAAGGTGAGGATTGTATTTTTGAAAACAGCATAAAACAATAACTTATACCGATGATATCGTGAACACACCTTAAAAGCAATTTATATTGTGTGTGGAGCCAATGCAGGCAAATGAAGCCCAAGCTGATTTTGTCATAAATCCTTTGTAAAACTGACATTTTCTTTTCACAGTAATTCCTAAAACCCCGCTCGACAGGCAAAAAAGCTTATCACAGACGAAACAGTGTCGTCGTTGACGGAGAAAACAATGTTATACAAATCTATAGCCGCCAGCCTGCTTGCAATTAGCCTCGTAGCCTGCGGTGGAGGCAATGACGCCTCTAAATCTGAGAATTCTACAGCTAAGGCCGTGACTAATGCGCCAAGCGGACGGGATCAAATTAAAATCGTCGGCTCTTCGACAGTCTATCCTTTCGCGACCACAGTCGCAGAGAATTTTGGCCGGACAACAGCCTTTAAAACACCTGTCGTGGAAAGCACGGGTTCAGGCGGCGGTTTAAAGCTGTTCTGTTCAGGCACAGGCGTCAATCACCCTGACATCACAAATGCCTCTCGCCGTATTAAAAGCTCGGAAGTCGAAAATTGTGCGAAAAACGGCATCAATGACATCGTCGAAGTTAAAGTCGGCTATGATGGAATTGTTCTGGCGAACTCACGCAAATCAGACCCAATGGAACTGTCCCTGAGAGATGTTTTTCTGGCACTCGCCAAAGACGTGCCTGCGGATGATGGCAGCCTTCAGGCCAACCCATATAAAACCTGGAATGAAGTCAATCCTGATCTGCCGAATTTGCGCATCGAAGTCATGGGCCCTCCCCCAACCTCTGGTACGCGTGACGCCTTTGTCGAGCTTGCCATGGAAGGCGGCTGCAAGACCTTTGACTGGATCAAAGCGATGAAAAAAGCTGACAAAGCGGCTTACAAGTCTCTGTGTCACACCATCCGCGAAGATGATGCCTTTGTAGAGGCCGGAGAGAATGACAACCTAATCGTTCAAAAACTGAACGCTAATCCAGATGCTTTCGGCATTTTCGGGTTTAGCTTCCTAGAGCAAAACGCTGAATCTGTGCAAGGAAGCACGATCAATGGAAAAGCCCCGACATTTGAAAATATCGCGAGCGGTGACTATCCGGTTTCACGCTCTCTGTTTTTCTATGTAAAGAAAGATCATGTAGGCGTCGTGCCAGGTATTCAGGAATATTTGGACGAGTTTATGAGCCCTCGCGCCAGCGGTGCTGACGGTTATCTAACTGAAAAAGGCCTGATCCCGATGAATGATGCGGAACATGCCCAGTGGCGCACAGATGTCACAGGTCTTAAGACTCTGACACTGAACTAATGTCGCAGACGGCCAAAACGTCGGTGGATTTGACTCTTCGAGAGTCCAAACGCAGCACCTTTTATAAAGAGCTCGCTATCAAGACAATCTTGATGGCGAGTTCGCTTGTTGCGATCCTGACGACAATTGGTATTGTTCTATCATTAAGTTTCGAAGCGTTTCGCTTCTTTACGAAAATTCCTTTGACCGATTTTCTTTTCGGTCTCGAGTGGAGCCCGCAAACAGCCATCCGTGCCGACCAAGTAGGGGCCAGCGGTAAGTTTGGCGTCATTCCGCTCTTAACGGGTACGCTTTTGATCAGCGCAATTGCTATGTGCGTCGCCACGCCTCTGGGTCTATATTCGGCGGTCTATTTGTCCGAATATGCCAGCAAGAAGACTCGGAACTATGTAAAACCCCTTCTGGAGTTGCTCGCCGGTATTCCGACTGTCGTCTATGGATTCTTCGCGGCATTGGTCGTTGCGCCTATCATCCGCGCAACGGGTTCAGGTATGGGTTTTGAAATCTCGTCTGAAAGTGCGCTCGCCGCAGGCATGGTGATGGGTATTATGTTGATACCATTCATCTCCTCTCTGTCTGATGATGTTATCAATGCGGTGCCGCAGGCTTTGCGGGATGCTTCGCTTGGCATGGGCGCGACCAAGGCCGAGACAATCAAACAGGTCGTCCTGCCCGCAGCGACTCCGGGTATTATGGGCAGTCTTTTGCTGGCCATCTCCCGCGCGATTGGCGAAACGATGATTGTGGTTATGGCGGCAGGTCTGGCGGCCAACCTGACTATCAACCCCTTTGAGGCCGTTACGACGATGACCGTGCAAATTGTGACTTTGCTCACCGGGGATCAAGAGTTTGACTCGGCCAAAACGCTTGCAGCCTTTGCCATTGCGCTATTCCTTCTTGTGTTGACGCTTGGGCTGAATGTCATCGCGCTAAAAATTGTTGATCGGTACAAGTCTAAATATGCCTGATTATACTCTAACAACCTCCAAACAGTTACAGCGCCGCCACGCTGCGGAAAAGCGGTTTCAATGGTATGGCCGTATAGCGATTGCAATATCGGTTTCCTTTTTGGTGTTCATGTTTACAGCGATTATTTTTCGCGGTGCTGGGGCGTTTCAGCAGACTGAGATAGGTCTGAATGTCGCTTTGGAAGAGCAAGTCATTGACCCGCAAGGCCTGCGCGATGCAGGTGACATCAGCCGCGCCAATTACAAACCTTTGATCATGGATGCAATGCAGGACATCTTTCCGGATGTTTCCGAGCGCCGGGAGAAAAATCAGCTTTACCGCCTGCTTAGCTCAGCGAGTGTTTTTGAACTCGGTGAGCGCGTAGCAAAGAACCCGGATTTAATCGGCACAACGCAAACTTTGTGGCTGCCCGCCTCCTCTGAGGTTGATCTCTATATGAAGGACAAAATCGATCAGGACGTACCCGAGGAGCTCCGCCGCCTGAAAGACAGAGATATAGCCTGGGTCGAGACATTACGGTCTCAAGGATTGATCAAAAAATCATTCAATAAAAATTTCTTTACCAATGGCGATTCGCGCGAGCCCGTCATGGCCGGAATATTAGGCGCGGCATTAGGGTCATTTTTCAGCCTTATGATCTGTTTTATAATCGCTTTCCCCTTGGGTATTTTAACAGCCGTATATTTGGAAGAATATGCAACCAAGAACAAGCTGACCGATTTGATTGAAGTAAATATCAACAACCTTGCCGCTGTGCCCTCGATCGTGTTCGGCTTGTTGGGCCTGGCGATCTTTTTGAACTTTTTTGAACTCCCGAGGTCAACCCCTCTTGTAGGCGGTATGGTGCTGGCATTGATGGCGATGCCGACCATTATCATCGCCTCACGCTCTATCTTACGCTCTGTACCTCAAAATATACGCGATGCCGCCTTAGGGCTGGGCGCAAGCAAGACTCAGACGACCTTTCATCATGTCGTGCCTTTAGCCATGCCTGGCATGCTGACAGGCACGATTTTGGGGATGGCGCGGGCTTTGGGCGAAACGGCACCGCTTTTAATGATTGGTATGATTGCCTTTATCGTTGATGTACCTAAAGGGGTCACGGATGTTGCAACGGCCCTGCCCGTGCAAATTTTCCTCTGGGCGGATAGTCCGGAGAAAGGCTTTGTCGAGCGGACATCAGCGGCAATTATTGTATTATTGGCCTTTCTTATTGTCATGAATTTAACCGCAGTATATCTGCGTAGAAAGCTGGAACGGCGTTGGTAATGAGACAGAATATGGAACTTTCAATGACTCTTGATGCAACCACGAAAGCGCCGATTATGTCGGCGAAAAATGTGGATGTTTTCTATGGCGCAAAACAAGCCATTGATGATGTCTCACTAGACATTGCCGAAAATCAGATAACGGCCTTTATCGGCCCGTCCGGTTGCGGCAAGTCAACTTTCATGCGCTGTTTGAACCGCATGAATGACACGATCAGCAGTGCAAAAGTCACAGGCGATATACGGTTTGCCGGACAGGATATTTACAGCTCCAAAGTGGATGTCGTGGCTCTGCGAAAGCGCATTGGCATGGTTTTTCAGAAAGCCAATCCCTTCCCGAAGTCGATTTTTGATAATGTTGCCTATGGTCCGCGCATTCATGATTTAGCCGAGTCCAAAGATCATCTGGAAGATATTGTCGTCACATCTTTGAAACGTGCCGGGCTGTATGATGAGGTTGCAGACCGGCTGGACGAGTCCGGTACCGGGCTATCTGGCGGACAGCAGCAGCGTCTGTGTATTGCCCGCGCCATTGCGGTTGATCCGCAAATTATCTTGATGGACGAGCCGTGCTCTGCGCTGGATCCGATTGCTACGGCCAAGATCGAAGAACTGATGGAACAAATGAAAGAGGATTATACGATCGTGATCGTAACCCATTCGATGGCACAGGCCGCGCGTGTGTCGAATAAGACAGCCTTTTTCCACCTAGGTAAATTGATTGAATTTGATGAGACAGATACGATTTTCACCAACCCTGCAAACACACTGACCCAGAATTATATTTCGGGCCGGATTGGTTAGGAGCTTTCCATGAACGAAACACATATAGTTTCATCCTTTACGGATGACATGAATGAACTGGAAAGCCTCCTCCTCCAAATGGGAGGCTTGGTTGAAGAGCAATTAAAAAACGCAACTTTGGCTCTGAAAAAGAGTGACCGGGAGCTGGCTAAAACCGTTTTAAAGGGTGATGAGCGGATCAATGATTTGGAAGCGCAGCTCAATGAAACGGCCATTAAAATCCTGGCTTTACGTCAACCTGTTGCCGTTGATCTACGCTCTGTTGTGATGAGCCTGAAAATTGCCCGTCACTTGGAGCGCGTTGGTGACTATGCCAAAAATACGGCCCGCCGTATTAACACCATCACCAAAGCCTCAGCCTTTACCGGATCCGTCAGCACATTGGTGCGCATGTGTGAAATGGTGCAGTCCATGATCAAATCCGCGCTGGATGCCTATAGTAAGCGCGACAGCAATCTGGCCGAAGAAGTCCGTCACAATGACGAATATGTCGATCAAATGCATAACACGCTGTTTCGCGAGCTTTTGACCTATATGATGGAAGACCAGCAGCATATTTCCGGTTCTATCCATCTATTGCTGATCGCAAAGAATTTGGAACGTATGGGCGATCACGTGGCCGATATTGCAAAGGAAACGCAATATATGGTGACGGGTGAATGGCCGGAAAATCAGCGCAACAAGGGCGACAACACGAGTAAAATGATTATTGACCTAGTCGATATTGAAGGCAAATAGGCTAAATTAATCATTATATTCAGATATGTAACGGCTGAACTTCGCGCGTATCTCGTCTGCTGTTAGGCCAAAGTCTTCGATATGATAGTTATGCGGCGCGCGATGTTCGCGTCGATTGGCTTCAATCCACTCCGCCATACCTGATTTAATCTCTGCGCTCATGGGCAGCCCTGCAAATTTCAGAACGCGCGCGCCAACCTCTGACGGGCTTTGGAGCATCTCTTCATATTTTATGTCGATAAAGCGCGACGGGTCAGATTGGCTACGTATGCTCATAAAATGCTCAAGCCACTGATGGAGCCGCTTAATCCAAAACTCGCCTATCATCTCGCGCGTGACGGTTTCTGTCCCCAATTTGTAGAGACTGGCTTCCATGCTGCAATAAGACGGCACAGTGGAGACCGGATCGCGATGTGTCATGACGATCTTGGCATCCGGAAAAACGTCCAAAACCGTGTCCATCGACATAAGATGCCCCGGTGTTTTGAGAACCCAGCTTTTCCCGCGCCGGGATTTATCCTGCCATTGCAAGGATTGTAATATCTGTATCAAATCCTCATAGGCCGGGCGCGCATCCTGTCCTGACAACCAATTCGCATAATCCGGCACATAATAGGTGCTTTCAATCATAGAGCTTGAGAATAGCTGCCCCAGAATGATGACCTCTTCATCGGGCTGGGTGATGCTCATGGGGTGAATGGACATGAGTTCCGGGATAGCCTCCAGCATGTAGGCCAATATGCCTTCGGCGGCCTGCTTGCGTGGCTCCGGATCACCGGGAATCTCTCCGGGCAGAGGCACATAATTTTGCGTTTCATACCATCTGACCGCCGTTAGCTCCGGCGCAGCCGCAAGCATGCGGTGCAGCATGGTGCTGCCAGTACGCGGCAGACCGGAAAGTACAGCTCTAACCTTCACATCCTCATTCAGGATTTCAGGGTTCTGTTTCACCAGTTCAACATGACGCAACCGATTGACCAGCGCAGAGACAATCATATTCCGCGCGCCATAAAGCCCGGCCTCACTCAACCGGGCCTGCGCATTTAATGAGGGTATGAGCGTATCAATATTGTCGAAAAACCAAATGTCCCCAAAATCTGACAGCCCCGTTTGCGCTGTGGCCTCAGCGATTAAAACGTCCTTATTCGGTATGCTCATCACTTCTCCTGCGTAGCTTTAAAGGCTGTCATCTACGCAAAGGTCGCCAAAATTTAAAGTTTTATATTTTTATTCGTAAGAAATTGCGGTAATCATTACGCATGTTGCTAAAAGATAAAGTTGTTATTATCAGTGGTGTCGGCCCCGGTATGGGACAAAGCATGGCGAAGATTGCTGCTTCGGAAGGTGCCAGAGTCGGTCTTGGGGCTCGAAATCAGGATTATCTTGATCAAATTAAATCCGAAATAGAATCTGCGGGCGGTCAAGCCATCGCGCTTTCCACGGATGTCACCCAGGCCGATCAATGCGCGCGTTTGGCCGAAGACGTTCACAAAGAATTCGGCCGCATCGACGGCCTCGTCAACAGCGCCTATAGTCATGGATCATGGGCGACGTCGGATGTTGCTGATCCGGATGAATGGGCGGCGGTTTATGACGTGAACTGTACGGGCGCGCTCCGTATGGGGCAAGCCGTCCTGCCCATGATGAAATCCCAAAAATCCGGTGCCATCGTCAATGTGTCGACTATGGCCACCGTCAACCCCTTCCCCGGCGAAGTGGCCTATGCCGCCAGTAAAGGCGGGCTTTCCGTTCTGACCAAACATATGGCGCAGGATTTCGGAGCCTATGGCGTTCGCGTCAATGCCTGCCGCATGGGCTGGATCGGCGGCGCGCCGGTTTATAGTTATATTGATGCACAGGTCGCCTCCGGGCGTGATCGGGACGAGGTTGTCGGCGAGATTACAGGACGTATTCCGCTGGGCATTATTCCGCCCGAGGAGGATTGCGCCAAGGCCGTGCTTTATTTCGTCTCTGACTATGCCAATGTTGTCTCCGGCGCGACGCTGGATGTAAATGGCGGTCAGTATATGGCGCCGGGATAGATGACAGACACGGCGGAGCTATGGCGAAAATTCTGCGCTGATCTGCAAGCAGCAGGCGAACATGTGCTTTCGGCTGATTTGGCGACCACAGAGTTGGAGCGCCTGGAGGGCCTGCGATATCTAACGCGCCTGACGCGGATCGGACTGGATATGCATTTAGAAAATGCCGATCCCGCTTTTCCAAGCTTTTACCAAGCCTCTCACGCCACCACGAAAATCGGTGCGGACAACCCCGATAATTTTTACCAGAATGCCACCATTTCCGGCGCGTACAGCTATCGCATCTGGGGCAAGCGAGGATCTGTGCCCATCCTGTCCTTTGCGACCAAAGCCAATCGTTACGCCATTGACGGCTCTATGGCATCGACGGGGGAAATTGATATCCGGGATGTGGACGTCGCGGACGATGGCAATTTTGAGATTATCGTCAGCCGAGACCAGCCAAACAGAAACTGGCTGCCCCTCGAAGCGGACAGTTCCATTTTAATCGTACGGCAGACCTTCTTTGACAGACAGGTTGAAACCCCGGCTCAGGTTTTTATCGAGGCTTTGGGTCAATCTGGCTCGCCCTCTCCGCTCACCCCGGAACATATTGAGGCTGCCCTGACCCGGGTGCCTGCTTTTGTCTCTGGCACATCCGGCATTTTTCGTCAATGGGCCGAACTGTTTCGAACAGAAAACAAGAACGCCTTAAATACGGCTGACCAATCCATGTTCGTCAAAGCCGGAGGTGACCCCATGATCCATTATCTGCATGGATGGTGGGAATTAGCCGATGGTGAGGCATTGCAAATCATAACCCCCATTCCGGAATGCGAAGGCTGGAATTTTCAGATCAATAATGTCTGGATGGAAAGTCTGGATTACCGCCATCATAACATTCATACCAATAACGGCCTCGCCTCGCTGAATGATGATGGCACAGTCACAGTGACGGTCTCAGCCAAGCCGCAAGACACCAACTGGATTGACACAGCCGGTCACAGCAAAGGCACCATGCTGTGGCGCTGGACAGGTGCCAAATCCCACCCGATCCCCAAAGCCAAGATAATAAAGGCCTAAATTATGTTCGATGAAAATGACCCCCTCACAGCCCTTGATCCGGACGCGATTGTTGTGTCCGAAACCGTTAGCATCAATGCACCGGCCTCATTTGTTTGGGATATCCTGCTGGATATGCCGCGCTATCCTGAATGGAACCCGTTCTGTGTGGAGTGTGAATCGACGCTTGAAATGGGCGCGGCGGTGAAGATGAAACTGAAAAGTTACGTGAAGACTGAACCCGAATTCTTTGAAAACACTGAATATATTTGCGCATTCGAACCAGAAAAACAGATCAGCTGGGCCCTGCCCCATTATGACGCTTGGCCCTATCCGGCCCGCCGTGATCAATACATCAAAGCCACCGGGCCCGAAAGCTGCGAATATTATTCGACGGACGAATTTCGTGGCCCGAACGGCATTCACGTGATGCGCTTTGCCGGGCCATGGGTCAAACAGGCCTTTGACGATACGGCGCATGCGCTCAAAGCCTATGCCGAGGCTCGCCACAAAGGCAGCTAACGCATTGACACAATCCATATGTTCTTTAAATGTTCCGCGTGAAACATGCCAAGGGGACATATGCCGACGCTGAAGGCACATAGCTATATCAAGGCTGAACGCCGCCGTTATCAGCGCGCGCAGCAAGGCCGTGCCTGGTCGGTGAAAGACCTGCCGCAATTTTATTACCACCAGAATTTCATGGCGATGTTGGATGCTGTGGGGTCAAATTACGGCCATTTACTGGGCAAGGATGAGCTGCGCTTTCTGACAGATTTCCGCGCCCTGCCCCACCCCGCGCAATGCGCCTATGTGCGTCTCGCGGGTCGTAAAGGGCGGGTTTTTAATACCGAAAAGCTGACCTATCCCGAAATCGATCATATAGACGCGCAATACAGGCTTCTATCCGATACTGAATTTGCCCGCCCCGTTGGACGGGCTGAGTTTACAGATTTTCTCTCCGCTCTACCCAAACCGGATTTAGCACTTCTGCTCTCTGATCATGTCTGCGAAACGCAGTTCAAGAAAAGCTGGAAGAAAGACCGTCTGATTGAAATTGCCTTGGGCCATATTGATTTTGATGCCCTCACCTTATCTGATAATTATATTATCCAAGGCCGCACGCAGGTGCTGCATTATTTGCTCTGGCTGTATTTCGGGCGAATTGAGCGCAGCCTACAGCCCGCTACGCTTAATGATCTGGGCCTCGTAAAGCTCGCGGATAAAGCCCAGGACAGAGCTGCGAAATATGCGGAGCCGAAACAGGCCAAGGCCGCTTATTTTTATGCCGATGCGCTCTACCGTTTCAAACATGGCCGTGATGAAGACGCAGCAGGTTTGATCAATGAGGCGCACAATTGGCCGGACGCGCCCTGCCCGAGCTCCCAAAAACAGGCCGACAAATTATTGCAAAAACTTGGCGGCCTGTCTGAACGCGCGGGCGACATAGAGACCGCGCTCAGGCTCTATCAACGCTCTGACACGCCGCTCTGCAATGAGCGCGTCGTACGCCTGCGCTATAAGCTTGGCGATAAAGACTGGGCCGAATCCCGTCTGGAAGAGATGATCGAAAATCCGGGCAGCGACACAGAACATGCCTTTGCCGAGGATTTCTACGCCCGCAAATATAACAAAAAGCGCACGTCGATTATTACGGATATCCTACGCGAGGCTAAGGTGATCCGGCTGGACGAGGCCTATCGCAATCAGCCCGAACGCGCCGCCGCCCGGCATTTCAAAGCCCAAGGGCTGGAGGTTTTCCGCACGGAAAACGCGCCTTGGCGAAAGCTCTTTGGCCTGCTCTTCCGGGACGAGCTTTACCCAAAAGGTGGACGCTATGCCTTACCGGATAGCCTAAAGGCTGGAACGTTTCATAAAAAATATCGGGATCAGATAGCCCATAAAATCCAAAAACTGGACAGCCAGCCAGAGCTCGTTTTCCTGCAGCTCTTACAAACCCTCTCCCGTCATTATGGTTCGCCCAATGGTGTCTTTCGCTGGCAGGGCCGGACGCTCGACCGCGTGAAAGCCCTTTTGATGCATGCCCCCAAAGGATCGCTGGCGCAGATACTCATGCAAATCTGCGAAAATTATGAGCAGATGAAAGATGGCTATCCCGATCTGATGGTGATCGAAAACGGGAAGGCCCGATTTATCGAAATCAAGGCTGAAGGTGATGTGCTGCGCCGCAACCAACTCACCCGCATTCGGCAGCTCCGCGCGGCGGGGTTTCGCGCCGATATTCACCGCATAGAATGGATCATTGATCCGGATCAAATTTATGTCGTGGTCGATGTCGAAACAACGGGCGGCCGCCCCGGCCTGCACCGCCTTACGGAAATTGGCGCGGTGAAAATGCAGGGCGGCGAGGTCATTGATGAATGGCAAAGCCTGCTGAACCCGCAACGCTCCATCCCCGCCCATATCACGCGCCTGACCGGGATCAGTGAAGCCATGGTGGTCGATGCGCCCCTCTTTCATGAGATAGCGGATAGTTTCGCCGAATTTATGGGCGACGCCATCTTCGCCGCGCATAATGTGAATTTCGATTACGGCTTTATCAGCGCCGAATATGAAATGATCGACCGCAAGTTCAGCCACCCGAAAATTTGCACCTGCCGCTCCATGAGACAGCTCTATCCCGGCCACAATTCCTACAGCCTGAAAAACCTCTGCGACGCCTACCAAATCGACCTAACCACCCACCACCGCGCCCTCTGCGACGCCAAGGCTGCGGCGGAACTCTTAAAGCTTGTGAATGCCAAACGGGTTGAGATGTGAAATAATCCCCATTGCGAACGTTAGCGAGTGGCTTATTTTGGGCAATTCTAAGACGCTCATAAACCTAAGCGACCGCTAATGTTGAGAAACTGAATGCTGTGTATTTAGATATCTTTTCATCGCAAACGATGGTTTTACGTTTTATAATAATCGCTTATAAAGGCGATGTCTTTATTATCGAATTTCCTGAAAGACCTAGATGAAAAAACTTGCGCTTGATGCGGCTGACATTCGGATTTTAAGCGCCATTCAAAGCCATGGCGCACTCAGCAAATCCAGACTTGCGGAGATTGTTAATTTGTCGCCCACGCCCTGCTGGGCCCGGCTGACCAAGTTAAAAAATGCCGAACTCATTAAGGGCTACGGTGCAGATA
The DNA here is from genome assembly GCA_020631215.1 of Hellea sp. Classification (GTDB taxonomy): domain Bacteria; phylum Pseudomonadota; class Alphaproteobacteria; order Caulobacterales; family Maricaulaceae; genus Litorimonas. The sequence continues at coordinate 35,148 of JAHDHS010000018.1, read as the reverse complement.
TCGCATTAGGCAAGATAACAGATTATACGAAAGTCATCGTCACACTGTCACTAAATAAACATCGGAAATCCGACTTTGACCAGTTTGAGGCTTTCGTTGCGGCGTCTGCCGATATTATAGAATGTATAGCAACAGGCGGCGGCACGGATTATGTGATGACAGTGATGTCGCCGAGCTTGGCAGCCTTCCAAGAGCTAATTCAGGATATGCTTGAGGGTGAATTGGCGGTTGACCGTTACGTGACGTATATTGTGACCCGAGAGATAAAATCAGTCGCGCCAAATATCTCTCGGCTTATGACCCCCGAACACTAATAGTTTGGGCGTAGGCCAAACGGACTAAAGCGATTCAATCATAAGACCGTTTCGCCTAAATCCGTTTTAAATTTAGTCCAAAATTTGACGGCAAAACAGATAGATTTCTTCCGAAATAGTGGCCGCGCAGCCTTATCTCAGGAGAAAATGATCATGACACAGACAGACGATTTTGGCTTTGGCACGCAAATTAGAAAATCGCCATACTTTGACGCGACTGTGCGCTGGGGCGCAAAAGCGTTTTCGGTTTATAACCACATGTATATCCCGCGTGATTTCGGTGACCCGGAGCAAAACTTCTGGAACCTCGTCAACGACGCAATCTTGTGCGACGTGGCTGTCGAGCGTCAGGTAGAAGTCACCGGACCGGACGCCGCAAAATTCGTGCAAATGCTCACCCCGCGTGATTTGTCAAAATTGTCCGTTGGCCAATGCAAATATATTCTGATTACCAATGCCGACGGCGGATTGCTCAACGACCCTATTCTACTGCGGCTTGCGGAAAATCATTTTTGGATTTCTCTGGCTGATAGCGATATCTTACTTTGGGCGCAGGGCGTCGCTGTGCACTCTGGTCTGGACGTCACAATTAGCGAACCCGATGTGTCGCCCCTGCAATTACAAGGCCCGAAATCAGGCGAAATCATGAAGGTCCTCTTTGGCGAGAACATCATGGATCTGCGTTATTATTGGCTTCGCGAAGTTGAGCTCGACGGCATTCCCCTCATTGTTTCCCGCACAGGATGGTCGAGCGAATTGGGATACGAGCTTTATCTGCAAGACGGATCGCGCGGTGATGAGCTATGGGAGAAGATTATGGCGGCGGGCGAGCCCTTCGGCCTCAAGCCCGGCCACACCTCCTCCATCCGCCGAATTGAAGGCGGTATGCTTTCTTATCACGCGGATGCAGATATCCATACTAACCCCTTTGAGCTCGGGCTCGGCCGCCTCGTTAAAGTCGATATGGAGGCTGACTTTATCGGCAAAGCCGCCCTGCAGCGCATTAAGGATGAAGGCATCAGCCGCAAGCAAGTCGGCATTGTCATGGATTGCGCGCCGCTGCCCGGACCGAATACCCGGTTCTGGGACATCACGGCAGGTGGCAAGACCGTTGGCAAGGTCACTTCCGCCGTATACTCACCACGCCTTGATAAAAACATCGCTCTGGCCATGGTGGATATTGAACACGCTGACCTCGGGATCGCTCTGGACGTGAACACTGGCTCAGCTACGGTCAGCGTGACGATTGTCGAAAAACCTTTCTATGATCCCAAAAAGAAAATCGCAGCGGCAACCTAAGCCTATTTTTCACGGTATCTTGTCTAATCCACTTTGCGTGGGCAAAAAATTAGAAACGAGAGGTCTTCTATGTCAATGACGCCAGTTAGAACTGATATACTCTTAAGTGAGCAAGACTGACATTCGCTAAGCCCCCAACAAGACACCCCTTCCCCCTATGTCGTCTTTGTGTCAGAACCTGCTAATGAGTCTGGCGGAGCCTACACGATTGCATTCTGATGACCCTGCGGCGTCTATTGAGGCTGTGCGGGGAATGATTGAGGCTCGGCTGGCCGCGATTGTGCCGAGCGCGCAGACTTGGCCCGTTCGCCTGCATGAGGCGCAGCGCCATGCGCTGCTCTCTCCCGGTAAACGTTTCAGGCCCTTACTGACGGTGTTTATTGCCAAGGGCTGCGGGGTGAGCGCTGAGGCGGAGCTGAGCGCGGCCATTGATGTGGGTTGCGTGTCGGAAATGGTGCATGCGGCGTCTTTGATTTTGGATGATCTGCCTTGTATGGATGATGCCGCGCTGCGCCGTAATCAGCCGACCACCCATATCGCCTTTGATGAGAGCACAGCGATCTTGACCGCGACGGCTTTGCTAAACCGCGCCTTTGGCGTGCTGGCGCGCTTGCCGCAGGTTTCGCCCGTAGCGCGTGTGGAGATGATCGATTTGCTGTCCTATGCGGTGGGCTCCAAGGGATTGATCGCCGGGCAAATGGCGGATCTGGCCAATACGGATCACAGCGCGAGCATTGCCGAGATCGAGCGGCTGAATATGCTGAAGACCGGGGCGCTGTTTGAATTTGCTATTGAGGCCGCCGCAATTTTGGGCAAGGCCTCTTCCGCGCAGCGGGCAGCCCTGAAAGATTTCTCTCATCATTTGGGTTTGGCGTTTCAACTCCTCGATGATTTGAAAGACACGCTAATGAACGACGATGATGCCGGCAAGACGACGGACCGCGATATCGGCAAGGCGACGATCCTCGCTTTGGCTGGATCACAGGCGGCGCAGGATCGGCTCTTAGGCTATATTGACAGCGCCAAAGATGCGCTGTCCCGGGCGGAATTAATCGGAGGCGCAATGTTGGAGGCAGTGCTGGACCGGCAATTTGCCTTTGTTAACCATAAATGAGCCGAAAATCGCCAAAAATGAGCCAAAATAGACCTGCTTTGAAAACTGAGGGCCTTCGGGTCGCCTATGGTGATAAAGTCGCCCTGGAAGGGCTGGACATGATAATTTTGCCCGGCGACCTGATAGGGGTGATTGGGCCAAACGGGGCCGGAAAAACAAGCTTTATCAAGGCCTTATGCGGGCGCGTGAATGCCAGCGGCACCGTCTACATCGACGGGAAACCCGTGTGCCGCGGCGCCGACCGGCGCAAAGCGCTTGGCCTCGTGCCGCAGGATATCGCGCTCTATCCTCATCTGACCGCTAAGGAAAATCTGCAAGTCATCGCCAATTTACTCGGCGTGAAAGGGAAAGATCGTGCGGGGATTGTCTCTGATGCCCTAGAGGCCGTCGGCCTGCAAGATCAGGAAAACAAACGGGTTTCGGCGATGTCCGGCGGGATGAAACGGCGGATTAATGTCGCTGCCGCTATCATGCATGACCCCGCCGTTATAATCTTTGATGAACCGACAGCGGGAGTCGATATCCCCGCCCGCGACGTCGTTCACCGCCTCGCCCGCGAGCTGTCTGATCGCGGCATGGCCGTCTTATTGATCACGCATGAGCTTGAACAAGCCGAAGCCTTATGCGACAAAATTTTGATTTTAAATCATGGCACTAAGGTGGTTTTCTCAAAGCCCGTCCGGATATTGGAACATGCTTTTTCCGGCCAAAGAGAGGTCGTTATCCGCTATGGCACACCGCCCTCCAGCGAAACGATAAGCGCCATGGAGCCTTTTAATTTTAAACAAGCCGAACTGCCCACAATCTGGAGCACACTCACACAGGCCAGCGAGGTTTCATTTGTATCCGCCTTTATGATGGCGCTTAGGCATCGGGATGAGCTAATCAGAGAAATAACCGTCCGACGTCCGGGTTTGACAACTTTGATGCATCGTATTGAAAAGACTGGAAAGTTGCTGCCATGATCGGGGCTGTCTTCAAAACCATGTGGTTGCGGCTGTGGCGTGATAAGGGCGCGTTCATCCTCGCTTTTGTTCTGCCAGGTTTTATTTTCGCGATTTTCGCCGCTATATTCTCCAACGCGTCCGGCGGCTCTTTGGACATCAAAGTCGCGCTAGCCAATGAGAGCCAGGCCCCAGCCTCCGTAGAGTTTTATGAGAAAGTCATCGAAGAAGCCAAGCTTTCTATATCCTCCGATAGTTCGTGGACTGAGATAGACATTCGCGAGCGTATCCGGCTGGGCGAAGAGGATGTGGGCTTGGTGATCATCGGTGATATGGGCGATCCCTTTTCCCCGAATTTGAAGGTCATTAAAGATCCGAGCAAGGAAGTCGCCGCGACAATAGTGAAGGCTGAAATTGCCCAACTTGTTGGAAATGCTGATCATAGCCAAATGCCTGATTTATTTGCAGAAAACTCGGCAATGCCAAAAAATGCCAATGCAGAGCTTATGGACCAATCCGTGACATATTATGTCGGAGCGACAGCCATTTTGTTTCTACTCTTCTCCGCCATGCAGGGGGCGAGTCTGTCTATTGAAGAGCGTAATTCCGGCATAGCCGACCGGCTGATGGTTGGCCCGTCGGGTGCGCTGGCAATGCTGAGCGGGAAATTCTTGTTCCTCACAATTATCGGAACCCTACAGGCCGCCATAATCGCAGCTGTCGCGCAATTATTTTTTAACGTCCCGGTTTTGACTGTCTGGCCTTTGGTCGCTTTGGCCTGTCTGGGCTCGGCCATGCTGGCGGCGGGGTTGGCTTTATTGGTGGCGGCGATCTGTAAAACCCAGCCGCAAATGCACGCTATATCCACATTTTTGGTTTTGTTGATGTCGGCCGTCGGCGGGTCCATGGTGCCGCGCTTCATGATGCCGGAATGGCTTCAAAAGCTTGGCAATTTCACACCCAACCATTGGGCGATAGAAGCCTTTTACGGCGTTTTGGCACGGGGACAAGGCCTACAGGATTTGTTATATGTCTGGGTGATTTTGTTTGGAGGCGCGATCATATCGCTCTTACTGGCCGCGATAATTTCGCATAAAATGATGAGGGTCTAGTGCCTGAAAGCCGCAACATAGCCGCATTTAATCAGGGGCCGCTTTACGCGGGCTTGATGGTTTTGGCTTGGAGTGCGCTCCATATTTATGGACTGTTTTTCCACACCCTCACTGCGCCGCTTTGGCAGACGGTTTTGATCATTGCAGGGCTCTGCTGGCTCTATACGGGGCTATTTATCGTCGCCCATGACACGATGCATGGCAGCTTTGCCCGCAGCCCCAAAGTCAATGCGGCTGTCGGCACGGCTATCTTGTTTATCTATGCCGGCTTTAACTGGAAACACATGCGCGCCGCCCATCACGCCCATCATGATTTTCCGGGCACGGATAAAGACCCGGATTTTAACGCAAACAATCCACAGGCTTTCTGGCCCTGGTATTTTAAGTTTTTCACGACATATTTCAGCTGGCGGCAGATATTAATTTTAGTAGTCTTTACAATCGCTTACCTCCTGCTAGGCGCGCCCTATCAAAACACGATAGTCATGTGGGCCCTGCCCGCTATTTTGTCATCTGTGCAGCTATTTTATTTCGGGACATATTTGACGCACAGACATGGCGAGGCTTTCCCCGATCATCACAATGCCCGCACAAATGATTTTCCAAAATGGTTGTCACTGCTGACTTGTTTCCATTTCGGCTATCATCACGAGCATCACCTTCACCCTCAAGACCCTTGGTGGCGTTTGCCAAAGAGGAAGTTTGCGTCATGATCGGCAATATCGTCATCGTGATCGCCAGCATCATCGGCATGGAAATATTCGCGCTTTATTTCCACAAATATTTCATGCACGGCCCCGGATGGAGCTGGCATGAAAGTCACCACATTCGTACTGAAGGCAGGTTCGAGAAAAATGACCTATACGGGCTTTGTTTTTCTCTTATCGCCGCCGGATTATTTATCGCCGGGTCCCTATGGTGGACGCCGCTTTGGTGGATGGCACTTGGTTTTACGATTTACGGCGTGCTTTACGGCTTTGTGCATGACGGGTTGGTGCATCAACGCTGGCCTTTTCGCTATGTGCCCAAAGGCGGCTATCTCTATCGCTTAGTGCTGGCGCACCGCCTGCATCATCACACCCTTACAAAGGACGGCGCGGTCAGTTTTGGATTTCTGTGGGCAGAGGAGCCCGACAGACTTAAAGCCCAATTGAAGGCCCATAATGAGTGACCGTTTCGGCCCGGAGCAGCTCCTCGCCTGCTATCGCCGGGGCGTGTTTCCCATGTCCGATAGCCGCCAAGACCGTCACGTCTTTTTAATGGAACCGGAGATGCGCGGGATAATCCCGCTGGACGGCCTAAAAATTTCCCGATCTATGCGGCAATGGATGAAAAAGACGCCTTTAAAAATCTCGATCAATCAGGCTTTTGAAGAGGTCATAGAGGCTTGCGCCCTCACCCGCGCTGAAACCTGGATCAGCGAAGGCATAGAGCAGCTTTACACCGTCTTGCACAAACAGGGCGACGCGCATTCCGTCGAGGTTTGGGAGGGTGATAAGCTTGTGGGCGGCCTTTATGGCGTCACCCAAGGCGGGGCTTTTTTTGGCGAAAGCATGTTTTCGCTTCGGACGAATGCCAGCAAATTTGCCCTTATAAGGCTGGTCGAGCGCCTCAATGAACGCGGTTTTGCCCTATTGGACACTCAATTTATCACGGACCATCTGCGCAGTCTTGGCGCCACAGAAATTACCCGCGATCAATATCAACTGGAGCTCAATTCAGCCCTCCAAATCAACACACGGTTTTTCCCATAACACTCTATGAAACCTAAAATATGAACGCGGCAAGATGAGTTGATTCGCATAACTCATATATTTCAAAGGCTTAACCTAGCTTGCATTTTGCCGCGTCTTGCCTATGTTGCGCGCGAATGCTGCGGAAAACCCGCAGCATAATTTTGTAAAGATATACCTTTGAGCTCAGCCGATAAACCCGAAGAAATCCCGGCCGATGAAGCTGTCACTGTCAGCTTTAAAGACCTCGGAATAGCGCCCAAAATCCTGAAGGCTTTGGACGATCTGGGCTATGAAACCCCGACGCCCATTCAGGCCCGCGCCATACCGGCAGCCTTGCAGCAGCGCGATGTCTTAGGCATCGCCCAAACCGGCACAGGCAAAACGGGTGCTTTTACATTGCCCACCATGCACAAGCTTGCCAAAGGCCGCGCACGCGCCCGCATGCCGCGCTGCCTGATTGTCTGCCCTACACGCGAACTTGCCGCTCAAGTCGCAGAGAATGTCGAGCTTTATGGGAAATATTTGAAACTCGAAATGGCGCTGCTGATCGGCGGGGTCAGCTTTGCCGAACAGGATAAGAAACTCACCAAAGGCGTTGATATCTTAATCGCAACGCCTGGCCGCCTGCTGGATCAGTTCGAGCGCGGCAAAATCCTGATGACGGGCGTGCAGACGCTGGTCGTTGATGAAGCTGACCGCATGCTGGATATGGGCTTCATCCCGGATATTGAACAGATTTTCAAAATCACGCCCTTTACGCGGCAGGTTCTGTTTTTCTCGGCCACCATGCCCAATGAAATCAAGCGTCTGGTGGATCAGTTCCTGCACCAACCTGTTTCTATTCAAATCGCCCGTAAGAATATGACGGCCAAAACGGTCACACAGCGCATTGTGCGTATGCCATCCTCTGATCCGAAACAAAAACGCACGGCCCTGCGCTGGCTGATCCGCAATGAAGATGTCGATAACGGGATTATATTCTGCAACCGCAAACGCGATGTGGATATCGTCGCCAAATCCCTGACCGTTCACGGCCATGACGCCATGCCCATTCATGGAGATCTGCCGCAAAGCCTGCGAACAACAACGCTCGACCGGTTCCGTAATGGCGAGATCAAGTTTTTGGTCGCGTCTGATGTGGCGGCACGGGGCCTTGATGTGCCGACAGTCTCTCATGTGTTCAACTATGATGTCCCCAATCATTCCGAAGATTATGTCCACAGGATCGGCCGGACAGGTCGCGCCGGGCGCAAAGGTGACGCCATCATGCTGGTCGCGCGTCTGGATGAGAAAAACTATCAGGAAATTCTCGATCTGATTAAAGTCAAGGAAATCGAAGAGATTGATATCCCGGGCATCGAAGATTTCCCCAAAGATGGCGGACGCCGCAAATCATCCCGGGATAAAGGTAAAGGTCGCGGGCGTGATCGCAGCCGTTCTAAGTCGAGAAAAGATAACGCATCTTCGGATGACAAACCCAAGTCCACGAGAAAACGCACGGCCCCCAAGCGTAAGTCTGAAGAGACAGCTAAATCGGAAAAACCGAAAGCTGAAAAAGCTAAAACAAAAACAAGTAAGTCCGATCAGCCTAAAAAATCCAGCAAGGGCAAATCTGATAAACCAAAAGAAGATGCAGGTTTCGGCGGCAACATGCCGGCGTTCTTCAAGCGCGACCTCTAACGCGGATTAATGCGTGCCGCCAAGGCATCCACTTCATCCCATATACCTTTAATGACGTCGTCGGTTTCCTGCATCAGGCAGTGCCCCGAACCAGGAAAGCGGCGGAGCGTGCAATCAGATAGCACATCACATGTCTTGTCGATGACGTCATTGACAACGAAATCATCCTGATCCGCCGCCACGATCGCCACGGGAATTGTGATAGAATCAAAATATCCGGGCTCTCGCATTAGCTCGGCGCTTTCAAAGAACTCTGCGCCCCACTGAACCGTCACGCCGCCCACGCGCTGCTCTGGTTCGCGCGTGAAGATCACATCCCGGTAAGGCAGACGCAGTGGATTGGAGCTGCAATAGTCAATCCCGTGGGTGTAAATATCATCCGGTGTGACGGGTTTCCAGTCGCCATTACCCGGCAAATATTTCTTGCCCTGCCCTAATTTTTGGGCCGTCTTCATTTGCTTGCCAGCTTTTTCAAAAGGCACATCGCCAGCTTTGGGTTCAATGGCCGGAGCGATCAGGAATAAACCATCGACTAAATCCGGGTAATCTCGCGCCATGCGCGTCCCTACATGCCCACCAAAGGAACTTGCCACCGGAATGACTGTGCGTTCGGTTAGGTTTTGTGATTTAATAAAGGCTGCCAGATCGTCGCTATAGATACTGAAATCCTCAACCCAAAGCCGTTCAGGTTGTTTGGGATCGTGACGATCAGAGCCGCCCTGCCCGCGCAAATCAACCCCGATGACGTGATAACCGCGCTCGGCCAAATCATCGGCATGTTCGCCATACATGCTGACCGTCGCTGTATATCCGGGCACGATAATGAGAGTCACATCACTGGCCCCGCGATTGCCGGTTTCTCCCCAGCGCAGTTTGGTTCCATCTTCTGTTTCAAATTTGTGCCATGTCCAATCGGCGGGCATGGGCGGTAATTGAAATTTATCCACCTGTGCCTGCCAGTTTTCAGACGCTTCATATGGCTGATAGGATTTCTCCGGCCAGAATAAGAGCGCAGCTATGAACACGCCGATCAGCAGGAAGATACCGAGAATAAGTTTCTTGATCATGTTTGTTTCTTCTTTTTGGGGCGCTTTTTGGCCTTAGCCCGCAATGCCGCGCCAAGGGCCAGATCGCCCCATATTTTAAGCTCCTCCGGATCATCATAGCAGCGTTCCGGCAAAGCGTAATAGTTCATTTGCGCCGTTTTTCCGTCTTTCATCGTAAAGACGAAAGGCTCGATTCCTTCTTCTTCAAATTCAGCCCGGTTATCATCATCAACTTTCAGGAAATAACCGCTATCCGGATCATAAAGTGCAAAGGGCAAATCATCGGCATAGATCATCAATCCGCCCATCATTTTGCTGGTCCGTATACGCCCTACGGGCGAGAACAACTCTATGGCGTCATCGATTTCAGTCTGCGTGATAGGCATAGGTGTCTTTGTAATGCGGATCGCTGGAAAAGCCTTCATGCCACTTGGCGAGTTTCGGTGCACGGCTCTGCCAGTTCAAATGTCCGGCGCGGAAAGCCGCATAATCCAGCGCCGTAACAATTGCCAAATTGCCAAAGGTCCATGGGCCGCCAAGCCAGTCACAGATCTGTTCCAGAGTATCAATGGCATTAACAATCGATGTCTCATGACGCTTAATTATTTCGGGCCAATGCAGCTCTTTTGGACGCACGGTCTCATAGCGGTAATTATAGACCGCATCGGAGAGGCCATCACCTAATGCGTGCTGCCAGAGATTCAAGAAGCGCGGATGTGTCTTCTTCGGCAGGATAGGGTCACCCTTGAGGTGATCGAGATATTCGCAGATCACAGGGCTGTCGAAGAGAAATTGCTTCGGCTGCCATTCCAGCGCCGGAATTTTACCCAAGGGGTTGTCCCCGCCCGTATAGCCATTTGCGCCGTCTTTGACCGCGATGATCTCCTCAACCTCAATCCCCTTCAGCCGTGCAAGGATCATCGCTTTGCGGGCATAAGGACTAATCGGATGACAATGGAGTTTCATACTATTTCCCGTTCAATCAAAGGCCTCTACTTTGCTTTTATCGCGCTTTATTAATGCCGATGCCACCAAAACTGCCCGCCAAGTAAGCGCAAGAATTAGAAAGCCAAAAAAAACGTGTGAAATAAGGAAACCTTGACCCGCTAAGATTAAAAATACTTTGTCAATAAGATACAAAAAACAAACAGCTATCATCGCCCAACGATGGTTCAAGAAAACAAAAAAAGTCAGCAATGCGTAAAGTCCCAAGTTGACCATCAAACCAATCAATTCGGCGTTAGAAGTTGCTCCGGGCTCGAAGGTGAATACTGTAATAAACATTGTCAGTATGGTGATGATAATAAAAAATACGCCTAGTTGATGATGTGGTTTTTGCAGAAAGGATAACTCTTCGTATCGATTAACAAGTTCGCTTGCTTTATCTTTCGAAAAACCATCCATCAAACTATCATGTTTGGTTGCATCACCCATAGCTTACTCCCATTCAATCGTACCGGGGGGCTTTGATGTGCAGTCATAGACGACCCGGTTGACGCCGCGCACCTCATTTATGATGCGTGTGGCTGTTTCGCCGAGGAAACTATGCTCAAAGGGGTAGTAATCCGCCGTCATACCGTCCGTTGACGTCACGGCCCGTAACGCCAAAACATAATCATAAGTACGACCGTCCCCCATAACGCCTACGGTCTTGACGGGCAGAAGCACTGCAAAAGCTTGCCATATATCATTGTAAAGATTGTGTTTCTTGATCTGATCAAGATAAATCCAGTCCGCTTCTCGCAGGATGTCCAGCCGTTCCTTGGTGATGTCTCCCGGGCAGCGTATCGCCAGTCCCGGCCCGGGGAATGGGTGCCGTTCCACAAAATCTTGATGCAGGCCCAACTCTTGCCCGAGGGCGCGCACTTCGTCTTTGAATAACTCCCGCAGCGGCTCAACCAATTCCATATCCATCCGTTCCGGCAAGCCGCCAACATTATGATGGGATTTGATTGTCACAGACGGGCCACCATCAAAGGAGACGGATTCGATCACATCGGGGTAAAGCGTGCCTTGCGCGAGGAATTTCGCCCCGCCGATTTTCTTGGCCTCGGCCTCGAAGACATCAATAAATGTCCCACCAATGATCTTACGTTTCTGTTCAGGGTCAGACACACCTTGCAGCAAGCCTAGAAACTGCTCTGATGCATCGACATGGATTAGGTTGATATCGTAATGATCGCGGAACAGGGACGTGACTTGCTCGCTCTCGCCTTTACGCATCATGCCTGTATCGACATAGACACAAGTCAGTTGATCCCCAATGGCTTCATGGATCAGTACGGCCGCAACAGAACTGTCCACACCGCCGGACAGGCCGCAAATCACCTTGCCGTCTCCGACTTGATCCTGAATGGCCTTGATCATCTCCCCCTTAAAGGCGGCCATGGTCCAGTCGCCCTTAAAACCACAAATGGAATGCGTGAAATTGCGCAGAATTTTCGCGCCATTGAGCGTATGAACGACTTCGGGATGAAACTGAACGCCGTAAAAACGACGGTCTTCATCGGCAATCCCGGCATAGGGTGCGTTTTGAGACAGCCCAATGATTTCAAAGCCTTCGGGTAGCTTGCTGACCCTATCGCCGTGACTCATCCAGACTTGCTCGCGCTCTTCCAGGCCGGAAAATAGCGGGCTATTGCCCGTGGTCTCCAGATAAGCCCGGCCAAATTCCTGATGATCGGAGGACTCCACGGCCCCGCCCAATTGCGCGCACATGGTCTGCTGCCCGTAGCAGATACCCAAAACTGGGACGCCGAATGACCAAATCGCTTCATCTGCACGCGGCGTTCCCGTGCCGATAACAGAGCTCGGCCCGCCGGAGAGGATGATACCTTTGGGACCGAATTTCTTCAGCAGATCAGCATCTACCCGGTTAAAGGGATGGACTTCGGAATAGACGCCGCTCTCCCTCACCCGCCTTGCAATCAGCTTGGTCACCTGAGAGCCGAAATCAACGATCAGCAGCTTTTCATGGGTTTCGACGATATCGTCATGTTGGCTCATGCTTGTTTCTCCATCACGGCAAAGAAGAAGCCGTCTGTATTGGTCGATGCCGGGGTCAAAGTCACAGTCAGCCCGTCTTCTGACCAAGGCTTAGGCCCGCTGGTGCCAAAACGTTCTTCCCATACCTCTCCGGCGGATAGCAATGTGAAGGCGTCATTTCGCTCCAAAAAACTGTAGATTTGTTGTTCATTTTCTTCGGCGAGCATGGAACAGGTCACATAAAATAGCAGCCCGCCCGGACGTACATAGGCATAGGCTTCATCCAGCACTTTGGTCTGTTCTTTCATACGCCGTAGTAAAGCATCTTCGGTCAGGCGCCATTTCGCATCCGGTTTTCGCCGCCATGTTCCTACGCCCGTACATGGCGCATCGATTAAAACACGATCCATCTGACCAATCAAAGGCTTAAGGCTCTCCCCCGGCGGTTGATGCACAGTGATGTTATCGGCCCCTGCCCGCATGGCCCGTTCATAGGTCGGCGCGAGGCGGCGCTTGTCGATATCATAGGCATGAACTTCGCCCAGCCCGCCCATATCAGCGGCCAGCGCGAGAGACTTCCCGCCGCCGCCAGCGCAGTAATCCAAAACGCGCTCACCCGGCTGCGCCGCAACCAAGAGGCTGACAAGTTGGCTGCCCTCATCCTGTATCTCTATTTGGCCCGTCATAAATTGCGGTTCGGATTGCACATTCGGATGACGCCCATCGCCTTGATAGGGCGGAACACGCAGTCCAACTGGCGATAGCTTCGTCGCGGACAGGCCCATCGCTTTGGCGACATCCTCACGCGACGCTTTGAGTGTATTCACTCGCAAATCCAGCGGCGGGCGCTCTGAGAGTGCCTGACCTTCTTTAATCGCCTCGTCCGTGAAATTATTCTCAAAGGCGGGCCAGAGCCATTCCGGCACATCCGCCTGTATCCAATCCGGCGCGTCCGCCAACCCGATACGGCCTTTTAACTTAGCGATTTCATCCTGGGTCAAGGCGTCAAAATATTTGTCGCCTTTCACCTGCTCGATCAGCTCATCAACACTCACAAGCCCGCTAAACACAGCCGCGCCCAAAGCTAAAGCACGCGGCGTTTCGCTATCCATACGAAAACCGATAGAGCTTTTCGCCCGCAACGCATCATGGACGATATTTCCGATTGCGTTTCGATCCTTGCTGCCAGCAAATCTATGCGCCTTGCCCCAATCGCGCAGCGCCATAGCGACAGGCGTGCGCCGCTCCAGCACATCTTCCAAAACCTCGGCGGCTGCCTGTAATCGTCCGCCTAACCGCATTTAGAGCGCCGCTTGTTGAAGCCCAAAGGCGACCAACATAACTATCAAGGCCAGAACCGTGATCAGGAATATCAGAAAGCGCCAAGGGAAAATGATGTTCTTGGTCAGCTGAATAAATGCGTGAATGATACGGCCAATCACAAAGACCCAGGCGGCCAACACAATCGTCTGTGTAGCCGTGCCTGCCATAATAATCAAAATCGACAGCGCATAAAAGATAACCGGCACTTCGAACTGGTTCTTGAAATTATCACTGGCATTCGTGACATGAACCGGAAAACCTTTTTTGCGGATTTCCGCCATGCCCTGTTTGGCAATACGGCTGACGCGCGAATAGGCCAGCCAAAAGAGGATCAAAATCGTCATGCTCATGTGAACCAGCATCGGCCAGATTAAGGGGTGAGACATGATTTCCTCCTAACTCGGCATAGAATAATTAGGCGCTTCACGCGCAATATGCACATCGTGGACATGGCTTTCGCGCAGACCCGCATTGGTAATTTTCACGAATTCGGCGTTTTTATGCAAATCGGCAATCGTCTTGGAACCGGTATAGCCCATGGTCGCACGAATGCCGCCAAGCAGTTGATGCAAGATCGGCCCAACCGGCCCCTTATAAGCGATGCGGCCTTCGATCCCTTCCGGCACTAATTTCATGGAATCATTGACCTCTTTCTGGAAATATCGATCGGCAGAGCCGCGCGCCATGGCCGAGACAGACCCCATTCCGCGATAGGATTTATAGCTGCGTCCTTGATAGAGAAACACCTCGCCCGGAGTCTCTTCGGCACCAGCAAGAAGCGATCCGACCATGGCGCTCTCTGCGCCTGCCGCCAGAGCCTTGGCCATGTCGCCGGAATATTTGATCCCGCCATCGGCAATCACCGGCACGCCCGCTTTCTTGGCCGCTTTGCAGGCATTCACAATTGCGGTCAGCTGCGGCACACCCACCCCCGCCACAATCCGCGTCGTACAGATAGAGCCTGGGCCAATCCCGACTTTGATCGCGTCCGCCCCGGCCTTGATCAGCGCTTTGGCGGCGGCCTCCGTGGCGATATTGCCGGCGATCACCTGCGCGTCGGGATAAGCTTTTTTCAGGCGCTTGACCGCCTCAATCACTTTGGAACTGTGGCCATGGGCCGTGTCAATCACAACCGCATCCACACCGGCTTCTATTAAGGCCACACAGCGATCATAGCCCGCATCTCCGACGGTTGAGGCCGCCGCGACGCGTAAGCGCCCATGTTCATCTTTACAGGCATTGGGGTGAGCCACGGCCTTATCCATATCCTTGACCGTAATCAGACCGACGCAGCGATAATCATCATCAACCACCAAAAGACGTTCAATACGGTGCTTATGCAGCAGCGCCCGGGCCTCTTCTTCGCTGGCGCCGACCTTGACCGTCACCAAATCCGTGGTCATCAGGTTTTTGACTTTCTCTTTGGGATTATCTGCAAAACGCACATCGCGATTGGTCACAATGCCGACCAGTTTGCCGTCATTCTCCACCACAGGAATGCCTGAAATATTATGATGATCGCCCAGCGCCTTTAACTCGGCACGGGTGGCCTCCGGCCCGATTGTGATCGGATTGACCACCATACCGGATTCATAGCGTTTGACTTTGGCGACTTCCTCGGCCTGTTCCTCGATAGAGAGGTTCCGGTGGATCACGCCAATCCCGCCCGTTTGCGCCATGGCAATCGCCAGCGGCGCTTCGGTCACAGTATCCATTGCCGCCGAAATCAGCGGTACATTAATATCAATCTTTTTCGTGA
This sequence comes from Hellea sp., assembly GCA_020631215.1. GTDB lineage: Bacteria > Pseudomonadota > Alphaproteobacteria > Caulobacterales > Maricaulaceae > Litorimonas. Next base: position 19,836 of record JAHDHS010000018.1, on the reverse strand, counting down.
GGCGCGTTTTCAAAATCGCGTCCGCAGGCAGTATATCTGACGCTTGCGGCTGCAAAAGCACATCATCGAAGGTCAGGCCTTCTCGAATCTCCATCGGAGTCTCCTACTTTTGCACGCGGCACCTATCAGAGATGTCTATGGCATGCAAAGGGAAATGTGTCTGAATGGTGGATTTAGGCAACAGCCCTTCGACCCTTCGGGGCGTGACGGCGAATTGATTCACTGGATCAATTCTCACATCAAGTCCCCCGTGAACGGGGGAGGATAATACAACTTCCCTCTCCCTTTAGGGAGAGGGGGGGACCGCGAAGCGGTGGGTGAGGGTGTACCCAAGCCAGTTTCGTACACCCTCATCCGTCACTTCGTGACACCTTCTCCCTCAAGGGAGAAGGAGAAATGTAATTATATTCTCGTTTTCCTAAATTTTCCTGAGCGGTTTCAACCGCTTGTAAAATAATCCCGCATTTAAATCCTCACCTTTTGAAATGGGTGTATTTTGTTTGGGTTGTTGATGACAAAGCTAGCGCTTTGGCTTCGACAATTTTGAGAGAGCGAGAAAGCGATTCACTGGATCGTTTTCTTTGCCCGCTCAAACAAAATTGTTCTTTTGGCCTTGGGACAGGTAACCGGTCAGTTGCTGGGTCAAGGGACGGTGCCGGTTGAGCGCCGGGTGGTGACACATTCGGTTGTGCCGGGCCTGCTGGCGAGAGCTGACCAGACGTGATTTCTCCGTGGCGGGACAAATCATTGACTGTCTGCGTATATACCGGCCGTCAGCGAAAACGCATCGCCGCGAACCTTGGCGTTCGTGTAAAATATGATTCTAACCCAATGGTGTCCATCATGAACGCCAGGGTTCGCGGGCTGTCCTTAATCAAGGATTTAACCCAATAGCTGAGCGCCAGATCGCCAGCGGGAAAGGAAACTCGCTTATCCCTAATATGTCATCCCGGACAAACCACTCAGCGGCGCGATCCGGGACCTCTAGATTGTTTGTGGGTTAAGAGGTCCCGGATGTCGGCCTTCGGCCTCCTCCGGGGTAACAGGTAAAGGGCCCAGTCCTCATCATGATTTTTAAATTGCGGCTGGCGGCATAGGGGGTTAATCGAAATTATGAGATTGGATAGTCACACAATCGGCACCGGACACACACCAATCGGGCTGGCTTTGGGGGGCGGCGTTGCGCGGGGCTGGGCCCATATCGGCGCGCTGCGGGCCTTGATCGAAGCCGGAATAAAACCGGACATCATAGCGGGCACATCCATCGGCTCTGTCGTGGGCGGTGCTTATTTGGCCGGAAAACTGGATGTGCTGGAAAAATGGGCCCGGTCACTCGATCGCCGCAGGGTCATGGGCTATATGGATGTGCGCTGGGGCGGATCGGGTTTTATGCGCGGCGAACGCCTGGCGAAGGTTTTGCACCGTTATTTGGGGGATGTTCGAATTGAAGAGCTTGACCGGCCTTTTGCGGCGGTGACTTGTGACTTACGCACCGGATATGAGGTATGGTTACAGCGCGGGCCGCTTATCCCGGCGGTCAGGGCGTCTTATGCCCTGCCCGGCGCGTTTGAACCCGTGAAAGTCGATGGACGCTTTATGATTGACGGCGCTTTGGTCAATCCTGTGCCAGTCTCGGCGTGTCGGGCTTTGGGGGCGCATATGGTCATTGCGGTCAGCCTGAACGGGGATGCCTTTGGCCCGATTGGCAGTTCGCATGAAATCGATTTGGATGATGATGGCGAAGATCTGATTGACCCCTTTGATATAGCGGCGCAGTCACTTAACAAAATCCGGCCGGACCGGCTTTTGCTGAAATCCATGATCGGCAATGTGAAGCCGGGGAAAAGCCCGAAAATCGGATCGGTGATGATGGGAACGCTGAATATTGTCATGGACCGGATCAGCCGCTCCCGGTTGGCTGGTGATCCGCCCGATGTCTTTGTTGCCCCGCGCATTGGTCATATCGGAATGCTGGAATTCACCAAGGCCGAGGAATTGATCGAGCGGGGTTACCGCGCCATGCAGCATGAAATACCGCTGATCAAATCCGTTATGGACGTGCTGTCACAAATGCCAAGCGCCCCAAAACATGAAGAAGAATGATGCGCAGACAAGCGGCGGCCGGGGTCATGACGCGCATCACGTCATAAAAATGACATAAACTCCCCTGTCAGGTGTGTTAACTGGAGCCCTTGAAATTCGAAGCCTAAGACGACTTATGGGACGCGGGAATCGTCATATCACTTACGCCAATGACAACGCGCCAGAGCGCGGGTTGAAGCGGCTGTTTCGGCAGGGCGGCACAGCTAAACCGGCCCCTCAAAGGGCAATCGTGCCTAAGATGACACCGGCGCGCCCTGCCCCAGTCAAGCAAAGCTTTGAGATCGAGCCTACCACTGCGCAACAGACCTATGAGCTCCAGCCCTCAAAGCCAAAGCGATCTTATGGGAAATTTTTCACCGCTCTACTGGCGTTAATCGGCACACTTTCTGCGCTGGCCTGGCTGGGTTATATTATACTGACGGTTGATATGAGCTTTGCGGCTGTCGGAAGTTTGGTCTTTATGATTGGCGCGGCCATTCACCGTTTTGGGAAAACGTTTTTTGATCATATGATTCCCGGCGCATCACTTCATATTCTGGGCGGCTGGATTACAGCAGTCGCGGGGGCGTGTTTGCTACAGCAAATCTGGATGGGTTATGATGTTCAACCGATCAGCCGCCCGTCCGCGATGCCCGATCTATGGATATGGGGCGTGGCAGGGGCAGCGATTGCGATATTGATCGGGAGCTTTGCCCGTCTAGTGAAAGGTCGCATTACTTTTATCGGTCTGTTGGCCGTCAGTCTGGTGACACTGGTAATTCCTGCTGCGGCGGCGCGGCCAGATATGGTTCTGGCGGGTTTTGAAACCGTGCCCGGTTTGCCTGCGTCGCCCGGCTTTGGCTTGATGATAGGGGCTGGTATTATGGCGAGCGCAATCGGCATGATCGTTGTCGGGCTAAAGCGCAATCAGTTCAGCTTCATCGTCGCTGGCGTGACGGTGTTTGGCTTGCAGGCTTTGATGCTGGCTCAGCCGGCTTCTCTGAGTTTGGAATTCGGGATTGTCACAGTGCTTGGATTTATCACAAGCTTGGCGATTGGCGGCCTCGTCGCGGGGTCGAATTTTGGGGTTAGCGCAAAACCGTAAACCCCGTCGAGTTGGCGCGAACAAGAAAAGGGGCCAGCAACATCCCCGCCAAGTAACCGCCCAGATGACCTGCCCAGGAAATACGCACACCAAAAAAGGGCTCCGCTAGTACCAATACACAGTTGATCACCACCCAGCCAAACCCAAATTGCAGCATTTTCCCTTTTCCGCCCATCGCCCAACCTGCTACGGCGAATAATGCCGATACGCCGCCCGACGCTCCAATCATACTGGCCTGGGTGGTATTGGTAACTCCCCATACGCCCCATTGAAAAAGACCGCCCAAAATGATTCCTGCCAGTAAAATAATCAGAAACGCGCCATTCCCAGAGACCGATTTTCCTTTTGATGTCGCTAAGACCTTTGCCCCCCGAATAGTGACGATCCCAAAGACAATGCCCATCAAGCTGTTCAAGAGCAAATGACTCCATCCCGAATGAACAAATCCATGCCCAAGCAAGCTGACAATCTGGTTCCCGATAGGCATAGCGCCAAATGGCACCAAAATCGCGAAAGACCCCACCAAAGGCGCGATCAGCTTATATGCGAATATAGTCAAAATTTGAATGCCAACCAAAACACCCGCCCAATAGACAGGGAGAGGCTCAGAGAAATTGAAAAACGGCTCTCGGCTTTTGGTCATGATGACTTCCTAAACATTACGTCTCGTCACTTCTTACTACCTAAAAAAGACGAATCACGCACATATATATAAGCGATGTTTCAGAACGCACATAACAAGCCGCCCGCTCCGCAGCGTCAGTGGTATATACAAGTGGATGGGCAGGCTTATGGCCCTTTCACTGATCAAGTGCTGTGGAACTTTATGTGCGAAGGCCGCGTAACCGCTCAATCTCTTATCTCACAAAACACCATCGGCCAATACCGACCTGTTTCCGCCGACCCGGGGCTCATGAACTGGATTTCACAGACTCCAGAAAACAAAACGAAATTATCAAACGCGGCGTATATTCAACCTCAATCAAACCGAAAACCATCCGTTTTTGTTGTCATGGCGGAAATACGCTCCGGCAAGGGTATGGAGTTCCTTAGGATGCTGCAAGGTTTGGGACAGGTTGAGCGGATTGGCGACAGTCTCTGGCTCTTGCAGGCCGCTGCCAGTGCTGAAGACATTCGCAATGTGCTAAGCCAGCCTCTCTCTGCGGATGATCGGCTCTTCATTCTGGATAGCTTCGAAAATCGAACTGCTTGGTTCAATATTGGATCGGCCATGGACAAACGTATCCGCGATTTGTGGGATGTAGAGCGTTAAATTTCTTCCAAATCAGCCGCAAACCGCTTGGCATTGGCGACGTAAACATCGGCATTGAGTTTCAGCATGGCGATTTGCTGTTCATTTAGCTGACGAATAATCTTCCCCGGCGCGCCAACAACCATCGACCCATCCGGAATTTCTTTGCCTTCCGTTATGAGCGCATGTGCCCCGATCAGGCAATTTTTTCCTATCTTGGCCCCGTTCAGTACAGTCGCGCCGATTCCTATCAAAGTATTGTCGCCGATTGTACAGCCATGCAGCATAACCTGATGACCGATGATGACACCTTCGCCAATATTGAGCGGCATGCCCGGATCGGTATGAAGCACAGAATTATCCTGCACATTTGACCTAGCACCAATTTTGATCGGCTCATTATCTCCGCGCAGAACAGCGCCAAACCAGACAGAGGACTCTTCGGCCAAAATGACATTGCCCATAACCTGCGCATTGGGCGCAACCCAAGCGCTTTTGTGTATGTCAGGCGTCACTTCTCCTAAGCGATAAACGCTCATTATCCGTCCAAATCCTGCTGAAGAATCGAGATATTCAGATCATAGGAAATATCATTCGGGTCTTCATCGTCGATATAGAGCAGGCCAAGAATCTCGTCATTCAGGTAAACTTCGACACTATCCTGAACTTTACGGGGTTTGATCGTAACGGCCTCGGTGCCGAGCCGTTGACAGAGGTAATTCCGAACTTGAGTAATTTGTTCCGGGCTCATTTATGAGTCTCCTAAAGTTTGATCCATGGATGCGGCGGGGTTGTCACAACAATCGCCAACGAGTTTAGCTGGAACGCCAGCCGCCGTGCAATTTGCCGGGACAGGTTTCAACACGACTGATCCAGCGGCGATTTTGGCACCGTCACCGATCATGATATTTCCAAGAACACAGGCCCCTGCCCCTAGCAATACACGGTCACCGATTTTCGGATGACGATCTTCATCAGCCTTGCCGGTTCCGCCCAGCGTGACGCCTTGCAAGATTGAACAATCATTGCCTATACGGGCTGTTTCGCCCATCACGAACCCCGTAGCATGATCTAACATAACGCCATATCCGACGACAGCTGCCGGGTTGATGTCAACGCCAAAGAGCTCAGAGCTACGGTTTTGCAGATGAAAAGCCACCAGATCCCGCCCTGCGCCATATAAGGCATGCGCGCAGCGATGAGTCTGGATCGCCATAAACCCTTTGAAATATAAAAATGCCTGCAAATAAGATGTGCAAGCGGGGTCACGCTCTTTGACCGCCAACAAATCCTTCGCAGCATATTCAACAATCTTTGGATCGATTTGTATAGCTTCACTGAGAACCTGCCGCATTTTCAAAGTAGAAAAATCGGCGGTCGTAAGCTTCTCTGACAGATGATTAACGAGAGCTCCGCCAAGATCCGCCTGATCTAAAATTGTCGCATGAAGCAAAGACGATAGTGAAACTTCTTTGGTCGCATAGGCCGCAGCTTCTTGTTTCAGGCACGACCATACGCAGACATCAGCAGCATTATCCGTTGCGACATTCAGCTTAGCCATGTGGTCTCCTTTACTCTTACGCCCCTACATAGGGAGTGTTCAGGGAAATCCCAAATGAATAATCCGCTAAATTATCCGCGGCCGCGATAGGGCGGAACGCCTTGGTCGGGGACCCATAGGTCTTTAGGGGCCTTGCCATATTGGTAAAACACATCAATCGGTATGCCGCCGCGCGGATACCAATAGCCTCCTATACGCAGCCATTTAGGTTTGATCTCTTTGACAAGGCGCTGACCGATGCCGGTTGTACAGGCCTCATGAAAATCGCCATGATTGCGATATGATCCGAGGAATAATTTGAAGGCTTTGCTCTCAACAATCCATTTATCGGGGCAGTAATCGACGACTAAATGCGCAAAGTCCGGCTGCCCGGTGACTGGGCAAATCGAGGTAAATTCCGGCGCAACCAATCGCACCATATAGGGTTCATCACAGGGGTTATTAACGCGCTCCAGAATGGCCTCATCCGGTGAGGTCGGTAGGGCTTGTGTGGTGCCAAGCTGCTCTAGATCATTGTATTTTGTTTTCGACATAGCGGGCAGTTAGCCGTTTACGGGCCCGGGTTCAAGCACTTGCAGTCAGAGTTTTGCGCTGAAATAAATGCCTCACAAATTTTCCGCCAGGCACTTCGATGAAGTGATAGCTAAGATGAGACAGGCCGATAACAACGATCAAATAAGCGATCAGTAAAAAGTCACCGCCAAATCCGGATGTATTCCAATTTGCCCAGGTATTGGTCAAAACCGAGTCAGCGAAGACACCAAAAACAATCGCAATAATGACGTGGATCATGTATACCGAGTAAGAAATCTTACCCAAATATCGAAAGAGCCTGTGGCTCATGACTTTGGAGACTGCCCCTCCATCATGTGCAAACACAAAAACAAATAGAAACAGAATAGGCCCCACAAGAAATTGTAGTTTGCCGCTGCAGTATATAACGAAGGCTATCCCGCCCAATAGAACCGCCAGCTCCAAAGCTGAACTTTTATGTCCCGTCAAATTGAGCCGCTTGAACTGAAACAAACGCGATGCCAACACCCCCACAAAGAAACCGGCGACACAGCGGATAAACCCGAAATCATAAGTGATATTCATATCCGGCTTTACGGCCGCCAAGAGCGCATATATCACAATAATACTAGCCAGCAGCAGAGCGCATAATCCTGCCCCGAAACGCTTGCCTACCATGAACAACATGAAAGCGATAAACAGAAAATATGTATAAAACTCAGCCCCTATGGTCCAACTCGGCGGATTATAGGTCAAGCCTTCTGATAAACCATGCGCGTTTAAAAGAAAAATATGGGCCAGAAAATTACCCCAGCTATCTGGTGATCCGGCAGCAAAAGGTAAAATTTCACCGGTTTCATGAGTCGCCAAACCAACTTTGTGGGCCCATAGTCTGAATAGGGCAAAGCCCAGAAAAACCATCAACATGAACAAATGAAGCGGATAAAGCCTGGCAAACCGTTTGACCATAAATCGCTTAGCCGAGGCTCTGTCAGTTATTTTTCCTGCGTAGAGCATAAACATCAAAAAGCCCGAAAACACGAAAAATAAATCGATTATAACGGGCCCATTTTCAAAAAAACGCGTGCTGTTTGGGTGTGACAACCAAAAGGTATGATACACCGCAACGAATACAGCCAAAACTCCGCGAAACCCGTCAAGCGCCGCGAAATAGTGGCCTTGGCCATTCGATGATGCAGATGCGGAGCTCAGCATGCTTATCCCTTCACAGCACGCCTTTAGGCGATTTGCGCGAATATAGGATTAACGCCATGCGAATATCAGGCCAATTCCGATAAGATCAGATCAATGTTCTGTGATCAGGACGTTAAATGTAGCGGTGCGCCCAAGCCGTTAAAACATGAGCAATATATTCAGCATCCATAGGGTTTTTCAGCAAGAGATGATCCGCCCCGTCAAGGCTGACAAAACTTTTGGGATGGCGTGCCATACCATAAATATGGGCGGCATTATCAATGCTGACAACGCGGTCCTGCGGGGAATGAAAAATCATCAAGGCACGATCTAAATCGCCGATTTCTTTGGCGATGTCATGATTGCCTATATCATCCAGGAATTGCTCTTTGATGATGAATGGCCGCCCCCCGAGCAGCACTTTAGCCTCGCCTTCCTCTTCAATTTCTTCCAATTGGTCAGCAAATTGATGGACGATATGGGTCGTATCGCAAGGCGACCCAATCGTCGCGACGGCCTTGCATTCCGGGATTTCATCCGCGACTTTCAATGCCGCCGTTCCGCCAAAACTATGTCCGATCAGCACGCAGGGCGCTTTGTGATATTGGCGCAAATAGGCTGCGGCATGGCGTATATCTTCGCAATTAGAGGAAAAATTCGTGTCAGAGAAATTACCGCCCGACTCGCCAAGTCCCGTAAAGTCAAAGCGCATCATGCCGTACCCATCTTCGACCAAAGCCTTGGAGATGGTACGGATGGGTTTCAGGTCTTTGCCGATAGAAAAACCATGCGCGAATAACGCCCAGCTTTTAAGCTCCCCTTCAGGCCAGTCTAACTTGGCGGATAGCGTATCGCCAAAGGCGCCTTTGAACTCAATTTTCTCGCTCGGCATCTATCTTAACCTGTCTTGCATTTTGACTTGTCAAACGGGGTTTTATTGCTGCCGTCCATAGCAGAAATATAAGCGTTTAACTGGTTTCCATTGCGTTGATAGTGAATGATTTGCGGGAAATCATGATCCAAGTATTCAAACTGAAACACCTCAGGATTATCAGTCATGCGGCGCGTAAACCGCGTCATGGCACCGTCTCGTCCATTGACAACTAAAACCTCCGTCCCCTCACCGCGTTCGATACGCATATGCTCAAAAAAGGTCACTTTGCCGCTTTCATCACGGCTCAACGCATAGCCAATCAACCAACCGGACGGGTCGGCTGTCCACATCTCCCGTTCCAAGCCGTTTTCTGTCTCCCAGCATCCAATAAAGGGATGTGACGTTTTTTGGGGCTCCGGCTGGCAGGCGGATATTAGAAGTGTTGTGATAATTGCAATATGAATACGCATGAGCCTCTCCGTAAACCAAGCTATCAGCTTAGAAGGATTTGCGAAAGGCCTCTACGAATTTGGATAAATCTGCACTTGGCAGATGGTTGATGCCCGCAGCAGCAGCCCGCCCGCCGCCAGTTTCAAATTGCAGGGCCAGCTTATCAGCCCCTTCCCGCTTTGAAATCGGCGCGCGGATGGAAACGAGATAGCCACCCTTTTGTACGGTTAAAATAGCATGGGCCCGGCCCGGATTTTGCTGGGCCAACTTATTCCCATAATCACCGGATATTCGGCGGGAAGCCGGATTGTCTTCCAATAACCGGATTTGCCCCGTAGCCGTGTCATCCAGGATGTCGCTTTGCTCAGCCATGGCCCAGTCAGAGGCATATTGTTCTTTCAGGCGAAAGAACGGCTCCGGTGCGCCAGTCAGGAAGTCAATAGGCGTCTCAAATGGCAGAAGCGCCCGATAAAGATCTGCCGGATGATAGAGTAAATCCTCAACCGACCCGCCATAGCCATTGTAATTGATCATCTCTCCCAGCTCTTTAAGCTCAGCCAGCGGGAAATTGCGTCCAGCCGCCAGACGTTCCGCCATTGCCGGAAAATTGTCTCCATAGGCCGCTGTCACCGCCCAAGCACGGTATTGACCGCCCAAATACTGATCGACCAGAACGGCCGTACAGATTTCTGATGCCGTATTAATCGTCGCGTCGAGATTGGGGTGATCTGCCAGATCACCCGCATTATGATGGTCGAAATATTGTACCTTTGCGCCCGCATCCAAGATACGGGTCAAATCATTTGCATTTGATCGTGCAGAAATATCCAGCACAGTCACGCGGTCACCTATGCCCGCCTGCACTTGAGACAAAAGCTTGATGTCCCGCTTTCGGCCCGTGATCAACCTCGCCCCACGCGGCTCAGCCAAACGTAATTGCACAAGGGAAATTATCCCGTCCGCATCCCCGTTAAAGACATCAAAATCAGCCATCTTGACCTTCAAGATAACCGTTTTCCGTTAGATGCGCGACAATCATTTCGGCGGCATCTTCGGCGCTCATTTCAACCGTATTGACCGTGATTTCAGGATTTTTAGGCGCTTGATACTCGCTATCGATCCCGGTGAAATTTTTAATCTCTCCGGCGCGGGCGCGGGCATATAGGCCTTTGACGTCCCGGGCCTCTGCGACTTCCAGCGGCGTGTTGACGAAGATTTCGACAAATTCGCCCTCTTCCAGCAACCTGCGGGCCATGTCACGTTCCGCCCGGTAAGGCGAAATAAAGCTTGCCATTGTAATCAGCCCTGCATCCACCATCAGCTTCGCAACCTCACCAATCCGGCGGATGTTTTCAACCCTGTCCGCCTTGGAAAAGTTGAGGTCCTGATTAAGACCGTGACGTACATTATCCCCGTCCAGCGTATAGGTGTGGCGGCCTAAGTCGAGCAGGCGTTTATCGACAAGGTTGGCGATGGTCGATTTGCCTGACCCCGATAGACCTGTGAACCACAACAAGACGGGTCTTTGGTTTTTCTGAGCTGCGCGGGCGGTCTTGGAGACATCTAAATCTTGCCAGACCACATTCTTCGCGCGGCGCAATGCGTAATCAAGCATGCCCGCCCCGACGGTCGCATTGGTCTGGCGGTCAATCAGGATAAATGCCCCGGTTTGGCGGTTGTCGCCATAAGGATCGAAAGCAATGGGCGCGCCCAATGAAAGCGTTGCTACGCCGATTTCATTTAAGTCGAGCGTTTTGGCCGCAACTTCAGAAAAATCATTAATATCAATACGGTGCTTCAATCTGTTGACCGTGACGGGGACTGTCTTATTGGCCGTCTTGAGCAAATATTGCCGCCCTGGAAACAACCGTTGCTCGCTCATCCAGATAAGATGCGCCTGAAACTGATCGGCCTGTTCTGCGGGTGCGTCTGTCTTACAAATAATATCTCCGCGGCTGATATCTATCTCATCGGTCAGGGTTAGAGTGACCGCCATATCCTCGCGTGCGATCTCGCGATGGCCATCAAAGGTTACAATCTCTTTGACCTTGGAGCGTTTGCCGGACGGGATAACGATCACTTCATCTCCAGTTTCAATCGTGCCGCTGGCAATTGTGCCGGAAAAGCCCCGGAAATCCAGATTAGGACGGTTGACCCATTGCACCGGCAGGCGGAACGGAGCGTCCAGTGTGGCACTGTCTACATCCACCGTCTCTAAATATTCCAGCAGACTTGGTCCCTGATACCAACCTGATCGATCCGACTTGCGGATCACATTATCGCCGTCCAGCGCCGACATGGGAATGCAGCGAATGTCTTCGAAATTAAGTGACGCGGCAAATTCACGGAAATCTACCTCGATATCGTTAAAAGTCGCTTGGTCAAACCCCAGTAAGTCCATCTTGTTCACAGCGACGACGACGTGTTTGATACCCAGAAGCGACGCGATAAAGGCATGGCGGCGCGTTTGCTCCTGAACGCCGTAACGTGCATCGATCAGCAAAATCGCAACATCCGCTGTCGAGGCGCCCGTCGCCATATTGCGGGTATATTGGACATGGCCCGGCGTATCTGCGACAATGAATTTACGCTTATCTGTGCTGAAAAACCGATAAGCGACATCAATGGTGATGCCCTGCTCCCGCTCTGCTGCCAATCCGTCCACGAGCAAAGCCAGATCAATTTTGTCACCTTGTGTGCCGGATTTTTTGCTGTCTTTTTCAATACTTGCGAGCTGGTCTTCATAGATTAGTTTGGAATCATAGAGCAGTCGCCCAATCAGGGTCGACTTACCGTCATCCACCGAGCCGCAAGTGATAAAGCGGAGGAAAGACTTCTTTTCCTGCGCGCGCAGATAGGCGTGAATATCCGTGGCGATCAAATCATCAAGATGGGCCATTAGAAATACCCCTCTTCTTTCTTTTGCTCCATTGACGCGCCGACATCATTGTCAATGACGCGGCCTTGGCGCTCAGAAGTCGTGGTTAGCAGCATTTCCTGAATAACCTCCGGCAGCGTATCCGCCTCACTCTCCACGGCTCCGGTTAAGGGGTAACAGCCGAGCGTGCGAAAACGCACCATCTTCTCTTCGACCACATCATCCGGCCTGATGGGCATACGGTCATCATCGACCATGATCAGAACGCCGTCCTTTTCCACGACCGGACGTTTTTTGGACAGATACAGATCAGGGATCGGGATTTGCTCGCGTTCAATATATTGCCAAATATCCAGCTCCGTCCAATTGGACAGCGGAAAGACGCGCATGCTCTCGCCTTTGTGAACGCGCGTATTATAAATATTCCAAAGCTCTGGCCGCTGGTTCTTGGCGTCCCAACGGTGATTTTCTGACCGGAAGCTAAAGATACGCTCTTTCGCGCGGGATTTTTCCTCATCCCGCCGCGCCCCGCCAAAGGCTGCGTCGAATTTATACTTATCCAAAGCCTGCTTTAGGCCCTGCGTTTTCATGATGTCTGTATGTACAGCCGATCCATGAGTGAAGGGGCCGACATTGTCTCGCACACCGTCCGGATTGATGTGAACGATCAGTTCCATGCCGACTTCTTTGGCGCGCCGGTCCCGAAATTCGATCATTTCCTTGAATTTCCAGGTCGTATCCACATGCAGCAGAGGGAATGGCGGCACAGACGGAAAAAACGCCTTTTGCGCCAAATGAAGCATCACGGAGCTGTCCTTGCCAACCGAGTAAAGCATGACGGGGTTCTGACACTGGCTCGCGACCTCACGCATAATGTGCATGCTTTCGGCCTCAAGGCGATCCAGATGGCTCATGGCGAGTGCAGCAGAGCCATCGGCCTCGGCTTCAAGCTCTGCAAGTTTTTCCAAAGCCGCATCCATCGTCTTGAGCGTGCACTGACCGCCTTCTTTTAGGCGGGCAATGCCTTTGCCGTCATTGAATATCTTCCGTGAGATCGTCGAGAGTGACTGCCCCGAACGCTCTGAAAGGCTCTCAGCCCGGGTGATGAAGTCTGTGATCAAGCTCATTACGCACCTTTTGTGGGAAACATCCCACGATTAATATTGTGCACATATAGAGTTACGAGAGAAAATGTAAAGAGGTCATCAAAATCGATTGCGAAAATGTGATGATCGCGCTAGCACGCGCTCTCATTCTGCTGCGGGCGTGGTGGAATTGGTAGACACGCAAGACTTAAAATCTTGTTCCGAGTTTCGGAGTGCCGGTTCGATTCCGGCCGCCCGCACCACTTACCGGCTTATTCAGCCGCCGGAATGATCGTCACGCTCTCCCCGCAGCCACACGCATCGGTCTGGTTCGGATTCTTGAAGGTGAAACGGGAAGACAGCACGTCAACCTCGTAGTCGACGACGGAGCCAAGCAGGAACAGCACAGCTTTGGCATCGACCACAATGGTCACGCCTTTATCCTCGACAATCTCGTCGAATTTTTCCGGCTCGGCGACATAATCCATGAGATATTCCATACCCGCACAGCCGCCATTTTTAACGCCTACACGCAGATAGCCCTGCCCGCGCTCGGCCAGGATTTCGCGTACGCGATCTGCCGCTGCGTCAGTCAGCGTAACGAGCTTTGGCCGTGGACGGCGGGCTCTGGTAGTTGTCGTCGTTACCTCAGTCATAGCATATTCAATTCAAGTTTCGCCTCATCGGACATCCGGTCCGGCGTCCAGGGCGGATCGAAGGTCATGGACACTTCCACACGGCGCACACCGGCCACGACCTCGCAGGCTTCGCGCACCCATTCGGGCATCTCGCCCGCCACAGGACAGCCCGGCGCGGTCAGCGTCATATCGACTTTTAGCGTGCGGTCATCTTCGAGTTCGACCTTATAGATCAAACCCAGCTCATAGATGTCGACCGGGATTTCCGGATCATAGACAGATTTCAGCTGCCCGATCACATCTGTCGTGATCTGCTCGATCTCTGCGTCCGTCGGCGGCTCGGTGGGCGCGCCGGACACATCAATCGTGTCGCGGGATTTAGACACAACCTGCCCGCTCGCATTTTCCGGAGTCACTTTTTGCGAATCTAGGCCCGGTATCTGCGCATTGGCCATAGCTTCCGCTTGGCGCTGTCTGTCTGTTATGTCGTCCATGTTCATCTCTATATAGTATCACATCTAAGATAAAAAAGTAGCCGCCTTCTTCACCCCTTCGATCAGGCGGTCAGCTTCGTCCAGCGTATTGTAAATCCCGAAACTGGCCCGAGCGGTGGAATGAATGCCGCGGCTCTCCATCAAGGGCTGTGTGCAATGCTGCCCGGCACGCACGGCAATGCCATATTTATCCAGGATTTGCGCGACGTCATGAGCATGCGCGCCTTCGAGATTGAAAGCGAGCACCGAGCCCTTTTCCTTCGCGTCCCCGATCAGGCGAAAGCTGTTGATCGACCGCAGCCCGTCCAGCGCGTGATGGTACACCGCCATTTCATGCAAATGGATATCTTGCGGGTCAAATTGCCGATACCAGTCAATCGCGGCCCCCAAGCCAATCGCCTGCAGAATCGGCGGCGTGCCAGCCTCGAATTTATGCGGCGGATCATTATAGGTGACGCGGTCTTCATAGACGTCTTCGATCATCTCGCCCCCGCCATTAAAGGGCTGCATCCGGCTTAGCATATCCGCCTTGCCATAAAGCGCGCCGATACCGGAGGGGCCGTAGAGCTTGTGCCCGGTCATACAAAACAGATCGACATCCAGATCGAGAACATCAATCGGCATATGCACAGCGGCCTGCGTGCCATCGACGATGAAAATCGCCCCCGCCGCATGGGCCCATTCACCCATTTGTTTGACGGGGTTAATCGTCCCCAGCACATTGGACATATGCACGACGGACACGATTTTTGTCTTGACGGATAGCAGGGATTTGAACGCCTCCAAATCAAGCTCGCCTGCCTCCGTCACCGGGATAAATTTGATCACCGCGCCATAACGCTCGCGCAGGAAATGCCAGGGCACGATATTGGAGTGATGCTCCATCTGGCTGATGATAATCTCATCGCCGGGTTTGATTTCATGGGCGAGGCCGTAGGCAGCCAAATTCAGTGCCTCTGTCGCGCCTTTGGTGAAGACGATATTATTCGGCTTCGGCGCGCCGAGAAACGCCGCGACCTTGGCCCGCGCGCCTTCATAGGCTTCCGTGGTTTCATTCGCCATAGTGTGCAGCCCGCGATGCACATTGGCATAGCTGTGGCTCATCTGCCGGGTCAGGGCATCAATTACCGCCTGTGGCTTCTGCGCAGAGGCGGCATTGTCCAGATAGGCGATGGGCCGCCCATTGATCTCACGCGAGAGGATCGGAAATTGGGCGCGGATAACATCGACATCAAATGTCATGACAAAACCCCGAAAGCAATTTTTACAAGGCTAATCACCAAAATCACGAGCCCCGCCATACGCAAATAAAGGAAAAATTTCTTGTCTCCTTTATACGTCACCATCAACCGGCCAAACAAATAGAGATTAGCCCCTATAAAAGCTGATATGAGATCAGGCGTCTCCATTATGTTACCGCCAACCAATTCTGTATTTTTTCAAGTAGACTGATTTTCAAATCCTCATCCGCCATATCGTCAAAGACTTCGGTCAGGAATGCCTCCGTCAACAATGCCCTCGCCTGCCCCAACGGAATGCCGCGTTGGCGCATGTAGAACAGCGCGCTCTCATCCAACTGCCCGATTGTATTGCCATGGGCGCATTCGACATCATCGGCGTAGATCTCCAGTTCCGGCTTGGAGCGCACCTCGGCCGCGTCTGAGAGCATCAGCGCGTCATGGCGCATTTCGGCATCGGTTTGCTGCGCAGGGCGGCGTACGTGAAATTTACCTTGGAACACACCTCGCGACTTATCCGTAACCACACCCTTCACGGCTTGGCGGATTGTGCAATCCGGCGCGGTCAAATCGATATAGCTTGTCATATCCGTATGGCGCTTGCCGTCGAGCAGATAAGCCCCGTTCAGCACCGCCTCGATATGTTTGCCCATACCCGCCAAGCGCGTCTCAAGCCGTGACAAATTTCCGCCAAATGACAGAGCCTGCTGAACGATCTTAGCCTCATTCCAAGCGGTGATATGCGCCGTGACAACTCGCATGGCATCATCGGGATCATGATGGATAAGCGTACGGTCCAGCTCCGCACTGGCCTTTAATGTAACCGTCATATCAAGATTGGTGAAGCTGCCGCTATCGCCCGCATGATGTTCGATGACGGACAGCTTTGCGCCCTTCCCGATATCAATGCGAATACGAATATGCCCGCGATTGAGATTTTCAATGATCAGCGGCCCGGAGGGCTGAAGCCCGGCGGGCACGTCAATCGCCCAGACCTTGCCCCCAAAGCTGCGGGCGAGTTTCGCCATAGGCGTATCCGTGTCCAGATCATCCCTTGGCACTTCGGCAATTGTCACGCCCTCGGGCAGAGTAAATTTCGGACGACCCGCCGCAGACAATCCCGCCTGCCCATCCGCATGGCCGCGCACATCCGTCCACTTCCATGCTTCGTCACGGCGTGTGGGGAGTTGGTTTGAATCTAAACTCACCTTACAACTCCCGCTCATCCCAGCAAAAGCTGGGATCCAGTGCTGTGATATGCACTGATTGGTTCTGGGCCCCAGCCTTCGCTGGGGTGAGCGGATTAATAGAATTACGCCGCATATGCATCATAACCTTCCGCTTCGAGTTTTTTCGCAAAGTCCGCATCGCCGCTGGCCGCGATTTTACCGCCTGCGAGGACATGCACCTTATCCGGCACGATATAATCGAGCAGGCGCTGATAATGGGTGATGATCAACATGCCACGATCCGGATTACGCAGCCGGTTCACGCCATCGGCAACAATGCGCAAGGCATCAACATCCAGCCCGCTATCAGTCTCATCCATGACGATAAAGCGCGGCTCTAACATCATCATCTGGAAGATTTCCATGCGTTTCTTCTCGCCGCCGGAAAACCCGACATTCAGCGGGCGTTTTAACATGTCCGGTTTGATCTTAAGGTCTTTGGCCAAGGCTCTGGATTTTTTTAGAAATTCCGGCGCGGACATTTCCTCTTCACCGCGCGCTTTCCTTTGGGCGTTCAGGGCCGTGCGTAAGAAAGTCATGGTCGGCACGCCGGGGATTTCCAGCGGATATTGGAAAGACAGAAAAACGCCCTTGGCCGCCCGCTCTTCCGGGTCCATATCCAGCAAATTTTCCCCCTCGAGCTCGACCTTACCGCCCGTGACGTCATATCCCTCACGCCCTGTCAGGACATAAGA
This sequence comes from Hellea sp., assembly GCA_020631215.1. Taxonomy (GTDB): domain Bacteria; phylum Pseudomonadota; class Alphaproteobacteria; order Caulobacterales; family Maricaulaceae; genus Litorimonas. Next base: position 2,548 of record JAHDHS010000018.1, on the reverse strand, counting down.
GAGCGTCGATTTCCCGGCACCGTTCGGCCCCATAACCGCATGGACTTCCCCCGCTGGTATTTCCAGTGACAGACCCTCTAAAATCGTCTTTTGACCAGCATCAACAGCCGCCGTTAAATTATTGATTTTTAGCATTTTATTCCCGCCGTAATCTTTCAATACTTTTTTTCAAATTGCTGTGCATATCACCACGCATAATCATATTTTCAATTTCGCGTTTGGAAATGTGAGCTTCTATCTCTGCCTCAGAAAATCCCTTTTCTCGAGCTGCCGAATGATATTTTTTACGAAATTGTCTTCTATTCAACGCATTTACAAAAATGTAGATATTTAACAAACCCACTAAGAAAATTACCAATGTTGGCGATAAGGTAAATGATGGTAGAGTTTCTTCAATTTTCAGGTTGTTGCTAAGAGGTGTTAACACAAGCAGCCAGATTAAAGCCAAGCCCACAAGCAAGCCAAAGGCTGGCAAAGAACTATGCCTACTCATCGCTTCGTAAAGTGTATCTTCATATTTTTTGGAATTGTCTTTAACCATATGCGCCTCCAATCATTCTAACAAAAGTCAGGACCCAGAAATCCCGTCTGCGCCCAAAGAAAGAGCGGGATACCTGGACCCCGTTTTTCAACGGGGTGAGCGGATATTTAGGCGTGTTGTGCACTACGCCCCCTTAAACGCCGTCACTTCGATTTCGATCTTGCCTTTGGGATCGACCATGTCGGCGAGCACCATGGTTGCGGCTGGCAGGATGTTATCGAAATGGGCCTTGATGATGGGCAGGACTTCTTTGACATATTTACGGTCAGAGACAGTATATTGCACGCGCACCGTATGGCCGAGCTCAAAACCGGCGGTTTCCAGTGCCTTGCGGATATTGGTGAATGTATTCATAGTTTGCTGCGCCGCGCTCTCCGGTAGTTCTTTTTTGGTGTAATCATAGCCCATCGTGCCGGACACAAAGCACCAGTCGCCCTGCACGAGCGCGCGCGACATCGCGTAATTCAGCTCGCCTTCATTGAGCTGTATGAGTTTGCGTTTTGGTTCAGAAGATTTTTTAGCCAATTTGGCCTCCTTGTTATGGGCAGAGCTCTGTCTGCCAGTTGGTTGTATTATTGCCGCGATGGCATTTGATGCGCATGCCATATTCGGCGAGGGTTTGATCATAGCCCTGCCCTTCCAGGATCAGGAATATTTCCTGCGCTTTAACCGAGTCATCTTTCAGCCCGCTGACGGAGAAAATCATCACAGAGCCGTCATCCCGATCGAATGTTTTGGTCGAAGTTTTGACAATCTCCGCCCCTTGCGGCGCAAAATAAAGCCGGACTTTATCGACCGCATCAATGCGCGCCTCCCCCCGTTCCAGCCCGGTAAATTTCGCCAAATCAGAGGAATAAGAGGAGAAATCGATGTCTTCGAGGGTTTGCGGCTTGGGCGGGGCGGCGGGCGGCAGAACAACGTCTCTCAGCGCTACCGACGTATCCGGCACATCAGCTTCTTCTTGCCCGCAGGCCACCAAACTCATCAGGCAGAATATTAGTGCTAAAAGTCTCATATGGATGCCTCTTCAACATCTTGGATCATCCATTCTGTCATTGGGTCACTACCTGTGTAGCTTGGTTCACCTACGTAAAACCTCAGCCGCATCCCTATATCTTTCAGCTCCCAAAACGCATTAGAGGAATTTTCGAACACCATCAAAACCTGCTCTCCCTCACATTCAGGATCCCACAGCCCGACGCGTGTCATCATCACATTCATATGACCGTCTTTGTCTTTCCATTCTTCAATATATCTATAGCTGCCAGTATAGGCCCCGTTTTTGGGAGATGTGGGTGCATCTTCGGCTATTAAGTAACTCTTCAAATAAAGTATAGCGTCAGCAAGTCTTAATCCTTTCACAAAACTTCCGGCTCCAATACGGCTGAAAAATAAATCAGAACTAAAGCTGTCAATTGTGGGCCTCTGTGGGCGGCGAAAAAAGTTAAATATCATCCCACACTCCCCTTCATCGGGCATTCTTTAATCGTCCAAGCATTCGGGTCATCGGCATAGGCGCACTTGTGAGTTCTGCCTTGATAGTAAGTTCCCGAAATAATCCGCAGCCAAGTCATGTTCAGATCTTTCAATTCGTCGACATCGACCAAAATAAATCCTCCACCACTCCAGCAACTAATCTGGTTTCTTTCTAAATTTTTAGCGAAGCTTATTTTCTTGATGTGAGATTCAATTTTCTCAAATGTAGCATCCCAATCATCGTTGCTTTTAATGCCAATATCAGAAATATCGTTAAGTTCTATTTTTGGGGAACCAGGGACAGGTTCACAATAACTCGCATTGATTTTCGGTACAGTCGCCTCTGCTATAGCTTGCTTCTCCAGGTAAGCTTCAGACGCCTGCAGGCGCTGGTCAGCGGTGATGCAGCCAAGCAAGGTTAAACACAGAAGATATGTAGCAACCTTAGCCACTAACCCACACTCCCCTCAAGCGAAATCGCGACGAGTTTTTGGGCTTCGACGGCGAATTCCATGGGGAGCTCTTGGAGCA
>JAHDHS010000017.1:42956-46690 GCA_020631215.1 Hellea sp. | reverse complement strand
CCCAACAGGAAAGACACGCGCACATCCCGCGCTTCGGGGTCGGCGGTATCCGCGCGGCTATAGGCCAGCACATCTTCGGACAGTGCCACGCCGCGTTCCACCGTACGGGTCAGTTTCTCGCCCATATCGGCGATTTTTTCATCGGGGTTCCGGGCGATGCGGTCAGAGACAAGCAGCGCCGTTGTCAGGACGTTGCGCAGATCATGATTGATCTTGGCCACAGCCAGACCCAGATTGGCCAGCCGCTCGCGCTGTTTAAAGGCCGAGCGCAGAGATTGTTTCATATCGAAAAATTCACGCTCCAGCGTGCCGATCTCATCTTTGCGTCCGCTGGGTTTTAGATTGCGCCGCAATTGCGGCTCTTCGCGAAAGGCGGTCATGTCCTGCGCCAATTTTCGCACCGGCCGAATGATCATGCTCGACATCGCCCAGAAAATCAGCCCGCCCGTAATCACGGCGATGAAGAGTGACAGTAATAAAATCCGCTCGAAATAATCCCGCATGGCCCAGCGTAATTTTCCGCGCGGCACCATCAATTCCAACGCTTGCTGTCCGGCCACCGGGCTGTCAGCGACGACTCGGATATAGCCGTCATCGGGGCCGAAAAAATCGGCAAAAGCATTTCGAAAACGCGGCAGTCTTTTCAGCTCCCGCAAATCCACAACCGGGATGTCACCGCTGACATCTGTGGGCGGCGCGCCGAGTATCAACTCCGTCATACCGTCCCGTTTGGCGGCGACCATGACGACATCCGTATCTTTCATGAATTGCTGTGACAGCTGCTCTGACGCCTCATAGCCCGGCACGCCCATCAGCGCTTCCGCGAGCAGCCCTGCTTGTTGTGCCCGCTCATTCAACCAATCCTGCCGGAAAATCGCAGCGCTGGGCACGAATAATACCAGCTCCGCCAACATCACAAAGCCTATGGTCAGAAAGAGCAGCTTGCTCGATAAGCGGCGGGATATGAATCCGTCAATCATGTGACTGAGTTACTGCGCGGCCAGAAGAATTACTACTGTAAATATTCTAATGGAATTTCGTCCAAAGCCCGGCGAGCTTTTTCGCCTTGGGGCCAAAAATCGTCTCGGTGTAATAGGAACTTGCCGCGCGTTTCACGACTTCGCTGCGCGTGGGGTATGGCGAGATAATCTGCGCAAGGCCGGATATTTTCACGCCATTGGTCATGGCGACAGACAGCATATGAATGGTTTCTCCCGCATAATCGCCAACGACTGAACCGCCGAGGATTTTCTTGTCCTTCCCGACAATGATCTTTGCTCCGCCCGCCGTGTGGCGCTCGGCGATGGCGCGGTCATTTTCCTCATAGTCCCAATGCACCGCCTTATAATCAATCCCTTTATCTTTGGCCTCGGCCTCAGTCATGCCGATACTGGCCAGTTCAGGTTCCGTATATATGACCGCTGGCATGCGGTTCGTCGTCGCCTTGGACAAAGCACGGCCAATGACCGGCGGCATGAAATAGAAGTTTTTGATGATTTGCCCGGCGTGAAACCCGGCCGCATGGGTCAGCCCGCCCATACCCTTGACGATATCGCCTGCCGCATAGATGCGTTTATTGGACGTCCGCAAGCTGGCATCCGTATCAATCCCGTGGCGATCATAAGTCACACCGGCATTTTCCAGCCCTAAACCATCCACCAGCGGCTTACGGCCCGCCGCAACCAATAAATGCGAGCCTTGCAGAATTTCGCCGCTCTCCAGCTCAATCTCGATGCGTTTATTTTTGCCTTTAACCTGGCGGATGATTTTCGTCTGCGCCGGGGCGTAAAACATGACACCTTCTTTTTCCAGCGCACTGACCAGCACCTTGGCATGTTCGGGTTCGCTGCGGCCCAAGGGGGCGGCGATATCAACGATGGTGACATCTGATCCCAGACGGCGAAATGTCTGCCCCATCTCAAGGCCAATCGGCCCTGCCCCAATAATCAGCAAATGTTTGGGCAGCTCCGGCACGGTAAAAATGTCTTCATTGGTCAGGAAATCCACATCCGCCAGTCCCGGAATTGGCGGAGCTGAAGCGCGGGAGCCCGTCGCAATCACAAAGCGTTTGGCGCGCACTTCAGTCTTCTCTGAAACAACGGTTTGCTCATCTTTGAAACTGGCAAATTCGCGAATGACAATGCAGCCCAGACCTTCAAAGCGTTCCTGACTGTCGACAGGCGCAATGGTTTCAATCACGTCTTGGATATGGGCTTTGACCTTTTCAAAATCGATCTCGACTTTGGCGGGTTTAATGCCGAACGCTTCGCCTTCGCGGCGGGATTGCGCGATCTTACCGGCTTTCAAAATTGCCTTGGACGGCACACAGCCGGAATTTAGGCAGTCCCCGCCCATTTCACCCGCCTCAAAGAGAACCACGGATCGGCCCAGCTGCGCCGCGCCGCTGGCAATGGACAAACCGGCGGAGCCGGCGCCGATGATACATAGATCGACATCATATTTTGTTTTGGACATTAGACTGTCTCTTTCTTGAAGAATTTTTTGTAAAAAACTGGGATCATCGCGACAACACCCAAGGCGATGAAGGCCGGAATAAAGTTGGTTGCGGCAGAAGCGACCAACGCGCCCACATCGGCCGTTTGCCCACTCTCCGCTGCTTCAAGCAATGTCCCGCGCAAACCAGAACCAATCAAGGTATAGGCGATGGTTCCCGGAATAATGCCCAAGGCTGTCGATATAAAGTAATCCCGAAACTTGGCACCGAGCAAGGCGGGCGCAATATTGACCACGGCAAATGGAAAAAGAGGGATAAGGCGTAAAGTGAACAGATATGACAACGCATTTTCATTAAAGCCCTTTTCCATTTTGGACAGAAACGGACCTGCTATGCCTTTCAGCGCTTCGCCCAGAGATGTCTTGGCTGCGATAAAGAGGATACACGCACCAATGGTCGCGCCGATCACGGTTGCCGGCACGCCAATCCAGACGCCAAACAAGAAACCACCGGCAATCGTCAAAGCACTGGCGGGCACCATGAAGGCTGTCGCGGCAATGTAAATGGCGAGAAAAGCCAGCAAAACCAGCCAGAAATTCTCTTCAACAAGCTTGTTCAAATAGGCTGCGTTTTCACCCAGGGCAGCGGGTGTCAGCTGTTCGTGCCATCCTTGGGATATTGCCAGAGCTAGTCCCGCCAGTACAATATAAATTGGCCACAACCTGATCCAGACAGATCGTTTGGGCTTGGCTATTGTTTCAGACTTACTCATTTAGGTTCCAATTGTAATCGTGACCGGAAATTGATGCTCCGCTGTCAATGGCGGCTTTTAAATCACCTTTGGCATATTGTTTCACATGCTCCAAAACCCCGGCATTATTGCCGCCAAAATCTTCCTTATACCAATGATAGATAGAGGAAACTTTCAAATCGGAACCCTTGATTGTCACGCCACGTGATGTGTTGATAAATTCGCTCGCGGCTTTTTTCTGGTCCGCCTTCAAGCTGTCTGCCGTCCAGAGTTTGGGCTGCAAATTCGGACAACCAATAGAGGCGCAGTTGACCATGTAATGAATATAGGGCGAGGGATATTGTTTACGCATGATGCCATGCTCGATATCGTCAAGGCTCAGCGCCTTGCCGTTCACTGTGACCTCATCCTTTTTCCAAGGCCCGCCGCCAAACACGCCGCCGCCGATTTTCTTGATGGATTTGACCGGATAGTTTTCCAGCACGACCCGCAGCGTCACGGCATTATAAAGATTGGCCCAATAGGACA
>JAHDHS010000017.1:0-42856 GCA_020631215.1 Hellea sp. | reverse complement strand
TTTTCCAGCACGACCCGCAGCGTCACGGCATTATAAAGATTGGCCCAATAGGACAGGGCTTCAGTCTCTGACATGGCATCCGGGTCGCGTGCTTCAAGCGCCGTAATATAGTCCTTTATAGTATCAAGTTCGCCTGCGGCTTTTACGCCCGCATAGTCAAACAGCTTCACGCCATCCTGGCCGGGTGATATCCGGCTTCTTAGGATAGCCTCATATTTAGAATCGATTGTCATGTTTTCAGGCGTCGTCTCTGTTTTATCTTCCATCTCAGTCTCAGCTTGTACCATTTGTGTCAAATCAACTGACTCTGTCTCTGGCATTATGAACTCTGTTGGCTCTTCGGGAGGGGATGGCGGGCTTAAGACAGGCTGCGAGGCCGGGCGTTCAGGCTCCATCATAGCAACATCCGCCACTTGCGGCGCCAAAACACGCTCCGGCATGGGTTTATCCGGGCATGGGCAGGCAAAAGCCGCCGATGACACGGATATAATCGCCGCCGATAGAGAGAATTTAATAACAGACATGAACGCCTCCAAAATAGTTGAGCTCCCTGTAGGGCATGAGACAAGAAAAGGCTTCTCAAACTCTCCTCACACCCCATCACATATTTGTGCAATATGGGGTGGCGCGGCGCTTGACTTTCCCCTGATTTTTCCATAGTTGCCGCGGCTTGAGACATATAGAGCGTATTTTCGCCCTAAAATTGAATAGAGACCGACATGAAACGTACATTTCAGCCATCCAATCTGGTTCGCGCCCGCCGTCACGGCTTCCGCGCCCGTATGGCCACGAAAAACGGCCGCAAAGTTCTGGCCCGTCGCCGCGCCAAAGGCCGTAAGGTTCTGTCCGCTTAAGGGCAAACCCGCCGCAGCGTAGCTGTGACCGATCACAAAATCCAACTCGGAAGGCTGACCAAGCGTTCCGAGTTTTTGTATGTCAGGGACGGGCGTTACCGTGCTATTGGGGCCGTCGTCATCCAGATGCGTAAAAATCCCGGTCACGATGCGATCCGAGTCGGCTTTACTGCCACCAAAAAGATTGGAAATGCCGTTACCCGCAACCGGGTCAAACGCCGCTTAAGAGAAGTCGCAAGGGCCCTTCTGGCCGATTATGGACTGCCCGGACATGATTATGTGTTTATCGCCCGCGACAATACGAATGGCCGCAAGTGGCAAGACCTGCTTGACGACGCCCAAAAAGCCCTCATAACCCTGTCAAAACCACCAAAGACGAAGACTTAGTTCAATGGATGATCAAAAGAATTTCCTACTCGCCATGGCGCTCTCTGCGATTGTACTGATTGGTTATTGGGTCTTCATCGGAGAACCCACCGCCAAAAAGGCCCGCGAAGCCGCGCAAGCCGAGATCGCGGCCACGCAATCCATGGAGCCGGAAACCCTGCCAATTGAGATCAAGCCGCGCGAAGAATTGCTGCAAGCCGGAACGCGAATCGAAATTGACACCCCTGCCCTGTCCGGGTCTTTTCAAACCACTGGCATGCGTCTGGATGATATTTCCTTGAAAGAATACGACAAAACGCTCGATCCGTCCGATGGTAAGGTGGTCCTGCTGGTGCCTGAGGGGGCAGAGCGCTCGGCCTATCTGATGGATAATTGGACAGGTGTCGAAGGCGGCACAGGTGGCACCACGCCTTGGCAGGTCATATCCGGCAGTAAATTAACGCCGGACAGCCCGGTTGTTCTGCGCCATGACATGAATGGCGTTACGATCCAGCGCACAGTGTCAATCGATGATAAATTCCTGCTGACGCTCTCTGACAAATTGACCAATACGGGCAGCCGTGAAGTGGCTTTGCAGCGCAAAGGCTATTCCCGTCAGCATAACCTGCCCGAAGATCTGACCAATTTCTTTATCATCCAGGAAGGGCCGATTTCTGTCGTGGACGGTAAATATCACGACATGAAATATAAGGGCACAAAGAAGGAAGGTTGGCGTGAAACCGGCGAAGGCGGTTGGGTCGCGCTGACTGACAAATATTGGCTACAGGCCGCGATTGCCCCGCAGGGCAAAACCATCACCGCCGAATATGATTTTAAAACCATCAATGATCAGGATGTTTACCAAGCGTCTTATGCCGCTGATCCCATGACCCTCACACCCGGCGCGACGGTCGAGTCTGTTGGCTATATGTATATCGGCGCGAAAGAGCGCAGCCTGCTGAAAAGCTATGAGACAGATCTTGGCATTTCCCAAATGGAGCGGGCCATTGACTGGGGCTTTGTCGGAATTTTGGTCAAACCGATCAGCTGGGGCCTGTCTAAGCTGGGCGCTCTGCTGGGTAATTACGGCCTGGGAATCATCGCCCTGACCTTCATCATTAAATTGCTGATGTTCCCATTGTTTAACAAGCAATATGCCAGCCAAGCCAAGATGAAAAAGGTTCAGCCAAAACTGAAAAAAATGCAGGAACGCTACAAGGATGACCGCCTGAAACTACAGCAGGAAATGATGGGGCTTTACAAAAAAGAAGGCGTCAACCCGATGGCGGGCTGTCTGCCGATCATCCCGACCATTTTCGTCTTCTTCGCGCTTTATAAATCCGTCTTCATCAACATTGATTTGCGGCATGAGCCTTTCATTGGCTGGATCAAGGATTTATCCGCCCGCGACCCGCTCTCTATCCTGAACGGGTTTGGCCTTTTTCCGTGGGAAGGTATTCCGGGGGCTGGATGGTTATCCTTTATCGCGATTGGCCCGCTGGCGATTCTCTACGGTATTTCCATGAGCCTGATTTATACTTTAACGCCAAGCCCGGCGGCGGGCGCAGGCGGCGGCGAGCAGGCGGAAATGATGGCCAAGATGATGAAATGGATGCCTTGGATATTCATGTTTGTTCTAGCGCCGTTTGCGGCAGGTCTGTTGGTTTACTGGATCTGCAACAATGTGCTGTCTTTTGTGCAGCAATATTACATCACGCGGAAATATAAGGTCGACACGCCTGTTGATAAATTCTGGCGGAAAATCACCGGCAAGCCGGAGCCTGAAGCAAAGCCCTAAATGATGCGTGATCAACCCGAATATAGTGAAGCCGCCCTAGAAGATGGGCGGCTTTTATTTGCCCGTGACATAAATTTTATGCTGTCCGTTGTCTCACTGGACAAGCTACCGCCCGCCGCCCTGCCTGAGGTGTGTTTTGCAGGCCGCTCCAATGTCGGTAAGTCTTCGCTGATCAACGCTGTGACGGGCCGCAAAGGCTTAGCCCGCGCCTCCAATACGCCGGGCCGGACACGGGAGCTGAATTATTTCAACATCGATGACCGCCTGCATGTCGTCGATTTGCCCGGCTATGGCTATGCCCGCGCCTCAAAGACTGACATAGCCAGATGGACCAAGCTAACCCGCGCCTTTTTACGCGGCCGTGCCAATCTTCGCCGCGTATTTGTGCTGATTGACAGCCGACATGGCCTGAAACCGAATGATTTTGAGCTCTTTGATATGCTCGATGAAGCCGCAGTGACCTATCAAATCATACTCACCAAAACTGATAAGCTGAAAAAAGGAGAGCTGGCCAAAGTCCTGACCAAGACACAAACATCTATCGCCAAGCGCCCGGCGGCATTCCCGGTCATAATTTCAACATCATCTGAAAAGAAAACCGGGATTGATCTTTTGCGGGCTGAAATTGCCACCTTGGCCCTGCCCGCCTGATTGCTATAACATAGATGATATGAAACGCCGTAAAAACGAATCAGGATGGACCAGCGCGCAAACCCTCTCCGAGGCCTTGCCCTTTATCCAGCGTCACGCCGGAAATATTATCGTCATTAAATTTGGCGGCCACGCCATGGGCGATGCGGCCCTGACAGCAGAATTTGCCAAAGATATTGTGATGTTGCGCCAATGCGGCCTAAAGCCTATCGTCGTTCATGGCGGCGGGCCGCAGATCGGCTCTATGCTGGAGCGCTTACAGATTAAAACGGAATTCAAAGACGGTCTGCGTGTCTCGGATATGGAAACCGTCGGCGTGGCCGAAATGGTGCTCTCCGGCGCGATCAATAAATCCCTCGTCTCTGCAATTAACGTTGCGGGCGGGCGAGCCGTCGGTATTTCAGGCCGTGATGCGCGCCTGATTACCGCCAAGGCCGTCAATCCCGATCTGGGCTTCACGGGCGAGCCAGTCGACACAGACACATCCCTGATCGAGACCCTGACCCATTCCGACAATGATTTTATCCCGGTTATCTCCCCGATCAGCGCAGGCGAAGACGGCGCGGGTTATAATATCAATGCGGACACAGCGGCAGGCACAATCGCGGCCGCCATCGGCGCGGCGCGCCTGATTTTAATGACCGATGTCGAAGGCGTTCTGGATGATGACGGCATGTTACTGACCGATTTATCTACCGCAGAGGCCCAGAACTTGATCGATAAAGGCGTCGCCAAAGGCGGCATGATTCCGAAACTCGGCACAGCCATACATGCCGTTAATTCAGGCGTGAATGCCGTTGTCATTCTGGACGGACGCCGCGCGCATGGTCTCCTGGTCGAGTTATTCACCGATGTGGGCGCAGGGACGCTCATTAGATGATGTCACGCACCCTGACATTTTTTACGATTTGCCTCGCCGCCGCACCGAGCGCCTATGCCCAAGAGGCCGCAGAGCAAAGCGAAGCTCCGGCAGTGCAGACACCACAAAATACCGCCCAGACCAGCTATGTCTGGAACATTTGTAACGAGACATCTTTCATCTTGCGGGCAGCTTACGGGCTATCAGACCAAGGCGCTGTCACGGTGCGGGGCTGGACAGAAATCATCCCCGGCGCCTGCCACGAAACAACCTATACAGATCCCGACACACCCCGTTTTTTATATGCCGAAAGCCTGCCCATTCACCGGGGCGGCATTCGCGAGTGGAAGGGTAAGATTGAATTATGCGCCAAAGAAGAAGATTTTTCTTCGGAAGCCTCGGAAGATTGCGCTTTGAACAATCTTGAAACCCGCGAATATCTGGCGGTCAAGCCCTCAGAGTCCCGTACGACCTTGATTGAACCGTCGGATTTCGGCCCCAAAGCCGAAACAGCCGCCTTACAAAGACTGCTGCGCGATGCCGGCTATGATATTACAAAAATTGACGGCCTGCCCGGGCGACGGACAAACCGTTATATTCGGGATTTTAAAAAGAAATATGAACTTGATAAAAATATCAAAGGCGCGGAATTAATCGCAGCCCTAAAAGAAGTGGCAAGTTTGACGGTCGCCACCATCGGCGTAGAATTATGCAATGACAGTTCTGCCACGATTTGGGGGGCTATCGCGACGCGCGAGGAAGGCAGCTGGCAATCCAAAGGATGGTGGGAGTTAGAACCCGGACTTTGCCAGCAGCTTTACACCCAATCTCTACAGGGCAAGGATGCCCATTATTATGCCTTGCAGGAAAATATCGACCCCGAAGACCCGGAGGCCATCCGCCCCGACAACCGGCTGCGTTCCGTCACCGCCACGCCCGCACAATTCTGTATCGCGGAATCCCGTTTCTCTGCCATGGGTCGTGATTTTTGCACAGAGGGCGGTTATGTCGCCGCGAATTTTCGGCCCATCGTTACGGATCAAGACGGCGTGAAAATCACCCTGGGCGACTCTGATTTTGCAGAGGTCAGCGCAGCCGGCCTGCGGCGATAACTTCGTAATATGACACTCTCTCATATCCGCAACTGGATCTTTGATCTCGACAACACGCTCTACCGCGCCGATGTTGATTTCTTCTCCCAGATAGACAAAAAAATGACCGCCTATATCAGCCGCTATCTGGCATTGCAGCCCACAGAAGCCCGCATGGTGCAAAAAGAATATCTGGCCGAATATGGCACGTCCCTCTCCGGCATGATGGCGGTGCATGGCATGGATCCGACCGAATTTCTGGATTATGTGCATGATGTGGATTTGTCCATGCTGCGCCCCGACCCAGAGCTGCGTAACCAGATCAAAGCTCTGCCGGGCCGAAAATTCATCTTCACCAATGGCTCCAAAGGCCACGCCAGAAATGTCGCAAGTCATCTAAATTTATTTGACTTATTTGACGGCAGTTTCGGGATTGAGGATGGAGATTACGTCCCCAAACCCAAACGCAGCCCCTACATCAAATTTTGCGATATATTTGATATCGACCCTGAAACCGCCATCTTTTTTGAAGACGGCGTCAGAAATCTCGAAGTCCCAAAGCATATGGGCATGGCGACTGTGTTGGTGACATCGGATGCGGATTGGTCGGATGAACCCGAGATTACCCGCCCCGCCGGACTGACGACAAAAGCCGACTTCGTCGATCATATCACGGATGATTTGCCGGGGTTTCTGGCAAAGGCCAACCCGCTCTAAGACCGCTCTTTCCATCCAGGCTTTGCGCTGTTAAAGACTTTTATGGCTGAAGCCCTGACATTGGGGATTGAAGAGGAATATCTTCTGGTCAATCCGGAAACGCGGGCCGCCGTGACCAGCCCGCCCAAAGGCTTTATGCAAATGTGTCAGGACAAGGTCGGCCCGCGTGTCACACCTGAATTTCTGCGCTGCCAAATCGAAATTGCTACGGGCGTTTGCGAAACCGTGCAGCAGGCGCGCGAGGAGATCGCGGATTTGCGCGGGCAGTTGGCGGAACTGGCCGAGCAGAACGGCATGCGCCTGATGGCCGCCTCGACCCACCCTTTCACCCCGTGGAAACAGCAAAAACCCACACAAGGCGAACGCTATGAGCAGCTCTCGCAAGACCTGCGCGGGGCCATACACCGCATGATGATTTGCGGCATGCATGTCCATATCGGGATTGAAAATGAAGATCACCGCATCGATGTGCAAAACCAGATGCGTTATTTCCTGCCGCATATGCTGGCCCTGTCGACCAGCTCCCCTTTTTGGGAAGGCCGCCTGATGGGGATGAAATCTTACCGCCTGTCTGTTTTTGACGGCATGCCGCGCACAGGCATTCCCGAAGAACTGGAAAGTTACAGCGAATATGAACGCTTGATCAACGCCATCATCAAAGCCGGCGCCATTGAGGACAGTTCGAAAATCTGGTGGGATATCCGCCCGTCCAATAAATTCCCGACACTGGAGATGCGGGTTTGTGATATTTGCACGCGGCTGGATGATGCCATAACCATTGCCGCGATCTATCAAAGCCTCACCCGGCGCATATTACGTTTGAAACACAGTAATATGAAATGGCGGGTTTATCCGGCTTTCCTGATTGAGGAAAACCGCTGGATGGCGCAGCGCCATGGCGTGTCAGGCAAGCTGATTGATTTCGGCTCGGGTAAAGCCGTGCCCTTCTCGGAATTGCTGAAAGAATTGATCGATTGGATCGCCGAAGATGCCGATGCGCTGGGTTGTCTGAAAGAAGTTGAGAACGCCTATAATATTGTCAATCGCGGTTCCTCTGCCTGCCATCAGGTCGAGCTCTATGAAAACTCCATCGGGCCGGGCAAGCGCAAGCGCGAGGGCCTGTATAAAGTCGTCGATAATTTGATTGAAGAGACAGTTCAGGGCTTGTGATTTTCGCGCGCCTCTTCCATTTAATAAGGCATGTCTAAACCCTTTCACAGCATCGAAGCCAAAAGCTCTGCACCGATTTTTATTTTCGGGGATCATGCCTCCCGTCATATCCCCGAGGCCTACAATAATCTGGGCTTAAGCGGGGATGATTTGACCCGGCACATCGCCTGGGACATTGGCACCGATAGTATCATCCGGCATCTCTGCCGTGAATTTGGCTGCGCGGGGCATCTGGCGGGGGTCTCTCGTCTGGTGATTGACTGTAACCGTAGCCCCGACCGGCTCGACATGATCCCGGAGGAAAGCGACGGCACGGTCATCCCGGGCAATCAAAACCTGACCGAAAGCGAGCGGCAGCACCGCATCAACACCATACATAAACCCTATCACGCAGGCCTGTCTGCCGCGATAGAGACCGCCATGAGTAAGCTGATCGATCCGTTGATCGTGTCCATTCACAGCTTTACTGAAAAACCTCTCACCGGAGAGCAGCGCTATGTGGATTTTGGCTATCTGGTCAAATCAGACCCTGACAGCGCCAAGGCAGCGATCCATGAATATGCCACCATTGGCATGAATTATGACGTGCGGATCAATGAGCCCTATACCGCCATGATCCTGAACCACACCGTCGACGCGCAAGTCGCATCCCGGGGTCTTAGGCATTTAAACATCGAAATCCGGCAGGATTTGATCACAACCGACACGCAGCAAGCACATATCGCGGATATATTGGCCCGTGTGATTGGCCCGGTCATGCGCAAGCGGCCCGTTGCGCCCCTTCCCTAAACATCATTGGCCTCCTATATAAGAGGTCACCCAAGGAGCTTGTTATGCTGTGTGAAAACCCGGTCCATTTCGTCAATGGCCAAAATATGTTTGCGGATTACCCCGAAGGCCATGAGCAAATCCAGCTCGGCATGGGTTGTTTTTGGGGCGCGGAGCGAATCCTGTGGAAGCTGGACGGCGTCTATGTGACCTCTGTCGGCTATGCGGGCGGTCACACCACGGACCCCGATTACAAGAAAACCTGCACAGGCACGACCGGCCATGCCGAAATGGTGCATGTCGTCTATGATCCCAAAGTGATTTCCATTGACGAAATCCTGAAAGTCTTTTTCGAAAATCACGACCCGACGCAAGGCGACCGACAAGGCAATGATATCGGCCCGCAATATCGCAGCGCGATTTTCTACTACACCGACGCCCAAAAGGCTGCCGCTGAGGACGCCGTCCAACGCTATGAGGCGGCCTATGGCCGCCCGATTACGACAGAGCTGCGCGAAGCCCCGACCTATTACCCGGCGGAGGATTATCACCAGCAATATCTGGCGAAAAACCCGCAAGGCTATTGTATGCACGGCCCCACAGGCATTGTCTGTCACCTGCCGGAGCGCGCCCCAGCCTAGAGGGCCCTATTGCTTTAAGCCCGTCACTGCGGCACCATAGTCTGTAAACTGCCTATGGAGTTTCCTATGTCTTTGACCCGCCGCACATTATTGGCCACATCCGCTGCCGCCGCCCTTTCGCCTGCCCTGTCGGCCTGTGGTGACAAACCCGCCGCGCCCACAACAGTAGGCCATGAGGCTGCGCTGAAAGCGGCCAATGATCTATTAGGCCAAGCCACGGATTTGATGGTGAACTCCTATCCCGAAACCGCCTCCAGCTCCGGGATTGCGGACGGAAAATATGCGCCTCTGAAATATAAACTCACTTACAGAACCCCGGAAGGTCAGGCGAAAATTGAAACCGATGTGCGGGCGATGTTAGCAAAGTTAAATAAGGTCGACCTTACCGCCCTGCCCGCCTCTGACGCTTTGAATGTCGAAGTCACACGCACGCTCTTTGGCACTGCGGCAGAGGGGTTCGACTTTGACTATGGCGATAATGCCATGCTGAATTACAACTGGTCCTATCGCCCCAGCCCCTATGTCGTCGCGCAAAACACCGGGGCCTTTGTCGAAATCCCCAGCTTTCTGGACAGCAGCCACAAGATTGAAACACAGGATGATGTCGATGCCTATCTGGCGCGCCTCGGCGAATATGCCGATCAGCTGGACGGGGAAAGTCAGCGAATCATACGCGATGGAGCCAAGGGCTATATCCTGCCGGATTTCCTGATGGCGAAAACACTCGGACAATTAACGGGTGCGCGGGACAAAGACTCCTCGACTTGGGGGCTTGTCGCTGGGTTTGGGGCCAAAGCCAATAAAATCGATATGAAGGCGCAGGATCAAGCCGCTGCAATTGCCAAGGATAAAATCCTACCCGCCATGGAGCGGCAGATCGCGGCGCTGGAGCAGTTCCAATCCCAAGCCACCAATGACGCCGGAGTTTGGGCCAAGCCGGAGGGCGAGGCTTATTATGATTGGGTGCTGCGTGCCAGCACGACGACCAATATGTCCCCCGATGAAATCCACCAAATGGGCCTGGACGAACTGGCCGAGCTTCAGGGACGCATGGAGCCGATCCTGCAATCCATTGGCTATACGCAAGGCACAGTGGGCGAGCGCATGAGCGCGCTGGGCAAAGACCCGCGTTATCAGTTCTCGGACGGCGATAAAGGCCGCGCCGAGATCATGAGTTTTATCGAAGACGCCATTTCCGAAATTCGGGCCCTCATGCCGCAAGCTTTCGAAACGCTTGTGCCGGGCTTCCTTGAGGTCACGCGCATTAACCCCGAAGTCGAGGCGGGCGCGCCTGGCGCCTATGGCGGAGCGGGGTCAATTGACGGCACACAGCCGGGTCATTTCTGGATCAATCTGCGCACGCCGAAACTGCACAACAAATTCGGCCTGAAGGACCTGACTTATCACGAAGCCATTCCGGGTCATGTCTGGCAGGGCGAATATACGTTCAAACAGCCGCTAATCCGCTCGCTCATGGCGTTTAACGCCTATTCCGAAGGCTGGGCGCTATACGCACAACAAATCGCAGATGAGCTTGGCGTCTATGATGACTTCCCCGTCGGGCGGCTGGGCTATCTGCAATCACTGGCCTTCCGCGCCTGCCGTCTGGTGGTCGATACCGGCCTGCATGCCGAGCGCTGGACACGGCAGCAGGCCAATGAGTGGTTTGTCACCAATAATGGCTCTAACCCCGAAGAAGTGGCGGGCGAAATTGACCGCTATTGCGCCTGGCCCGGTCAGGCCTGTGGGTACAAAGTCGGTCACAGCGCCATTAACCGCCTGCGCGACAAGGCCGAAACAGCGCTGGGCGATCGCTACAGCTATAAGAAATTCAACGACGCCGTCGTGCTTGGCGGCGCGGTGCCAATGTCCGTATTAGAACGCGTCATCGACACGCATATTAAAAGCCAAAAGGCCTAACCGCTAAATTCAGGCAAAAAGAAACCCGCGGCGGCGGCAACCGGAGCGGGTTTCAAAGCTGCGGCCCCGAAGGGCTGCAGCCATGTCATTTCATTCTATTCACAGGCATACATATAGTTGCCGCATGTCTTCATGAAGTGAACCACAGAGCCATTCGCACTTTGAATACGGAAGGCCTGACGATCACGTTCATTGGTCGGCAGAATAGAATATTCATAGTGATGCTGCTTGCCTAAGCCCAGCATACCACGCGTTCCAACAGGCAGAACTTCTTCGCTGAACATGTAAGGCTGCGCATCAGACCAGCCATTACTGTAGCCCATGGATTTGAACAGATAGTTCAAATAAGCCTTATCAACCGCATTGCTGTTATAACGGTTATTGAGCTTGTCGTAGAACTGGCTTGGCGTCAGACCGTGGCTGTCACCAAATTCCGGCATCGTACCCAGACGCGCCATTTGCTTCGGCGTGCTGTTGACCGGCACGTTAAAGATGGCCACAGGCGAGCTGCCGCAAATGTTCAGATTGGTCTGCTGAACAACGGGTTGCGGCTGGGCCGGACATGTTGCCAAATCATAAGTGACAGACCCGTCCCAACATGTGTAAGTCGGCGCGGGTGCAGGCGCAGGTGCTGGCTGAGCCGGACACTGAGCCGCATTAAAGACCATGGAGCCATCCCAACACGCCACATTCGCCACAGGTTCTGGGGCGGGCTGCGCCGGACATTGACCTGCATTGAACACCATAGAGCCGTCCCAGCATTTATAATCGCGCATGGGCGGTGGCGGTGTGATTGCCTTGGGGGCCTCATGCTTATGACCGAATGTATAGCGCAAACCCGTCATAATCGTATGCGCGCCGACATCTTTCAGGGTCGCCGCAATAGGCGTGGTGGCATTGGTTGATAGGTTTGTCCGAATGCCGTCCACATCCAGATCCGGACCATTCAAATATGTGTAATGCGTGTCCCATGTCAGATTATCCGTCAGCTCACGGCCCACACCCGCCAATAACTGCCAACCGAACCCGGTGTCTTTATCGCTAATGGCACAGCTTTCAGGCTGTCTTGCTGTGCGGTCCCCGATACAAGCCGGAGAGCGCAGCAGATTATCGCCAGGGCCAACAAAGTCATGCGCGACGATATCAGCCTTGCCCTGAACAAGACCCAGACCTGCGCCGACATAAGGCTCCCACTTGCCGAAACCGTCGAAGTCATAGAGCGCGTTTAGCATCAATGTATTGGTACGAACCTTGGCAAAGCTGGAAGGCAATTGCCCAATAGAGCCAAGATCTGTCCACATTGTGTCGCCATCCAGCTCCAGACGCCAGTTGTCACCAAAATCATAGCCTATCCCCAAAGAGGCCGCCGGGCCGCCTTCACTTTGTACGCCGCCATCATGGACCGCACTGCTCATATCGCCGGATATGCCGCCTTCCGTATGTACGCCGTAACCGGCATTGCCGCGCAGATACCACCCGTCATCATGCGCATTAGCTGACCCCGCTGCCAGCAAACTGATTGCAGACACGGCGCTGAATAAAATTGACTTTTTCATGGTTTCCCACCCCTTAAAAGCAGTCCTGAATGAAAGTTACGCACGCAGGATTATGGTTAACAATTCCTTGATGCATGTCTTTAGCCAAAATTCAAGTGAATAGAAACTGAATGGCATTTAAAAATACACATAGCGCATAAGCAACCGGTAACGGTTAAATCCCCGCTGAAATCGCAAATTCTCTTTATTTTCAAAACCAGAGAAAATTAAATCCTCACTCTCAGCAATCGTAGTATTTTAGACTCGTTCTTTTGGCCTTGGGACAGGTAACCGGTCAGTTGCTGGGTCAGGAGATGGTGCGGGTTGAGCGCCGGATGGTGACACATTCGGTTGTGCCGGGCCTGCTGGCGAGAGCTGACCAGACGTGTAGATATTTACAACATCTGCATTGACTGTCTGCGTATATACCGGCCGTCAGCGAAAACGCATCGCCGCGAAGCGAAAGTCTTCGTAAAAATATACTTCCCTCCTTTGGTTTCCATCGGAGGCTTAAGCTTCGCGGGCATGTCCTGCTTTGTTTAACTCAAAAGGCTGAGCCCACGATGGCCAGCAGGAAAGGAAACTCGGCTATTCCTAATATGTCATCCCGAACAAGCCGTGTAGCGGCGCGATCCGGGATGACAGGAACAGAAAGGCCCTAAAGCGGAATGAGGCTGCGTTTTCTTGTCATGCTGATATAATTGACATTGGCCCCAAGACGAACGCCGACGCCTGTGCGCACTGGTGCCAGAGTGACGCCATTGGCCCGTTGATAATTGATTGCCATACCCGCCACCAAATAGGCCGAGCCGTCAACACCCGGGAAACGCTGATAAATATATTCGGGATCTTCCAGACCATAGACCAGCGTGAAGACTTTGGAGACGTCCGCCCCGCCATCAAACCCAACAGAAGGACCTTGCCAATAGACTTTCTTAGTTCTGCCGTCTTTCATCCAAAGCGTGCCTTGACCGTAACGCGCGCCGATAATCACTGCGCCGCTCCCTTCCTGGCCGGTAATATAACCCGTCGGGCGGCCGCGATCTTTAAACAAGCGTTCGACCGCAGACGCCGCCGATTCGGATGTCACGCCCAAATGCGTCGAAATCGCTGTGACCAGTTCATTTTCATTATAGGTTTCAGCGTGTTGGCCGCTTTGAGCCTGTGCCTGTTTAATGTCATTATGGCCGGTCGGGTTGCTTTGCGGGGTCGCGCAAGATGTCAATGCCAAAGCGCTGGCACACAGAACAGCAAAGCTCAGCGCTTTCCAATTCATGCGGAAATGGGAGATATGGGCGGCAAAATCAGACATAGCTGTCCCTCATTCATGTGTGGCCTTAACGACTCACTCATTAAGGTTAATAAAAGGCAAATTTGTGACGGCGGGCTGCAGTCCCCGCTGCAATCATCATCCATTTGTTCTGAGAGATTTTATAGATTATGAGTCAGAGGCTATGAACCTACGTGATCTTGATTACATTTGCGCCGTCGCCGAACACAAGCATTTCGGACGGGCCGCCGAGAGCTGCCATGTCAGCCAGCCGACCTTGTCCGGGCAGATTAAAAAGCTGGAAGAACAGTTGGGTGTGACATTATTTGAGCGCAGCCATAAGGGTATTCGGGTTACCGATATCGGATCAGAGATCATCCTGATCGCGCAGGAAGCCCGTGACGCGGCCAAACGTATCAAAGCTGTCGCCGCTTCGGCGCAGGATCCGCTGGCAGGGAATTTGTCCCTTGGCCTCATCCCGACCATCGCGCCTTATTTGATTCCGATGTTTGTCGGACAGATGGCTCAAAAATTACCTAAACTCGCGATAACCTATCGAGAGGATATTACTGACCGGCTGAATGAATCTTTGCTGTCCGGGGAACTGGACGCGGCCATATTGGCAACGCCACCAGAGGAAGACAGCCTGACATCTATCCCGCTTTACTCAGAACCGTTCTGGCTGATTTTCCCCGAAGATCACGAATTGCATGAACTTGATGAGGCCAGCATGTCGGATGTGAAACAGGATGATGTGCTGCTCCTGACAGAAGGGCATTGTTTCCGTGATCAGGCGCTCTCGATTTGCCGCCCGGCCCAGAGACCGGGGCGACAAAGCCTGCGCGCGACATCGCTTGAAACATTGATCAATTTGGTTGCCACAGGCCAAGGCGTGACATTGGTGCCTGCGCTTGCCATGCGGGGGAGCTGGTCCAGTGACCTGGGTCTGGATTCGCGGAAACTGACCGATAAATCCGCCGCCCGTCAGATTTATCTGACATACCGGAAACGTTTTCCGCGGGCGGAGGTCCTGCGCGCTCTGGCAGAGTTAATCCAAACCGGCCTGCCAAGCCATGTTGATATTGGCGAAGGCTAAATGAGTGCGGGGCTAAACCAGCGCGTCCCAAAGAAGCTTCAGACCCGTCAGGAATATCAGACAATACATAATTCGGTAAAACAGAGTCCCGTCAATCCGCTTGACCAGCCAGACCCCGATCAGCACCCCAATCGGGGCGAGCGGCATCAATATGGCAGAGGTCGTGAGATTTGTTTTATCCAGCTGCCCCAATGCGCCATATGGGATGAGTTTGACCGCATTGACGACAAAGAAAAACATAACGGCGCTTCCCGCGAATATCCTGTGGGGCAGGCCTTGCGGGATCGCATAAGCTTTAAAAGGCGGGCCGCCGGCATGAGCAATGAAACTGGTGAACCCCGCAACCGCGCCCGCAATATAGCCGGCAACGGGACTGTCCTTGATGGCTTCCACACCGGATTTGGGCCCAAACCAGTGATATAAAGGAAACGCTATGGCAATCAGTCCGACAATAACTCGAACCAGATCATCGGTGACATATCCGGCGAGCAACCAGCCTATGCCTATGCCGATTATGGCCGCCGGGACCATGCGCATGACAAGCGGTTTGTTCCAATGTTTCCGGTATGACCACGCACTCACCCAATCCATAATGATCAATATGGGCAACATAATGCTGGCCGCTTGGATCGGAGATATAGTTAAGGCCATGAGCGGCACAGCGAACAAAGCAAGCCCGCCAAAGCCGCCCTTGGATATGCCTGTAATAATGACAGCGATCACAGCCGTGACCCAAAAGATTGGATTTTCTATCATATCCACTTTTGACCGCAGAAAACCATATAGGCAAACGCAATTTTACTGCTAGAGAGCACATATGAAAACGATCGACCTAAATGCAGATATTGGCGAAGCGAGTAATCCCGACTGGGCGTGGGCCGAAGCGCAGATCGTCACGGCCATCAGCTCGGCCAATATTGCCTGCGGCGGTCACGCCGGGGATGATGCCAGCATGACAACCACTGTGAAAAACGCCTTAGCCAATGGCGTCGTTATCGGCGCCCACCCAGCCTATCCGGACAAGGATAATTTCGGCCGCACATCTCTCGTCCTCGGGGTAGATATCCAAAAAAGGGATCTGATCGACAGTCTGAAACGGCAAATCACGAAATTGACCGAGATCGCGGCTCAGCATGGGACGCGTGTGGCCTATGTGAAACCGCATGGCGCGCTTTATAATGATGCGGTCAAAGACCGGGAGAAATCGGACTTAATCGCCGAGGTTATTTATGATTTGGATCCTGAACTGGCTTTCTTGGGTGGGCCTAATTCGGCCATGGGCCGGGCCGCCAATGAAGTCGGGCTGACATTTGTCGCCGAAGGCTTTATTGACCGGCGCTATACGGATGACGGACATTTACTTTCGCGCTCCAAGCCCGGCGCCGTCATCAAAGACCAGACGGCGCGGCTGGCACAAGCCTGCGCCCTGGCTTCAACGGGTGAAGTGCAGACGGAGTCCGGTGGAACGCTGAATATCAATGCCCGCTCGCTCTGCGTACATGGCGACAGTGCCGGGGCCGTGGAAACCGCAATCGAAGCCAAAAAAGCGATTGAGTCACTGGGCATTCAGATCAAAGCCTTTGCCCGATAAATGACCCAATTGTCACCGCGCATATCGGCCTATGGCGACCATGCCATCCTTGTCCAATATGAAACGGACGGGTTTTCTCATCACGTAAGCGACGCGCTTCATACTCTGGCGGCCTCACTTAGAAAAACGAATATTTGGCGTGAAATTGTACTTGCCTATAACAGCTTGGTTGTCGTGTTTGATTCAGGATCACTCACGCTGGAATCCGCCAAGCGCAGAGTTGAAGATCAGATCATGAGGCATGGCAATAAAGCCGGAAAACAAACTGACCGTATCATTGACATTCCTGTCTATTATGGTGGTGAGGACGGGCCAGATATGGCAACCATAAGTCAGTCTTCAGGCTTATCTGAATCTGAGGTCATAAAATTGCACAGCGCTGAACCCTACCGGGTCTGTATGATGGGCTTTATTCCCGGATTTACATTTCTTTCTGAAGCCCCGAAAAAATTGCACCATCCACGACAGGCCACGCCGAGGGCTAAGGTGCCTGCCGGGTCGGTCGGCATAGCCAATTGGCAGACCGGAATATACGGGCTGGAGTCTCCCGGTGGCTGGCAAATCATTGGACGCACACCCCTGTCGATTTTTGACAAGGATCGCGAAGAGCCCTTCTTATTGGAGGCGGGCGATAAAGTCCGTTTTGTACCGCAATGAGCGCCCCTATCATTACAGTTTTGTCCGGAGGCACTCAGACCACCTTGCAGGATGCCGGACGGCATGGCTATCGTCACCAAGGCATTCCCGGCGGCGGTGCTGCGGATAAGCTGGCCTTTGCGCTCGGAAATTTTCTGGTGGGAAATCCGTGGAACACGCCCGCTCTGGAATGTGCTTTGGGCGGTCTGCATATCCGTTTTGAGCGCGAGACTGTCGTGGCCGTCACAGGCGCGCAAATGTGGGCACAGGTCAATGGCCAAAACATCCCTCCCCACAAAGCGATCACGGTTGAAGCCGGTGACATTCTAACGCTCAGCTATACACGCGCCGGATGCCGGGCTTATATCGCCGTGGCAGGCGGCCTGGATGGGGATGAATTTTTAGGCAGCCGAGCAACTTACACACCGGCACAGCTGGGCGGTATAGAGGGCCGTGCGCTCAAGACCGGGGATGTTGTTAAATCTTTGAGCGTCGAGCATGGGGCTATTAACAACCTCCCCGCCCCCTTTGTGCCAATGCTGTCTAATCATATCGTCCTGCGTGCCAGATCCGGCCCGGAATGGGAACTGCTGGACATGGACTCCCGGCGTTACCTATTTACGACACCATTCTATGCGACCTCAGCCACGGACCGGATGGGATCGCGTTTAAAGGGTGACAAGATCACCTTAACAGAGCCTCTATATATGACCAGCTCGCCTCTCCTTCCGGGCAGTCTGCAAGTCCCGCCGGATGGGCAGCCTATACTGGCACTGGCTGATGGCCATTGTACGGGTGGTTATGCAAGGGCTCTGCAAATCATACAGGCGGATTTATGGTTGTTGGGACAAATTGCGCCCGGTGCGAGCGTCAGCTTCCGGCGGTGTTTCGACGGCGAGGCCCCTAAAATTTTAAAACATCGCAACAGTTTTTACAGCAGCCTCATCCCGGGTTTCTCTTTTTAATTGATGCCTGATTATTTTGCATTTTTCGACGATCAGGCAACTGGGCGGCAATTATATTTCTCTGAACCCGAGCGCATTATCGAAATATGCGACCCAAATGATATTGATGCAGCCTTTGCTGATATTGAACGGGCCTTGGCAAATGGGTTTTATATAGCGGGCTACTTAGCCTATGAGCTTGGTTTCGCATTGGAACCAACATTACAAAGCAGACTATCACCCAATAGACCGCTCATCCATTTAGGTATTTTTAAAGCGCCAAGTGACACGCCTCCTTCACAGTTATTATATACAGCGAAATCCCCAGATCTGAGTTTGAAACCGTCTTGGTCGGAAGAGGATTATCTCAGGCGCTTTGAAAAAACCCAGGCCTATATCGAAGCTGGAGATTGTTATCAGATCAACCTGACCTTCCCCATGACAGGTGAAATTGATGCCCGTGCGGAAGCCATATATGCCGCTTTTCGTAAGCGCCAGCCCGGACGATATGGGGCTTTGCTTAGATTAGGCGGTGCAGACATTATGAGCTTCTCGCCGGAACTGTTCTTTGAGCGCAAGGGCCAAGAAACGCGCATGCGCCCGATGAAAGGCACAAGACCCAGAGGTGCAGGCGATGACACACATATAGCTGAGGCCATGCGGGCCGAACCTAAATCCCAAGCTGAGAACTTGATGATTGTTGATTTACTTCGCAATGACCTTTCACGTTTAGCTGAAGTTGGCAGCGTCAAAGTTCCAGAGTTATTTGCACTCGAGGCTTATCCAACTCTGTT
Source organism: Hellea sp. (assembly GCA_020631215.1). Classification (GTDB taxonomy): domain Bacteria; phylum Pseudomonadota; class Alphaproteobacteria; order Caulobacterales; family Maricaulaceae; genus Litorimonas. The sequence continues at coordinate 24,155 of JAHDHS010000017.1, read as the reverse complement.
TCAAATGACGTCTCAAGTGACGGCGACTTTGCGTGAGGATGTCCGTTGGTTGGATATCTTCAAAGGCTTGTTTCCATGCGGATCGGTCACTGGCGCGCCCAAAATTCGCGCCATGGAAATTATAGATGATCTGGAAGACCGCCTCCGCGGGCCTTATTGCGGCGCCATTGGTTTTATAGAACCGAATGGCGATGCCTGTTTTAATGTGGCTATTCGCACGGCGGTTTTAGAGGATGGCGTGCTGACATATAATGTCGGCAGCGGCGTGGTTTATGACAGTGATGGTGCAGATGAATATCGGGAATGTTTGCTGAAGGCCGATTTACTGAACCGTCCGGCCCCGCATTTAATTGAAACGCTTTATTGGTCACCCGAAGAAGGATACCGGCATGGCCAAGCGCATTTGGATCGGCTGCGAAAATCTTCCGGCAATTCAGGCATAGAGCTCCCGCCGCCGCCGAAAGCCAATCTCCCCCAACATATCCGGTGGATATGTGAAGACGGTTCGCTATCCTGTGAGACCAAGGATTATAAAGCTTTAAACACGCCCATCAAAGCCGCCTTATCGCAATATGCTTTGGACGCCGATTTACAACGCTTTGATGTGAAAACCAGCCACCGTGATTTCTATGATGGTGAGCGTGCCCGGCTCCAAGCTCTGCATCCAGATATTCATGAAGTTATTTTTCTAAATGAGCGCGGAGAACTGACGGAAGGATCATTCACGAGCCTCTTTATTGAGCGCGACGGGGCGCTCCTAACTCCGCCCTTATCATCAGGGTTGCTACCGGGTGTCTTAAGACAAAAGTTGATTAAAAACGGCACAGCCAAAGAAGCCGTTTTAGAACTGAACGACTTAATGACCGCGGACATGGTGTATCTCGGCAATAGCTTACGCGGCCTTATGCCTGCGGAAATTTTAAGTCATACTCCATTATAGCCGCGTGCTTGCCTTGATAGTTATTGACCCGCCCAGACGCCCCGCTAAAGTCAAACCATGGCGGCTGTGAAAATTCATCCCCGAAATAAATATAGCCTATTGACGGGCGCGGTCTTGCTGTGGGTGACGGCGGCCATTTCAACCGCTCAAGATGCAACCACTTATAGCCGGGTCGATGATGAACAACTGAAAGACGCTTTTAGAAGCGTTAAACGTAATGACAGCCTTCAATTTGATTTACCGGATGCCCCCAAGCCACCCAAAATCGGCTGGCTGGAAAAACTGGGGGAATGGCTGGCATCCTTGTTTAAAGCCTTAGGCCCAATTCTGGAAATCGTGTTTTGGATCGGCCTAGGATGTCTGTTGATGGGCGCAATCTATATCATTGCTCAAACCATTTACGCGGCGGTTCAAGCCGGGAGATTAAAGGAAAAATCTGTCAAAACAGATGCCCCGCCACCGCTCTATGAACCCGAGCAGAAAAAGGCCCGTATCCTGCTGGAAGAAATCGATGCCTTGGCCGCGCAGGGCCGATATGACGAAGCCGTACATGTTTTGCTTCACCGCTCCATACAGGATATTGACTCCAATCGCCCCAATGTCATTCGGCGGTCTTTGACATCCAGGGAAATCGGCACTTTGTCGATTTTAACCGAAAAGGCTCAAACGGCCTTTTCCTCCATCGCGCAAATTGTGGAACATTCATTCTTTGGCGGGCATTCGATTGGCAAGATTGAGTTTGAACGCGCCCGCGAAGCCTATTCGGCTCTGACCGCCAGCGGAACTGACAATCGGGCCCTGGCCGCATGAGCGTGATTACCAATAAATTTTCCGGACGCAGCAAGGCCAAGAGCGACGCCCCCTTACTTAAGCCCCTTATGATCCTGGCTATGGTGTTGATTGGAATATTCTCCTTTGCCGCTCTGATCGTTTTGATGGGTTATGGCGATGATTTGCGCCAAAAGGAAAGCGGCGGCGCCACGCCGGTATCACAATCTGCCATTGGCTATGCGGGTTACGTACAGCTTTTAGAGGGCATTGGCTTTGACGTCGAAATGGATGCCAAACCTTATGAAGACAGCTATCAAACTCGTCAGCGAATACGAATATACAGCCCGGCCAATAGTTTCATGGGGGCAAAATTTGAAGGCCTGGATGACGATGCACCCAAGCTGATTATTGCACCAAAATGGATGGTCACGCCCATGAAAGATAAAACGGGCTGGGTCCGAAAACATTGGGCCAGCAACTTTATGCGCGCCCGGGATTTAAGCCTGATCATTGGCGAAGCTGGAAACGGCGTTTTCATTCACCACATAGCCCCTGAGGATATTGCTGGGGAGCTTAGAATTGAGCTGGGTAAAACCGATCCGATTAATGCACAAATAGATCTGGATGGTTTGCAATATTTCTCTGTCGAACGTCCAAAAATTGAAATCCCTGAAAAGGATGAAGACGAAGACAGTGATGAAGACAACAATGAAGACAGTAACAGTAAAAATGGCACAATAGAAAAAGTCATTGATATGGTTTCTGATCTCACCGAGACTGAGGAGCCGAATTACACCACCCTCATGTCGGGGCCGGAAAATGAAGCTATCCTCATCAAGCTTGAGGATAGCCGCACATATGTCTTATCCGATCCTGATTTCTTGAACACACAGGGCATTGCCACAGAAAGCCGTGCGCGTCTGGCTGTGGACATTATCCAGACCATCATAAAACATGAAGAACTTGATCCGCGGAGCGTGACCTTTGATCTGTCTATCCATGGGATCGAAAGCAAACCCAATCTGGTCAAGTTAATGACGCAGCCACCTTTTTTGGCCGCGACGCTTTGCCTGTTAGCGGCAGGCGGGCTGATAGCCTGGCAGGGCTTTGCACGTTTTGGTGACCCCGTCGATTTACCAGCCGATTACAGTCAGGGCCCGGCCTCACTGGCGAAAACATCCGCAGGCTTTCTAGCCTCGGCCAAACGGCTCGGATCGATGGGTGACGCCTATGCCCAGCTGACGCGACGGCAGGTCATAAGGCGGCTCGGACTAACCGGGCAAAGCACGGACATAATTGCACAAAGATTAAACGCCCGCGAAAAACTACGAAATATAACGCCAGAATTTGAACAGCTAAAACATATACCGGCCACGCAAGATGCGATGGGCTTCACCGCCCGCGCTCAAGCCCTGGTCAAATGGAAGAAGGAGATGCTCCGTGAGCACTAAGACACTTGATTTAAGTCCCATCGCAGAATTGGCGACCAATATACGATCTGAAATCGGCAAAGCCATTATCGGACAAGAAGATACCGTCGATCTTTTGCTGACGGCTATGCTGTCGCGCGGACATATATTGCTGGAAGGCGTGCCGGGCACGGCAAAGACCTTTCTGGCGCAGGTCTTTGCCCACATAACCAAGCTTGATTTCGGGCGCATTCAGTTCACACCGGATTTATTGCCCGGAGATTTAATCGGTACAAATTTATTCTCGTTCCAGACCAATAGTTTCAAACTAATCAAAGGCCCCATTTTTTGTGATCTTCTGCTGGCCGATGAGATCAACCGGACACCCCCGAAAACACAGGCCGCCCTGTTGGAAGCCATGCAGGAACGCCGCGTGACCATTGACGGGGAGACTTTTGATCTGGGCTCGGGCTTTATGGTTGTCGCCACTCAAAACCCTATTGAGCAGCAAGGGACTTATCCGCTACCGGAAGCGCAGCTTGATCGCTTCCTTTTTAAACATGTTCTGTCTTATCCTGACCGGGACGAGGAAATTAAAATCGTCACCCAACATGGGCACCGTAGCGGCACACCAAAATTGAAAGATATGGGCCTAAAGCCTGTTGCCACCAAGGCTGCGATCGCCAAGGCCAGCGATATCATTGCCGATATACGCCTTTCGGAAGACATCACTCATTATGTCGTCGACCTGGTTCGGGGCACACGCGTCAATCCACTTTTTGAAACGGGCGCAAGCCCGCGTGCAGCCGCCATGATTGCCTCTGCCTCTCGGGCCTATGCGGCGCTGAAAGGCCGAGATTATGTCATCCCCGATGATGTCAAACATATCGCGCTGCCGGCTTTGCGGCACCGAGCCATTCTCTCTCCGGCAGCGGAGATCGAGGGCCGGACGGCCGATGAGGTCATCACGGCGGTGATCGAGCAGACCGAAGCGCCTCGGTAAGATAACCCTGTGGTCAAAGGCAGCTTATATCCAACACGCCTCGCCGTCATTTTGATGGCGCTGGGATTGCCACTGACCCTGTTGATTTCTCTTTTTGCGCCGAGCCTGTGGGTTATCGGCGCGGTTTGGATTTTCGGCCTTCTCAGCCTGATCGTGCTGGACGGAATCATAGCTACGCCTTTGGGCGTGATGGAACCGGACATAAAGGCCCCCGGCAATTTCTTCATCGGTACGCGTGAGGATATTTGGGTGCGGAGCCTCTATGGCAATAAAATCGCCCCGCGAAAAGTAGAATATCGTCTGACGACCAATGATCGGCTCGAAGCCGCCCCTAAGCTGTTTCGGGCTCAGGCGAATGAGGGCGGCGTGCTCGCCGTGTTTGACACTTTGGCGCGGCGGCGCGGACAGGCAGAGCTCACCCGAATATGGCAAAGATGGCAGGGGCCACTCGGTCTGCTATGGCGGCAACGGGTCGATGACCTGCAGCAAGAAATCCCCGTCACGCCGAATACAAAATTGATCACGGAGACTGCACTGGAAATCTTCTCACGCGATGCAACTTTTGGCCAGAAAATCCAGAAACTCAAAGGCGATGGAACAGAATTTGACGCGCTGACGGAATTCCTTCCCGGTATGGATAAACGGGCCATAGACTGGAAACACTCGGCCCGTCACATGAACTTGCTCGCCCGCGAATATCGGACGGAACGCAACCATAACATCATATTCGCTTTCGATAGCGGCCATTTAATGTGCGAAGAAATGCGCGATCAGGACGGCCTGACCATGACCAAGCTTGACCGCGCTTTGACGGCCGCTCTGTTAATGGGATTTGTCAGTTTGAAAATCGGTGACCGTGTCGGGCTGTATGCCTTTGACGAGAAGCCCTATCTGTTCACGCCTGCGGTCGCCGGGACGCAGGCTTTTCCGCATTTGCAGAAGCTATCCTCCCAGATTGACTATTCCATTTCTGAATCCAATTACACGCTTGGCCTGACTCAGTTAGCGCAAAATTTAAAACGCCGCACTTTGTTAGTCATCTTCACGGACTTTGTGGATACGACACAGGCGGAACTGATGATTGAAAATATGGGCCGCTTGCTGAAACGTCATATCGTTATCTTTGTGGCTTTTCGAAATCAGGCATTGGAAGATTTAATCACCCGGGATCCGGCCAATCCCAAAGACGTCTCAGAGTCAGTCATCGCGGAAAGCCTTATGCGTGAGCGTGATTTGGTCATTGCCAGGCTTGGCCGCATGGGGGTGCATATTGTCGATGCCGATCCGGAAACTCTGAATATGGCGGTCTTAAACACCTATTTGAATTTGAAGGCTCGTAATGCCATCTGATCTGACCTCCATTCGATTAAAGAGCCAGCGCTTTCGCGAAGAGCGGCAGCATGTCTGGAAAGAGCTGGAATATCTTTTGTTAAAAGTCGAACAGGGCCGCACCAAAGCCCTCTCGGATGATGAAATGCTGCGCTTGCCCAAGCTCTATCGCGCGACATTGTCTTCATTATCTGTCGCCCGCGCGACGTCATTGGATCAGAGTGTGATCGCCTATTTGGAGAGCCTTTCAACCCGTACATATTACCGGCTTTATGGCGCGCAGATGAGCCTGGGGCAGCGGATCATTCGGTTTTTCACGCGTGACTGGCCGCGCGCAGCACAAGCATTATGGAAAGACACACTGGTCTCTGCCGGACTGTTATTACTCGGAACGCTCGTCGCCTATGTCATGGTCATGAGCAACTCCGATTGGTTTTATAGTTTCGTCAATGCAGAACTGGCCGGGTCCCGAACGCCTGCGGCGTCGACTGAGAGCTTGCGCGCGACGCTTTATGATCAGGAAGATCAAGCGGGTTTGGGTGTCTTTGCGACATTCTTATTTTCACACAATTCCCGCGTAGCGATATTTGCCTTTGCCCTCGGTTTTGCTTTCTGCATCCCGACGGTCATTTACATGTTGATGACCGGTTTAATGCTGGGCGGGTTTATCGGTTTGTTTGCGAGCAAGGGTTTGGGCTGGGAGGTCGGCGGATGGCTGATCATTCATGGCTCGACAGAGATTTTTGCAATCATTTTGGCCGGAGCGGGCGGATTATTTATCGGCCGCGCAGTCGCCTTTCCGGGGCAATTATCCAGGCGCGAATCCGCAGCACAGGCCGGTCAGATGGCGGGGCTGTTGATGGCGGGTGTTATCGTCATGCTGTTTTGCGCAGGTTTGCTGGAAGGCTTTGGAAGGCAGTTAATTAATTCAGATTTCCTGCGCTATGGCATCGGACTTGGCTTACTGGCTCTATGGTGCGCCTATTTTTATCTGCCTCGCAATTTTGACGCCATGAATAGCTGGGAGACCGATATATGAGCCAGCTTGCTTTGCGAGACCGCCGCAGCCTTGTGACGCCCGAAGGGGTGGATTTGAAAATTCAGCTCGCATCGGTGGGCGCGCGCTTTGGGGCGCTCGCCATTGACTTTATTATCATCTTCATATCGCTCTGGGTTGTTGCCTATTTAATATTGGCGGGTATCGGCACATTGGCCAATCTAGATGCTATGTTGGCCGGAGAGGTCGGGGTTTCACTGTTTTTACTGGCTCTGTTTTTTCTACGAAATTTCTATTTCACCTTTTTCGAAATGGGCCGCCATGCGGCCACACCCGGGAAACGGCTTTTAAAAATCCGAGTGGCAGCGCGGGGCAAACCGCGACTGACGGCCAATGCCGTCTTCGCCCGAAACGCGTTACGTGAGATCGAGTTATTTCTACCCTTGCAATTCTTTTTCAGCTCAGGCGGAGACGGCGTTGATGGTTGGATCAGATTGCTGGGCCTGATTTGGGTGAGTATCTTTTTGCTATTCCCGCTCTTTAACAAAGATCATCTGCGCGGCGGCGACCTAATCGCCGGAACATGGGTCGTCAAAGCGCCCAAGCCTATCCTGGCCGAAGACCTTGCCACAGCGGCAGATCATCTGACCCCTCAATTTCCTTTCACACCGGAGCAAATCGATGCTTATGGCGTGAAAGAATTACATGTTTTGGAGGATGTTCTGCGCGCGCGTGATCTCGAAACGATCACAGATGTCGCTTTTCGCATTCGCCGGAAAATTGGCTGGATCAAAGAAAGCGAAGGCGAGCGGGATCTGGATTTCCTGAAAGCCTATTACAAAGCGCTGCGCGGGCAGCTTGAAACCAAGCTATTGATGGGCGTGCGCCGGGAAGATAAATTCGACAGGCGCTGACTCAGCACTCCACCACATTAACCGCGAGGCCGCCTTGGGAAGTCTCTTTATATTTGGTCGACATATCCAGCCCCGTCTGGCGCATGGTTTCAATGACCTGATCCAGACTGACCTTGCCTACGCCTGAGCCATGCAGAGCCAAACGCGCCGCATTGGCGGCTTTCACCGCCCCGATGGCATTGCGTTCTATACAGGGGATTTGCACAAGCCCGCCCACAGGATCACAAGTCAGGCCCAGATTATGCTCCATCCCGATCTCTGCGGCCGCCGCGACTTGCGCAGGGCTGCCGCCCCAAATCGCAGCCAATCCCCCTGCCGCCATAGAGCAAGCCACACCAACCTCGCCCTGACACCCCATTTCAGCCCCGGAAATTGAAGCCCGCTGTTTATAGAGCAGGCCAATCGCACCTGCCGTCAGTAAGAATAAACGCGCCTTGTCTTGATCGGGCACCCCGCTTTCATCTCCGCAATAATACCGTACCACCGCAGGAATAATTCCCGCTGCGCCATTGGTCGGCGCCGTCACGACTTGCCCTCCTGCGGCGTTTTCCTCATTCACCGCCATGGCGAACACATTCAGCCAATCAAAGAGAGATTCTTTTTCATTCGTGCCTGGATTATTCCGAAGTCTGTCCCAAAGCCCAGCCGCCCGGCGCGAGACTTTCAGCCCTCCGGGCAATATACCTGTCGTATTCAGGCCGCGCGCTATGCAGGCCATCATCACATCACAAATACGGTCGAGCTGCGCCTCGGTTTCAGCCCGAGGCTGCATGGCGTCTTCATTGCGTAAGATAACATCTGCAATAGACAGCCCTTCTGTGTCACAAATTTGCAGGAGTTCACTCGCAGAGCCAAATTCATGCGGCACATTGGCAGCGGTGGTGATAATGTCGCCTTTAGCAGGCTTGGCCAATTGCACATGGCTGGCAATGAATCCGCCGCCCGTGGAGTAATAAGTCCGTCGGTCAATAGATTTGCCGTTTTCATCCAGCGCGCGCATCATCATCTCATTGGGATGCAAGCGCGTCGGCGTTTCATAATCCATGATGACATCATCATCCGGATCAAAAGTGATATCACGGCCTTCCCAACTCAAAGTTTTCGTCTGCGCCAGAGTCTCTAATGCGATCTCTGCCTCATCCAAATCGATCGTTTCAGGGGCATATCCGAGCAAGCCCAGAACCGCCGCGCGCGGCGTGCCATGCCCTATGCCGGTAAAAGCCAGAGAGCCGCGAAAGATGATTTTGATATTGGCGGTCCGGCTGATCAATTTGCGCCGGATCAATCTGTCACGATAACGCAAAGCGATCCGCATCGGGCCCACCGTGTGGCTACTGGACGGGCCAACCCCGACCCTGAATATATCTAATACTGATAACATAGCGCGGCTTTATCCTAGAACAGGGCAAAGAAAAAGCCGCCTTAAAGGCGGCCTTATCATTATTTATTCAAACCATTACCGAAGCCGTTTGCGGCTGGTTGGGTTCGGGCCAATGGCGATTTTACTGCCGCGGCGGCGGGATGGTTGGTAGGCCACCTGAGAGTGAGCGATGCAATAAGGCTCTTCCGGGTCGGTCTTGCGACCACAAAAGCGGAAATCAGACTTGGATGGATCGCCTATCGGCCATTTACACATATGGTCAGTGATTGTCAGAATAGTCGCAAATTCACCATTGGCCATCGGCTTGGCCTCCAAAGGAGGCGGTGGAGGCGGAGCCGCCGCCACAACCCGCGGGGTGCGCGGGACAGATGGCGCACGGGTCGTACGTTTTCTCGGCGCCGCCTTGCGCGTTGTTCCCGCAGCCTTTTTGCGCGGAGAGGATGGCTTGGCCCTGCCGGAAAGGCCCAGACGATGCACCTTACCTATGACGGCATTGCGGGTCACGCCGCCAAGCTGTTTGGCTATCTGGCTGGCTGAAAGGCCCTCAGCCCATAATTTGGTGAGTATTGCCACGCGATCATCGGTCCAAGCCATGAGTTTTTCCTTCGAATTAGGGCGCAAAGCCCCAAAACTGGTGCTAACCCCCTATATATTGATTTTGATTTAGGCCTTAAGCCTGTATTTACACCATATATCGTATCAAACCCAACGCAAACCACAATATCTTTCCCGCACTCTATCCACAGGAATCAATATATTGTGTTTCCAACACAGCGAAACACCCAAAACCAGCATAACAAAGCATCAATTGACTGACCGCATAAAATCATTACCAAAATCGGGTCATGACAAAGTCTTGTAGAATTGTGGGAGCGTAAAGTGCTGGAGCCAAGCGCAACTGTCGGCACTGTAATCAAAACAGCCAATTACCTGAAAACCGCCAAAGATTTCTGGAACCGCTTACAGCCGACCCTACAAAGCAAAATCAGGGTCAAGATTGAGAAGCATTTCACCAATTTTGAAGATTATCTCGACCGAACCAATGGCAAGACCTCTACGGTACAATTGATCTGCTCACGTTCAATCAATTCTGAATTGAATGACGTCTATGTCCCATGCAGTTTTCATGTCAAAGATGCCCAAAGCGCTTCGATTGATGACCACTCTTTGATCAGTGACATTCGGGACGGAAAACGCGTCGTTGTGCGAGGTGATGGCGGATCCGGCAAAACCTTATTCATGAAGAAATTATGGAAAAGCGTTTATGAGGAGCCGGAAGGTAAAATCCCTGTTTTTATTGAGCTTAGAAAATTCAACGACATGGAAGATGTCGATATCCTGACCCTCATGCGTTATACGCTCTCAGCCGGTAAAGAAATGAAACTCGACCTGTTTCGAGAGATTGCCGCAGATGGGTCGTTTCTCTTGATCTTTGACGGCTTTGATGAAGTTTCACTTGAAAAGCGCGAGGCCGTAGAGCGGCAACTGTTGGAATTTGAACAATATTTTAAAAAATGCAGCATCGTGATCAGCAGCCGTCCGAATGAAACTTTCGTCGGATGGAAAGCCTTTCAAATTTATGACGTCAATCCCTTTACCCGGGCTCAAACGCTGGACCTTATCAGCAAGACGCCCCTGCCCAAAGATTTAACAAATCGCTTCAAAAATATGATCACGAAGAAATTCTTCAAACGCTATGAAGAGTTTTTATCATCCCCTCTGCTGGCGCTCATGATGTTGGTCACCTATCGGCAAAAAGCCGATATTGCCGATAATATCATCGACTTTTACGACAACGCCTTTCACGCGCTTTATTCCGAACATGACGCCATCAAAGAATCCTATAAGCGACCACATTGTTTGAGCATCAATGAGTTTCGCTTGGTCTTTTCCACCTTTTGCATGTTCACCTATTATCAGGAAAAATTTGAACTTCGCGAAGCTGAAATTCGTGAATACATCCAAAGATCGATTGATCACGTCAATTTAACGAAGGACGGCCCCGATAAGATTACCTGTACGATTGATCAGTTTATGCATGAAGTGATTGATGCGGTAAACCTGATCAAAAAAGATGGGATGAGCTATTTATTTATTCACCGCTCCTTTCAGGAATTTTTTGCGGCTTATTGGGTCATTAACATCGACTTTAACAGAACGGAAAAAATCCTTGAGGATTTTGCCATGCGAGCCTCTGACAATGTGCTGAACCTGGCCTACCGGATGAATAAGGTCAAAGTTGATCAAGCCTATATCATGCCTTTTTATGACCGCCTGATCGAGGCGGAGATGATTTTCAAAATTAAACCGGCGGGTTCCCGGCGCTGGGCCTATATTGAGGGGTATAATTTGAAGCCCATTTGGCGCGTCATCAAAGTCAAGAAACCTAAAAGCCAGGATGAATTTGTTCCGATTTTATATCCAACCTGGGATAATGGCGAGGTTGGAAAATATTACACCAATCTGGACAATCTGGTCTTTCAGGGTGCTTTGGTGAAAAAGTTCACTGACTGCATGACCAAATGCCTCTCCACCGCCCGCCCGACCCAATTATTAAAACATGGCACTAAAAGCCCGGAATATGGCACTAAACTGTCTGCTTCGGTCAAAGACGGGGAGATCACGCTGTGCTTACATGATCCCCGCACTCAGAACACCACAGATGTCACCGAAGCCTATTTGGGTGAAGATCCGAAATACCATAAGAAAATAGAAGCCGCCTTTGATGAGATTGATACCATGCTGCATGAGATCAATAAAATGGTGAACCTGCATATCTCCAAAAGCAAAGACGGCCACTCCAAGAGCGAAAAAAGCTTGGATGACATGTTCTTCTAATCCTGCAACCCAGACGCCCTACCCTCATGATCTCAGTTCAAAATTGAAAGTATTGGTTACAAATTTGGCTTTGCGCTGGACGGGATTGGGCTTCATAAGACAACAAGAAGCCTGCCATACATCAAAGAAAGTCTACCATGTTATTTCATTCCGGCCCGAACCTGAAAAAATTCGACAAAGACTTCCCAGTCACATTTGAAACCAATCCTGATTCCGAAGGACTAAAAGCCATCGAAACATATTTGATGGAAAAATTCGTCAAGCCGGCTCAAGCCGCCAATGCTAAAACCGGTTGGGAGAATAAGCGTCAGATGTTTGAAGAAGCCGGGCTGAAACGCACCGACTTGTTGGAATTTGCTGAATTTCGCAATGACATCGCCGAGTTCAACGGCAAATCTGTTCCGGGCGCTTGGACGATTGCTAAAAACTCTGATCCGACCAAACGTTTGCTATATTTACACGGCGGCGCCTTCACTGTTGGCAGCGCCATCAGCCACAGACCGATCACGGCCAATCTGGCGCAAAAACTTGGATGCGTTGTTTTCACGCCTAATTACCGCCTGATGCCGGAACATACGCGCCTGACCTGTACGCAGGATTGCCAAATCGCTTATAACTGGATCCTGGAAAATGGACCGGACGGCCCTCTGGCGCTGAACCAATTTGCCATGGCCGGAGACAGTGCGGGCGGGAATTTATGCTTAAGCTTGCTCAATTGGGCCCGGGATCGCGGTTTGCGTCAAGTTGATACAGCCTTTGCTTTATCCCCGACGACCGATTCGACCGCGAGCAGCCCGTCCTTCAAACAAAATCTGGAAAAGGATTTGATGCTGCAACCATTGCTGCGGCCTTTGCTGAAACTGCCGCGCTGGCTGTTGCTGTTGGGTATGCGCAAGAATTACGGCATGAGCCCGGCCGATCCGCGCATATCGCCCATTTTTGATGATCTCTCCGGCCTGCCGCCAACACTCGTGCAGGTCAGCTCGGATGAGATGCTTTATCATGATTCGACCCGCTATGTTGCCAAGGCGCAGGCGGAGGGATCACCTGCTGTTTTGCAAAGCTGGTCAAACATGCCGCATGTCTTTCAAATTTTCGATGATGTTCTGCCCGAAGCGCATCAAGCTCTGGACGAAGCGGCTAAATTCATGAAAAGCAATGGCTTTTAGATTTCAGCAGAGTTTATAATATAGCAAGGCCTATCTGAACTGAACATGAACCCACGCCTCAGAGTGAGTTCAGAGCCGCTTTGCTAATCCTGCTTTAACGGTCGGGCATAACCCCTTCCGCAAGCCTAAGACAGGAGTCGAAAATGAGAAATCTATTTTCAAAAACATCACTCGCTGCGGTCACATTGGCTGCGGCCACAATGCTAACCCCCGCCATCGCGCAAGCTGGTGATTACCGCTATGAAAAGTGTAAGGACACAGAAAATGCTGTGGCCGGCGCCGTTGTGGGCGGTTCGCTGGGCGCGGTTGTCGGCAAGGAAATTGCCGGACGCGGTGATAACACCGAAGGCGCGGTTCTTGGCGCGCTGATTGGCGGCACATTGGGCGCAGCGGTCGGTGACGGCGTCAATGATTGTGAGAAATATAAGTCCCGCCGGGGTTATACCACGACCACACGCGGTTACCGGACAGCCACGCCAGTCGCTTATCACGGCAGTCATGGCAGCCACGGATCCTATGGACATCGCACACGCGGCTATGATGATTATTACGGAAATAACCGCTATGATCGTTATGATCGCCGTACCGCGCGTAAATTGCGCCGCATTGACCGCCGTCTGGCCGATTTACGGGATGAGCGTAAATATCTAAAAAATGGGTATGGCCATTACAGCCGCAAATATGAGCGTCGCCGCCTAAAACAGATTGATCGGGAAATTCAGGACCTGAAGCGCGAGAAAAAATATTTGAAGCGTTACGCGAATGATTACCGCCGCGATTACCGCCCAACCAGGCGCGGACACTATCACGGGTCGAACATCTGTTATTCGGATCACTAGACCCCAAATTCCCCCAAAGAACGGCCCCAACCTTTTGGTTGGGGTTTTTTTATGAGGATTCCCGTTTCAGGCGAGTTCTTTTGTTGCCAGCCTGCATTCATGTTACCGAATCTATGAGCTGGCGTGAGACTTGCATCAAAGCAAGCGTGGCGGCCGAAGTGCTGTGGTGGGGATTGTGAAAGCATCCTCAAATTTGGTGAAATATATATTGGCAATGAGGAGCCTGTAACAATGAAAGTCCTTTTAACTGGTGCGGCCATTGCCGCTTTAAGTCTGTCCCCGGCTGTTGCGCATGCGCAGCTTTTTGGCGGGCTGGATAATAATACCGTTCTTGGCGGCGCTGTCGGCGCGGGTCTGGGCGGCGCTCTGGGATCAAACCTGGCGCCAAACGGCATGGGCGACGAATATACCGCCATTGGCGCAACGCTTGGCGGACTGGCCGGAGCGGCCTATGGCAACAGTCAGAGCCGTTATGGCGGCAACCCTTATGCAGGATCATTTAATCCCGGATTTAACGGGCGCAATCTGGCGGGCACAGCCATCGGCGCAGGTCTGGGCGGAGCTTTAGGCTCCAACCTCGCCGGATCAGGACAGCGCCAAGAAGGCACAGCCATCGGCGCGGCGCTGGGCGGACTGGCAGGATATGCTCTGGCCAATGGCCGCAGCCCGTCTCGTTATGGGTCATCTAGTGCCGGTTATGGCGGCCCGATCGGCGCCGGTCATCACGCACATCATGGTCATCACGGCCCAGTTGGCGGCGGCAGCCGTTATGGCTCATCGCGCTATGGCAGCGGCGGTGGATATTATACATCGTCCTATTCCAGCACAGTTGTCGCAACGCCGCATGTTATGCGTCCGCCTCACATGGTGCATTCCGGCCGATTTGTCTCGACAACCTATCCGGTTCCGGCGCCTCGCCCGGTTCAAACACGGACAGTGGTCGTTCAGGCCCCACCAAAAATTCAAACACGCACAGTCGTCAAACATATTGACCGCCCTGTGGTTAAATATGTCGACCGTCCCGTCATTCAGGAAAAGATTGTCGAGAAGGTGGTTGAAAAACCTGTCGTGCAATATGTTGACCGTCCATATGAGGTGATCAAAGAGGTGCCGGTAGAGCGCATTGTTGAGAAGCCGGTCGTGCAATATGTGGATCGCCCCTATGAGGTGGTCAAGGAAGTTGAGAAGATCGTCGAAAAGCCTGTCGTACAATATGTGGACCGGGTTCAGACTGTTGAAAAAATCGTCGAAAAGCCTGTCGTTGAATATGTTGACCGTCCGGTTGTCGAATATGTTGACCGTCCGGTTGTTGAATATGTTGACCGCGTTGTTGAAAAAGAAGTCATCAAATATGTTGACCGCCCATCAGCGCCTGTCACACACACGCACACCCATGACATACCAGGTCACGGCGGTGATCACGGCGGATATATTTCCGGCGGCAGCACATCCGGCGGCTATATCTCAGGTGGTTCAGTAGAGTGTCCGGCTGGCACATCGCTGCAAGCTGATGGTTCATGCCTGGACATGTCAGGCATGTCAGGTGACACTTTGGCAGGTGCCGGCATCTCTGAATATGACTATGAAAGCGGTAACTCCTATATGGTTCATGACCCGTCTAATCACGTCAATACAACGGGCGAATATTGCTACGCAGGTAGCTCAAAACGCTATGATCAATTCGGCAAAGAGATCAAAGATGCACATGGCACAACGTGTAAAAAGAAACATAAACACTAAGCCATATTAAATCACAGAACGGCGCCCGGGTGGCGCCGTTTTTCGTTTAGGGCGGTGAACTGACTCAAGCCTTTGCAAGTCGAGACAATTTCAGCTACGTTAAGACATTGTTAAGACAGGCATCAGGGACGGGTGTCACAAAATTCAAGGAAAGATCTATGAAATTCAAACTCGGATTTACTATCGCAGCCATTGCAGCTGTATCGCTCGCACCCGTCTCAGCGGCGGCTTATGACAACGGATATTACCACCATCAAAACAATACTGACAATCAATTGGTGGGCGGTCTGATTGGCGCAGGTCTTGGAGCTGTTTTAGGGTCGCAAGTTGCCGGTAGCGGCGCACGCACAGAGGGCTCTGTTCTCGGCGCAGTCGTCGGCGGCGTAGCGGGCGCAGCCATCGCCGGAGATGGCCGGAATGATCACCGTTATCGACATAATGGCTATTATAATCAGGGCGGCTATTATGGCGGCTCCAATTACTATGGTAATTCCGGATATTACGGCAGCGGCTATGGTTACAGCCAGCCTTACAGCAGAACCTATACCACAACGACCTATCATCAGCCTTATTATGGCGGCAGCCATTATTACGGTCACAGCGGTTATGGCTATAGCCGTCCGCGCACATCACTTTACATCAATGTCGGCAATGGCGGCTATTATAATGGCGGGCGCAGCTATCGCCGCCGCGGGCACTACAAACGTCGCCGTGGTCATCATCACAGACATCACCACGGATGTCGCCACTAAAAATCCCAGCCCCGCCTTCCCGGCGGGGTTAAGTCTTTCTGGCATAGAGCAAATATTCGCTATTGCCCGAACCGCCCTTCACCGGAGATGTGGTGGTGCTAATCACCTCCCACCCCTGCTCAGTCGCCCAAGTCGAAACATCGGATAAAGCTTGAAGGGCCAGGCTTTCAGATTTGACGATCCCGCCCCGGCCTAATCCGGCTTTACCAACTTCGAATTGCGGTTTGACCAAGGTGATCAACTCGGCATTTGGCGCGGCAAGCGATAGCGGCACGGCCAAGACTTTCATCGCGGAAATGAAACTGGCAT
Organism: Hellea sp.; assembly: GCA_020631215.1. GTDB lineage: Bacteria > Pseudomonadota > Alphaproteobacteria > Caulobacterales > Maricaulaceae > Litorimonas. Next base: position 7,764 of record JAHDHS010000017.1, on the reverse strand, counting down.
CACAGACGATTAGTTCCGGCGGGGTGTCAAAATCCGCCGCCGTCAATCCTCGCGCGTCAGTATTTTCCATGGAGATCAATTTGGGATGGTTTTGGAGTCTCGGGTGGAGCTGTGCCGTTCCAACATCGACGCCATAAACTTTCGCCGCACCATGTTGCAAAAGCACATCACAAAAGCCGCCGGTCGAGCTGCCGACATCCAGACAGATTTTCCCCGATGGATGGACACCAAATTCGGTCAGGGCATGGGCCAGTTTCAGCCCGCCGCGTGAGACCCATGGATGTTCCCGCTCCGCCTCAACACGGGCCGTTTTGTTAACCAAGAATGAGGCTTTTTTGACCGTTTTTCCGTCAATTTTGACGAGCCCAGCCTTGATAGCCGCCTGCGCCCGCGCCCGGGAATCGTAATAGCCATTTTCGACCAGCCAGACGTCAGCGCGCATTACGCCAAATTGGAATAGGCGTTGATTTCCTGCCCAAGCGCTTTGAACACGGTTTCCACAATAGAATCAGCATCTAAGCCCGCCTGGGCGTACATTTTCGCAGGGGTGTCTTGGTCGATAAATGTATCCGGCAAGGTCATGGTGCGGATTTTCAGGCCGTTATCCAAGCGGCCAGCCGCCGATAATTCATGCAGGACAAACGCCCCGAAACCACCAACTGAACCTTCCTCAATGGTGATCAGCACTTCATGCTCATCGGCGAGGCGCTTGACCAAATCCGTATCCAGCGGCTTGGCAAAACGCGCATCCGCCACCGTGGCAGAGAGCCCAAGTGTATCGAGTTGTTCCGCCGCCATCATCGCCTCACCCAAGCGCGTACCATAGGATAACAGCGCGATGCGTGTGCCTTCGCGCAAGATACGGCCTTTGCCGATTTCAAGTATTTCCGGGTTTTCCGGAATTTCAATGCCCGTGGCCTCGCCGCGTGCATATCTGAAACCCATCGGGCCTTCATTATATGCGACAGATGTCGCCACCATGCGCGCCAGATCGGCTTCGTCGGCGGCGGCCATCAACACCATATTGGGCAGGCATCCCAAATAGGCGATATCAAAGGCGCCTGCGTGGGTCGGCCCGTCCGCGCCAACAAGCCCCGCGCGATCCATGGCGAAACGTACCGGCAGGTTCTGAATACAGACATCGTGGACGACCTGATCATAGCCGCGCTGAAGGAAGGTTGAATAGATCGCGGCATAGGGCTTGAAACCTTCGGCGGCGAGCCCGGCGGCGAAAGTCACGGCATGTTGCTCGGCAATCCCCACATCAAACATACGATCCGGGAAGGCCTTGCCGAAAATACTCATCCCCGTTCCGCCCGGCATAGCGGCGGTAATACCAACAATTTTGGGATCGATTTCGGCTTGCTTCACGAGTTGATTGCCAAAAACAGAGGTATAGCTTGGCGCGTTTGGAATGCTCTTCCTTTGCTCGCCCGTCACTACATTGAATTTAGACACGCCGTGATATTTGTCGGCTGAATTTTCGGCGGGCGCATAGCCTTTGCCTTTTTGCGTGACCACATGGATCAGGACGGGGCCATCTTTCATCCGTTTTACATTTTCCAGAACAGGAATCAGCGCGTCCAGATCATGGCCGTCCACCGGACCGACATAGTAAAAGCCCAGCTCTTCAAACCAGGTACCGCCCGTCATCATACCGCGCGTATATTCTTCGGCCTTGCGGGCGGTGGATTTGATCGGGCGCGGGGCATTTTTAACAACGGATTTCGCCACGCCACGCAGGGCCTGATAGCCGCCGCTACTGACCGTACGGGCCAGCAAATGGCTCATCGCGCCGACCGGCGGGGCGATAGACATATCATTATCGTTGAGAATCACGATCTGCCGGCTATCCGTGGCGCCGGCATTATTCATGGCTTCATAGGCCATACCCGCCGTGATGGATCCGTCTCCAATGACAGAGATGACATGGTTGTCTTTTCCGGCCAGATCGCGCCCTGTCGCGAATCCCATTCCGGCGGAGATAGAGGTGGAACTATGCGCCGCGCCAAATGGATCATATTCACTTTCGGCGCGTTTGGTGAAACCGGACAGGCCGCCACCTTTGCGTAAGGTGCGGATGCGGTCACGCCGTCCTGTCAGGACTTTATGCGGATAGCACTGATGCCCGACATCCCAGATCAGCTTGTCCTCGGGCGTATTGAATAAATAATGGATCGCCACGGTCAGCTCGACCACGCCCAGCCCCGCGCCCAAATGCCCGCCCGTTACGGACACGGCATCAATTACCTCTGTGCGCAGTTCGTCCGCGAGCTGCTTAAGCTGCTCACGTGAAAAGCCTCGCATATCTGCGGGATATTTCACTGTGTCGAGTAAGGGCGTATCCACCATTCTTGTCTTTCCTCACGCGCCCGCTAATGCGAGCGCTCTAGCACAAAATCCACAACATCACAGAGTGTATCTGCGCTTTCTCCAAAAGGTGCCAGCGCGCTTTTCGCCGCTGCGCCTAAATCACGCGCCTTTTCTTGCGCGCCTTCAAGGCCCAAGATTGACACAAATGTGGCCTTCCCAAGGTTTTCATCCTTGCCCACGGCTTTGCCGACAATGGCCGCATCCCCTGTCACATCCAGAATATCATCCTGAATTTGGAAAGCGAGCCCTAGATTTTTTGCATAAGTTTGCAAAGCCGCGATTTGATCCGCCTTGGCGCGGCCCAGAATTGCGCCCGCCATGACAGCATATTCAATCAAGGCCCCTGTTTTCAGGGCTTGCAGTTCTGTGATCAACGTCTCATCGCGCTCATTTTCGGCGACGGTGATATCTATCACCTGCCCGCCAATCATGCCCTGCGGGCCGCCCGCTTTGGCCAGTAAGGCAATTAGCTCGGATTTGATTTCCGGCGAAGCCTGGCTGGTCGCGATCACTTCAAAAGCAAAGGTCAGCAATGCGTCCCCCGCCAATACGGCAATCGCCTCATCATAGGCCTTGTGAACGGTAGGCTTACCCCGCCGCAGATCATCATCATCCATACATGGCAAATCATCATGAACCAGGCTGTAGACATGCAGACATTCCAGCGCGGCGGCGACATGGCCTGTGACCTCATCCTCGTGGTCAAATAATTTAGCGGCTTCGATGACTAAAAACGGCCGCAGCCTTTTCCCCCCGCCCAGCGCTGCATAGCGCATCGCCTCCATGATGACCGCCTGATGGCCCGCAGGCTTTGGCAGCAGACTGTCCAGAACAGCCTCAATCCTGGCCGCACATTGCGCCAGACGTGTTTTGAAATCAGACGACAAACCTAGCCGTCAAATGGTTCAGTGGAGGCTTTGCCTTGGCCGTCCAGCACAATCTTTTCGACCTTTAGCTGTGCGTCTTTCAGCTTGCCTTCGCAATGCGCCTTTAGCTTCGCGCCGCGTTGATAGATGGCGATACTTTCCTCCAGCAGGGCATCCCCACGCTCCAGCCGCTCAACAATGCCCTCTAATTCCTTTAGGGCCTCTTCAAAGCTCATATCTTTTATCGTCTTTTCACTCATATCCGGTTTCTCTCACAAAGCGGCGATAACTCCAATGCAAATCGCCATTCTGACTGACACATTTCCATCCCTGAGCCATCAATGACCCTTTCAGCATTCGGTTAAACCATCCATGCGCAGAGACATAGACGATTTTTCCGCCAGCGGCTTCCTCCGCCAGTTTTTCTGCGGCTGCATTGGCACGAAGCCTTGCCACCGCATGGCTTTCCATACCGTCAGACCAGCCTAAAAACCAGACAATGCGGGACCATGTTCCCCAACTTTTTGGGCGGAGCTTTAACGAGCCTAAATGCGGGGATGGCAAAGCCGCTTCGATCAGTTCAGGCCATATCTGATCCGGGGCGCGGCCCGCCGCCAGAATCAGACTGTCTATCGCGCGGGGCAAAGGGCTGCTGATAAAGATATTGGCCTTGGCGGCCCATTTTTTGAGACGCTTTGGAACTTTCTGGCCCTCAATGATGGTGCCAATATCATATTGTTCCCACCATGTGCGGTAGCCGCGCCAATCCATGCGCGTCTTGCGTGACAAGGCGGGTTTTCCGTGACGGGCAATGATGATCATATCCTTTGGCATTGCGCCGGAAGCCTTAAGGTTGCCGGTCAATTCTGTCGAGTGAAAAGGACTAAAGCTTTTGCATGAAGCGGCGGGGCGGACAGAACAGGCCCTCTTCCTTGGCGCAGCGTTTGAAGGAAAACATCATCCAATCCGCCCGGCCAATCAGATTTTCTTGCGGCACAAAGCCCGGCCCGTTTGGATCGCGGCTATCCGTGGAATTATCGCGATTATCGCCCATGAAGAACAGCTTGCCCTCCGGCACGATAAATTCTTCGGTATTATCCAGGCTGCCCATATCGGTTTGCTCATAGATGCGGTGCGGTTCGGCCTCACCCGGCCATTGCTCCTTATAGACATCCACGCCGACCTTGCGGCCTTTATGTTCGCGGTAAAGATAATTGTCGATATTCTCGCGGGCAATTTCCTCGCCATTCAAATAAAGCCGTCCCCGCAGGATTTGTATTCTATCCCCCGGCAGCCCGGCCACCCGTTTGATCATGACAATGCCGGATTTCGGGTTGCGAAACACAGCAACATCCCCGCGCTTGGGCAGACGGCTCCAGATTTGGCCGTCAGGCAGAAAGCCCATCTTATAGCCCAAGGGCACAGAATGTTTCGAATAACCATAGGCGAATTTGGACACATAGATATGATCGCCGACCTCCAAGGCCGGCTGCATGCTTTCAGACGGTATTTTGAAATGCCCCCAGATAAAAGTCATAAAGGCCATCATCACGACAAACAGCCCTGCGAAGAATTTTACCTCTTCGGCGATACGCGCGCCCAGTGATTTCGGCGCGTTCTCTGTGTCCGTTTTTGACATGAAGGCGGCATGGGCGAAGCGGCCAAAATTTTCAACTGTTTCTTTCATCTATTCATGCACAAAATGTGGCTTTCACAGACGGGAATGTCTATGCTGTGCCCATGAGACGATTAATAACAGCTTTGGTCATGACGCTGGCATTAATGGCCTGCGCCACACCGCCTGTGACAAATATCACTGAGATGCATGCGGGAAATTATGTGCTCGACCCAACCCATGCCCGGGTGAACTGGTCTCTGTCCCATGCCGGTTTGTCCCAATACACAGCCCGGTTTGATGATGTTTCGGGTTCCCTTGATTTTGATCCCCAAAACCCGGAGGCCAGCCGCCTGGATATTCGGATAGATCCGAAAAGCGTCAGCACGGGCCTGCCCGATTTTGATGAAATCCTAGCCAATAGCGGCAATTATTTTGACTCTGATAGACACCCCGAGATCAGATTTGTGTCCACCGAAATCAAAAAGACAACAGACACCACTGGCCAAGTGACGGGCGATCTGACTCTGCGCGGCGTCACGAAACCTGTCACGCTGGACGTCACCTTTAACGGCGCAGGCAAATCATTCGGCCATCCGGGTGATACGCTGGGCTTTTCGGCGCGCGGTAAATTCCTGAGATCAGATTTCGGCATGGATTACCTGATCAAGCTGGCAGGCATAGGCGATGAAATCACCTTGCAGATCGAGGCGGAGTTTAATGAAGCGCGATGAAGCGAATAGCGGATATCATTCAATCGGGCGGTGTGGTCATCCTGCCGACCGAAACCGTTTACGGCATCGCGGCCCGCGCGGATGACGCCGCCGCAATCGCGCGTATTTACGACATCAAAGGCCGTAGTTTTGACAAAGCTTTGGCCGTTTGCGTTAGCGGCGTGAAGCAAGCCCAAACCTTGGCCGCTTTCAATGCAGATGCCATATCTCTGGCGAGCGCCTTTTGGCCCGGACCTCTGACATTGGTCTTACCCGCCAAAACCAAATCCCTGCACGATAAATGTTACCAAGGGGAAACCATTGCTTTGCGCTGCCCGGATATTGATTGGCGGGCGCATTTCACCGAAACGCCGCTCGCCTTGACCAGCGCCAACCGCTCGGGCGAAGCTGATGCCCTGACAGCCGAGACTGATTTAACCGTAGATGCGGTCTTGGATGGCGGCCGCGCAGCAGGCGGCATCCCCTCGACCATTCTCTCAGTGGCAGACAATAAAATCACCTTGCTGCGCGAGGGCGCTTTGGGCGCTGATAAACTCGCCGCCTATGATATAGGCCTGCCATGAGCGACGGCATCACACAGCTGAAAGACGCCCTGCCCCCCGGCAGCTGGACGCAAGATACCGATATCATCGCGCCGCATTTGACAGAATGGCGTGATAAATATTTCGGCCATACACCGCTGATGCTCACCCCGCGCAGTACGGCGGACATCGCGAAGGCCGTTAAAATTTGCGCGGCGACGGGCACTAAAATCATGCCCCAAGGCGGCAATACAGGCTTGGTCGGCGGCAACACGCCCATGGGCGAAGTGCTGCTATCCTTGAAGAACATGACCTCTATTCGCGATATCAACCCGACGGCCAATTCCATGATCGTTGAAGCCGGCGCGACGGTGCAGGCTGTGCATGATGCGGCTGATCTGGCGGGCCGGAAATTTCCCATGTTGATCGCCTCTCAAGGCAGCTGCACCGTCGGCGGCATCTTATCGACCAATGCGGGCGGGAATCATGTCCTGAAATATGGCACGACCAAAGAGCTGGTTTTCGGCGTCGAATCCGTCCTAGCGGATGGGTCGGTTTTCAATGGCCTGACCAATTTGCGCAAAGACAATACGGGCTATGATCTCTCGCGGCTCTTCCTCGGCGCGGAAGGCACGCTGGGTATTATCACGGCGGCAAGCCTGAAACTCTTTCCTAAGCCGGGCCATGTGCAGCGCGCTATGCTGGGCGTTGATGACCCGCAGGCCGCTGTGAGCTTACTCGAAAAACTACGCGGCGGCGGTAAGCTGGCTATGTTCGAAGTGATGCCGCGCATTGGATTTGCCGCTGTGGTCGATAATTTTGACAGCGCGCCCGACCCATTCAGTAACGCGCACCCTTGGTATATTCTGGTCGACTGGGAAGTTGACACAGAGACTGAAGGCCGCGAGCTCGCAGAGGCTTTGCTGGGCGCAGCCTTTGAAAAAGGTTTATTCCGGGATGCGGTGGTCGCGCAGACTGAAAGGCAATCCCGGCAATTGCTCAATATCCGCGAACATATGAGCGCAGGCCAGAAATTTCTGGGCGGCTCTGTTAAACATGACATCACCGTCCCGATTGACAAAATCCCGGAATTTTTCCGATTGGCTGATGCCAAGATGACAGAGATTGTGCCCGGCTGCCGTCCCGTCGGCTTTGGACATTTTGGCGATGGAAATATTCACTACAATATCGCCCAACCCGAAGGCGCGGAACGGGAGGCCTTTCTGGCGCGATGGGATGATCTGTCTCATGCCGTATTTGATATTTGTGATCGGCTGGGCGGCTCAATCTCGGCGGAACATGGCATTGGCATTATGAAAAAAAATGATCTAGCTCAGCGGGCGGATCCAGCCAAACTCACTATGATGCGCAATATCAAACAAGCCCTCGACCCCAAAAACATCATGAACCCCCGCGTCATGATTTAATTGAATCCACGTTTTCCGTAAATTTTCCTGCGTGCTTTCAAACACTTGTAGAATAATCACCCATTTGAATCCGCACCTTTGGATACAGAGGTATATTCAAATCGTTCTTTTGGCCTTGGGACAGGTAACCGGTCAGTTGCTGGGTCAGGGGACGGTGCGGGTTGAGCGCCGGGTGGTGACACATTCGGTTGTGCCGGGCCTGCTGGCGAGAGCTGACCAGACGTGCAG
>JAHDHS010000016.1:28335-46792 GCA_020631215.1 Hellea sp. | reverse complement strand
TAGTTCAGCTTGAAGCCGTCTTCCATTTCCAGAATACCGTCCTTCAGGCGCACACTATCTGATCCCTTATCCAGAATGCTGGTCTGTGATGAACGGATTTTGATCTCGTCAAATTCCAGCTGTTTTAGCATGTCATAAGCTTGCCGCGCCTGTTGGTCTTTGGGCGCGTCTTTGAGCTTGATCACAATCGGATCGCCGGATTGGGTGATTGTGGTGACATCGCCTTTGGTCTTGGCCTGCCCGCTATAATTGGGCATGTCGAAATTCACATAGTCATTATCAAATGACAGGCCTTTCAGGCTGAAATTATCATAGGGTTTCTGATACATATTCAGATCCCCGAAGAACTGGGTCAGTCCGTTACTGTTGCGGCCGACATCAAACCCCTTTTTCATGTCATCGGTCCGAATGCCGATGGCAGACAGAGAGCTGAGTTTCAGAACTGACACATCCTTGGATTTTTCATCAATAATGTTCAAATCGATTGCTTCGATCTTGAAGTCGGCCAGATTGGTCGTTTCATCCGCGCCGAACATAATATTATCAATCGATCCATTGACGTCTTCGCCAATGATCGTGACATCATCCACCGCCATCGCGCCGAAACCGAACAGGTCTTCATCGATGTTCATGTCATTATCATCATCAGAAGACATGTCTTTCAGCCCGTCCATAATGGCTTTGGCCGTGGCCGGGGTTGGACGGGCGACATCCATGGTTTTGACATTGATGGTGACGTCATCATCTTTCATGGACAGCCCGGAGAAGCTGGCGCGGTCAAATGTTGCGGTCTCGCCTTCCATATGCGCGCCATAAATCTCGGCTTTGGCGATGGTCACCGTGCCGTCATCAGAGCGGCTGGTTAAGTCCGTATAGACGTAATTGCCGTCATTTCCGCTGCGCTTGGCCCAGGTGAAATCCCCGGACCCTGATTCGGCCAACCCCAGTGCCGCCAGTGCCTTTTCGCCTTCGGCTTCGCTGACTTTACGGCTGGGCACATCAAAATGTTTGGCAAAGACACGGTCAGACGGTGTTTTAATATCCAAACTCGGCACGTCCGCTGAGATTTGCGGCCCGCTGCCCTTGTCCTTTTGGCCGCACGCCCCCATCATAAGGGCTGTGGAGAGCGCAATCGCGCTAAAAGCTGTACGGAAAGAGCATGTCATGGCGGGGTTCCTGTCTAAACTAAAATCGGGCAATGCTACCATGCGCGGGCCAATGGTCAAAGACCAATTCCCGTTTCGCGACGAGGATGATCCGCGCGTGCTTTATGTGCTCTCAGAGCGGGCGCGGCGGATTTCTCTGAAGGTCAAAAATTCAGAACGCGAAGTGCATGTGGTCGTGCCGGGCGTGCGGGCGCTGTCCAAGGCCAAGCAATTTGCGCGGGAACAGCGCGACTGGATTGACGTGCAGCTGGAAAGCCTGCCGCCGCCCATGCCGTTTAGGCCCGGTGAATATATTCTGTTCCAAGGCCAAGAATATCAGCTGATCAGCCCGCCCGGGAAAGGCCGCCCTAAAATTAGCCGCTCGCGCCAGAAAATTATCGTCCCGTCCCCTGATGCCGAAAGCTTTCCGGGTCGGGTAAGACGCCTTTTAATCCGGGAGGCCCGGGAAGAGCTCACCGCCGCCAGCCATTACTATGCCGAGAAGCTGGACAAGCGCGTGGGCAAGGTCAGTGTGCGCGATCAATCCTCTCGCTGGGGGTCTTGCATTACGCGTAACGGGGAAGGGCATATTTCCTATAGCTGGCGGCTGATCTGCGCCCCGCCCGAAATCCTGGAATATGTCGCCGCCCATGAATGCGCCCATCTGGTTCATGACGACCATAGTAAAGCCTTTTGGGATGTCTGCCACTCAATCTATGACGACGTCAAAAACGCCACAAAATGGCTCAATAAAAACGGCGCAAAACTCCATGCCATTGGCGCGGAGTTTTAGATAATCGGGGCTCAGAGACATATGATGGGGTCATCAGTATAATGACTTTCACACGCGACGCCTATTTGAGCCAATCATGGCTGGACAGGGAACTCAACGAACTTTTCTCTGAGAATTGGCAATTTGTCTGCCTGACATCTGATCTTCAAAAGGTGGGTGATTATATCACCGCGAAGATCGGACTGTTTCCAATTGTCGTTCTAAAGCTGGATGACGAACAAATCGCGGCTTATCACAATCTTTGCCGTCACCGGGGGACGACTCTTTTGGAAGGTAAAGGGAATGTGGGTAAATCAATCGTCTGCCCCTATCACCGATGGACTTATAGGCTCGATGGTCGCCTGAAGGGCGCGCCTCAGATGAAAACATGTTTCCCTGATTTGGATCGCGCCAAACTCTCACTCAAACCAGCGGGCATAGGGGTTTTCAAAGGGCTTATCTTTGTCAATCCTGATCCCAAAGCAGATTTTGAAGACTTCATTGGCCCTATCGCAGATAAAGCCTGGCCACATGATTTGGAGGCAAAGGATGTTTTTGAAACACCTGCGCTACATTACAAACTAAACTGTAATTGGAAGGTGTTCGTTGAGAATGCGATTGATGGCTATCATCTGGCATATTTGCATGAGCAAACCCTGGGCGGGCCCGTCGTTGATGAAAATCTGTGGGAACGTCATGGGGATCACATGATATGGTATGCGACGGATGAGGCGGATATGCGTCATGCTTTACCCGCGAAAAACCGAAAAGAGGCCAAAGCTTGGTGGGCCAGTAAAATCAAATCAGCAGACAGTGTGGGTTATGGCGGTGTCTATTTTCTATTCCCGGCAATGCTGATTACGGCAACGCCTTACAGTTTTAGCATTTCAAGCTTGCATCCAACCGGCCCGACGACATGCGATATGAAAGTGCGTCAGTTCGGTAAGAAGGGCGAAATCAAGGATGATAGAAAATATATTCCCGGATATGACAAAGCCACAAATACGATCCGCTCGGAGCTCTGGACAAAAGCCGCGCTCGACACGGGAGACTTTCAAACAGAGGATATATGGATTTGCGAGAAAGTTCAGGAAGGTTTGACGTCACCTAGCTATGAACCGGGCCCGTTGTCAAAAGGGCCGGGCGCAGAAGACCCGATTGGCTGGTTTCATACATCGCTGACAAAGGCCATGCCGCATTGACCGCTTTCATGGCAGGTAAGCCATTATATCCGAGCCTAGCCCTCTAATGTCTCCGCCAATATATCCAGAGCAAGCGGCCAGTTTTCGGCGTGGCCTTTGCGGGCCTCCTCTGACGTGAAGCCGCTATGGGTCAGGCGGATATGCGTGCCGCCATCTTGAGGGGTCAGATCGATGCGCAATATGGTCTCCGCGCCTTGGGTGCCGCGATCCGTGCCATCGCCCGTCATCCAGGTCATTTCGATCAGCTTGTTTTCATCCAGCCTCAGAAACCGCCCATAATGCGGATGCCGGCCCCATTCATTCCGGTTATAGAAGAAATAGGCCCGCCCCGCTTCAGGGGTCAGCGACAAAGCCCCGGGCTGCGCGAACCAGAGATCAAACCCCGTCGTCCAGGCCGCATAAACCGCCTCCGGTAAGGCCTGCACCAAACGCTCACAGCTCATTGTCAAAGGCCGCTGCGAATGATCCGGACGGGGTATTTGGGTCATGCGGGGCCTCACTTGGTAGTTAAGAGCGTCATAAAATGGCTCAACAAAAAAAAGTGCGTAACTCTACGCCATTGGCGCGGAGTTTTAGGTTGAATTAATTTGAGAGTTTAATCCAAAAGTCTGGATAAATTTCACCGTTTTTTGGGTAATCAAGCGTATCTGGCCCAAGAAAAAGCGGCCCTCCATTGAAGAGTTTCTTTAGCCTCATAAACTCAGATAGTGCAGCTTTGACAGCTAATTTTGGGCTCGCGCTCTCTAGGATTGGATCTCGGTAACATATTATTTCAATTGTTCCACCATCGTCCCATGACTCAATCATGAGTTTAAGGTGAAGTTCAAAACCGTTCTGCGTAGTCAAATATTCTGTTTGTAACACCACAATTTTACCAGATTTAAAAAAATCAAAATACTGTTCGCTGTTATTAGTTTTATTCCAATCTTCCTTGGTGCTGTCGTCAGACCAAATCGAGAATTCATATGTTATCTTGGTTGGGTCCGGCAAAAGACATTGGAGGCCTGACTTTATTCCGTTCATTGAAACGTCGATTATATAGCCTTCAAAAAAAGCCATACCTTCATTCATATCTTCAATTACATATTCAAAGTTTTTCCAAATGTCTTCGAAACTCAGCAACATTACAGTCCAAACCTCACTTTTCTTAGGAACGCTTAAATCAAGGAGTCACGTTAAGGTCTCCCAATCACCCATTTATAGGGTTTGACCATGGTTTTAGCGGTGAGGCCTGCGGTGCGGTAGGGGTCTTTTGTTAACCATAAATCGACTGAATTTTGGTCTTTTGCGGCCACAATCAGCAGGCTGCCGCGCATGACACCGTCATCATCAAGCCATGGACCTGCGATCAGGAGTTTGACCTCGCCGGGGCCTTTCAGCCATGCCAGATGGTCGTCGCGCGCGGCTTGCCTGATATGCAGGCTGTCCGGTTTGTCTTCGGTATAGACGATAAATTCCTGCATAATTTCAGTCCTTTATGATTTTGGCCCCTTTTTGCCAGAGCCGCTGGCGGGGTTATGGGCGGCGGCTTGACTGTCCAGCGGCCAGCGCGGGCGGGCGGCGACTTCCATGCCGTGATGCTCGCCTGTGGCCAGGCGTTCCAGACCAGCCAGCGCAATCATGGCGGCATTGTCGCCGCAGAACTTCAGAGGCGGGGCGATCAAGGTGAAGTCATTGTTTTCGCATAGGTTTTTCAGGCGCGCGCGCAATTCTGTATTGGCGGCGACCCCGCCTGCCACGACGAATCTCTGCGGCCCTTGCCCGACTTTCTCCCGGTACATCTCCATCGCCCTTTGCGTCCGCTCGGCCAGCACATCGGCGACCGCCCGCTGAAAACTCGCGGCAATATCGGCCTTGGCGGCATCGGATTTATCGCTGGCATCATAGGCCCGCGCCACAGCGGTTTTCAGTCCGGCAAAGGAGAAATCCGCATGGGCTTTGCCTTTAAAAGGGCGGGGCAGGGGAATGGCCTCCGGGTTGCCTTTCTTGGCCCAGGCTTCCACTTGCGGCCCGCCGGGAAAGCCGAGGCCCATAACTTTGGCTGTCTTATCAAAGGCTTCGCCCGCCGCGTCATCCACCGTGCTGCCTAGGCGTTCATATGCGCCAAGCTCTGTGACCGAGAGCAATTGCGAATGCCCGCCGGAAATCAGGAGTAAGAGATATGGAAACTCACAAGGCTCGGTCAGGCGGGGTGAGAGGGCATGCCCTTCCAAATGATTGACCGCAATCAGCGGCTTGCCCAGACTCATGGCCAGCCCCTTGGCGCTCATCAGTCCCGCAATCACGCCGCCAATCAGGCCCGGCCCAGCCGTCGCGGCGATGCCATCTATTTCGCCATACTCTATACCGGATGTGGTCACGGCTTTGTCGATGATGCTCTCCAGCTTTAGCATATGCGCGCGGGCGGCAATTTCCGGCACGACGCCACCAAAGGGCCGATGTTCCTTATCCTGACTCGCGACAATCGAAGAGAGCAGCTCAAGCGCTCCATTTTCGTCGCGCCGCAGCACAGATGCCGCCGTTTCGTCACAGCTGCTTTCTATCCCTAGGACTGTCAGAGTCCCGTCTTGCGGCGGGGTTATATTTGTGGCTACATCCATGCACGCTAACTAAGGATATCATAGCTTTGATGCAACAGGCCGATATGTCACAAAAAGCCTTCACAATTGGAACCCGTGGCTCGCCGCTGGCGCTTTATCAGGCGCGTCTGGTTCAAAGCCTGCTGTGTGAGCAAACCGGGCGGGACGCCGCCGCCTTTCCGATAGAGACTTTCACTACCTCCGGCGATACAATCAAAGGCGATCTCAAAGAATTTGGCGGCAAAGGCCTGTTCACAAAAGAGCTGGAAACCGCCTTGCTGGACGGGCGTATCGATATGGCCGTCCATTCCATGAAAGACGTGCCGACTGATGGGCAGGCGGAGCTGCATATTGCGGCCATTTTGGAGCGCAGCAGTAATCGCGACGCGCTGATCTCAGTCAAATATAAATCGCTGGATGATCTGCCCCAAGGCGCTTTGATCGGGACGGCATCAATTCGGCGGCGGGCGCAACTATCCGCCGCGCGGCCTGATCTGAAATTTACCCTCTTGCGGGGCAATGTCGGCACGCGGCTGAAGAAATTAGAGGCCGGAGAGTGTGACGCCACAATTCTGGCGGCGGCAGGCTTGCGGCGCTTGGAGCAGGTGGATGTGATCACAGAGCTTATGCCTGCAGAGGTCATGCTGCCCGCGCCCGCCCAAGGCGCGATTGGCGTGGAGTGCCGCAAAGATGACAAGGATACGACCGCGTTATTATCCGGTTTGAACCACCTGCCCACCTGGCTCTCTGTCACGGCGGAGCGGGCTTTCTTAAAGGCATTGGACGGTGACTGCCGCACGCCGATTGCAGCGCTGTCGATCTGGACGGGCTATGAAATGCGTCTTTACGGACAGGTGCTGTCCATGGATGGCAGTTTTCAAATTTCTGACAATGACGTCGCGCACACCCTCAGCGACACACAGCAGGCTTATGATCTCGGCTGGAATTTAGGCCAAAAAGTCAAAGCCCAAATCGGCGATCGTGTCCTGTGGGCGTGACAACTGACCTTCCGAAATTATGGCTCACCCGTAGCCTGCCAGCCGCCTATAAAAGTGCGGAGGTCTGGGCGCGGGCCGGATGCGCCTGCGCGATATCGCCTTTGCTGACAATTGTTCCGGCCAAGGCTGCGCCTCCGCCGCCGCCAAAGAATGCCACCCTGATTTTTACATCCGGCAATGGCCTGCGTTTTTTCGTCGATTATTCTGACTATCGCGGACATAAGATCATCACTGTCGGGGACGTCACCGCAAAAGCCGCCAGAGAGGCGGGCTTTGACGATGTCATATCCGCAGATGGAACATCACATGACGTCACAGAATACTGCTTAGGCCACTTGCCCAAAGACGTGCCGGTTATTCACTGCGCAGGGGCACATATTCGCGGAAGCGTCACAGAGGATTTACGCGCCGCAGGATATCAGGCGCGGCGGGATATTTATTACCAAACTGAGCCTGCCGAAAAACTGCCCAAGCTGGATATTTCGCAGCTCTCATATATCGCGCTTTATTCGCCGCTGGCAGCCAAAACACTGGCGTCCTTCCAGCCTGATTTGTCGGGGCTCACCACCTTGTCCATCAGTGCCGCAACCGATGCAGAGCTCGGCGATATGCCTGCCCGCCGCCTCATTGCCGCCGCCCCGAATGAAGCCGCCATGCTGGCCTTGCTAAGACAGGGGTAAGCTTCTTACAGTGTGATCATGACTGACGAGACCGAAGACATCGAAATTCTCCCGCCCGAAGAGGTCCCAGAAGAGATCATTGAGGAGGTGGAAATGATGGAAGAGCCCGCCCCGAAACGCGGTGTGACCTATCCGGTCTTTCTCGTTGGGTTATTATTGGCGTCGCTTTTGGGCGCAGCAGGGGGCGTGGGCGCGGCCTATTATTTCAAAACGGAACCGGCAGAATTGTCCTCTTTGCAAAATGACATTGCCAATCTGGAACGCGCTGTCTCGCAACTTGAAAACAAGCCTATGCCCAAAACGGATTTATCCCGCATAGAGGCGCGGCTATCGGCTCTGGAAAACGCCCCCGCCCCGACCTTGCCGGATATTGATCCCGAGACCCTCTCCCGTCTGGAGAGCTTACAAGAGGCGGGCGCCGAATGGCCGGATATGTCTGTGATAGAAGCGCGGTTAGAAGCTCTTGAAAACCGTCCGGCGATTGAAACGCAAATCGTGACAGCTACGCCCGAAACCCTCTCCATTTCCGCGCCCATCGCTTTCCCCAAAGAGGCTCTGATCGAGGCAGCGAATAATCAGCCCGTATCAGGCGGGTTTTTCAAACGCGCCTTGAGCAAACATGTTCAGGTCAAGGATGCTGACCATCCGCTCGTCATGATTGACGCAATCGAGACCGCCATTGCCGATGGTGATCTGGACATCGCCAAAGCCAAATTTGATGCACTGCCATCCACCATACGAAGTGCTGGCCAGGACTGGCGCAACAGCTTAGACTAGGATTCATGACCAAATATATTATTGCCATTCTTGTTTTCATCGCTCTGCTGGCGGGCCTGCTGCTCTATATCGGAGATGACATCACCTTGCAGCTGACCTCGACGGCGGAGAAAGGCGCGCTGGCCTTTGCGCCGCTGGAGCTGACATGGCAGATGGTCATCCTGCTGGCGACGGGTTTGTTTCTGGCCGTGATTGGGCTCTGGTCGTTTTTTCTCTGGCTCTGGCGCTTGCCAAGGCGGGTGAAATCCGGCGTCGGGCTTCGCCGCCGCAATGCCGCGCTCGATGCGATGGAAGATGCCCTGATCGCAGGGGCGGAAGGGGATGTATCCAAATCCCGTAAAAAGGCCGAAAAGGCCCGCAATCTGATCTCCTCCACCGATCTGGGCCGTATCATCAGCGCCCAAGCCGCCGAGGCCTGCGGGGACCGCGAAGAAGCCGTCGCGCAATATACGGCCATGCTCGACAGTGATAAAACCCGGGTGACGGGACAGCGCGGTCTGGCGCAAAATATGCTGGCCACCGGTGATCTACCCGGCGCGATCACGCAGGCGCAAACGGCCTATGCCGCCAATAAAAATGCCCGCTGGGCGTTTGATACCTTATTCAAGGCGCAGGTGGCGGATCACCGCTGGGATGAGGCACTGGAAACCCTGACGACGGGGGAAGGGCGCAAACATATCGACAAGGACAATGCCCGCCGCCGTAAGGCCGTCTTGCTGACAGCCGAAGCGGATAAGCTGCATGATGATGCCCGCAATGGCGCGGCGTTGCAGACCGTGAATAAGGCGCTCTCGGTTGCGGCGGATTTCGCCCCTGCCGTGGCGCTGGCGGCGAAATTATTCCGGCTGGACGGGCAGGGAAAAAAGGCGGCTTCTGTAATTGAAAAGGCCTGGGCCACTGACCCGCACCCCGCGCTTGCGCTGGCCTATCAGGACGTCTTTGAGGGCGAGAGCGACAAGGTTCGGGCCAAAAAAATCGCCGCGCTGATCAAAGCCAATGCCAATCACCGCGAATCCATTCTATTGGGCGTGGAAGAAAATCTCCGCTCGGGCGATGCGGTGGCGGCTTGGTCGGCCCTGTCACCTTTAGCCAATGGGGACAACCCCACGGCGAGGGTCTGCCTGCTCGCGGCACAAGCCGAAGCGAAACTGAATAATGACGCGGATAGTCGCCTCTGGATGCAGCGCGCAGCAACGGCATCGCGGGAGCCGGATTGGTCAGACCTTGATCCATCAGGCGAAAGCTTTGATTATACACCGCAGGATTGGCGGCGTTTGGTATTCTCTTACGGCGATACGGGGGAGCTTATCCACCCCCGCGCCGAAAAACAGGCCGCGCAGAGATTGCCAGGTCTGGCGGAATTACAAGACGGCAAAGAACGTGACGTCATTGAAGAGATTGAGCCCGTTTCTAATGCGCCTTCCAAACAACCCGATGACCCCGGCATTCCTGACGATGACTCTGATGATCTTGCCGGACGGCTCGATAATCTTCTGGATAAAAATTAGGTCAATTCAACTCGCGTGATGCTCGTCACGGAAAGCCGTCGCATCGGTTGATACCAAGCCTTCAAATCATTGGAGGCAGCTGTGACCCGTTTAAATTTATTACTACTCTCGACTATGTTGTGCGCCAGCGGAACTTTGACCGCTCATGCACAGGTTCAACCCATGGACCCAGCGAGCATATCGGTCAATGTGACGCCCGAGCAATTCGGCCCAGCGGGATCAAAAGTACATCTTGACATGACAATCACCAGTATGGCGCACCCCAGCATGATTGCTACCGGTACACATATGCAAATTTATGCAAATGGAGAATATGCAGGGGTAGAGACCCAACCAGATATGTCCGCAAGCACTAACCCTGGAGAAGTTAAATTATCATGTCGATACGAAATTACAGCTGATGATGTGACGGCTGGAGAGATTAAATTCGATTTTGACTATCTTTATGAAAATTACTTTGGGGGCCTCACACCATATAGTGAGTCAAGATTTACGACAGGAACTGCCACAAAAGCTATTGTGCCGGACCCAAGTTGGGATTGGAGTAAAAATCCGTCTGGGGCATCCTATATGTGTTCGCCTGATCCCTATGCCGGTCAAAGGCCGATAGCGGAAGCGGGCCCCAACCAAGCCGTCGGGCCAGGACAAATGGTGACATTGGACGGAAGCGGCTCAACCGATGCGGAAGGTAATCCAATCGGCTATACATGGGTGCAAGTCGCCGGGCCCAAGATAAATATTTACCCACAGCCTAAACTTTATGGGCTCAATCCTACATTTACAGCGCCAAGTGTTTCCTCACCGACAAATCTGGTGTTCCATCTCATTGCAGATCAGCAGCCGGATGGGTTCACACGGTCAATCCCGGATGATGTGACTATTTTTGTTGATCCCGCGATCGGTACGGCTCTGTGTAATCCCGAAAGTTCGGCACTAATGCCATCCTCCACAAGTTCAGGCAGCTTTGTCTTCGTTATTTCTGTTGCGGATGTTTGCCCAGGCGAATTCTGGATCGATCCACCTGTCGCCAGCGGATATGATTATGAAATGACGGGCGCGAAATTTGAAGCCGTCAAAATGCCGTCTAATTCATCCGTGCCGGATCCTGACGGCTATGAGGTTTCTTACATAATCCAAACAATGATTGGCGGCGTTATGCAATCGATCGAAAAAGCTAAAATCCTACAATCTGGTGAAAGCCTGACATTCGATCAGCCTGTATCTAAATTTCGCGTGCGCGGCATTAATCCGGATTTGTCTCTCGACCCGACAGACGAAATGGCGTTTCCGATTGGCATCGATGTAACCACGCCAACCAGTAATGTCACGATTACCCAAACCCCTGTCACAGAAATCTATCCGCCCATAACCAACCAAGCCCCGGCGGCCAACGCCGGTGTGGACACAACGGCCACAAGCGGGTCAGGCTACACACTGGACGGCACAGCCTCCAGCGACCCGGAAGGGGATACTCTGACCTATAGCTGGGCGCAAACGGGCGGCACAAATGTGTCCCTAAGCGGTGCCAATACGGCGACGCCCAGCTTCATGTTTCCGGCCAGTGCCAGCACACTGACCTTTGAACTGACCGTCACAGATTCAGGTGGTCAGGCTTCCGCACCCGACGAGGTGGTCATCAATTACGCCCCAACGGCCTCTGGCGGAAACACGGTCGGCACATTGATCGGCGATACGATTGTCGCGCAGCATCATAATTGGAGCCAATACGCCCGTAATATTCTCGTCACCAATGACGTCGAAATGGAGCGTTATGGAATTAGTCCCTTCGGCCCGCATCAGCAATTTCGGCGTTGGGATATAGATGTTCAACCAGCCGCAATTCGTATTGATATCGTCTCGGCCCCAACCGCAGATACACGTGCAAGCTACGGGAACGGATTCCATTTGAAATTCATGGATCTAAATCCAAATCTTTCGGCCTGTCCGGGGCAGGGCATCATCACTGGTATCTCGACGGAGACGTCTAATCCGGCGGCTGTGGCGGCTGTCGCGGCCAGCACATTTACCGAAGATTCGGTCAATTTTTTCTTGGCTCCGCAACAGGGCGTCATGAACTGGACGACGGGACAATATGCCAAGATCGATTTGACCTTTGGCTGTCGCCCGCCCGGACAAGGGGTGGTCGGTAATGAGCTGGGAGGTTGGCAGACCATGACTGGCTATCGTTACGGTAAGACAAAAACCGTGCCTGTTATGCCCGCGCCGCCTGCCGAGACGCGCGACGCTGAGCCTGCGGCAGAGCCGAAAAAAGTCAAAAAGCGCCCCAAATGGATCAGACAAATTATCAAACAGGAGAAAAAAGATGACTGATAAACATATGGCCTATTTTGAAGCGAATAAATTGCGCGAGGGTGAAATCGTGACGGCTACGATGAAGGGTTATGTGCCCTCGGGTAAGAAAGATAACAATACGGACGCGCTGTTTGGCGGACGGGTTATCCTGACGAATGAACGGGTCTGTTATTTGCGCAAAGGCTTGATGGGCGAGGCATTTGAGACCATTGACCTGCCGCAAATCAGATCCGTCGAAGCCAAATCTTTTTTGGGGCACCGCACGGTTCGACTCTTTTCAACGCGAAATGATTTGACGGTCAAAAGCTTTGAGAAAAAAGAAGCGTTTAATGACTTCGTTTCCAAGACGGAAACCGCCATGGCAACGGCAAAATCAGCCCCCAGCAGTGAGGTCGGTCAAAACAAACAATCCGCTGTGGAGCAATTGGAAAAACTCGCGGCTCTGCACCAAAGCGGTATTCTCTCCGACGCGGAGTTTTCTGAAAAGAAAACCGAACTGCTAAGCCGAATATAATCACAATGGGCTAGGGGCATGATGACCTCCGTGTACATGCAAGCTAGCGAAGAGGTTCGGAGGATTAGTATAACTCTCTTCCCCCATTTGCGGGGGAAAGGGGAGCGTCATGTAATGATATTTGCATTGTATAAAGAAGCGCTGACTCACCATCAACTCGCTCCCCCCTCCGCCCCTTCGCTGCGTGAAGGCGAATTGACTCACTGGATCAATTCTTACGTCACGTCTCCCGTAAACGGGGGAGGAGATATGTAATTGAATCCGCGTTTTTCCCTTCAATCCACCCCACCAACCCCGCTCATCCCAGCGTAAGCTGGGATCCAATAAGCCCATGAAAGAGCTGTGAGTTTAGGCTCTGGGCCCCGATATTCAGCGGGTGAGTGAAATATTTTATGAAATTTGTATCCCCGCTTTGAAGTCTTGGGTCATGTTTATGGTGTGAAAAGTGACGGACATATCACAGCTGACTCTGCGTCCCTCAGCACGGCGGATTACGCTTCGGCTTTGATGGATACGCTGATTATGGTGTATCTGCGGCTGATGAACCGGGCGATGCCGGATATGAAGCTGGTGCTGAGATATGCTCAGCGCATGCAGAGAATGACCCGGCGCATGGCGCGGCATATTTATAAACTTCGGCAATATGAACGGCGAGAGTTGTTATGCCATGACCCGAATGTTCGCCGCCGCGTGCACGATGATCTGGGCGGGAAATTGGCAATGGTGCAATGGGAACGCCGCAGGCGCGAGGCGAAGGTCGTGCAGTCTGCCGCGAGCGCCACAGACCCTTACCCCGAAGCCCCAAGGCCGAGCTTTGACAAACCTGCGAAACACTACCCCCGCAAGACACCCTGCAAATGGAAACCCAAGACAGACCGCTTCGGGCATTACAGATTGGCGGTTATCAAAACGGGGAAGCTGGCCAATAAGCCTAAGAAACCCAAGCCTCAAAAAACAGACGTCAAACGACGTTACGAAATGCGGCTGCTGCCGCTCGAAGTCACACCCGATGAACTCCGGCCCACTCACAGATTCAGCAGCGGCTATTCCCCGCCGCCGAATGAAAGCGCATTATCCAGCGGCCACCATCCCCCGATAGACAGACCGCCGATTTAATCGCTTATATCTAAATGCCGAAATCACCTGATGCCTTTGGTATGAGGCCGGTTTCGGCTGCCCAAAGGTCAAAGACACCTTCATTCGCAGGGATGTGATCATCTTAAAGAGCTCGGTGCCGTTATCGTATTTTTTATCTTTTTTAACCCGGCCTTTACGCCTTCGCTTCACATTCAGTTAAGATTTTAACCCAGCCGGACCCGTTATGACGCCACCACCTGCTGCCTCCGTAACCTCTCAGGCCTATGCGCCTGAAGACATCCATGCGATGATGGAAGAGATTAAGCGTGCGGAAGGCAGCGTTTTTACGCGGGCGATCTGGGCGCTTGGTCTAATAGTATTGGGTTTGTTTATTTTTGTCTGTCTATTGGCTTACAACCCCTTTGACACGACCGGAGATACGGCGGGGCTGGGCCGTAATCATATCATGGGCGCGCCGGGCGCTGCCCTGTCAAATCTCTTTATGCAAAGTCTGGGATGGGGCGGCTATCTGATTTCCGGCCTGTTGATGTTTTCAGGTATCCACCGCATTTTTCGCAATCAAGGCCAGCGCAGCAAAATGGAATATGCCCGCCGCATCGCGATTGGGGCATGTGTGGTGATTTTCGGCACGGCGACCCTATCCGCTTTTCCCATTCCGCAAAACTGGCCCTTGGCGGCAGGGCTCGGCGGCTGGATCGGCGACAGTCTGCATCTATCAGCCAAGGCTTTGCTGGATAGTTTTAACCTTCCGATGTCCGGTGTCATTATTGCGCTGATCACATTTTTGATCAGTGGCTATGGGCTGGCGCGATATTTCCGGATAGTCCCGCGTGATCTGGTTGATATGATGGATGCGGCAGGTTTGGTCTGGGCCTATATTCGTATCGGTATTGATCGGGCCGCGGCCTTCTTCGTTCGGTTGTTCCGCCGAGGGTATCAGGAAGATATGAACAGCGTTGAGCCTGTCTATCGGGACATTCCGGATGAACCGGCTCCTGTCCAAACGCTTGCGCCTGCGCCCAAAGTGGCCGCAGCGCCAAAACCCAAGGCTAAAGCAAAGAAACGCGTGCGCAAACCCAAAGCGCCGGAATTTGATTTCTCCGGAGAGACAGAATTTGTTTTGCCCGGCATTGATCTGTTGAAATTACCGCCGCCGCGCAGCACAATTCATGATCAGGGCGCATTGCAACGCGCAGCTGATAATCTGCACCGCGTCATGGGGGATTACGGGATCGAAGGCGAAATGGGCGCTGTGCGTCCCGGCCCGGTTGTTACCTTATTTGAATTTGAGCCGGCTCCGGGCGTGAAGTCACAGCGCGTCATCAATCTGGCGGATGATATCGCCCGCAATATGAGCGCGCAATCCGCGCGGATTGCCGTGGTTGCAGGCCGCAATGCGATGGGCATTGAGATGCCCAACCGAAAACGAGAGACTGTATGGCTGCGTAACATGCTGGCCTCGGATGCTTTTGTGAATAGCGAGGCAAACCTGCCCTTGATCCTGGGCGAGGATATTGGCGGCGCGCCTTTTGTGACGGATTTGGCGAAGATGCCGCATTTGCTGGTCGCCGGTACAACCGGTTCCGGTAAGTCAGTGGCTGTCAATGCGATGATCCTGTCGCTCATGTATAAGCTCCCGCCCGAGCAGTGTAAGTTCATCATGATTGATCCGAAAATGCTGGAATTGTCTGTCTATGACGGCGCGCCGCATTTGCTGGCCCCGGTCGTTACAGAGCCCAAGAAAGCGGTCGTTGCGCTGAAATGGACGGTGCGGGAAATGGAAGACCGCTACCGCAAAATGGCGAAAATCGGCGTTCGCAACATGGCGGGCTTTAACGAAAAGGTTGAAGAGTTCCGCCGAAATGGCGAGACGCTCTCACGCACGGTTATGACCGGCTATAATAAGGAAACGGGCGAACCGGAATATGAGACCGAGGAAATGGAATTCGAGCCCATGCCGTATATCGTGGTCATCATTGACGAAATGGCTGATTTGATGATGGTCGCCAAGAAAGATATTGAAGGCAGCGTGCAGCGCCTTGCGCAAATGGCGCGGGCGGCCGGCATTCATATGATTATGGCCACGCAGCGCCCGTCTGTTGACGTGATAACAGGTACGATTAAGGCAAACTTCCCGACGCGAATTTCCTTCCGTGTTGGTTCGAAAATCGACAGCCGGACGATTCTTGGCGAGCAGGGCGGGGAGCAGCTGCTGGGTAATGGTGACATGCTCTTTATGGGCACGGGCCGCCCGCGCCGATATCACGGGCCATTTGTCTCGGACGGCGAAGTGGAGCGCGTGGCGGCGTTTGTCAAAGCGCAGGGCGCACCGAGCTATTTGGAGGATATCACGACCGACCGCGAAGAGGCGGCGGAGCTGGCCAAGGCGGCAGAGGTCGGGCCGGAAACCTCGCTCTTTGATCAGGCTGTGTCTATTGTCGCGCGAGACCGGAAGGCCTCAACCAGCTATATCCAGCGTAAGCTTTCCATCGGCTATAACCGGGCGGCAGACCTTATTGAACGCATGGAAGATGAGGGCATGATCGGCCCGTCCGGGGCTGGCGGGAAGCGCGAGATTTTCCTCCCCGAAAGCGAAGGGTTTTAAAGGCTGTAAATGATGTCACGCTCTGGGATGAGCTTTTTTATGGATATCCATCAGAGCGGCGGCGTCGACATCGGTATAGCGTTGTGTCGTCGACAGGCTGGCATGGCCGAGGAGCTGTTGGATTGTCCGTAGGTCGCCTTTCCCCGCCAATAAATGCGTTGCGAAACTATGGCGCAAAGCGTGGGGCGTCGCGGATTCCGGAAGCTGGAGGGCGCGGCGGAGTTTTTGAACTTCGCCCTGAATGGTACGGGCTGACATGGCGCCGCCTCGCACTCCGCGAAATATGGATTGGTCTGCCAGCATCGGATGGGGGCAAAGAGACAAATAATGCTCAACGGCTTTGCGAATAACCGGCAGGATTGGCACAACGCGCTGCTTGCCGCCTTTCCCGGTCAGGACAAGCCGATCACCGAGCGGCATGTCGGCCCACGTCAGGCCGAGCGCCTCAGAGATCCGCAGACCTGCGCCGTAACACAGTGTGAGAACCGCTTCATTCCGCGCCGCAATCCAGCCAGGGCCGTCATCAAAACTCCCCGCCGTGATAAGATCTTTCGCATTCTGAACCGACAAGGCCTTGGGCAAGGGTTTCTTCACCCGAGGGCCTTTGATCAGAGGCAGGGCGTTATTGCGGACATCCCAGCGCCGCTGCATGTAACGGTAAAATGTGCGGATCGCGGAGAGATGCCGCTGCATAGAGGCGGCGGAAAGCGGGCTGTCTCCCCGTCTTTTATGAGCCAGAAAAGCCCGAAAGTCAGTGGCTTTCAGGTTAACGAGGTCGGGCAAAGTCAGTGCTTTGTCCAAATGAGCCGATAGAAATCCAAGAAAGGATGACAAATCCCGCTGATAAGCTTCCACTGTTTTTTCGGCCAGTCGCCGCTCGCCTGATAGATGGCTCAGGAAAAGCGTTAGCACCTCATTGGCCGGAATTTTCGCGATTGCAGACATGGCTTCAGCGTGGCAAATCTATCTTAATAATTGATTTCAGGGGATAAGATGGCAAAGCCGACACGTGAAAATCAACGAGCCTATTGGAAGGCCACGATCCGGCTAACGATTGGTCTGCTCATAATTTGGTTCCTTGTGTCATTCGGCGCGGGTATTTTATTCCGCGAATGGCTCGATCAGTTTTCTATCGGCGGGGCCCCGCTGGGTTTCTGGTTTGCACAGAACGGCGCGATCTATGTCTTCGTTATCCTCATAGTGATTTACTGCATTCGCATGACGCAGCTTGAGCGTAAATTCGGGATCAAGTCATGAGCGGCACGGTCGTTGACCCTTGGACGATCTTCTGGGTCGTCTCCACCTTTGCTGTCTATATCGGCATTGCAATCTGGTCGCGGGCGGGCAGCACAGATGAGTTTTACGTTGCGGGCCACAACGTCCACCCCACCATAAATGGCATGGCGACAGCCGCCGACTGGATGAGCGCGGCGAGCTTTCTCTCCATGGCGGGATTGATCGCCTTTCTGGGATATGGCGGCAGTGTTTATCTGATGGGCTGGACAGGCGGTTATGTGCTGCTGGCCCTTCTGCTTGCGCCCTATTTGCGGGAGTTTGGGAAATTTACCGTGCCCGATTTTGTTGGCGATCGTTATTACTCCAAAACCGCGCGGGTCATTGCTGTGGTCTGCGCGCTGATGGTCAGTTTCACCTATATTGCCGGGCAAATGAAAGGCGTCGGCGTGGCCTTTTCGGGCTTTCTCGGCGTTCCGTTTGAGTTTGGTATTCTGATCGGGATGGGCATAGTCTTTGTCTATGCCGTGCTGGGCGGGATGAAGGGCATCACCTATACGCAGGTTGCGCAATATGTTGTGCTGATCTTTGCCTATACTGTTCCCGCGATTTTCATCAGTTTGACCATCACGGGCAATCCGATCCCGCAGCTCGGATTTGTCAGTAACGCGGCGGGCACGGATATATCCATGCTGGCCAAGCTGGATCAGGTCGTAACCGATCTTGGCTTCACCGAATATACCTCGACCACCAAAGCCAAGATTGATGTCTTTTGCATCACAGCGGCGCTGATGTTTGGTACCGCAGGCCTGCCGCATGTCATCATCCGTTTCTTCACCGTGGGGTCCGCCAAGGCAGCCCGCAAATCCGCCGGTTGGGCGCTGGTTTTCATAGCGCTGCTTTACACAACAGCCCCAGCCGTCGGCGCGTTTGCGCGGATGAACTTCGTCGATACGGTCAATGAAGCCACCTATATTGCCGATGGTGAAAATTATGATGAGCGTGCTGCAGAGATCATCAATGACGGCGGTAA
>JAHDHS010000016.1:23714-28235 GCA_020631215.1 Hellea sp. | reverse complement strand
CCGATGGTGAAAATTATGATGAGCGTGCTGCAGAGATCATCAATGACGGCGGTAAACCTGTGCCCGAATGGTATAAAGATTGGGAAAAGACGGGGCTGCTCGCCTTTGACGACAAAAATGGGGACGGCATCATGCAATATCGCGGGCCGAGTGCGCCAGATGGTCTGGCCAATGAGGTCGATCCCAATCGTGATATTTTTGTTCTTGCCAATCCGCAAATCGCCAAACTGCCCAACTGGGTCATTGGCCTTGTCGTAGCAGGCGGGCTGGCGGCGGCGCTTTCTACCGCAGCTGGCCTGCTCATGGTGATCAGCTCGGCGGTGAGTCATGATTTGCTGAAACGTACCTTCACCCCGGGCATGAGCGAGACACAGGAAATGCTGGCCGCCCGCTTAGCCGCCGCTGCGGCCGTGATTGCCGCAGGGCTTATGGGGATATATGCGACCAGCCTGCCTTTCGTCGCGCAAGTCGTGGCTTTCGCTTTTGGGATTGCCGCCGCTTCGCTCTTCCCCGTGATCTTCCTCGGCATTTTCTGGAAACGCATGAACCGCGAAGGGGCCATCGCGGCGATGTTATTTGGGTTGATTTCCACAGTTTCTTATATCTCCTATTTCAAATTTATGGGCGGCACAGAAGCCGGATGGTGTTTTGATGTGTCGCCAGAGGGCATTGGATTTGTCTTTATGTGGGCTGCCTTGGCCATCGGTATAATGGTCAGCCTATTGACGCCAGCGCCCTCAGCCCAGATACAACAAATGGTCGAAGACATCAGAATCCCCGGAGAAAATGTGTGAGCGAAGAATCCAAAACCTATCCCGTCCCCACCGATTTTGCGGCCAAGACTAATCTCAACTCTGTAAGCTATGACAGCATGTATGCCGCCTCTATCGCGGATCCTGAGGCCTTTTGGGGGGAGCAGGGGCAGCGTTTGAATTGGATGAAGCCCTATACGAAGGTCAAGAATGTCAGCTGGGATAAATCCAATCTTTCCGTCAAATGGTATGAAGACGGGGTTCTGAACGTCACGGAAAACTGCCTCGACCGCCATCTGGAGACGCGTGGCGACAAGGCAGCTATCATCTGGGAAGGCGACAGCCCGGACGTGTCCAAGACACTGACTTATCGTGAGCTCCATAAAGAGGTCTGCCGCTTTGCCAATGTCATGAAGACGCATGGCGTGCGCAAAGGTGACCGCGTCACGATCTATATGCCGATGATTTTGGAGGCCGCCTTTGCCATGCTGGCTTGCGCGCGGATCGGCGCGGTGCACAGCGTCGTCTTTGGCGGCTTCTCGCCGGAGGCTCTGGCGGGGCGAATTATTGATTGCGACAGCACATTCGTGATCACCGCCGATGAAGGTCTGCGCGGTACCAAGAAAGTGCCGCTGAAAGAGAACTGCGATGCGGCCTGCGACATCGCCGCCAAGGCGGGCAAGCCTGTCACAAAAGTGCTGACGGTGCGGCATACGGGCGGTCATGTGTCCATGCAGGCAGGCCGCGATGTCTGGCTGCATGAAGCTTTGGACGGCGCGTCCAATCACTGCCCGCCGGAGCCGATGAACGCCGAAGACCCGCTCTTCATCCTTTACACTTCCGGCTCGACGGGCAAACCCAAAGGCGTGCTGCACACGACGGGCGGCTATCTGGTTTGGGCGAGCATGACCCATGAATATGTCTTCGATCTGAAAGAAGACGATGTCTATTGGTGCAGCGCCGATGTCGGCTGGGTCACAGGGCATACTTATATCGTCTATGGTCCGCTGGCGAATGGGGCGACGACCGTGATGTTTGAAGGTGTGCCGACCTATCCCGATGCGTCCCGTTTCTGGCAGGTCTGCGACAAACATAATGTCAGCTTGTTTTACACCGCCCCGACCGCCATTCGCGCCTTGATGCGGGAAGGGGAGAGCTATGTGAAAGCTACGGATCGGTCGAGCCTGCGCATTCTCGGCACGGTCGGCGAGCCGATCAACCCCGAAGCCTGGGAATGGTATTTCCATGTCGTGGGCGAAGGCCGCTGCCCCATCGTTGATACATGGTGGCAGACCGAGACTGGCGGGGCGATGATCGTGCCGCTGCCTGGAACAACCGACATGAAACCCGGCGCGGGCAGCCATCCCTTCTTTGGCATAGAACCGGCTCTGGTGGATGCCGAGGGCAAGGAG
Source organism: Hellea sp. (assembly GCA_020631215.1). GTDB lineage: Bacteria > Pseudomonadota > Alphaproteobacteria > Caulobacterales > Maricaulaceae > Litorimonas. The sequence continues at coordinate 26,071 of JAHDHS010000016.1, read as the reverse complement.
CTTCATGGCGAGACCGAAGGCAATTTGATCATTAAAAATTCCTGGCCCGGACAAATGCGCACCGTCTATGGCGACCATCAGCGTTTTATCGACACTTATTTCTCTGCCTATCCCGGCAATTATTTCACGGGCGATGGCTGCCGCCGCGACGCGGACGGCTTTTACTGGATTACGGGCCGGGTCGATGATGTGATCAATGTCTCGGGTCACCGCATGGGAACCGCCGAAGTCGAATCCGCATTGGTGTGTCATGATTGTGTCGCCGAAGCGGCGGTTGTCGGTTATCCGCATGACATTAAAGGGCAGGGGATTTACGCCTATGTGACCTGTATTGCGGGCACAGAAATATCGGATAATTTGAAAGCCGAACTTGTGAAACATGTGCGCAAAGAAATCGGCCCGATTGCGACCCCCGATAAAATCCAGTTCGCGCCCAATCTGCCCAAGACACGCAGCGGAAAAATCATGCGCCGAATCTTACGCAAAATCGCCGAGGACAAATTCGACAATCTCGGCGATACATCAACCCTCGCTGAACCTGGCTGCGTCGATGATTTGATCGAGAACCGACAGAATCGGGGGTAGTAGCATATTTGAACACTGCGGATCTATCTCTGTCATCCCGGATGTCGGCGCTTTGCGGCTTGTCCGGGATGACAGATAAATACAGCCGAGTTTTTTCTGCGACTGGCCATCAGGGGCTCAGCGATATTCACGATTTTAAATAGCGGAACTGCCCGCGAGCCCTGGTCTCCGTGACGGACACCGTGGGTTAAAATCATATTTTACACGCAAACCAAGGCTCGCGGCGGTGCGTTTTATGCTGGCGGCCCAAGGTTACCTCGCAGTCGTGGCAAGTGGGGCTCTCACCAGCAGGCCCGGCACAACCGAATGTGTCACCACCCGGCGCTCAACCCGCACCGTCCCTTGATCCAGAACCCGACGCGTTCCTGTCCCTGATCAAAAGAACAATCCTAAAATAGGGCAATTTTTGAGGGTGAGGATATAAATGAGGGATTATTTTATAAGCGTTTGAAAGAACATAGGAGAATTTAGGGATAAACGAGGATTATCCTTCGAGTCCAGTGTTTCCATAAATGGAAACACGCCTCAGGATGAGGGGGATATCTGGATTTAGAGTTGGCCTCACCCTGAGGAGCTGCCCATTTGCTTGCTGGCAAGCAAATGGGCAGTGTCTCGAGGGGGCGAAGGGTTGGTCGGTTTACGTCTGTGGCTTGGACGAGTAGGATTTAGCGTAATAGCTATGCCCGTGACAGACACACCGCAGTGGCTTCGCCGCCGCCGATGCAGAGGCTGGCGACGCCTTTTTTGGCGTCTCTCTTTTCCATTTCGGCGATCAGGGTTGCCATGATGCGGGCGCCGCTGGCCCCAATCGGATGGCCGAGCACGCAGCCGCCGCCATTCACATTGACCTTGTCGTGATCCAGGCCCAATTCCTGCATGGCGATCATGGGGACGACGGCGAAGGCTTCGTTGATTTCCCACAGATCGACATCTTTCGCGTCCCAGCCCGCTTTCTTCAGCGCTTTGTTCATCGCATCGACGGGGGCGGTGGTGAAATAAGCGGGCTCATGGGCGTGGGCGGCATGAGAGACGATTTCGGCGAGCACTTTATGGCCGCCTTTTTCAGCCTCTGACTTGCGCATCAGCACCATGGCCGCCGCTCCGTCATTGATGGAGCTGGCATTGGCGGCTGTGACTGTGCCGTCTTTGGTGAAGACAGCGCGCAAGCTCGGGATTTTTTCGGGGCGGGCATTTTTGGGGCCTTCATCTTCGGTGATGACTGTGTCGCCCTTGCGGCCCTTAACGGTGACCGGCGTCATTTCCCGGTCAAATTTTCCGTCTTTCTGTGCCTCTTGCGCGCGGCGCACGGATTCGATGGCATAGGCATCCTGTTGCTCGCGGGTGAATTGATATTCCTTGGCAATCATATCGGCGAAGACCCCCATCGCGCCGCCTTCATAGGCGTCGGTCAGCCCGTCATGCATCATGGAATCGATCATGGGTTTGTCGCCCATGCGCATGCCTGCGCGCCCGCTTGGCAGTAAATAAGGGGCGAGGGTCATATTCTCCATCCCGCCAGCCACAGCGATATCGACAGAGCCTGCCTTGATGGCGTCATGGGCCATGATGGCGGCCTGCATGCCGCTGCCGCACATTTTATTGATGGTCGTGGCCTCGGCTGATTTGGGCAGTCCCGCGCCCAGAGCCGCTTGGCGCGCCGGGGCCTGGCCCTGACCTGCGGGCAGCACGCAGCCCATAATTGTCTGCTCCACGTCATCGGCTTTGACGCCCGCCTCATCCATGGCGGCCTTGATGGCGGCCGCGCCGAGTTG
>JAHDHS010000016.1:18080-23614 GCA_020631215.1 Hellea sp. | reverse complement strand
CGGCTTTGACGCCCGCCTCATCCATGGCGGCCTTGATGGCGGCCGCGCCGAGTTGATGGGCGGGGACGGTTGAAAACGCGCCTTGGAATGCGCCCATCGGCGTGCGTTTGATACCGACAATGACAACTGGATCTGACATAGGATTACTCTTCTTTTGTGTTTTTCGATTTCTCTAATGCCTCACGGCGGGCAATTTCTTTTTGGATGCGGTCTAGCTTTGTGGCGTGATCTTTCTTATCCGCTATCATATTGTAGATCATAGCAATGCCCAGCCCAACCATGAATAAAATAATCCAACTTAGCATGGAGAATCCTTTTTAGGCTTGTATTCCCCTGCGCATTTGCAGGGCAAAATGGTGAGCGATTTGCTCGCTTTTTAAACGGCCTTGGGCGTCATACCAAGCATTAAGCCAGTTCAGCGCGCCCATAAAGAAAAAGGCATGCAGCTGTGCATCCCCGTTGCGGATAGAGCCGTCATTCTGTCCGGCTTTGACCAATTTGACGATTTTGCGTTCAATCTTGCGGCGGCGGGACAGGACGGCGGCTTTATTGGGTTCGGACAGGCTGTCCACATCGGTCAGCAGTGATACGCCCGCATCCGTCAGCATCTCTACGAATTGACCGAAAAGCCGCTCCAACTCATCCAATGCGGTCAGATTGGCGGCGCGTTTGACGGCCAAAATTTCGTCCATCGCATCATAGGCCATCAGGTGACATTCCAGCAGCACCTCTTCTTTGTTCTTCACATAGTAATATAGCGCAGGTTTGGTCAGGCCGAGGCTTTGGGCAATATCCTTCATCGAGGCATTATGATAGCCGCGGCGGCGAAAGGCCTGTCCGGCCGAACGGATCACCGCGCGCCTTTTGGCGGCGAATTGCTTTTCCCGGTTAAAGGGTTCTGTGATCGCAACATCCATCTTGGGGCGTTACTACATCAGGAATAAATTTGACTCAAGGGTCAAAATTATATACTGGAGAGTCAAAATAATAGGGAGCGGGAGTGAATGCCCAAACTTGTCAGTAAAATTAACCCGGACAGCGCCGAGTTCAAAACCAATGCGGCGGCCATGCAGGTCTTGGTCGATGATCTGCGTGAGAAGGTCGGCAAGATCGCTGAGGGCGGCTCTGAGCGGTCACGGGAGCGGCATTTATCCCGCGGCAAGCTGCTGCCGCGTGAGCGGGTGGAGCGTATTCTGGATCCCGGCACGCCTTTCCTGGAGCTGTCACAAATGGCGGCTTACGGCATGTATGATGATCAGGTTCCCAGCGCGGGCATTATCACAGGCATAGGCCGCGTCGCGGGGCGCGAAGTCATGATCCTGTGTAATGATGCAACGGTAAAGGGTGGGACTTATTTCCCCATGACCTGTAAAAAACAGACGCGCGCGCAGGAAATTGCCCGCGAAAACCGTCTGCCCTGTATCTATCTGGTGGATAGCGGCGGCGGGAACTTGCCGCATCAGGCCGAAATTTTCCCGGATAAAGAAATGTTCGGGCGCTGTTTTTACAACGAAGCCACCATGTCCGCGGACGGTATTCCGCAAATCGCTATTGTCATGGGCAGCTGTACGGCGGGCGGAGCCTATGTGCCGGCCATGGCCGATGAGACTGTGATTGTCGCCAATCAAGGCACGATCTTTCTGGGCGGCCCGCCTTTGGTCAAAGCGGCGACCAATGAAGATGTCACCGCCGAAGAGCTAGGCGGCGGTCTGCTGCACACATCTGTCTCAGGCGTAGCCGATCATCTGGCGGCCAATGACGCCCATGCGCTGCAAATCGGGCGCGATATCGTCAAAACACTGGGTCAAGCGGATTACAGCTATCTGCCCGAAGACGCCGAGCCGCCCGCCTATGACATTGAAGAGCTAAACGGCATTGTCCCGAGCGATTTGCGTAAGCCCTATGACTGCCGAGAGATCATTGCGCGTCTGGTGGATGGATCAAAATTTGACGAATTTAAAAAGCTCTATGGCGATACGCTGGTGACGGGCTTTGCGAAAATCCACGGTTATCCTGTTGGTATTCTGGGGAATAATGGCGTGCTGTTTTCAGAGAGCGCCATGAAGGGCGCGCATTTCATCGAGCTTTGCGCGCAGCGGAAAATCCCCTTGGTGTTCTTGCAAAACATCACAGGCTTTATGGTGGGCTCCAAAGCGGAAGCCGGCGGTATCGCCAAACATGGCGCGAAAATGGTGCATGCCGTGGCCAATGCGGCCGTGCCGAAATTCACGGTCGTCGTCGGCGGGTCTTACGGGGCTGGCAATTACGGCATGTGCGGGCGGGCTTACTCCCCGCGCCTGATGTTTATGTGGCCCAATGCGCGTATTTCCGTGATGGGCGGTGAGCAGGCGGCGATGGTGCTGGCCTCCGTGCATCGTGACCGCGAAAAATGGAGTGAGGCGGATAAAGAGGCCTTTATGAAGCCGATCCGCGAGAAATATGAACATGAGGGCCATCCCTATTTCGCCTCTGCGCGTGTCTGGGATGATGGCGTGATTGCGCCGACGGACACACGGCGAGTCTTGGGACTTGGTCTGGCGATGGCGGCCAATGCCCCGCTGGAAGAGAGCAAATTCGGCGTATTTAGAATGTAATCAGGGCGCCTTGGCAGCGTTTCGATAATGGCTGCTGGGCAGAAGAAAAGGTTTCTCGATAAATTTATAGAGCAACATCGATAGGAGAGCGGACACGAGCAAGACGACAAATGACACCCAAGGCCCGAATAAGGATTTGGGCAGGAACTGAAAAACCGCTGTGATCAGCGGGAAATGCACCAGGAATATGCCGTAAGATATATCGCCAAATTTCAAAGTGTTCAGCCGCCAACCGTCAGACGTCGGGTAAAATGCTGCCAATGTCACCAAAAGAACGAAAGGACCGTAATAAAGAAACTGACCCGTCAAAAATACTGCGAACAATAAAACCATCCGAAGAAGCGGCGGGATGGGCGGCAAAGCCTGCACCATCTTCATCCAGACGGGTTTGAGATAATAAACGCAGATCCCCATGAGAAAGCATTCAAAGATGCGCAGGTAAGCGACAGTTTCAACGGACACCAAATATGTCAAAACAACCAAAACCCCAAAGGAGATCCATTTATTAAAGCGTGAAAACAGGACGAGGAGCAGAGGCAGGATGGCGTAAAATACGACTTCCCATTTCATGATCCAAAGACTGCCATTCACTGTGCACGTCAAGCCGGAGACCGGAGCGGAGGTCACACAAGGTTCGAGCCAATTCAGGAAGACGGCGTTGATGCCCCAATATTTGGCCAAGCCTGAAACGGGCACGTCCTGCCCCCCCAGTGTCTGCCAGCCAATAAAGGCCAGCAGGCCGCCGAAAATCACAACGGCCAAATAGGCCGGGTAAATACGGCGCACACGCTTTTCACCATAGGTCTTGAAATCTTTGGAGCCGTAATAGCTCTCTGTGATTAAAAGACCGGATAGAAAGAGGAAAACAGGCACGGCCGAAATTCGCGCAAGCGGAAAATTCAGCCCGCCGAGCAAAGTGAAACTATGATAAAAGACAACACAGGAGGCGAGAATTAACCGAAGCAAATCCAGATCATTGTCGCGCGTCAGCTTAGGCACATTGGCCGGCTTGACCCAGCGCGGAAATGGATAAGGTCTTTCGGAGGCAGACATTATGACACAAAGCCCTTTAACAGATATTGGCGGGGCACGACCCGCAAAACATGTGTCTCTCGCTAAGCAATTCACACAATAATGCAAGAAAACTTATGACCCAGAAAACGAAGAATAAAAAGATAACAAAAATCCTGATCGCCAATCGCGGGGAGATTGCCTGCCGCGTGATCAAGACCGCGCGCAAAATGGGCATTGCGACGGTCGCCGTCTATTCCGATGCGGACTCCAAAGCCTTGCATAAGCGCATGGCGGATGAGGCCGTGCATATTGGCGCGAGCCCGGCGGCGGAGAGCTACCTGGTCATCGACAAGATCATAGCCGCCGCCAAGGAAACGGGCGCGGATGCGATTCATCCGGGCTATGGGTTTTTATCAGAAAATCCGGATTTTGTGCGCGCCTGTGAAAAAGCCAAGATTATCTTTATCGGGCCAAAGGCAGAAAGCATGGAGGCTATGGGCCTGAAAGATGCGGCCAAAAAATTGATGGATAAAAACGGCGTGCCGACCACGCCGGGCTATCACGGGGACGATCAAAGCCCGAAACTGCTAATGGCCAAGGCGGGCATGATTGGCTATCCCGTTCTGATCAAGGCCGTGGCAGGCGGCGGTGGCAAGGGCATGCGCAAGGTGGACGCGGCCAAGGATTTCGACGCCATGCTGGCCAGCTGTCAGCGCGAAGCGAAATCATCCTTTGGCAATGATGATGTGCTGATCGAGAAATATATCCAAAGCCCGCGCCATATCGAAGTGCAGGTCTTTGGCGATACACATGGCAATGTCGTGCATATGTTTGAGCGCGATTGTTCATTACAGCGCCGCCACCAGAAAGTCATCGAAGAAGCCCCCGCGCCCGGCATGACCGATGAGGTGCGCAAAGCCATGACGGACGCGGCGATCAATGCCGCCAAGGCGGTGGATTATGTCGGGGCCGGGACGGTGGAATTTATCGTGGATGGGTCGGGGAAGCTGAAAAAAGACGGCTTCTGGTTCATGGAAATGAATACGCGCCTGCAGGTCGAACATCCGGTGACAGAAATGATTACGGGTTTGGATTTGGTCGAACTGCAAATCCGCGTCGCCCAAGGTGAGAAGCTGCCCACTCAGGGTGATATCAAAATGGAAGGCCACGCCATTGAAGCCCGCCTCTACGCCGAAGACCCGGCCAATGATTTTCTGCCGAGTGTTGGAAAGCTCGAAATTCTAACCCTGCCCGGGACGCACCGCGTTGATACAGGCGTGGAGCAGGGCGGTGAGGTGTCGCTTTTTTATGATCCGATGATTTCCAAACTCATTGCCAGCGGCCCAACACGGGAAACTGCCATTCGCGAACTTGATGATCTTTGCCGCATGACGCAAGTCTACCCGGTCAAGACCAATGCGCGCTTCCTGGCTAACTGCCTGTCTCATCCTAAATTCATCACAGGCAATGTCTCGACGCATTTTATCGGCGCATATGAAGACGCCCTAATCCCTGAAGACAGTCTTACTGCCGATAAGTCCAGTATTGCGGCTGTCATGACGCCGGAAGCGGGTGATACGCCTTTTGCCATGAATGATGGCTGGCGCGCTAATCAGCCAGCACGGGATTATTATACACGCACATATGCCGGTGAAGATTTAGCATTGGAATTAAGCCCGCGCATAACTGACCTCAAAGCATATATATCACGATTTTCGCGACCGGAGGGCGACGTCGCCTTTGTTGATGGGCAGGCCTATTTAATTGAAAACGGCTCTGGCGTCGCCGGGGGATTGCTGGCCGGAAGTGACATCACCGCCCCGATGCCCGGAAAGATTATCGCGGTAAATGCCAAGGCAGGTGATGCTGTTAAGGCGGGTGATGCGCTCATCATCATGGAAGCGATGAAAATGGAAATGACCTTGG
>JAHDHS010000016.1:0-17980 GCA_020631215.1 Hellea sp. | reverse complement strand
AAGGCGGGTGATGCGCTCATCATCATGGAAGCGATGAAAATGGAAATGACCTTGGAGGCCCCGCGTGACGGCGTGGTGGCTGAGGTTAGCTGCGAAGCAGACGCTTTAGTCGCGGATGGCGAAGTGCTGCTATCGCTGGAAGAGGAATAATAAAGCCCTCTCCCTTGAGGGAGAGGGTGCCCGAAGGGTGGGTGAGGGTGAACCCAAGCCAGTTTTGTACACCCTCATCCGAGGCCTTCGGCCCCACCTTCTCCCTCAAGGGAGAAGACATAAGAAGAAAGAGAAAACCCATGACCACAACATATCCCACACTCCAATTCGGACATTCCGAAGAAACTCAAATGATCCGCGAGACCGTTCACGCTTTTGCGCAGGAACATATCGCGCCGATCGCGGCGGAAGTTGACGCAACGAATAAATTCCCGCGCCATCTCTGGCCGATGATGGGGGAGCTGGGTTTGCATGGCATGACCGTGCCCGAGGAAGATGGCGGCACGGGCCTCGGCTATCTACAGCACACTATCGCGATTGAAGAAATCAGCCGCGCCTCCGCTTCCGTCGGCTTGTCATATGGCGCGCATTCGAACCTTTGTATTAACCAGCTCCGCCGCTGGGGTAATGCGGAACAGAAAGCCAAATATCTGCCAAAGCTGATGAGCGGGGAACATGTGGGAAGTTTGGCTATGAGTGAGCCCGGAGCGGGGTCCGATGTTGTCTCCATGAAACTGAAAGCCGAATCTGCGCAGGGCGGTTATCTGCTCAATGGCAATAAAATGTGGATCACCAATGCGCCGGAAGCGGACGCCCTTTTCGTCTATGCCAAGACGGACCCCAATGGCGGCTCCAAGGGGATCACGGCCTTTATCATCACGCCGGATATGGAAGGATTCTCAACCGCGCAGAAGCTCGACAAGCTGGGGATGCGTGGCTCTGATACGTGTGAACTCGTCTTTGAGGATTGTTTTGTTGGCGAGGAAAATGTCGTCGGCGAAATCGGGCAGGGGGCTGAGATTTTGATGTCCGGTCTGGATTATGAGCGGGTTGTTTTGTCAGGGCTAAGTGTCGGGATCATGCAGGCCTGTCTGGATGTCGTGCTGCCTTATATCCATGAGCGCAAGCAATTCGGCAAACCCATTGGGACCTTCCAATTGATGCAGGGCAAGTTGGCTGATATGTATGTCACGCTCTCCACGGCGCGCTCTTATGTCTATGCGGTGGCCGCCGCCTGTGATCGCGGGGAGACAACGCGCAAAGACGCGGCGGGCTGTATTCTCTATGCAGCAGAGAAAGCCACATTGATGGCGTCAGATGCGATACAGATGCTGGGCGGCAATGGCTATATCAATGAATATCCGACGGGCCGTCTGTGGCGCGATGCCAAGCTCATGGAAATCGGCGCAGGAACGTCAGAGATCCGCCGCTGGCTGATCGGGCGGGAATTATTCGGCGAAACAGCTTAGCTATTCAACCGTGACGGATTTGGCCAAATTGCGCGGCTGATCGACATCTGTGCCCAGATGCACAGCCGTGTGATAGGCAAGGAGCTGAATGGCGATTGTTGTGATGATTGGCGCCACAAAGCTGTCCGTTGAAGGCACCACGATCATTTCACTGGCCATGGAACCCGTGCTTTTGGCGCCGATTTCATCGGTGATTAGAATGATTCGCGCTCCGCGTGAGGCAACTTCCTGTAGGTTGGAAATCGTTTTCTCGAATAAATTATCATAGGGCGCGAGCACGATGACCGGTGTGCCGTCTTCGATCAAGGCGATGGGTCCGTGTTTAAGCTCGCCCGCCGCATAGCCTTCGGCATGAATATAGCTGATTTCTTTCAGCTTAAGCGCGCCTTCATAGGCGATGGGAACCTGCATGCCGCGCCCCAGGTAAAAGGCGCTGCGGGATTTGGACAGCTCAAAGGCGATTTGCTCAATCTGCGGGTCGAGCTCCAGCGCTTCTTTGATTTTGCGCGGCGTTTTAATCAGTGCATTGGCGAGGCGTATTTCCGCGTCACGCGAGATATTCTTGCGGGACTTCATCGCCGATAGCGCGATAGAGGCCAAAGCCGTCAATTGGGATGTGAACGCCTTGGTCGAGGCCACGCCGATTTCCGGGCCGGCATTAATCGGCAAAGCGATGTCGGCTTCGCGCGCCATAGTCGAGGTCATCACATTGACCAGCGCCGCCGTCGTCACGCCTTTGGACTGACAATATCGCAGCGCGGCGAGTGTATCGGCGGTCTCGCCCGACTGGGACACGGCGATAAACAGAGAATTTTCAGAAATCACCGGCTCCCGGTAACGGAACTCAGAGGCAATATCGACATCCACGGCGATATTAGCGAGTTGTTCGAACCAGTATTTTGCCACGACGCCGGAGTAATAGGCTGTGCCGCAGGCAATAATGATAATGCGGTCAAATTTGCTAAAATCCAGCCCTTCGGGCAGGTTGGCTGTCAGATTGAACTCATCCACATAATTTGCCAGCGTGCGGCCAACGGTTTCCGGTTGCTCATATATTTCCTTGAGCATGAAGTGGCGATAATTGCCTTTTTCAGCCATGGCGAGGCCGCCGGTGATAATCGTTTCTTCGCGTGTGACAGATGCGCCCTCGCGGTCAAAGATTTGCGCGTCTTTGGGGGAAATAATCGCCCAGTCGCCTTCTTCCAGATAGATAAGCTTATTGGTCAGCTGTGCCAGAGCCATAGCGTCACTGCCCAGATACATTTCATCTTCGCCGATACCAATGGCCAGAGGAGAGCCTGCGCGGGCGCAGAAAATCTGATCATCCACGCCGTCAATAATGACGCCGAAAGCATAAGCGCCTTTCAGTTTTTTCAGCGTGTCTTCAAAGGCGTCCTTGGGCGACAGACCGCGGTTTAGGCTGTCTTCGATCAGATGTGCGACGACTTCGGTATCTGTTTCTGTTTGAAACTTATGCCCCGGCAGGCTGTTACGCAGCTCCAGGAAATTTTCAATAATTCCGTTATGAACAACGCCGACGCGGCCGTAAAAATGGGGGTGGGCATTGGTTTCATTGGGCACGCCATGGGTGGCCCAGCGCGTATGGGCAATGCCGATATGGCCGTCCAGCGGCGTCATATCCAAGGTTCTCTCGAGGGCTTTGATCTTGCCTTCAGCGCGCGCGCGTTTCAGGCCGGTCCCATTGATCACAGCGATACCGGAACTGTCATAACCGCGATATTCCAGGCGTTTTAGACCGTCCACCAAGCGCTCTGTGACCGTGCTCTGTCCGGTAATTCCAATGATTCCACACATATCTTATCCGGTTCCTGTTGCCGTAATTCTGGCGTCTTATACATCTGCGCGATGAATTAAGCCTTAAAAAGTCCTGATTAGGACGTTTCTAAGGCATGCGCGCTAGGCGTCGACTTCCGCGTCTATATCCGCGCTCCACTCGCCCAAACTGGCCAGTCCATTCATCTTGGCACGGTGATTAAAGGCGGTTTGTGCCGCGTCATAATTCTTTTCCTGACCCTTCCAGGCAAACAGCGCGGATTGTTGAAGCGCGCGGCCATAGGAATAGGTCAGTTTCCACGGAAATCCGCCGATTTTATTCATCATGTCCAGATTGCGCGTGGCTTCTTCATTTTCCTGTCCGCCGGAGAGGAAGGCGATGCCGGGTACGGCGGCAGGCACGGTGTCTTTTAAGACTTTGATTGTGCGTTCAGCGATCTCTTCACGCGACGGCTGGAGCGTGCATTTCTTACCGGCCACGACCATATTTGGTTTCAGGACAATGCCTTCCAATGCCACGCCTTGTTCGTATAGCTCTGTGAATAGTGAGTTCAGTGTTTTTTCAGTGACTTCATGGCACCGCTCAACGGAATGATGACCGCCCATCAAAATTTCCGGCTCTACAATCGGCACAATGCCCGCTTCCTGACAAAGCGCGGCATAGCGGCCCAGCGCATGATTATTGGCTTTCAGTCCGCCGCGTGTCGGCGTGCTGCCGACATATTGATCGGGATGAGAGATTTCGATCACCGCGCGCCATTTGGCAAAGCGCGCGCCCAATTCGTAATATTCGGCCAGTCTTTCCCGCAGCCCGTCCAGACCTTGAGTAATATTCTCACCGGGGCGTCCGGCAAGGGCCGTAATGCCCTTATCGACTTTAATGCCCGGGATCGCGCCGCAATCTTCAATCAGCTTGCGCAAAGGCGTGCCGTCCTTGGCGTCCTGACGAATGGTTTCATCATAGAGGATTACGCCGGAAATATAATTTTCCATGGCAGGCTGCGTGCGAAACAGCATTTCGCGCCAATCACGGCGGTTATCTTCAGTGTTTTCCGTCCCGATAGAGTCAAAGCGTTTGCCGATTGTCCCTGTAGACTCGTCAGCGGCGAGTATCCCTTTGCCGGGCTCGACCATACGGGTTGCGATGTCATTTAAAGCTGCAATATCCATAATTCCTCCTCCTGCTTGCGCAGACTATATTCTATTTTCGTAAAATTTCGACCCCGGGCAGGGCTTTACCTTCCATCCATTCCAGAAACGCTCCGCCGGCTGTGCTGATGAAAGTGAAATCATCCGCCGCGCCTGCATGGTTCAGCGCCGCAACCGTGTCACCGCCGCCCGCGACGGCAATGATCTGTCCGGCCTTGCACTGTTTGGCGGCATATTTGGCGCATTCCACTGTGCTGGTGTCGAAAGGCGGCAGTTCAAATGCGCCGAGCGGGCCATTCCAAATCAGGGTCTCACTCGCGTCAATGGCATCCAGAATTTGGGTGACCGTCTCCGGTCCGGCATCCAAAATCATTTCGCCCGCCTTGACATCATCCAGTCCGCAAACGCGGTGCTCTGCATGGGCTTTGAACGCTTCAGCGGCGACGACATCGATGGGCAGGATAATTTTGCAGCCAGCTTTGTCGGCATTGGTCAGAATTTCAAGAGCCGTCTCTTTCAGGTCTTTCTCGCAAAGCGATCCGCCAACATCATGGCCTTTGGCATGTAGGAATGTATTGGCCATGCCCCCGCCAATAACCAGCTTATCAAGTTTCGCCACGAGATTCTTCAGCAGGTCGATTTTCGTCGATACCTTCGCCCCGCCGACAATCGCCATGACGGGCTTTTTTGGGTATTCCAAGGCTTGGGAAATGTGGTCCAGTTCCCGCTCCATGGCGAGGCCGGCATAGGCGGGCAGATATTCGCCGATCACGGCGCTGCTGGCGTGGTTGCGGTGCGCCGCGGAAAAAGCGTCCATGACAAAAATGTCGCCTAGACTGGCCAGAAATTGCGCCATGCCCGGATGTCCTTCGGTTTCCATCGAAGTAAAGCGTGTGTTTTCCACCAGCACGACCGCATCAACTGGCAGATCGGCAATCATCTCAGAGCTTGGTTTTTCGATAAACGTGACCTCGACTCCCAAAGCTTCTGATAAGGCCGGGACGATGAAATTCAGCGACAATTCCGGCTTAAACTCGCCCTTGGGACGCCCAAAATGCGATAGCAGAACCGTTTTGGCTCCATTGCCTCTCAGATATTGGATCGTCGGAACCGCCGCGCGCAGCCGCGTATCATCTGTGATGCCGCCTGCCTCATTGCGGGGCACGTTAAAGTCAACGCGCACCACAGCGGTTTTACCGCTGAGGTCAATCTCTTCAAGGCGGCGAAAATCCATTAGAGCGCGCCCATTTTCTGGCCCATGACGCGCGCCACATCGATCATACGGTTGGAAAAACCCCATTCATTGTCATACCATGCGATTACTTTGACCAAATTTCCGTCCAGAACCTTGGTTAGCAAGCTGGCATAGGTGGCAGAATTCGGATCATGGTTCAGGTCGGAACTGACCAGTGCGTTTTCCGAATAGCAAATAACGCCTTTCATCGGGCCTTTAGCCGCGGCTTTCATGGCTGCGTTCAGTTCAGCTTCATTCGTATTTTTTTCGGGCTGGAAGGCCAAATCAACCATGGACACATTGGCCGTGGGGACGCGAACGGCTGAGCCGGAGAGCTTACCCTCCAAGGCAGGCAGAACAAGACTGACCGCTTTGGCCGCGCCAGTACTGGTCGGGATCATGTTCAGCCCGGCAGCCCGTGCACGATAAAGATCTTTATGGGAATTATCAAGAATGCGCTGATCCTGTGTGTAGGCATGAACGGTTGTCATAAAGCCCCGCCGTATACCCACAGTTTCCATCAGAACTTTGGCGATGGGGGCAAGACAGTTGGTCGTACAGGACGCGCAAGACACGACCTTGTCATTGGCTGTCAGATCATTGTGGTTGACCCCGTAAACTATGGTTTTGTCGACGCCCGAACCCGGCGCGGAGATGAGGACGGCTTTGGCGCCTGCCTCGAAATGAGGCTGTACAGCCTCTTTGGAACGAAAAATACCGGTACATTCCATTACTACATCGACATCAAGTGCGGCCCAGTCAATCTTGGCTGGATCGCGCTCATGGGTCATGCGGATTTTACCGCGCCCAAAATCCATCCAATCCTTGCCGGTTTTAACGTCTGCGCCGAACCGGCCATGCACACTGTCATAGCGAAGCAAATGCGCAGATGTTTCGAGTGCGCCCGGAGAATTAATCGCGACGAGTTCTACGTCTTTGATATCATATTCTTCGAGAGCGCGGGTGACGAGCCGGCCAATGCGGCCAAAGCCGTTGATGCCAATTTTTAAAGCCATGAGGGGGATTCCCTGTTGAATTCTGGCCTCGACATAATAGGTCAAGGTTTACAGTCAATAAATTATACTTGTTGCAAGGCAAATCTTGCGCCATTCTAGCACAAATTTGAAAAAATTATACTTATGACTGACAACGCAGATATCAAAACCGCTCAACAAAGGCTGCAAAGCGCGCTCAAAGCGTTGGAAGGCTCGCTTGGTCCGCTTTTGGCACGTGTCAATAAGCTGGAGTCACAGGCCCAAGAAGCCGGTGCATTTTCCGAAGATCGTGCCAAATTGGCGGCGGAGCTGGATGAGGCGAAAGCGGAGATGACGCAAAAAGAGACGCATTTTCAAGCCCGTGAGGCGGAATTTATGGGACTGGCCGATGAAACCACAGAGGAGCTTGACCGCGTGATTGCGCGCGTGCGTGAAGCTCTGGGCCGGAACGAATAGACAGAGGAACGTCTTATGGGAAAAGTCAGCCTCAACATAAATGGCCGAAAATACGGCATGGGATGCGAAGATGGCGAAGAAGACCGCCTCTTGCGCTTGGGCCAGAAGCTCGATGATCGCGTCAATATGATGGCGAATCAATTTGGCCAAATCGGAGATATCCGTCTGATGGTGATGGCCGGAATAACCCTTTTAGACGAGCTGGAGGACATAAACAGCAATCTTGACGCGCAGGTGGATCAGAAGACGGGTGCGCTGCGCACTGAAAATACGCGGCTATACAATGCTTTGGAAAAATCGGAGACCAAAGCGACCGAGAGCCTGATAAAGGCGGCCGATCGTATCGAATTGCTGGCGCAAAAATTATCGGACGGCGAATAAACTATTGCTAATGCGGGCAATGACGCCCACATAGCGCCTGACGGTTGCTGCGCGAAAGCGTGAGGTGCACTAATCCCGCGGACCTTAAACAATCCATCGGGAGCTGGCTCTGTCCGGATCGTGGTCCGGTTATTTCCGGCGCCCACTTGAACCTTAGGTTCGAGAGGATTCTTAAGCGCCCACGATCGCTGTGGTGCCGTCACCTTCTTTTTTCACGATGAGATTTCCAGACTTTAGCTTTCCAGGCTGTCTCTTAACGGGCCTTCCTGCGGCATGCCAATTGCGTGGAAACCGCCGTCAACATGGTGCGTTTCGCCCGTACAGGATAGTCCCAAATCAGACAGCAGATATAGCGCCGCGCCCGCAACGCCCATTGGATCTGTATTATCCTGCATGGCGCTGGCGGCTTTGTTAAAGCGGAACATGTGACGGCCAGACCCAATTCCGGCCGCGGCCAGTGTCTTAATGGGGCCGGCGGAAATCGCATTGACGCGAATCTGGCGCGGGCCAAGATCGGCGGCCATGTAACGTGTGCTGGCCTCCAAGGCGGCTTTGGCAACGCCCATGACATTGTAATTTGGCACGACGCGTTCACTGCCCAGATAGGTCAGTGTCACCATCGCTCCGCCATCATTCATGATGCGCGCGGCGCGGCGGCCTGCGTCAACAAAAGAATAGGCAGAGATATCCAATGCGGATTTAAAGCCGTCTCTTGTGGTGTTTTCTATGAAGCTGCCTTCCAGTTGATCTTTGCCAGCAAAAGCAATGGCGTGGACGAGGAAATCAATCTTGCCCCATTTGTCTTCGAGCGTATTAAACGTTGCGTCCATTTGGGCATCATTGGTCACGTCACAATCACACAGGGTGTCCGAGCCGACGGATTCGGCCAGAGGCTTAACGCGGCGGAGAAGCTTGTCGCCCTGGTAAGTAAAGGCCAGCTCTGCACCTTGTGCGGCAAGCTGACGGGCAATGGCCCATGCGATAGAGTTTTTATTGGCCACGCCCATGATCAGGCCGCGCTTGCCCTTCATCAGTTCGCCTTTAGGAAAGTCTTGGTCCGCCATAATATGTGATCCTTTTGATTTTGCTCAGTTTACAGGCTTCGGATTCATATGGCTATAAAAATTACGTGGATTACTTAGTTGGCTGTTCGCTTTTGAGGTGTTTTTGTCTTTTACTTAACCCAAATAGGGGTATAATTGCTTTGATCATGTTGGGCGCTACCGGGATGATGTCTCTGAGTGTCAGTGCCCCGATGCCATGAGACTGACTGGCTGAGTCTAACATGATCACCTTCAAAAAAGCAGTCTGGCTAGAATTTCCGAACAAGTGCAGCGGCGAGGGTCAGACCGTCATTTTTAGGCGTTAACGGGCTGTCTTTTATATCCCCCACCAGCATGGAATAGTTTACGATCCCTGCGATCTCGATTGTCTCGCTGATTTGATAATAGGCGGCGCTGTGCAGGCCGATCGTGGACAGGCCGCTGCTGTAATCGAGTCCGGGCTGTTTTATCGCGGCGCTTTGCTCGGCATTGATGCCGTAATATGTGTTGATCCACTCTCCGGTGTTAAAAGTGGCCCGCACGCCGGGCGTAATCCGCAAATTAGGCAGCGGCTTGATTTCTGTGGTCAATAATGTGTCCAGCCTGGCCCCGTTCAGATCGCCGCCTAACGGCACTGTCCCGACGACATCCAAGGCCGCAAAGGGCAGGTAATAGCGCGCGGCAAGGCTGCCCGTGACACCAGTATCAACATCGAATAGCCCTGAATTAAACGGCGTATCTTTGCCTTTGCGCCCCAGTGATAAATTCCCGGAGGCAGACAGGCGAAACTTTTCCGTCCGGATGGCATAGGCCCCTGCGCCGAGTGCGGGATTGATAAAAAACCGTCCTTTATAGCTCGCATTGACATAGGGCAGAAACAAAGTGTCGCTACCACCGCTTCCGACATAGGTTTCGCGGGACACAACAGCCGCCCCGACATCAATATAGGTTTCGGCTTGATCCTCCGGGATATCAAAAATCGAGCTGTCCTGTGCATGGGCCAGACTGGTTGATAAGGCTATGAGAGACGCCATTAAAGCGGTGATCTTACGCATCATATCCTTTCGCGCGAGCCTGCCAAGGCTCAGCTTTTTTAAACTTTGGCAAATATCACGCTGCCATTGGTACCGCCAAATCCAAAACTATTGGACATAGCCGTTTTAAGATCTGTTTCGATCATGGATTGCGCAATGTTGATTTTGGGCAGTTCAGGGTCAAGCGTCTCAATATTGATACTCGGCGCAACAAATCCGCGATCCATCATCAAGAGCGTATAAATGGCCTCTTGCACGCCTGCCGCACCCAGGCTGTGTCCGGTCAGGCATTTGGTGGCAGAGATATAAGGGCTGTCTTCGCCGAATATGCGATGAATGGCCTTGGTTTCGGCGACATCTCCAACGGGCGTGCTGGTCGCGTGCGGGTTGATGTAGTCCACTGTTGTCAGGCCCGCATCCTCCAGCGCCATGCGCATAGCCCGCTCCGCGCCTTCGCCGGACGGGGCGACCATGTCATATCCGTCCGATGTCGCAGCATAGCCGACGACTTCGGCGTAAATCTTCGCGCCGCGCGCTTTGGCATGTTCGTATTCTTCGAGCACAACCATTCCGGCGCCGCCTGCAATAACAAAACCATCGCGGTTTTCATCAAAGGCCCGTGAGGCTTTGGCGGGCGTGTCATTATATTTGCTGCTCATCGCGCCCATCGCGTCAAAGAGGGAGGAGAGCGGCCATTCGATCTCTTCGCCGCCGCCTGCAAACATCACGTCCTGTTTGCCCCATTGAATTTGTTCCACCGCTGCACCGATACAGTGCAGCGAGGTTGTACAGGCCGAGGTAATAGAGTAATTCACGCCCTTGATTTTAAAATGGGTCGCCAGCGTGGCCGACACAGTTGACGACATAGCCTTGGGCACGGCGAAAGGCCCGATCCGTTTGGGAGAATTATTCTTGCGGGTGATGTCCGCTGCGCGCACAATCTCTATCGCTGACGGCCCGCCAGACCCGGCGATAATGCCTGTGCGTTCATTGGAAATGCTCTCTTCGGGTAGGCCTGCATCTTCAATCGCTTGCTGCATGGCCACAGCTGACCAGCCGGAGGCATCCCCCATAAATCTCATGGAGCGTTTATGGACGTGATCTTTGGCGACCAAAGTCGGGCGTCCGGAGACCTGAGAGCGAAAACCCAGCTCCGCCATTTTTTCGTCATGCGTGATGCCGGATTTTCCGGCTTTCAGATTGGCGGCAACTTCGTCTTTGTCATTTCCAATACAGGAAACGATACCTAATCCTGTGACAACAACACGGCGCATTTATACTTCTCCTGTTGCGGTTTGATCTTCGGGGATGAACAGGCCAACCCGCAAATCCTTGGCTTTGTAAATCATTTCATCATCGGCATACATGCGGCCATCGGCAATCCCCAGAACGAGCTTGCGCCGGATGACGCGTTTTAGATCGATTTCATAGCGGACTTTTTTGATGTCCGGCGTCACCTGTCCGGTGAATTTCACCTCGCCCACACCCAAGGCCCGCCCCCGGCCCGGAGAGCCCGTCCAGCCAAGCCAAAATCCAACGAGTTGCCACATAGCATCAAGGCCCAGACAGCCCGGCATGACCGGGTCACCGCGAAAATGACATTCAAAAAACCAGAGGTCTGGTTTAATGTCGAGCTCCGCAATCAAATGGCCTTTATCATATTCGCCGCCCGTCTCGGACATATGATTGATCCGGTCGAGCATGAGCATGGGGGGCAGGGGGAGCTTGGCATTGCCCGGGCCAAAAAGGCTCCGCTCTCCGCTGACAATCAGGTCATCATAATCGTAGGAAGGCTGTATTTTTTTCATGGAATCCACGCACTGTTTTCACAGACGATAGCCCATGCATCCTTAAACTCAAGATGAAACTGGATGTAAATTTCGGCCGGCGGCTGTCTATGCGCCGGCTTTACCTTTCTTCACATCATACCGGTCGATTGCGGCCAGGGCAGGCTCCCAATCCGGCCGCAATTTCAGGGCGGCTTTCAGGTCATAATAAGCTGACTTGTAATCATTTTGCGCGTGATAGACGAGGGATCGGTTATAGAGCGCTTCCGGCATTTTCTCGGTGTCCATATCAATCGCCGTGTTTAAGCTGCTAAGGGCCGATCCATATTCTCCCAAATGGAACAGTGCTGCACCATTATTGATATAAGCCTGATCCAGTTCCGGACGCATATCGATCGCGATTTTATAATCTTTCACAGATTTCTCATACTGACCCGCCCGCATCAGCAAAACGCCGCGATTAACATGAGTGGCGGCGCGGTCGCGTTTGCGCATGTAATTGTCCAAGGCGTCTTCGCATAATTTAATCGCATCATTTGTGCCCGAATTTCCATTAGCCGTGACACGATAGCAATCATGGGCTTTGCCTTTGCCCATGACTAAGACTTGAGCTGAGGCGGCTTGTGACAGGCCGAGAAAAAGAGCTGAGGCGATGAGGGGGGTGAAATGTTGTTTCATAATGACCTCCGAGCTATGGGTCACCATAACACAGACTGAAGTAAAAATCCACTTTCTGATCTATGGCCACTTCACGACAGGTGGCATGGAAGACAGGATTGTCTTGATATTACCGCCGGTTTTCAGACCAAAGGTCGTCCCGCGATCCCATAACAGATTGAACTCAACATAGCGCCCGCGCTGGATCAATTGTTCCTCACGGTCGGCCTCCGTCCAGGGCTCACCCATGCGGCGGCGGACAATGGCGGCATAGGTTTTCAGAAAATACCGCCCGACATCTTGTGTGAATGCAAAATCGGCGTTCCAATCGCCCGAATTGAACCGATCATAGAAAATGCCGCCAATGCCGCGCGGCTTATCCCGGTGATGCAGATGAAAATACTCATCGCACCAATTTTTAAACTTGGGATAATCAGCCACGTCATGGGCGTCGCAGGCGGCTTTCATCCCCGCGTGAAACGCTATGGCGTCCGGTGAGCTTTGTATTCGGTCTTTGGATTGAGTGGGCGTCAAATCAGCCCCGCCGCCAAACCAATCTTTCGTTGTCACAATATAGCGCGTGTTCATGTGAACTGCCGGAATATGCGGGTTTTGCATATGAGCAATTAGGGAAATGCCGGCGGCCCAAAAGCGCGGATCATCCTGCGCGCCAGGAACCCGCGCGCGCATTTCGTCGTTAAACTCGCCTTTGACAACAGAGATATGTACGCCGCATTTCTCAAATAACCGCCCGCGCAACATGCCGCCAGTTCCGCCGCCTAAATCATCAGAGGAGTCATTGGCGACTTTACGTGTCCAGTCTTCATATTCAAATTTGCCGGCCGCGCCCGGATATAAATCTTGAGGGGCCTCACGCTCCAGCTGCTCGAATTCCGCGCAAATCTCATCCCTTAGCGTTTTAAACCAGGCGGCAGCCGTCTTTTGTTTCTCTTCAAACATAGACGCCCTTTAGGGTAGTCCGCCCGTCTGCCGCAAGGCATCATAGAGCGTGACGGCGACAGAATTGGATAAATTCAGGGACCGCGCGCCTGCCGCCATGGGGATCACGACGCGGGCATCGGCGGCGGCGTGTACGCCATCCGGCGCGCCCGCGCTCTCCCGGCCAAATAAGAGCGTGTCTTCGGGTTGGAACTGAAACTTAGGCAATGGCGTTGCGCCGTGAGTCGTCAGCAAGATCAGGCGGCCCGCGCGATTTGATTCGGCAAACGCCTCCCAATTGACGAAGCGCTGCACATGTTCCGGCTTGCCGTAATCCATCGCTGCGCGCCTGAGAGATTTTTCCGACATCGGAAATCCGCAAGGCTCAATCACCTCTAAAGCCACGCCAAAACAGGCGCATGTTCGCATAATTGCGCCAAAATTCGCGGCAATATCAGGTTGATAGAGAGCAACTTTCATAGGCAGGTTATAATGTGTGGATATTAAAGGGGAATTGCGTCGTTACGCCGCGAAAAAGCTATGGTCTTTTGCCTTATATATAAGTAGAACGCGGCTTGATACCGTTTAATCCAAAGAAGGAGCGGGTTGGCTATGGCTGAGACCCATAATTCTGAAACACATAACGGCCCGGACGACGAGGGCAAGCGTGACTTCATTCACTTGGCAGCTGGCGCAGCCGCTGCGGGCGCAGTCGGAGCCGTCGCTTGGCCTTTGGTCGCGCAAATGGGCAAGGCGGCGGATACGCTTGCCGCGGGTTCGATTGAAATCGATTTGACCAAAGTCGCTGAGGGCCAGCAATTGAAAATGCTCTGGCGCGGCAAGCCTGTTTTTGTGCGTCACCGCACGGCGGCTGAAATCGCAGAGGCTGAGAACACAGATATTTCTGACTGCCCAGACCCGCAAACCGATGATGAGCGTCTGGTGCCGGATAATGCGGGCAACCTGCGCCCCGAATTTCTAGTGATGGTTGGCGTCTGTACGCATTTTGGCTGTGTGCCGGTGGGTGAAGCCGGTGATTTTGACGGCTGGTACTGCCCATGTCACGGCAGTCACTACGACACATCGGGCCGTATTCGCAAAGGGCCGGCCCCGACCAATATGGCTATCCCGCCCTATACATATATTTCTGAAAACGTGATCAAGGTAGGTTAAGAGTTATGGCCGGACATCCTTCGACATATGAACCCCAATATGCCGCGACCAAGTGGCTTGACCAACGCCTGCCCATCATTCGTATGGGCGCGGATTTTATGACATATCCGTCCCCGCGTAATTTGAATTACTGGTGGACCTTTGGCGGTATTTTGACTTTGTGTCTCGCCGTTCAGATTATCTCCGGCATTATTCTGGCTATGCATTATGTCCCGCATGTGGATTTGGCTTTTGAATCTGTCCAGCGTATTCGCCGCGACGTGCCCTTTGGGTGGCTCATTCAGCCCATGCACGCCGTCGGAGCCTCCATGTTCTTCCTGGCGGTTTATATTCATATGTTCCGGGGGCTTTATTACGGCTCTTACAAAGCGCCGCGCGAGATGGTCTGGCTGTTTGGCTGTGTGATTTACCTGCTGATGATGGCGACAGGCTTTTTGGGCTACACCTTGCCATGGGGGCAAATGTCCTTTTGGGGCGCGACCGTGATCACAGGCTTCTTTGGCGCGGTCCCAGTGGTCGGTGAATCTTTGCAGCAATGGCTGCTGGGCGGATATGCCGTGGACAACCCGACGCTGAACCGCTTCTTTGCGCTGCATTATTTGCTGCCATTCGTGATTGCGGCAATTGTCGGCCTGCATGTCTGGGCGATGCATCACGCCGGGCAAAACAACCCGATTGGTATCACGCCGAAAACCAAGAAAGACACAGTACCGTTTCACCCATTCTATACGGTGAAGGATGCCTTTGCGGTGATGGTCTTCCTGATGATATTCGCCTTCTTCCTGTTCTATTTGCCGGATTCTTTGGGCCATGCCGATAACTATATCGAGGCCGATCCCATGAAAACGCCGCCGCATATCGTGCCGGAATGGTACTTCCTGCCATTTTACGCCATTTTGCGGGCTGTGCCGGATAAGCTGGCAGGGATCCTGCTGATGATCGCTGCGATTGTCGTCTTATTCATTCTGCCATGGCTGGACACATCCAAAGTCCGCTCTATGCGCTTCCGTCCGGTTGCACGCTGGTTCTTCCTGATCTTCGTGGTCATGTGCTTTATCCTGGGTTGGTGCGGTGCGGGTACGCCGGATGATGTTGCGATTAAGCTGGGAACGAAAGTCGTGGAGGGCGAAACAGTGCCATCTGGATTGACTTTCTATCGCCTCTCGCAAATCGGCACGATTTACTATTTCGCTTATTTCCTCCTCATTCTGCCTATTTTGGGCATGGTTGAAACACCGAGGAAACGTCCAGACTCTATCACGCAATCAGTGCTGGGTGATGACGCAATCGTGGCTGCGGAATAGGGAGCAAGATCATGGCATTTAAATCCATTAAAACACTCCTTGTCAGTGGCGCGGTTATCCTAAGCGGTGCGGCCGGTATTGCCTATGCGGCTGGCGGCGGCACAGGCGATTACAAGATGAAGTACCAAGACTGGAACTTTAAAGGCGCCTTTGGCTCTTATGATCCGGCGGCGATGCAGCGCGGCTATCAGGTCTACCGCGAGGTCTGTGCCTCCTGTCACCAGCTAAAACATGTGGCCTTCCGCCATTTAGGCGATAAGGGCGCACCGTTTTACAACAAGAAATATCCAAACCCGAATGACAATCCGCTGATTAAAAACTTTGCGGCGGATTGGATGATCGAAGATATCGATTCTGAAACGGGTGATGTGATTGAGCGTCCGGGCATTCCAGCCGATAAATTCCCGCCGATCTATCCCAATGATGCGGCGGCGCGCGGGTCTAATGGCGGTGCGCTTCCGCCGGATTTGTCCGTGATTGTGGCAGCCCGCAATAATGGTGCGGATTATCTCTATAATCTGATGATCGCTTATGACGCGAAGAAACCGGATGATGTCGAGTTAACGCCGGGTCTGTATTATAACCCTGTCATGGATGGCGGCAAAATCGCTATGGCGGCTCCCCTCTCAGACGGGCTGGTCGAATATGCGCCGACTATGGTTGAAGATCACGGCGAAATGAAAGAAGTGCCCGCGCCCGAAGCGACCGTCGAGCAAATGGCAGCGGACGTCACCGAATTTCTGGCCTGGTCTGCTGACCCGAAAATGGAACAGCGCAAACGCACAGGTTTCATGACCATGATCTATTTATTGATCCTGTCGATCCTGGTTTGGTTCTCATATAAAAAGGTCTGGAAAGACGTCGAACATTAGACGTCTTACACACGGAAATTTGAGAAACCGTCTGTTTATCGCAGGCGGTTTTTTTGTAGGGTGAGCGGAATAGGAGGCCATATGAGTGAATGGGTATTAGGTATTTTGGGCGGATCGGGCCTGTATGAGCTCGACGGGTTGGAAAACCAGCAATGGATCAAAATCGACACGCCTTGGGGCGCGCCATCGGATGAGATTTTATTCGCCGAAATGAACGGCGTGAAATTACGATTCCTTCCGCGTCACGGACGTGGTCACGCGCTCTCGCCCTCTGACGTCAATTACCGCGCCAATATTGATGCGCTCAAACGCGCGGGCTGTACGGATGTGCTCTCGCTCTCAGCCGTAGGATCGCTTAAAGAAGAGTTTGCACCCGGCGATTTTGTCATCGTCGATCAGTTTATCGACCGTACCTTTAAACGCGAGAAAAGCTTCTTTGGTAAAGGCTGCGTCGCCCATGTCTCGGTCGCTGATCCGGTTTGCGCGCGTATGGCGGGCATGGCGGGCATGGCGGCCAAAGCGGCTGGCGCCAAGGTGCATGACGGCGGCGCGACCTATCTGGCGATGGAAGGCCCGCAATTCTCGACCAAGGCCGAAAGCCATATGTACCGGGCCTGGGGCTGCGGCGTGATTGGCATGACCAATATGCCCGAAGCCAAACTCGCGCGGGAGGCGGAACTGCCCTATGCGACTGTTGCCATGGTGACGGATTATGACTGCTGGCATGAAGATCATGGCAATGTTGATGTCGCCTCTGTGATCGCGGTGCTGATGAAAAATGCGGAGACCGCCCGCAACACAGTCAAACATATCGTCGCTGCGATGTCAGAGACAGAGCGCACAAACTGCGCGCAAGGCATAGAGACCAATCTCGATGTTGCCATCATAACCGCGCCGGAACATCGCGACCCAAAACTTATCGCCAAGCTCGACGCCGTCGCGGGCAGGGTGCTGGGCGGGTCAAGCGTCGGCTAAAGCGTTTTTGGATAATATGATTAGATCATAAAAAAAGCTGCCCCGAGAGGCAGCCTTTATTTTGTAACCGAAAACTTCGGATGATGGGAAGGGTTCAGACGTAACTTGCGCGTTGCGCGAAATTACATCATCCCTCCCATACCGCCCATGCCGCCCATATCAGGCATGGCCGGGCCAGAGTCTTTTTTCGGGGCTTCGACGATCGCGGCTTCAGTTGTCAGGATCAGACCCGCAACAGAGGCAGCGTCCAGCAGAGCTGTGCGGACAACTTTGACCGGGTCGATAATGCCTTTTTTGACCATGTCGCCATATTTGTCATTCTGTGCGTCATAGCCGTAATTGGCTTTGTTTTCGGACAGAACATTACCGACAACAACCGCGCCTTCAACGCCCGCATTGTCAGCGATCTGACGCAGCGGATATTGCAAAGCGGCTTTGATAATATCGATACCGGCTTGCTCATCATCATTGGCGCCTTTGACGTCAATGAAACGAGAGGCGCGCAGCAGGGCAGTCCCGCCGCCTGGCACGATGCCTTCTTCGACCGCCGCGCGTGTGGCGTTCAGGGCGTCATCAACGCGGTCCTTACGCTCTTTCACTTCGATCTCAGTCGAGCCGCCGACCTTGATCACGGCCACACCGCCTGCGAGTTTCGCCAGACGCTCTTGCAGCTTTTCGCGGTCATAATCAGAAGAGGTGGCTTCGGATTGCTGACGGATTTGCTCAA
>JAHDHS010000003.1:105544-133443 GCA_020631215.1 Hellea sp. | reverse complement strand
TCAAGGCGGCATATCCCCAGATAAATCGGCAGCAGCATCAGCCCTGCACCATGGGCCAAGGCAATTAGGAAAGACCATAACATCAAGCGCGACGGCTTTACACGGGAAAGAAATCTAGGATGTTTATCATAGATCAGTAAAAACAATCCAAGCGCAATTAACACTGCGCTGGCAAAGCCTCTGATTTCCTGCTCCCACTCAATCAAGATCATGAGGAATGAAAAGGGTAATAGCATCGCCAGCATCGCTAAAAAATGACCAAATGCCAGCGCCGTTAGCGCGACGAATAAGCCTGTATGCCGCCTTTTCATCAATGCCGCAGAGACGGCCAATGGCCAGCCCATAGCTGGATTCAGCCCGTGATAAACACCGGAGAGAATGACAGCCCACCAAAGCCCCGCATTGGTGGTAAAGTCAGCCATCATCTATGCATCTTATACTGATGGGTAACAGAAACTGTCAGAGGAACAATCTCCGCCCTCCAGACGGATTTGATGCAAACGCAACCCTTCCGGCGCGTCAAGATAGAAGTCCGGATCAAGTTCCAGCCCGCCATTCTCGCCGACATTGGCCATCACCATCTGCCCACCTTCCTGATGCGGGTAGAACTGGTCATCCCAAGTCGAATAAAGCGAATTGGTCCAATAGACACGTTTGCCGTCCCGGCTGATCTCGACCATTTGCGGACCATAAATCACCGGCTTTCCATTGGGGTGCGGCGTTTCCCGTGCAACGCCGCCCAATTCGACCTTACCCGAAAGAACCGGGTTCATCGGATCAGACACATCATATTGGTGCATCTCACCAAGCCCCCAGCAGGCAACATAGAGATATTTATCATCAAGGCTGAGATCGATATCTGTAACAAGTGGCGGCACAGCCCCAAAGCCTTTGAGAATGTCAGGCAAATTATCGGGATCTTCAGGCCTTGGATCGATTGTGATAGTTTTCTTAGCCTGCCACTTCCCCTCTTCATCGCGCCACCATGTGAAGATAGCGCCTTGCAGATTGGTCGTGTCAACTACAACGCCGCAAAAGCCATATGACTTACTCGGATCATGGGCAGGACGAATTTCCAGTGCCATCTGATAGTTCTCGCCAAAGTCTATCGTCTGGATATTTTTACGCTGTCTCAAATCCCAAAAATGAATGGAATGGCCATATTTATTGGACAGTAAATCTTCCGGCACGACGCCATTTTCAAATTGCGGCGGCAGGCCCCATTCAGAACTGACCATGTAATCCTGTGGGAGGTTCCACCAGAAATCATAATGCTTGTCTTGCGGCCCGCGATCAATTTCATACTGTCCGAGAATTTCAAAGGTCTCGCAATCCATAATGAAAATACCGGGCGGGCCGTCTGTGCCGTCCTCCCCGCTTCCGCCAAGCGTTGAAACATAAACGCCTTCTGGGCCACAATGAATGGTATGAGGTCGCGAATAGCCCGTTTTTTCGAAAATCTCTTCAGGCTCGATAATTTTATGAATTTTGGCTTTGAGCGGGTCTTTCACATCGAAGATATAGATCCGCGAAGAACGAATGCCGGGCACAATCAAATATCGCCGTTCGACAAAGGCGTGCCCCATCATTGGGTCGAGCGAAGCTGAACAGGCATTCCATCCGAAATGATGAAACTCATCCCCAACGGCCTCAGTCATAACCTTATGGACGATTTGGCCGTAAGTTTTGGATTTGGGATTGACGTCCACCACCGCTAGCCCATTGGGCATGTTCAAATCTTTACCCAGCATGACCGTAAATGCATAATTTTCGGCGGGTGCCGCCATGGCCAATTTTGGGGTTGCGTGAAAAGTTGGATCCGGTTTGACGCTCATAAGTCCCTCTCATGCTATATGGGATGTAAGGCGTTTTGCGCTTTCTCCCATTGTGGACAGGTTTGCATGCCTTTCGATAATATCAAAATCAATTCTGCTTTTACCCATGGGGTCATTCTCCATGAACCGTCACCAACGGTATTAGAACAAATCATAAACATTTGTTGACTTTTACTGAATATCACAGCAATAACTTATCAGCACAGGAATCAATATGCCCAAGCCCTCCTCTATTTTTGTTTGTCAATCCTGCGGTTCCGTTCATGGAAAATGGGCCGGGCGTTGTGATGCCTGCGGTGAGTGGAATACGCTGGTTGAAGAGGCGCAAAGTCAGAATGCTGTGCCGGCCCATAAGCGTAAAAAAGGACGGGGAATTGATTTCGTTGACTTGGGCGGCGAGACGCAGGACGTTCCGCGCTTGAAAACCAATATTTCGGAGCTTGACCGTGTCACTGGCGGGGGGCTTGTTCCTGGCTCGGCTTTATTGGTCGGAGGCGATCCCGGCATAGGTAAGTCAACTTTGCTCTTGCAAGCCACAGGAAAACTCGCGGCGGGAGGGATCAAGACCTTCTATATTTCCGGTGAGGAAAGCACAGGTCAGGTCAGGCGGCGGGCCAAACGTCTGGGCGTCTCAGACACACCGGTCTCATTGGCGGCGGAAACTTCACTCGGGCCAATCCTTGATGGGCTTATGTCTCAAAAACCTGATGTGGTGATTATCGACTCAATCCAGACTTTATGGACAGATCAGCTAGGCGCAGCCCCCGGTACAGTGGCACAGGTACGGGCCTGCGCGCAGGAGCTAACCCGTTTTGCCAAAAAAACCGGGGCCTGTGTCATTCTGGTGGGGCATGTGACCAAGGATGGTCAAATTGCTGGCCCGCGCGTCGTTGAGCATATGGTCGATGCCGTGCTTTATTTCGAAGGCGATCGTGCCCATCAGTTCCGTATTTTGCGGGCCCATAAAAACCGTTTTGGCCCGACAGATGAGATCGGCGTGTTTGAAATGCGTGAGACGGGCCTGTCCGAAGTCCCTAACCCCTCCGCCCTGTTTCTGGACGGCCGCAGTGACGCCTCCGCCGGGGCCGCCGTTTTTGCCGGGCTGGAAGGCTCCCGCCCTGTCCTGACCGAAATACAGGCCTTGGTTGCCCCGGCGGCTTTTGGGACGCCCCGGCGCGCTGTTGTAGGTTGGGACAGCGGGCGATTGGCCATGGTGCTGGCCGTGCTGGAAGCCCGCTGCGGGGTCAGTTTTGCCGGCAAGGATGTCTATCTGAACGTTGCAGGCGGTTTACGGATCAATGAACCGGCGGCGGATTTGGCGGTCGCGGCTGCCATTGCCTCTTCAGCCTTTGATATGCCCCTGCCCGCCGATTCGGTGGTCTTTGGGGAAATCAGCCTTTCTGGCGACGTCCGGCCTGTTGGGCGCTCCGAAGCCCGCTTAAAAGAAGCTGCCAAGCTGGGATTTACACGCGCTATAGCCCCAAAAGCTGTCAAATCTCAGGAGAATGACAACTCCGTTCTCCCAATCATTGCAATCAAGACTTTGACAGACCTCATTCGCCGTGTAGAAGCCAGCACAGATACTGGCCTGGAGCACCCAAGCAGCTGGGCCGCCTAAGAATGAGACAAACCGCTTATGCCTCTCAATCTGGTCAGCATCGGCCCATTTGACTTTAACGGCTTTGATGTCGTTGTCCTGATTGTTCTGCTCATCTCTATGCTATATGCGGCCTCTCGAGGTTTTGTCCGTGAGGTTGTGTCCTTATTTGCACTCTTGATCGCCGCAATCATTACGCTTTTCATTTGGGGACAATTCCGTTTTGACATGCAAGGTTTCATTCAACCGACCTGGCTGGCGGATGGCGTTCTTGTATTTGGCGTTGGGACGCTGACCTATTTGCTTATGGTTTTACTCATGTCCAAAATTGGTAAGACGATAACAGGCAAAGAGACAGGCTTACTGGACCGCCTCTTAGGCGCGGGCTTCGGTGTTGCTCGAGGCCTTATCATAGCAGCCCTTGGCGTCATGGTTCTAACTGCCCAGCACCGAGCCAGCCAAGAGGCACAAAGCTACCGCGCGGAATTGGAAGCCAAAGGCATTTATGACCAAGTCATCCAATCCATGCCGCAATCCATGCGTGACCAAATGGAGGCTGATCCCAAGCCCCTGCCCGCCATGTTTGAAGATTCGACCTTTTATCCACTGCTTGACCGGATAGGAGACGCAATTCGGGCCTTGCCTTTTGCGAAAATGCGCTCATATGCAGATCGCATAAAAGACGGGGAGCTTCAGGAGCTCCTTGAGGAGATAGATAATGAGTAATCCGAGCTGCTGGATCGACCCGAATCAGGACAAAATCCGGGAGGAATGCGGGGTCTTTGGTATCTTCGGGATTAAAAACGCCGCCTCTCTGACAGCTCTAGGACTTCATGCACTGCAACATCGCGGACAAGAAGCCTGCGGGATCGCCTCTACAGACGGAAAAATATTCCATACCGAACGGCATCTGGGTCTCGTCGGAGATAATTTCACGGGCGAGGATCCTTCCGAACGCCTGAAAGGGCATATATCAATCGGGCACAACCGTTATTCCACAGCGGGGCCGACGACATTACGCAATGTGCAGCCGCTCTTTTCAGAGCTGCACACCGGCGGTTTCGCTCTGGCCCATAATGGCCACATCACCAATGCCTATACGATCCGCGAACAGCTCGTCGAAAAAGGCGCCATCTTTCAAAGCACATCTGACACAGAAGCTGTCATACACTTGATCGCACGGACCAAGAGTGGAGAATTTATTGACCGCTTCGTGAATGCTATTCGGCAAGTGGATGGCGGTTATGCATTTGTTGGCATGACAAAAGATAAGCTGGTGGGCGCGCGGGATCGCTTTGGAATACGCCCGCTCCTGATTGGCCGTTTGGGAGATGCCTATGTTTTGGCATCGGAAACCTGCGCGCTCGATATGATTGACGCAGAATTCATCCGTGAAGTCGACCCCGGTGAAGTTGTCGTCATCAATGAAGACGGAATTCGCAGTTTCACGGCTTTCCCCAATGCTCGCAGACGGCCCTGCGTCTTCGAATTTGTCTATTTTGCGCGGCCGGACTCCGTTGTTCATGGGAAAAGCGTGTATGAAGTCCGCAAGCGTATGGGCATGCGTCTGGCGCAAGAAACCCCGGCGGACGTCGATGTCATTATTCCTGTCCCGGATAGCGGCGTCCCGGCTGCCATCGGGTTTAGTCAGGAAACAGGCACGCCCTTCGAGCTTGGGATTATCCGCAATCATTATGTCGGACGAACCTTCATTCAACCCACCCAGCAAATCCGGGATATGGGGGTGCGTCTGAAACATTCCGCCAATCGGCGCATGATCGAAGGCAAACGAGTGTTGCTCGTAGACGACTCCATCGTACGCGGGACAACCTCCACCAAGATTGTTCGCATGATCAAGGCGGCCGGGGCGAAGGAAGTCCATTTCCGCTCCGCCTCACCGCCAATTAAATACCCGGATCACTACGGTATTGATATGCCGACCAAACAGAAACTGATAGCGGCCAATTACAGCCTCGAAGCGATGACAGAAATGCTCGAAGTAGACAGCTTGGGATTCTTGTCAATTGAAGGCCTATATTGGGCGATGGGCGAAGACTACCGCAAAGAAGATGCCCCGCAATACACAGATCATTGTTTCACAGGTGATTATCCGACGCCGCTGATTGACCGCGACCGCAAATTACTGAATGGGGATAAACAGCTCTCCTTCCTGATCGAGGTCGCATAGGCATTATGTCGGATCATTCGGATCGCATTATCCTAGTCACCGGGGCATCTCGGGGTATTGGCTATGCTTCTGCCTTGGCTCTGGCGAAAGCAGGCTGCCACGTTATCGCCACGGCCCGCACGCAAGGCGGGCTTGAGGATCTGGACGACGCGATTACGGCCGCAGGCGGAAGCTGCACATTGGTTCCCATGGATTTGAAAGATGGATATGCGATCGACAGGCTTGGCGCGATTATATCTGATCGCTATGGACGCTTGGACGGGCTGTTTTCCAATGCAGGCCTTTTGGGCGATATCACCCCGGCCCCGCATGTCGAGCCTAAGACCTGGGACAATGTCATCGCCGTGAACATGACCGCGCCTTATCGTCTTATCAGGTCCCTTGATCCGCTGCTCAGAGCGTCCAATGCCGGACGGGCTGTCTTTGTCAACTCTTCTGTTGCCCGGTCGCACCGCGCCTATTGGGGCGCTTATGCAGCGGCCAAGGCGGGCATGGAGGCTTTTGTGTCCGCCTATGCCAAAGAAGTCGAAGTCACTAATCTGAAAGTCAATCTGCTTGATCCCGGGGCAACCCGCACAGCGATGCGGGCCAAAGCCATGCCCGGCGAAGACCCGAAAACCCTGAAAGAGCCAGCCGATGTCGCCAAGCTAGTGCTTGAGATGTTGTCCCCATCATATCCCGAAAATGACACGCTCATCCGTTATCTCGACTGGGCGAAAGCCTAAGCCTTGAGCACCACCCGGTAACGCGCCTTACCGGATTTCAACCGCGCGATGGCGTCATTGATCTCTGACATCGGGAAATATTCGACCATAGGCTTGATGTCATGACGTTGACAGAACTCCAGCATTTTAGCGACCATATCGGGTGAGCCCGTATCAGACCCGCTCAGCATTTTCTGACCATTAATGAGCTGCCCCGCCGGAATGCCCATCGGCTCTGTGATCATACCGACGGTAACCAATTTCCCCTTGGGCGAGAGGGCCGCCAGATAACGGTGCCAAGGCAGGTTCACATTCACCGTTGTGATAATAAAATCATACTGCCCGCGCAGTTTTTTCAGCGCGTCATCATCCCGGCTATTGACGATTTTATGTGCGCCCAATTCTGTCAACTCATCAGCCTTATCCATGCTGGAGGTAAAGGCCGTCACTTCACAGCCCCAAGCCCGCGCAAATTGCACCGCCAAATGTCCCAGCCCGCCAATGCCAATAATCCCGACACGGTCCGTAGGTTTCAGGTCAAAATCCATCATGGGCGCAAAGACCGTAATTCCACCGCAAAAAAGCGGCCCGGCGGAATCCATATCGATTCCATCCGGCAGCGGCACAGCCCAAATGTCCCGCACCCTCACGCGGTCAGCAAAACCGCCATGCCCGCGAATAGTCGTCGTCAGGCTCCGGCAGCGCTGCTGCGAGCCCGAAAGACAAGGCGAGCAATGCATACAGCTGTCACTGTTCCAGCCCACACCGACCATCTGACCAATCTCCAAATGCGAGACCCCTGCCCCGACTGCCGATATCTCGCCGATCGCTTCATGTCCAGCCACGAGCGGATATTGGCTGGCGCGCCAGTCATTATTGATCATGGAGAGATCAGAATGACAAATGCCGCAGCTATGGATTTTGACTTCGACCTCATTATGGCCAAGCTCACCGGGATCAAAGCTGTAAGGCTGCAAATCGGCTCCGGCTTCCATCGCGGCATAGGCGTTAATCTCTGTCATGTTATCTCCAAAGTGACGGGTCAAATTCAAAAAGCTCTTCAAGCGGTTCCCCTAATATATGCGCGATACGGAAAGCAAGTTCTAGAGACGGCGCATATTTATTAGCTTCAATCGCGATAATCGTCTGCCGCGTTGCGCCCACTCGCTCTGCTAAGTCGGCTTGGGTCAAATCAGTGCGCGCCAGACGCACACGCTTGATGTGATTGGTAATCTGACTTTTTTTCCCGCCCATGATTAAGCCCTATAGGCTTTGATCATGATGCCATGTTTGACGAGATCCGCGATATAGCTCACGACCATAAGGGCAAAGATGACTTCGGCAGGTTTCTCAATCGACATAGGCGGCTTATAAACTGAACCGGCGACATTATGCAGGAACATCGTCACGATGATAAAGCCAATCCCATATTGCAGGAACCGATAGCCCCAATGCGCGCCTTGGCGCTCAATTTGAACATCACGCTCATCCCGCTCATAGGCTTCTTTGCGTTTACGCATCTCAAACGTCAAACCAATGGCCATGTGCAGAATGATCGTCACAATGATCACGGCAATAATCGCAGCCCCAAATTCATTGATATCTGTGTAGACCAGCCGCGGCGGAAAGCCTGTGGTCATTTTCTGCATGAAGTAAAAGAACACCGCCCCATCAGCCAGCAAGGTAATCCAACTCTGCCGTTCTGTCTCGCTCATATCTTCTATACGTGTCATTTTCGTCTCCTTCCGTTTTAACAATGACTATGCGGTGGCACCCGCAACACTCTTTCTGAAAAGTATAATCTGCATAATATATTCCACCAATTGCGATAGCATCAGGCTGGCAAAGACGCAGTGAAACAGGGCGTGACCATCATAGCTGAAAAGATACAGCCCCAATGAACCCAATATGGCGACGCCAAATACTGTTTGTGATATAGCCCGGCTATGCGCAACAATTTTAAATTCGCGCTCATCAGACGGTGTGCCCGCCTCTTTCGGATTACCGACGGCAGCAATGATATGCCCAATTATCGCGACTGCGATTACAATAACGACATATATCACCATTATCGGTATCAAAGGCGGCATAGTCCCGCCAATCTCTGCGCTTCCGGCAATAATGACGCGCCAGTAAAATGCACCTGCCAATATCAAGGCCAAAGACATGATCCAGGCCGTTTTCTCTCTGAACACCATTTCCATACTCCTTATGTAAACTATTTTTTACATAGCGTCTGAATTCAGTCGTGTAAAGTATTTTTTACAAATCAAAATCAATTCTGTCTTTCTACAGCGCAATCATGGTGATTGCTCGCCTGCATTATCCCCTTCTCCCATAGGGAGAAGGGGTCGCGAAGCGACGGATGAGGGGTTCAATGCCTCGATAGGAAATCATGATTCTCGGGATCATATCCCCTCACCCGCCCTTCGGGCACCCTCTCCCCATGGGAGAGGGGGTACAATTTTTAAATCGGCGGTCTGTCTATTGGGGGAGAGTGGCCCGAGGGTGGGTAACCACCACCCGGCGGCGGGGAATAGCCGCTGCTGAAACTATGGGTGGACCGCAGGTCGTCAGGTGTGACTTCCAGCGGGAGGCAGCGTATTGTGTATTGGCGTTTGATATCTGTCTTTTTGGGCTTTGGCCGCTTGGGCGGGTTTGTTAGCTTCCCCGTCCTAATAACCGCCAGTCGGTAATGCCCAAAGCGGTCTGTTTTGGGTTTCCATTTGCAGGGTGTCTTGCGCGGATATTGTTTGGCAGGCCGATCAAAGCTTGGCCTTGGGGCTTCGGGATAAGGGTCTTTGGCGCTCGCGGCAGACCGCACGACCTTCGCCTCGCGCCTGCGCCGCTCCCACAAGACCATAGCCATTTTCCCGCCCAGATCATCATGCACGCGGCGGCGGGTATTGGGGTCATGCCGCAAGAGCTCCCGCCGTTCATATTGCCGGAGTTTATAAATATGACGCGCCATGCGCCTGGTCATATGCTGCATGCGCTAAGCATAGCGCAGCACCAGTTTCATATCCGGCATGGCCCGGTTCATCAGGCGCAGATAGACCATAATCAGCGTATCCATCAAAGCCGAGGCGTAATCCACCGTGCTGAGGGCATCAGGATTGTGTGTGATATGTCCGTCACTTTTCACCCTCTAAGGGTGGCACAGGATTTCAAAGCGGGGATACAAATTCCATGAAATAATCCGCTCACCCCGATGAAAGTCGGAGCCCAGAGCGTAAACTCAAAGGTCTTTCATAGGCTTACTGGATCCCAGCTTGCGCTGGTATGAGCTGGGTGTATGGGGTCTAATTTCAGAGAAAAACGCGGATTTAATTGTGATTTCCTTCTCCCTTGAGGGAGAAGGTGTCACGAAGTGACGGATGAGGGTGTACCAATCTGGCTTGGGTTCACCCTCACCCACGGCTGTGCCGCACCCTCTTCCTCAAGGGAGAGGGGGTTCGTGATCTCCTCACTGGGCGGCGTCTCGAAGGGTCGAAGTGTCTATGGATCAGATTTGATAAAAATATTGAGCCCCTACAGGCGCGATATTTCCGTGGACAGTGATACAGTATCTATCCCATAAACCCTCCATGACACAGGCGCCCAAGACAGTTTTGCAAAGTAAATTCGCTCCGCGCACGGCTTTGGCGGTGATCATTGCCAATATGGTCGGGACGGGTGTGTTTACCTCTTTGGGGTTTCAACTGGCCGATATTACCTCTGTCTTTGCGCTGTTGATGTTATGGGTTATTGGCGGGATCACGGCTCTATGCGGGAGCCTATCCTATGCCGAGTTGGGGGCCGCCCTGCCCCGTTCCGGCGGCGAATATAATTTTCTGGGCCGTATCTATCATCCGGCCGCCGGTTTTATTTCGGGCTGGATATCCGCAACCATTGGATTTGCCGCGCCCATAGCCGCAGTCGCCCTCGCCTTTGGGAAATATAGTGCTGCGGTCATGCCCGGCGGATTATCTCCGCTGGCGCAAACAAGCCTGGCCTGCCTGCTCGTGATTATCGCCATGTTGGTTCACAGCCGAAACCGCAGGGTTTCAGGCGGGTTTCAATTCGGATTCACACTTATAAAAGTCGCGCTTATACTTTTATTTTGCGCAACCGCCTTTACTTTGGCCACAGACCCGCAACCGATGAGTCTAATACCGCAACCGGGCGATCATAAGCTCATGTTTTCAGGTACTTATGCCGTTGCGCTCATCTATGTGACTTACGCCTATACGGGCTGGAATGCCGCGACCTATATTTCCGGCGAGCTTGAAAACCCGCAGGCCGACTTGCCTAAAATCCTGTTTACGGGGACGGCAATCGTGACCGTGCTTTATGTTTTGCTAAACGCCGCCTTTCTTTACACCGCGCCGCAAGCCGAAATGGTCAATGAAATCGAGATTGGCTATATCTCAGCCAAAGGCATTTTCGGTGATATGGGCGCGCGTCTGGCCGGAGGCATGATGGCTTTGATGTTGATATCCACGGTCAGCGCCATGACCTTGGCAGGGCCAAGAGCCCTACAAGCCATTGGCGAAGACTTCCCGGCGCTTGGCTTTTTAGGGCGCGTCAATAAATCCGGCATGCCGCGCAATGCGATATGGTTTCAGAGCCTGATCGCTCTGATCCTGATTGTCACGACGAGTTTCAAATTCATCGTCATATTTGCGGGCGCTTTGCTGGCCTTTAATTCATTTCTGGCTGTGCTTGGCCTATTTGTTCTGCGCTGGCGGGAGCCTGAACTGCCGCGCCCCTTTAAGGTTTGGGGTTATCCCATTGTGCCCATAATATATTTGGCGATTACAGGTTTTACGCTGTTTTATGTGTCTAAAGAGGAACCGGGCAAGGTGTTATTCGCGGCGGGCATTATTGCCGCCGGATTTGTGTTTTACCTGCTAAGTCAGAGCCGGCGCGCGGTAAGGCACGATTAGGCCGTTCTGAACGGTCAGCACCCGGTCCATGAACTGCGTTAATTGCATGTTGTGCGTCGCAACCAAAGCCGAGACGCCTTCATGCCGCGTCAGATCAAAGAGGCTTTGAAAAACAGAGTCAGACGTTGCGGGATCAAGGTTTCCGGTTGGCTCATCCGCGAGCAGCATTTGCGGTTTGTTCGCCAAAGCCCGCGCTATGGCCACGCGCTGCTGTTCACCGCCGGACATTTGGCTTGGCTTGTGCGTCGCGCGGGCGGTCAGGCCCATCACGCCCAGTAAGCGTTCGGCCTCGGCTTCGGCTTTGCGGGCATTGGTTCCGGCGATCATTTGCGGGATCATGATATTTTCCAGCGCCGTAAATTCTTTTTGCAGATGGTGGAATTGATAGACCATGCCAATCGAATCGCGGCGGATTTGCGTGCGTTTATCATCCGGCAATTTCAGACATTCCCGGCCATTGATATAGACCTCGCCTGCATTGGGTTTCTCCAGCAGGCCCGCAGCATGCAGCAAGGTCGATTTGCCGGAACCGGACGGCCCGATCAGGCCGACCATTTCGCCCGGATAGATATCAATGTCGGCTCCGCGCAAGACTTGCAGCTCTCCGCCGCCGGAGGGGTAGCTGCGGTGCAAATTGCGCACAGAGAGTATGGGGCGTCGGTTATTCATAACGAAGCGCATCCACTGGATCGACGCGGGAGGCATTCAGTGCCGGCAGGAAGGTCGCCGCAGCCGAAATCAAAAAGCCCCAGAAGGCCACGCCCGCCACTTCGCTCCAGACAATCTTGGCCGGAATGCCGTTGGACAGCTGATAGGCTTCGGGCGGGAATAATTCGCAGCGGCAGACAAACTCGATGGAAGATTGCACAGCGCCGATATTCAGGCAGAAAATGATACCCAGCAATAAGCCCATCAACGTGCCTAATATTCCAATCATCGCGCCGCTCATGAGGAAAATCCGCAAAATGCCGCCCTGGGTCGCGCCGATGGTGCGCAGGATTGCGATGTCTTTGGACTTGTTCTTTACCAGCATAATCATGGAGGCCAGAACCGGGAACGCCGCGATGATCACGACGATCATAAAGATCAGCCGCATAGCAATTTGTTCCGTCCGCAGCGCCGTCGCGACAGATTGATTACGGTCTTTCCAAGTGCTGACAAAGACGGGGGTTTGGGCAGATTGCACGACCGTGTCATAAAGCTTATCAATTTGATCAGGATTCTTCAGGCGTAACATCACATCGCCCGTCATCTCTCCGCCTTCAAATAACAGTGTCGCCTGATCCAGATCCATATAGACATAGGTCTGGTCGGTCAGAAATATGCCGATCTCGAACAGGGCGCCGACTGTGTAAGTCTTGGTGATTGGCATGGGCGGGCCAAAGGGTGTGGCGCGGGTGCGGGGTGAAAATACCGTCACGCGGTCGCCGACTGTAAGACCTAAAGAACTGGCCAGCACCTGCCCCATGGCAATCTGGTGATTAGCACCCTTACCCTGCCCGAAATTTTGCAGGCTGCCCGCGACAATTTTTTCAGAGATCAACTCATAACCGCGCAGATTATCTGGGCGTATGCCGATGACCTGCGCAAGGCCGAATTGGCCATTGGCCTGCACGCCCGTATAATGCTGCGTGAATTGATAGGCTTCTTCCACGCCCGGCACAGCGGCGAGCCTTTGTTCCAGCGCTTTTATCTCAGCGGGTTCCGGCGCGCCATTCGCAGTTCCGACATACATGTGACCTTCAGAACCGATGGTCAGGCGGATCATTTCAGACCGAAAGCCGTTCATAATCGACATGATGATGATCATCGCCGCAATGGCCAGCATGATACAGGTAAAAGAAATCCCCGCGATCAGGCCAACCCCGCCTTGGGATTTTTTGGCGCGCAGGTAACGCATGGCGATCATACGCTCGATCACGCCAAAGGGCTTGTTCTGCTTACCTTTCACGGCGCTTATCGGCGCGGTCATATTCACTCGGCAAACTCGCCTGTGATGAAGTTGATCGCGGCCTCTATTGTCATGTCCTGCTTTTCGCCGCTGGCGCGGGTCTTGACCTCGACCTTGCCCTCTTTCAAGCCGCGCGGCCCGACAACGATTTGATAGGGCAGCCCGATCAAATCCATCCGCGCGAATTTCTGTCCGCCGCGATCATCCTTATCATCATAAAGCGGATCGATATTTGCTGCGGAGAGTTTGGCATAGATATCTTCGCAGGCGGCATCCACAGCCTCATCCCCTTTGCGCAGATTGATAATCCCTGCCCCAAAAGGCGCAACAGATTTCGGCCAGATAATTCCATTCTCATCATGGCAGGCTTCGATGATACCGCCCACCAAACGCGAAACACCAACACCATAAGAGCCCATCATGATGTTGTGATTTTTACCGTCCGGGCCTTGGACCTGCGCATTCATGGGCGCGGAATATTTATCGCCAAAATAGAAAATATGTCCGACTTCAATCCCGCGCGCGGAGAGCTGTTTATCCGCAGGCACTTTGGCAAATTCATCCGCGTCATGCATTTCATCTGTGGCGGCATAAAGCGAGGTGCGTTCCTTGAAGACGGCTTCACGCGCCTCATCCGTGTCCAGATATCCGGGCGGCGGCATATCCACGAGGTCTTTATGACAAAAGACTTCGCTCTCCCCTGTCTCTGCCAGGATCAAAAATTCATGAGACAAATCACCGCCAATCGGACCTGTGTCCGCCTTCATCGGCACAGCCTGCAATCCCATTCGCGCATAGGTGTTTAGATAGGCCACGAATTGCTTATAATAGGACACACGTGCTGCTGCCGGGTCGATGTCGAAACTATAGGCGTCCTTCATAAGAAATTCCCGCCCCCGCATCACACCAAAGCGCGGACGGCGTTCATCGCGGAATTTCCATTGCGAATGATAAAGCATTTGCGGCAGGTCCTTATAAGACCGCACATAAGACCGGAACATATCCGTGATCATGTCTTCATTGGTTGGCCCGTAGAGTAGCTCCCGGTCGCCGCGATCCGTAATCCGTAACATCTCCGGGCCATAGGCATCATATCGCCCGGTTTCTTTCCAGTGATTGGCCGATTGGATAGTCGGCATGAGCATTTCAACCGCGCCCGCTTTATTTTGTTCTTCGCGGACAATCTGCTCGATTTTCTGCAAGACCTTAAAGCCCAATGGCAACCAGATATAAATACCAGCGCTGTCCTGCTTGACCATGCCGGCGCGCAGCATGAAACGATGCGACGCGATGGTGGCATCAGCAGGCGTCTCTTTCAGAACTGGCAAAAAGTAATTGGATAAGCGCATAGCGGTGATGACTCTTATGTGGTTTGTTCCGGGCTTAACGGCTTCGGACTAGGCCGACAAGCGGCAGTTTCGCCCAGCAGGTGAAAAATCAGACAGGGTTCAATATATTATCGGTTGAAAAATTCCCCTATCATCTCCCAATCGAGAATCCCTGAGAGAATAATCGCGCATATGGCGAACCAAATTACAGTCGCGATTTTGGTCGTCAGCCAGAATTTTTTCTTCATATCCACCTGAACCGGCGCGCCCGGTTCTGACCCTTTAAAGACATCCTCTTCTTCTGCTTGCCCCCGAATCCCCAGAGGCAGGATCATAAACAGACTCACCCACCAAACGAGCAGGTAAACAACCAATGCAGAAAACCAATTCATCTTAGTGCGGCTCTTTGGGGGTTTCCATCAGTTCAATCAGAACCCCGCCCGCATCTCCCGGATGCAGGAAGACAACAGGCGTGCCATGTGCGCCTATGCGCGGCTCATTCAAGACGCGCATACCGCGCTCCGCCATTAACAATGACGCCTCGTGAATATCTTTCACCTCGAAACATAAATGATGCATCCCGCCCTTGGGGTTGTTTTTCAAAAACTTGCTGATCGGAGACATATCCCCATAGGGCGTTATGAGTTCCACCTGCCCGGTCGGCAGGTTTACAAAAGCATAGGTCACGCCCTGCGGCGGTAGATCGGCGGGTTCGGTAATATCCTCAACACCGAAAACAGTCCGGTACATATCAATCGCCGCCTCAATGTCCGGCACAGCAATCCCGATATGGTTCATTGGGCCCAAGAACGTTTTGTAATCCATTTATTTCACCTTATGCGCTGTGATTTCCACAATGGTTCTTTTGCCGGTTCGGGCTTTTACCACTTTGCGAACGCGGCTGCGAAGCTTGTCCTCTATGATATCTTCATCCCGGCGGACTTTAGGCGAGAGCGCCTCAAAGGCTTCTTCCGCTTCTTCGGCCACGGCATCCAGTAAATCTTCTAATACGTCCCCATTCTCACCTTCCGGAAAGCCGCTTATGCGCGGCTCCGGCCCTGAGACAAGACGGCCTTTACTGTTCACAACAAGACTGACCGCCACATGACCCGCATAAGCCATTTTCCGGCGCAGACGCAGGCCTTCATCATGCGCTGAGACAATGTCTCTGCCATCCTGATGTAATCGGCCAGAGGCTACGATATCGATGACGGCCGGACCTTTCGGGGCGAGCCGCAACATTTCGCCGTTTCGCGCAGCCATGGCCTTTGGCACGCCCAAGGACTTGGCAAACTTGGCATGTTCCAACAGGTGACGACGTTCCCCATGAACCGGGATCGCAATGCCCGGCTTGACCCATTCATACATGTGGGCCAACTCATCCCGGCAAGGATGACCCGATACATGGATCGGCCGCATTTTTTCTGTGACGATTTCAACGCCATCATCAGCCAGAGCATTTTGAAGCGCAAATATTCCAATCTCATTGCCTGGGATGATTTTCGAGCTGAATATAACGACATCACCTTCGTGAAACCTAACAGAGCGATGTTCGCCATTGGCAATTTTGGACAAGGCTGCACGTGGCTCACCCTGACTGCCCGTACACAAATAAAGCACATGTGCGGCAGGCATAGAAGCGGCCTCGGTCTCATCCAATATATGGCCGACATTTTGCAATAGCCCCACGGCTTTGGCCGCCGCCGTCATGCGGTGCATTGACCGCCCGACAAGACAAACCGATCGATCATTTGCCTTTGCAGCCATCATGACAGATTCCAGCCGCGCGACATTGGACGCAAAACTGGCCACCGCAATCCCGCGCCCATCATATTCCGCGATCAATTGGGTTAGCTCTTCGCGCACGCCCTCTTCGCTCCCTGCTTCGCCGGGAGTGAAGACATTGGTGCTGTCGCAAATCATAGCCAGCACGCCCTCTTGGCCTAATGCCTTCAGGGCCGCTTCATCCACCGCGTCTCCGATCTGGGGGTTCGGGTCAATTTTCCAATCGCCTGTGTGCAAGACCGTGCCAAGCTCTGTCTTTATGGCCAGTGCATTAGGCTCGGGGATTGAATGGGTCAGAGTAATCAAATCAAAACTAAACGGGCCAAGATCAAAAGAGCCCTGCAGCGGGACTTCGCGCAAATCCACCTCATCCAGCAGCCCAGCCTCAGCCAGACGATCTTTGACCAGATACATAGTAAAAGGCGTCGCATAGACCGGACAGCG
The DNA here is from genome assembly GCA_020631215.1 of Hellea sp. Taxonomy (GTDB): domain Bacteria; phylum Pseudomonadota; class Alphaproteobacteria; order Caulobacterales; family Maricaulaceae; genus Litorimonas. Next base: position 116,683 of record JAHDHS010000003.1, on the reverse strand, counting down.
CAGACGCGGCCAAAGACGTGCCAATGCGCCCATATGATCTTCATGCGCATGGGTCAGGACAATGCCCAGTAAATTATGCTGATGCTGCTCGATGAATTGTGTGTCGGGCATGATGATCTCTATGCCCGGCGTATCCGCGCCGCCAAAGGTCACGCCAATATCAACGATGACCCATTTGCGATCATCTTCAGGCCCGAAGCCAAACAGATTAAGGTTCATCCCGATTTCACCGGACCCGCCCAAAGGCAGAAACACAAATTCATCTGTGTTGGGTTTTTTAGCCATGAATTACTTGTTCAACTGCCAAATTTCGTAAAGCCCGTCGATGGTCAGCTGGCTGTCATAATGATCAATCGTTTTCGATGCACCTTCAAACAAAGAAGCCACCCCGCCTGTGCCGATGACTGTAAAGTCCTTATCGCTTTCGGCCTTGATCTGCTCTACCAAGCCGTCAATCAAGCCAATATAGCCCCAAAAGATACCGGATTGCATGGCCATGACCGTATTGGTTCCGACGACTTTGTCCGGTTTTTTGATCTCAATTCTCGGCAATTGCGCGGCCGCTTCGTGCAGCGCGCGGACAGACAGGTTGATACCGGGCGCGATAATACCGCCGTCAAAATGCCCGTCCCCGGAAACCACGTCAAAAGTCGTCGCTGTCCCGCTGTCGATGATTATTAGATCACCATCATATTTTTTGATGGCCCCAAGCGCCGTAACCAAACGGTCAGCCCCAACTTCGCGCGGATTGTCGACACGCACCCCTATCCCTAATTTCACACCTTCTTCGCCGATGATGATCGGTTCAATCTTTAAATGCCGACGGGCGAGATTGCGCATATTAAACAGGCTTTGCGGAACAACGGTGGAGATCACGCAGTCAGCTATGTCTTTGAATTTCAGGCCCTGCATTTTCATCAATTGATGAAACCACACGGCATATTCATCCGCCGTGCGGGCCGCGTCCGTGGCAATACGCCATTCGACGATCCAGTCTTTGCCGTCATGGATGGCAAACAATGTATTCGTGTTCCCCGTATCTATGGCCAGTAGCATTTAACTTTGTCCTTCAAAGAAAACATCGCCCGCATGGACGTCCCTTATGGTGCCATTTGGCAGCACAACACGCAACGCTCCATTTTCAAGCAAATCTGTGGCTTGGCCGGAGAAGCTTTCATTCGTCAGGCGCACCGTGACAGTGCCTGGGATGCCCGTTGCATGTTCCAGCCAAGCGCGCCTTATCGGGTCAAATCCGTCCTTTAAGTAAAGCTTTATCAAATCATCCAGATGGCGGGACAAAATCGCCAAAAAGGGCGCAGGGCCCGTATAGGCCGGCTCCGGACCAGCCATTTGATCTTCGGGGATATGGTCCAGTAAATGCGTGGCCGGATAAGGCGTGCCTTCAGGGTGGGAGGTCAGATTAACGCCAACACCAATCACGACCGAACCATTGAGGTTTTCCAACAAGATGCCGCTCACCTTGGCGTCTTTCAGCAGAACATCATTGGGCCATTTCAATTTGGGCGCTACGTCAATCGGGTAAGCTTGGAGTGTTTTTACCAAGGCAATCGATGTCACGAAGCTCAGTTTCGCGGCATCTGTGGCGCTGCCTGTCCAGGGATAAAGCAGGGATGCAAAAAGATTGCCTGACTTGGATGTCCAGGCACGGCCTCTGCGGCCCCGGCCCGACGTTTGGCTGTCTGCCCTGACCCAAAGCGGCATGTCCTCGCCATTGCGGAAGAGTTCCGCTGCCGTCTCATTCGTAGAGGCGAGACTGTCGAATTCTAGAAACCTCACCTAGAATAAAGCGAGCGCGGCCTGACTGATCAAGCTTTGCGCCGGAATTGCGAAGAATGGCAATAACAGAACAGGAAAGACGATGAGCGCAGATATCAGCAAAATGACGCGAACAGCGCGCGGAGCCGTCACAAACTCATTCTCGGCCTCATCCATCCACATAACTTTGATGACACGCAGATAATAAAACGCGCTGATGACAGAGGCAATAAGCGCCAGAATAGCCAGCGGAATTAAGCCCGCTTCAAACGCCGGAAGGAAGGCAAAGAGTTTCCCGAAGAACCCGAGCAAAGGCGGAATGCCCATCAAAGAGAACATCAAGATTGTCATGACAATTGCCAACGGGCGGTTGGTTTTTGACAGGCCTGATAGATCGGATATCTGCTCGACCATGCCGTTGCGAATGCGCATTTGCAGGATCACGGCAAAAACGCCGATGACCGTGATGACATAGATTGTCATAAAGATCAGCATGCCTTTGATGCCCGCCACTGTGCCTGCCGCGAGCGGAACAAGCGCGTAGCCCATATTGGCAATGGATGAATAGGCCATCAGGCGTTTGATATTGCTCTGTACCAAGGCTCCGATTGCGCCGACAAACATGGATAAGACGGACATGACGATTATGACTTGCTGCCATTGCGATGTGATCTCGCCCAGCGGGCCGATGAGGATACGGCCAATTAGAGCAATCGCGGCCAGTTTTGGCGCGACCGCAAAGAACCCTGTCACAGGGGTGGGCGCGCCTTCATAGACATCCGGCGTCCACATATGGAACGGCGCGGCTGAAATCTTGAAACCCAAACCACACAGCAGGAACACCATTCCGGCGACGATACCGGTTGTGGGCCCCTGCTCTTTGATAGAAGCTGCGATGGTCGCGAAATCCAGTGACCCGGTAAAGCCATAGATCATCGACGCGCCATAAAGCAAAAGACCGGAGGACAAAGCGCCCAGCACAAAATATTTCAGCCCGGCCTCTGATGCGCGAAGGCTATCGCGGTTAAAGGCTGCGAGGACATATAGCGCCAGAGACTGCATCTCTATGCCGATATACATAGAGAGCAAGTTATTCGCACTGGCCATAATCGACATACCAAGGACAGCATAAAGCGTCAGGACGGAAAACTCGAAACGGTCAAGCTTTTCGGATTGGAAATAAGATTTGGACAAAAGCAGAGCCGCCGCCGCGGACAGGCCAATGATGGCTTTCACATAATAGGAATAGTCATCAACGATCAGCAGGCCTTTGAATGCCTCCCCCGTCGGTTTGCCCATCACAAAGCCAATCAAAGCGAAAGCTACGAGCAGCGCGACCGCGAAATAACGGGCGCCGACAGAGACATCTTTCTTGGCAAACGCGCCATAGGTCAGAAGCTGTGACGCGAAAAATGCCAGAAGAAGCTCAGGCGCGAAAAGGGACAAGGTCTGCCACATGGTCAGTTCGCCTCCATATTGGCAATATCAGCATTAAATTCGGTGATAAGATTTTCGACGGATACGCTGGTGATATCAGTAATCAGAGACGGATAGACACCCAGCAGGATTGTAAAGAAGGCAAGCAAGCCCAGAATAAACCACTCCGGCCGCGTGACGTCTTCGATGTCATTGAGTTTTTCATTGGTCACTTCACCAAAGACCACCTCACGATAGAGATGCAGGGCATAAAGCGCGGACAGGATCATCCCGAAAGCTGCGCCAAAGGCAATCCATGGGTTGACCTGATAGGCCCCGATCATGGTCAGAATTTCGCCAACAAACCCCGACGTGCCCGGCAGGCCGACATTGGCCATCGTAAAGAGCATCAGGAATGCCGCGAAAACTGGCATCTTGGAAACCAAACCGCCATAGAACGCAATCTCGCGCGTATGCATCCGGTCGTAAATCACACCAACACAGAAGAACAGCGCTCCGGAAATCACACCATGTGACAACATCTGGAATATGCCGCCCTGAATACCTTGCGTGTTAAAGGCGAAAATACCCATGGTCACAAAGCCCATATGGGCGACCGATGAATAAGCGATCAGCTTTTTCATATCGTTCTGACGATAGGCTACCAGTGAGGTGTATATAATCGCGATGACCGACATCCAGTAAATCAACGGCGCCAGCTCGAGCGAGGCTTCGGGGAATAGAGGTAAAGAGAAGCGCAGGAAACCATAGCCGCCTAGCTTCAAAAGGATACCCGCCAGAATCACAGAGCCTGCGGTTGGGGCTTCAACGTGTGCGTCCGGCAACCAGGTATGAACCGGCCACATCGGCATTTTCACTGCAAATGACGCAAAGAAGGCCAGCCAGAGCCAGGTCTGCACCCCGCCGGGGATATCCAATTGTGTCATCAGAACGCGCATATCCGTCGTTGGGCTGTCAAGCTGCTGACCGCTATAGAAATAAATCCATAGGATCGCGCCAAGCATCAGCACAGAGCCGAGCAGCGTATAAAGGAAGAATTTATAAGACGCATAGACCCGGTTTTTACCGCCCCAGACGCCAATGATAATGAACATCGGGATCAGAACGGCCTCAAAGAAGAGGTAGAACAGGATCAAATCCAGAGACACAAAAACCCCGATCATTAGTGTTTCCAAGATCAGAAACGCGACCATATATTCCAGCATCCGTTTTTTAACGGAGGTCATGCTGGCGAGAATACAAAGCGGAGTCAGGAATGCCGTCAAAAGGATGAAGAGTATCGAAATCCCGTCCACACCAAGCCGGTATTCAATCCCGCCGCCAAGCCATGGCGTATCTTCAATGAATTGGAACGCCGGATTGCTCCGGTCAAAGTCAAAGACCAGTAAGATCGACAATAGCAGCACAAATCCAGTAACGAGTAAGGCTACGCGCGGCGCATTTTTCTCAATCTGTGCCTGGGCATCCGCATTGGATAAACGCGATATCACCACCAAGGTCAGCGCGCCCAGAAGCGGCAGGAAGGTGATAAATGTTAGGATAGGTAGACCTTCAAACATGAGCTAGCCTCCCATTCCGCGGAATGCTGCGATGATCAAGAAGACAACCCCCAATAACATGGCAAAGGCATAATGGTAGACATGACCTGATTGAATTTTTGACAGACGGTTCGCTGTGCCCGTCGCAAACTTTGCAATGCCGTTTGGCCCGAACCGATCAATGATACCAATATCGCCTATCTTCCAGAAAATATCCCCCAGGAAACGCGTGAACCGAACAATGGTCGCATCGTAAAGCTCATCAATATACCATTTGTTGAGCAAGAAATTATAGATCGGGCTGCCGCCGGTTTCCTCAACATTTTTGATATGCTCTGCAACCTGGTCATCCCGGCGCATATACATCAGATAAGCCGTTACAAATCCGGTGACCGAGACAACTAATGGCAAGAGCAAGACCCAGAATGGGTAGCCATGCACTTTGTTAAACAACCACCCGAATAAGCCGCCATGCTTCACATCATCATGATGGGCGTCGCTGGCTGTTTCTGCCGCCGCATATTGCACGATATCAGATGCGCCATGATGATCTCCGCCATAGGCTGATGGCAGAGCGCCATGCCAGAAATCCCCGTAATTGCTCATGAAATATTTATAGAAGGCGGCCCCTGCGAACAGCGCACCGATTGAAAGCAGAACAAGCGGGATACGCATACTCCACGGGCTTTCATGCGCGTGGTCAAATGTATGCTGATCCCCGCGATATTTCCCGTGGAACGTCATAAAGATCAAGCGCCAGCTATAGAAACTGGTCAGCAGCGCCGCCGTTATACCAATCCAAAATGCAAAGACAGCCGCATTACTGTAGGCCGCACCGGAATAAGCCGCCTCGATAATCGCGTCCTTAGAGAAGAAGCCGGCAAAACCAATCTTCGTTCCCGGAATACCGATACCTGTAATGGCGAGCGTGCCAATAATCATGGCCGCATAGGTCCACGGCACTTTCTTGCGAATGCCGCCCATCTTACGCATATCCTGTTCATGATGCAGGGCATGGATAACAGAGCCGGCACAGAGGAAGAGCAGCGCTTTGAAAAAGGCATGCGTAAAGAGATGGAACATGGCCGCACTGTATGCGCCAACCCCTGCTGCAAAAAACATATAGCCGAGCTGAGAACAGGTTGAATAAGCAATCACGCGTTTAATATCATTCTGTACCAGCGCAACCGTCGCCGCGAAGAGGGCCGTGAAGGCTCCGATAGCTGTGATAAACGCAGATGTCACAGGCGCAGCTTCGTAAATAGGATGCGCCCGGCAAACGAGGAACACGCCCGCTGTCACCATCGTCGCAGCGTGGATCAAGGCCGATACAGGTGTTGGGCCTTCCATCGCGTCCGGCAGCCAGACATGCAGCACAAATTGTGCAGATTTACCCATCGCGCCAATGAAAAGTAGAAACGCCATAAGCTCCATGGCGTTATATTCACCGCCGAGGAAGCTGAGCGTCCTGTCAGAGTTTTCTGCGATGGCCGCAAAGACCGTGTCAAAATTCACGGACCCAAAGACCAAAAACACGGTCATAATCCCGAGCGCCAAGCCAACGTCGCCTACACGGTTCGTCACAAAGGCTTTAATGGCTGCGGCATTGGCCGATGGTTTCTTATAGTAATAGCCAATCAAGAGATAAGAGGCGACGCCGACCCCTTCCCAGCCAAAGAAGAGCTGAATGAAGTTATCCGATGTCACCAACATCAACATGGCGAAGGTAAAGAACGATAAATAAGCAAAGAAACGCGGCTTATATTTGTCCTCTTCCATATAACCCCAACTATAGAGATGCACGAGGGCCGAGACTGAGTTGACGACAACCAGCATCACAGCGGTCAAGGTATCAATCTTAAACGCCCAATTGGCCTTAACTCCGCCGACATCCAAATAACGGAAGACATCGACTTGAGCCTCTTGATGGTCAAAGCCGACTTTAAACAGTGCAACCCATGACATAATAGCGGACAGGAATAACAGGCCTGTCGTAATCGCCATGGATGGCTTCTCGGGCAAAAATTGCTTACCAAAACGCGTGCCCAAAAGGCCTGCGATAATCGCGCCGAGCAGCGGCGCAAAGACTATGATCTGATACATCACAATGTTAGCCCTTCATCAGATCGATATCTTCGACCGCGATATTGCCGCGATTTCGGAAGTAAACAACAAGAATAGCGAGGCCCACAGCCGCTTCGGCAGCCGCCACCGTCAGAATAAATAGAGCGAATATCTGTCCGGCTATGGGCTCATTCCCTGCCGCATCCGCCATGTGGGTGGAGAAAGCGACGAAATTGATATTTACAGCCAGCAGGATTAGTTCAACGCACATCAGAATGATGATAACGTTCTTTCGGTTTACGAAAATTCCGAACACGCCAATGGTGAACAAAATCGCCGCGACGATAAGATAGTGATGGAGACCAATAACCATTATCCGCTCCCCTACCCGACGCCTTGGCCTGGTTCGATATCAACCAGTTCAACGCCGTCTTCGCGCGTACGCGCCATTTGATCCATTGCATTTTGTTTGCGAACGCCTTCCCGATCACGCAATGTCAGAACAATCGCCCCGATCATGGCCACCAACAGGACAAAGCCAGCCGCTTCAAAGACGCCTGCATAATCCGTGTAGAGTACACGCCCAAAAGCTTCGATATTACTTTCATCTGATCGGTCAACAACCGTTTTGGCATTGGCTCCGGTGAAATAGGTCGCACCGACCAAGATCATTTCAACAAGGAGTATAATCGCCACAAGACCGCCAATGGGCAGATAACTTAAAAAACCTTGTTTTAGCTCTACGAAATCCACGTCCAACATCATGACGACAAACAGGAACAACACCGCCACCGCACCGACATAGACCATCACCAATAGCAGCGCGAGAAATTCAGCTCCCATGAGGATGAACAGCCCTGCCGCGCTGAAAAATGTTAGGATCAGCCACATAACCGAATGGACAGGGTTTCTGGCTGCAACCACCATAAAGGCGGCGGCGATAGCCACAAAAGCCAGAAGATAAAATGAGATGGCAACAAGCACGATTCTCGGTTCCTTTTCCTTTGCGCGCCGCCTTAGCGGTAAGGCGCATCCATGGCTAGATTTTTTGCAATTTCTGTTTCCCACCTATCCCCATTGGCGAGAAGTTTTTCTTTATCGTAGTAAAGCTCTTCGCGGGTTTCAGTGGCAAATTCATAATTCGGGCCTTCAACGATGGCATCGACGGGACAGGCCTCTTGGCACAGACCGCAATAAATACATTTGACCATGTCTATGTCATAGCGCGTCGTGCGGCGGGATCCGTCAGGGCGAGGCTCGGCCTCAATCATAATCGCTTGAGCCGGACAGATGGCTTCGCAGAGTTTACAGGCAATGCAGCGTTCTTCGCCCGATGGGTAACGGCGTAGCGCATGCTCACCCCGAAAGCGCGGAGAGAGCGGACCTTTTTCAAACGGATAATTGACGGTTGCTTTGGGGCGGAAGAAATATTTCATCGCCAACCAAAAGGCGCTGACAAATTCCAAGAGCAGCGCGCCGCGGATAACTTGTTTGATACGTGTAAACAACATCACCTATCCTATCTTATCGCCAAAAAAGACAACCCAGCTAGAGACCAATATGACCGCAGCCAGTGCGGTTGGCAGAAACACCTTCCAACCCAGACGCATTAGCTGATCATAACGGTAACGCGGGACAATCGCTTTAACCATCGCCATCAAGAAGAACAGGAAGGCTGTCTTGATAAAGAACCACAGCACTGGCGGCACGATTGGATTTTCCAGACCAACATCAATCGGGGCATGCCAGCCGCCCAGAAATAGAAGCGTCATCATAGAGCAGAGCAACATGATGTTCACATATTCGGCAAAGAAATACATCAGAAATGGGGTTGAGGAATATTCGACCTGATACCCCGCGACCAATTCCGACTCTGCTTCGGGCAAATCAAATGGCGGACGGTTTGTTTCGGCCAAGGCCGAGATAAAGAAAAGAACACCCATATAAAACATGATCGGGAACAATAATAAGTTCGCAATGCCATGCTCTCCGACCGGGTTTAGGCGGAACATGTTCCAATTAAACAGGCCGCCTTCTTGGGCGTTTACAATGTCAGTCAAGTTCATAGAACCTGTCAGGAAAATCACTGTCAGAATGATAAAACCGATAGAAACTTCATAAGAAACCATCTGCGCTGTGGAACGTAATGCGCCCATGAACGGATATTTGGAATTAGACGCCCAACCCCCAATAATGATCGAATAAACACCCAGAGAACTGATCGCGAGCACATATAATACGCCCACATTAATGTCAGAAATCACCCAGCCCGGCGCTACCGGTATCACGGCCCAGGCCGTAAAAGCCATGACCAGCCCGAGAACCGGCGCGAGAATGAACAAGAACTTGTCAGACCCTGCTGGAATGACAATCTCTTTAAAGAAAAATTTGAGCGCATCCGCAATGGTTTGCAGTAATCCAAAGGCGCCAACAACATTTGGCCCTTTGCGCATCTGCACAGCCGCCCAAATCTTACGGTCCGCCAAAACCAATGCCGCCACGAGTAAGGCCAGAGGTAGAACAAAGGCCAAAACCTGGAGCAGTTTTACGCCGAACCAAGCCAGTGGAGACAGTTCTCCCCAAAACTGTATAAGCTGAGCCGTCATTATTCTGCCGCCTCTTTCATCGCTGCCTCGTCAATCACAGCAGAACATTCCGCCATCACATTTGAGGCCCGCGCAATTGGATTTGTCATGTAAAAATCAGAGATCGGGCTTTTCAACGGGGCTTTCGAAAGCGTACTTTTCCGGCCTAATGTGGATGAATCGAAGTCAGCTTTTTCTGCAATCATACCCAAACTCATGAAACTTGGATGATCTTCAAAGAGCTTTTCGCGCAAAGCACCAAGATTATCATAAGGCAGCACACGGTTCATATGACCGGACAATGCACGTATGATCGCCCAATCTTCCTTGGCCTCGCCTTTGGGCGCAACCGCGCGGCTGCCCATCTGCACCCGGCCTTCCATATTCACATAAAGCCCGTCTTTCTCGGTATAGGCCGCTCCCGGCAGGATGACATCGGCGACATGCGCCCCGGCGTCACCGTGACTGCCTTGGTAAATCACAAAAGCATCTTTCAGCTTTGATGCGTCAAGTTCATCGGCCCCCAACAGATAGACCGTTTCAATTGCGCCTGACGCCGCTGATTCTAATATCGCGTCTGTCGCCTTCCCGTTCTCCCCAGGTATAAAGCCCATATCCAGACCGCCTACGCGAGAGGCAGCCATGTGCAGGATGTTAATGGTCGCGCCTGTGGCTTTCGCAAGCTTACCGGCTTCGGCGAGCAAAGCCTGTCCGGCCTCTCCGCGCAAAGCCCCCATACCAATAATGATGGCTGCGTTTTTGGCCGCTTTAAATTTTTTGGCAAAGCCTTTGGCGGCCTTGGCAAAGACAGCCAAATCAGCGGCAGATGTTCCGCAATGATCATAACCATATGTCAGGTCAGCCGCCTCACCGATTAAACCAATCTCCGTATCACCGGACAACCAAGCCTTACGAATACGCGTATTGACGAGCGGCGCTTCATGACGCGGATTGGTTCCGATGAGTAAGATGGCATCGCAATCTTCGAGTCCGGCAATCGTGGAATTAAACAGATAACTTTCACGCTGTCCGCCAACCAAAGATCCATCCTGGCGGCAATCAATATGCGGCGTGCCTATTTGGCCCATCAAATCTTTTAAGGCTTTCATGGATTCGGCGTCACACAAATCACCTGCAATCGCGGCGATTTTGTCCGGGTCGCCGGATAGTTTTTCAGCAACCAAAGCTAAAGCTTCATCCCAACCGGCTGGGCGAAGCTTGCCATTTTCACGAATGAACGGACGATCCAGTCGCTGGCGGGCCAGCCCATCCCAAACAAAACGCGTTTTGTCGGAAATCCATTCTTCGTTCACATCATCATTGATGACCGGCATAATCCGCAGCACTGCCCCACGACGACTATCAACACGGATATTCGCACCAACTGCATCCATCACATCGACGCTTTCGACGTGTTCGAGTTCCCAAGGACGGGCGTTGAAGGCGTAAGGTTTCGACGTCAGTGCACCGACCGGGCATAAATCAATCACATTGCCTGACAATTCAGATGTCAAAGATTGCTCCAAATAGGTCGTAATCTCAGCGTCTTCGCCGCGCTGCGCCAAGCCAATTTCCTGAACCCCGGCCACTTCTGTGATAAACCGCACACAGCGCGTGCACTGAATACAGCGTGTCATAATCGTGTTAACCAGCGGTCCCATATGCTTGTCATCGACGGCGCGTTTATTTTCCTCAAAGCGCGAGCTGTCTCGGCCATAGGCCATAGCTTGATCCTGCAA